>NZ_CP045423.1:0-600000 GCF_009363855.1 Microvirga thermotolerans
GTCTTGTAGAGACCTGGTGTAAGTCTGTCCCCGACGTTGGGGACAGGCCGTGGCGTAGGGGCTCTCCGCCGGAACGGAGAGAGCCTCTTGGAGGATATTGATGTATCGCAGCGAGGATCATCGCACCTTTGCCGCTCCGAGCGAGAGCGGCGTCGAGGCATCCGGCGAGCAGAACGCGGCCGAGACCTGGGCCCGGGTCAAGCGGCGGCTCCGGGCGGAACTGGGCGAGGACATCTTCGCCAGCTGGTTCGGCCGCCTCGAACTCGATGCGGTGATCGACGGCTGTGCCTACCTGACGGTCCCCACCCGGTTTCTGAAGAGCTGGATCGAGTCCCACTACACGGACCGGGTCCTCACCCTCTACCGGGCCGAGGCGAAGGACGTGGAGCGCGTGGTGATCGGCGTGCGCAGCACCGTCGGTCGCGACGCGGCCGCGATGCGCCGCCCCGTCGAGGCCGCGCGGCCGAGCGCCGCTCCGGGCGCGGCCGCGGCTCCGGCCGGCGCACCGGCGACCCACGAGCCCAAGCCGGCCCCCGCGGCCCACCAGGAGGACCGGAGCGACGCGGCCGATCTCGGCGGCGCCCCGCTCGATCCGCGCCTCACCTTCGACAGCTTCATCGTCGGCCGCTCCAACGCCCTCGCCCATGCGGCGGCCGACCGGGTCGCCCAGGCCCCGAACGGCCAGGCGATCTACAACCCACTCTATCTCCACGCCGGCGTCGGCCTCGGGAAGACCCACCTCCTCCACGCCATCGGACACGCGGTGCGGGCGCAGGGCCGCCGGGTGATCTACCTCACCGCCGACCGCTTCATGTACGGCTTCGTCGCCTCCCTGAAGGCGCAGACCTCCCTCGCCTTCAAGGAGCGCCTGCGCGGCATCGACCTGCTGATCCTCGACGACGTGCAGTTCATCCAGGGCAAGCAGATCCAGCAGGAGTTCGGCCACACCCTGAACGCCCTGATCGATTCAGGCCGCCAGATCGTGGTCGCCGCCGACCGCCCGCCGGCGGATCTCGAGAGCCTCGACGAGCGCGTGCGCTCGCGCCTCGCCGGAGGCCTGGTGGTCGAGGTGGGCGCCCTGGACGAGGCCCTGCGCGCCTCGATCCTCACCACCCGCATCGAGGCGCTGAAGGCGATCCACCCGACCTTCGAGGTGAGCCCGAACGTCATTTCCTACGTGGCCCGCGCCATCACCGCGAACGGCCGCGACCTGGAGGGCGCGGTGAACCGCCTCCTGGCCCACGCCACCCTCACCGGCTCGGCCATCACCCTGGAGACCGCCGAGGCGGCGATCCGCGACCTGGTGCGCAACCGGGAGCCGAAGCGGGTCAAGATCGAGGACATCCAGAAGCTGGTGGCCTCCCGCTACAACGTCTCCCGCTCCGACATCCTGTCCGAGCGCCGCACCGCCGCCGTGGTCAGGCCCCGGCAGATCGCCATGTACCTCTCGAAGGTGCTCACCCTGCGCTCCCTGCCGGAGATCGGTCGCCGGTTCGGCGGGCGCGACCACACCACCGTGCTCCACGCGGTGCGCAAGATCGAGAAGGCGCTCGGGGAGGACAACGCCCTGTCCGACGAGGTCGAGCTCCTTAAGCGCATGCTGCAGGAATAGGCGGCCCGCACCGCGGGCGGCCGCCGCGCCGCCCGGATCGGGCCTGGAGCGGGCCGAGCTGGGGAAAGCTGGGCCGGAGCTTGCTTTTGCCGCCGACCTTCGCCAATCTTGCCGGCCCTTAGGCTCCGTCCACCTGCCGGATGGCCGGCCAATAATTCCAACGAGAATGGGTGTTGGACCATGAGAGTTACCGTCGAGCGAGCCGCTCTCCTCAAGGCGCTCGGGCACGTTCACCGCGTCGTCGAGCGGCGCAACACCATCCCGATCCTGTCCAACGTCCTCCTGCGCGCCGAGGAAGGAACCCTCCGCCTCAAGGCGACGGACCTCGACATCGAGGTGACGGAGACGATTCCGGCCGACATCACCGACGCGGGCTCGACCACGGTCCCCGCCTACGTGATCTACGACATCGTCCGCAAGCTGCCCGAAGGCGCCCAGGTCTCCCTCGAAACGCCCGGGGACGCGGGCCAGATGCAGATCCGCTCCGGCCGCTCGCGCTTCATGCTGCAGGCGCTGCCCGAGAGCGACTTCCCCGACCTCGCCGCCGGCGAGCTGCCGCACCGCTTCACCCTGCCCGCCGCCGATCTCAAGCGCCTGATCGAGAAGACCCAGTTCGCCATCTCCACGGAGGAGACGCGCTACTATCTCAACGGCATTTTCCTCCACACCCTCGACGTGTCCGGCGCTCCCGTGCTGCGGGCGGTGGCGACGGACGGGCACCGCCTCGCCCGGGTCGAGATGCCGGCGCCGAAGGGGTCGGAGGGCATGCCCGGCGTCATCGTTCCGCGCAAGGCCGTGGCCGAGATCGTCAAGCTCGTGGAGGACGGCAGCGAGAACGTGACGGTGGAGCTCTCCTCCGCCAAGATCCGCCTCACCTTCGACGGCGTCGTGCTCACCTCCAAGCTGATCGACGGCACCTTCCCGGACTATCAGCGCGTCATCCCCTCCGCGAACGACAAGCTCCTCACGGTGGAGCGCGCCGATTTCGCGAAGGCGGTGGACCGCGTCTCGACCATTTCCTCCGAGCGCGGACGGGCGGTGAAGCTCGCCCTCAACGACGGCCGCCTGACCCTGTCCGTCAACAACCCGGATTCCGGCAGCGCGACGGAGGAGATCGAGGTCGATTACGATTCCGCTCCCATCGATATCGGCTTCAACGCCCGCTACCTTCTCGACATCACCGCGCAGCTCGACGGCGACACGGCCCTCTTCAAGCTGGCCGATCCCGGCTCGCCCACGGTGGTGCAGGACCGCGAGGGCGCGTCCGCCCTCTACGTGCTGATGCCGATGCGCGTCTGAGGCCGCCGGCCGGTCAGGACGGCGCGGCGGGCGCGTCCAGGAGGTCGGCAGGAGCCTGCTCCCTCTCCGTTAGGCCGTAATCGCGCAGGACCGCGGCGACGCGCAGGCGATAGCCGCGGAAGATCGCCCCGCGGCCGCGGGTCTGGGCGAGGCGGTGCTCGGCCTGGAGCCGCCATGCCTTCACCGCGTCCTCGTCGCGCCAGAACGACAGGGACAGGATCTTTCCCGGCTGTGTCAGGCTCTCGAACCGCTCGACGGAGATGAACCCGTCGATGCCGTCGAGGAGCGGCCGCAGGGAGGCGGCGAGCGCGAGATAGGCCTCCCTGCATCCCTCCCGCGGCTCCACTTCGAATATCACGGCGATCATTCAAACCCTCCTTCCGTCGCCCGAAAACGCGAACATCCCACGGGAGCGCGCCCCTGTCGCGCACGGACGCTCCGGCGGGCGCCGAAACGTGGCGGCGCCCGGGTTGTGCTTGATCTTTCGTAAGGACTCCCGGAAAAGGGGCGTCGGACCCGCCATGCCCCCCGCCTCTCCCGCCGCCTCCCTCATCACGCACCTGACGCTCCAGGATTTCCGCACCTATCCGCGCCTGGAGCTCGAGGTCTCGCGCCCCCTCGTGGCGCTGGTGGGCGAGAACGGCGCCGGAAAGACCAACGTGCTCGAGGCGATCTCCCTCTTCATGCCGGGGCGGGGCCTGCGCCGGGCGGAGCTGACCGACATGGCCCGCCAGGGCGGGCCGGGCTCGTTCGCCATCTCCGTCGCCCTGGAGACCCCTTACGGCGAGCACCGGCTCGGCACCGGGCTCGACCGGCCCGACGGGGAGACCCGCGCCTCGCGGATCTGCCGCATCGACGGACTACCCGCCGCCTCTCCCGCCGCCTTCGCGGAGCACCTGCGCCTCGTGTGGCTCACGCCCGACCTGGACGGCCTCTTCCGCGGGCCCCCGGGCGACAGGCGCCGCTTCCTGGACCGGCTGGTGCTCGCGGTCGACGCCGAGCACGGCGCCCGGGTCAACGCCCTGGAGCGCGCCCTGCGTTCGCGCAACAGGGTGCTGGAGGAGACGCCCGACGACCGCCTCTGGCTCGACGCCCTGGAGCGGGAGGCGGCGGAGCTCGCCATCGCCGTGGCCGCCGCCCGCCGGGAGACGGTGGAGCGGCTCGCGGCCCTCATCCTGGCGACGCGGGACGAAGCCTCGCCGTTCCCCTTCGCCACCCTGACCCTGGAGGGAGAGATCGACGCCCTGGTCGCCACCCTGCCCGCCGTCGACGCGGAGGACCGCTACCGGGCCCTCCTGCGCGAGTCCCGCCCCCGCGACCGGGCGGCCGGACGCACCCTGGTCGGCCCCCAGGCCACGGACCTCCTCGTGCGCCACGGCCCCAAGGACATCCCGGCCGCCATGGCCTCCACGGGCGAGCAGAAGGCGCTGCTCATCGGCCTCGTCCTCGCCCATGCGCGGCTCGTGGGCGGCATGAGCGGAATCGCGCCCTTCATCCTGCTGGACGAGGTCGCCGCCCATCTCGACCCGCGCCGCAGGGCCGGCCTGTTCGACACCCTGGAATCGCTCGGCGGCCAGGTCTGGATGACCGGGGCGGATCCGGGCCTTTTCGGCGAGCTCGAAGGGCGGGCGGACATCCTCCAGGTCTCTCCGGGGCGGATCGAGCCGCTCGCCGTCGCATGAGCGCGACCGACCGTTTCCTGAAGCCCTTTCTCGCCTTGAGCGGCCTGGGGCTCGCAGGCATCGCCTCCCTCGTGCCCGTGCTCGGGGAGAGCATCGCCCGGCTCCGCCGCATGCCCGATGCCCCGGACCTTCCGGATGCGGGCCTCGCTGCGCTCCTCCTCGTCCAGCCGACGGCGCTGCTCCTCGCGGCCGTCGCGCTCGGCGTCGCGCTTTCCGAGAAGGCCTGCCTGCACTCTCTCCTCCTGAGCCGTCTCCGCGGAGGGAGGGGCGGTCCGGCCGTGGGAGCCTGGGGCTCCACCCTTGTGCTGGCGGTCCTCCTCGCCTCCGCCGCGGCGGCGGCCGACCTCCTGTTCCGGAGCGCGTTTCCGCAGGCCTTCGCGGGCCTTCCCCGCTTGGACGAGGTCTCCCCCGGCGGCCGCGCCCTCGGCCTCCTCTACGGCGGGATCACGGAAGAGCTGATGATGCGGTTCGGGCTGATGAGCCTCCTGCTCTGGCTGGGCCTTCGCCTCACCGGGGGCCGCGGACGCATCGCCGTCACGGGGCTTGCCGTCGCGCTCGCGGCCCTCGCCTTCGCGGCGGGCCATCTCGGCGCGCTCGCGACGGCGGCAGACCCGGCGCGGGAGATCCTGACCGTCAGGACGCTCGTCCTCAACGGGGCCCTGGGCCTCCTCTTCGGCTGGCTCTATGCACGGCACAGCCTGGAACACGCCATGCTCGCCCATGCGGCGAGCCACGTGACGTTCTGGACCGCGACGCCCCTCCTCCTGCGCCTCGCGCCGGGCCTCGCGTCCTGACGGGCGCTTCGGCCGCGTCCGGCGCGATGGGGCCCATCACGATTCGTCGGTGGCGCCTTGTTGCGCACGGGCTATACTGCGCCGCAAAATCGTTTCCTCATCCGGTCGCACCGCCATGGACCTCGCAGGCCTGATCGTCTTCGCCACGGCCCTCTTCATCGCCGCCGCCTCGCCCGGCCCGGGCATCGCCGCCATCGTGGCCCGCGTCCTGGGGCGGGGGCCGCAGGGGGCGGTGGCGTTCAGCATCGGGGTGGCCCTCGGCGACGTGGTGTGGCTGACCTTCGCGGTCCTCGGCCTCGCCGCCCTCGCCCAGGCCTTCCACGGGGTGTTCCTGATCATCAAGTGGGCCGGCGCGGCCTATCTCCTCTACATGGCCTACAGGCTCTGGACGGCTCCGGCGGAGGCCCTCGACACGCGCGCCGACGTCGCCGCCGAGAGCCCGGTGAGGCTCCTGCTGGGCGGGCTCGCCCTCACCCTCGGCAATCCGAAGCCCATCGTGTTCTATCTCGCACTGCTCCCGACCATCCTGGACCTGACCCAGGTCACGATGCTCGGCTATGCGGAACTGGTGGCGGCCACCTTCGCGGTTCTGGGAGTGGTCTTCGCGATCTATATCGGCCTCGCGGCCCGCGCCCGGCGGCTCTTCACGAGCCCCAGGGCCCTGCGCGCCCTCAACCGCGGCACGGGGGCCGTCATGGCGGGCGCCGCGGCGGCCATCGCGGCGCGCTGAAGCATCGGGCGCGGATCCAGGTTCGCGTCCGGGGCTTCGCGTTTCGATTGCGGCATCTTTTCCGCAAGGCCCGGCGCAGTTCTTCGCGGCCGTCGGCTGCCCCCGCCGGCGAGGCCGTGGCGAGCCTGGCCGCGGCCTCGGCGCAGGGAAACGCCCTCGAGGCGCCGCGGGCCGGTGTTTTTCGTGGATTCCCGCCGCTTTTTCGCGCGCGCGTACGCGCGTGGGGGTGAAATTTCAAGCGGGAACGACTAAATAGTTGATCTAACGAATCAAACTCAAGGCGCGCTTTTCATCCCGATCATCCTGCGCGCCCGAAGGATCCTCAATGGCGGAACCCGCAATCAACGTGAATGCCGACGCCTACGGCGCGGAATCGATCAAGGTGCTGAAAGGCCTGGATGCGGTTCGCAAGCGGCCGGGCATGTATATCGGCGATACCGACGACGGCTCGGGCCTGCACCACATGGTCTACGAGGTGGTGGACAACGCCATCGACGAGGCGCTGGCCGGCCATGCCACCGAGGTGACGGTCACGCTCAACGCGGACGGGTCCGTGACCGTGACGGACAACGGGCGCGGCATTCCCACCGACATCCACCCGGGCGAGGGCGTCTCGGCGGCCGAGGTCATCATGACCCAGCTGCACGCGGGCGGGAAGTTCGACCAGAACTCCTACAAGGTCTCCGGCGGCCTGCACGGGGTCGGCGTGTCCGTGGTGAACGCTCTCTCGACCTGGCTGAAGCTGCGCATTTTCCGCAACGGCAAGGAACACTTCATGGAGTTCCGCAACGGCGATGCGGTGGCCCCGCTCGCCGTCGTGGGCGACGCGCCGGACAAGCGCGGCACGGAGGTGACCTTCCTGCCGAGCCCCGAGACCTTCAGCATGGTGGAGTTCGACTACGCCACCCTGGAGCACCGCCTGCGCGAGCTCGCCTTCCTGAATTCCGGCGTGCGCATCGTCCTGACCGACAACCGCCATGCGGAGCGCAAGCGCGAGGAGCTGATGTACGAGGGCGGCGTGGAGGCCTTCGTGCGCTATCTCGACCGCGCCAAGACCCCGCTGATCCAGAAGCCGATCGTCATCCGCTCCGAGAAGGACGGCATCGGGGTCGAGGTCGCCCTGTGGTGGAACGATTCCTACCACGAGAGCGTGCTCTGCTTCACGAACAACATTCCGCAGCGGGATGGCGGCACCCATCTCGCGGGCTTCCGCGCGGCCCTGACCCGGCAGGTCAACGGCTATGCGGAATCCTCGGGCCTGACGAAGAAGGAGAAGGTCTCCCTGACCGGCGACGACTGCCGCGAGGGCCTCACGGCCATCGTGTCCGTGAAGGTGCCCGATCCGAAGTTCTCGTCCCAGACGAAGGACAAGCTCGTCTCCTCCGAGGTGCGGCCCGCCGTGGAGAACGTGGTCAACGAGGCCCTCAACGCCTGGCTCGAGGAGCACCCGGCCGAGGCCAAGACCCTCGTGGGCAAGGTGGTGGAGGCGGCCGCCGCCCGCGAGGCCGCCCGCAAGGCGCGCGAGCTCACCCGCCGCAAGGGCGCGCTCGACATCGCCTCGCTGCCCGGAAAGCTCGCGGACTGCCAGGAGCGCGACCCCTCGAAATGCGAGCTGCTGCTCGTCGAGGGCGATTCCGCCGGCGGCTCCGCAAAGCAGGGCCGCGACCGCACGTTCCAGGCGGTCCTGCCCCTGCGCGGCAAGATTTTGAACGTGGAGCGGGCCCGTTTCGACAAGATGCTCTCGAGCCAGGAGATCGGCACCCTGATCACCGCGCTCGGCACCGGCATCGGGCGCGAGGAGTTCAACCCCGACAAGCTGCGCTACCACCGCATCATCATCATGACCGACGCGGACGTGGACGGCTCGCACATCCGCACCCTGCTGCTCACTTTCTTCTTCCGGCAGATGCCGGAGCTGATCGAGCGCGGGCACCTCTACATCGCCCAGCCGCCGCTCTACAAGGCGAGCCGCGGCAAGCAGGCGATCTACCTGAAGGACGAGCGGGCGCTCGAAGACTTCCTGATCGACGCGGGCACGGAGGGAGCGAGCCTTCGCCTCGAATCCGGGCTGACGTTCCAGGGCGACCAGCTGAAGGGCCTGATCGACGAAGCCCGCTTCGTGCGCCAAGTCCTCTCGAACCTCCACTCGCGCTACGACCGCAAGGTGGTGGAGCAGGCGGCGATCGCCGGAGCCCTGCGGCCCGACGTGGCGGAGGATCCCGAGCGCGGCTCCGCGGCTGCGGCCTACATCGCCCAGCGCCTCGATGCGATCTCAGAGGAGATCGAGCGCGGCTGGACGGGCGAGGTGCGGGAGGGCGGCTATGTCTTCGCGCGCACCGTGCGCGGCGTGCGGCAGGTCGTGACCCTGGACCAGGGGCTCATCGCCAGCCAGGAGGCCAAGCGGCTCGACGAGCGCGCGGCCTCCCTGCAGGACGTCTACGCGAAGCCCGCGACCCTGGTGCGCAAGGGCGAGGAGACGTCCATCGACGGCCCCCTGACCCTGTTCACCTCCGTGCTCGCCTCCGGCCGCAAGGGACTGCAGCTGCAGCGCTACAAGGGCCTCGGCGAGATGACGGCGCAGCAGCTCTGGGAGACGACCCTCGACCGCGACGTGCGCTCGCTGCTGCAGGTCAAGGTGAAGGACGTGACCGACGCGGACGACCTGTTCGTGAAGCTCATGGGCGACGTCGTGGAGCCGCGCCGCGAGTTCATCCAGGAGAACGCCCTCTCCGTGGCGAACCTCGACGTCTGACGGCCTGAATCGTGGACAGTCACGCAATAAATGAGAAATCGACCAGCAAATATTGCGAAACTTTCCACCAAACGAACTGCCCTCCTTTATTATTGTGGCACAAGGACTTAGATCCGCAAAGCCGCACAGGAGCCCAAGGTTAACGGCGTTGCCCGTGCGAATGGACAGCGCACGAGGGAAAAGCGGCTGGACCGGAATTGGAACTGCAACGGCGCGCCCTAAGGTGCGCCGTTCTCTTATCGGGGATCGTGACTGGCTTGTTGCGCCTCCTCCTCGTTTCCCCTCCAGGGACTGTGGCAAGTCTTCCCGGAAGTCGACCGGGTGAGCCCAAGATCCCATTGCCCGGCTTAGCGCGGAGCTGCTTTGCTCCCTTTCCGAGTGCTCCCGCTTCGGTTCTGCTTCGTTGTAGCCCCCTTCCCCGTCTTGAGCTTTTTCGCTTTCTCAGTCGCACCGCTTGGCGTGATCTTTCTTGCCGGGATTTTGACGACGAGCACCCCGCGGGTGGTGCCGTCATTGAGGAGGTTACCGACAATCGGTTTGTAGAGCTGCTTGAAGTGGTCTGGCTTGCCATCCCGGGTTGTCAGGTCGAGGACGAGCAGGATGCCGACCGGTATGTTGGTCGTTTGGTAAAGCGCGGTCTGGTCACCATAGGACCTCAGGAGATTGGGAAAGGAGGCATCCTCTAGCTCCCGCTTCACCTCTGTCACGAACCTAATCCCGTTCAGCTGGTGCACGACGTCGGCACGCCCGCCACCGATGCCACGCCATTCATCGACCGTGCCAAACTTCGCCGTCCGCATAAACCTCATGAAATCCGCTTGGAGCTCCTTCTCCAGCGGATCGGGTTGGTTGGGGAGAAGGAACAGATACTTCACGGTCGGGTCGACCCCGATGGTTGGATCAAGCCGCCCCTCCAGAAATAACAGGGTTTTCCAAACGACGGAGAGCACGAGGGCTCGCACCTCCGGGTTCGACCTGAACTCCGGAAC
Organism: Microvirga thermotolerans; assembly: GCF_009363855.1. Taxonomy (GTDB): domain Bacteria; phylum Pseudomonadota; class Alphaproteobacteria; order Rhizobiales; family Beijerinckiaceae; genus Microvirga; species Microvirga thermotolerans. The sequence continues at coordinate 9,859 of NZ_CP045423.1, forward strand.
TTCCTGGAAGGCTTGCTCAATCCGGTGGAGGGCCTCGGCCATTGGAGGCGATATTTGCCTCTGTTCCAGAGAGGCCGATGCGGCGACAACCTCTTGGACGATCCTCTGCTGGGCTTCATAGTCCAGATCGCCCGATCCCAGAATGGCGGCGACCGTGGGGCTCACAGTCGCCGCCATCTTAGGGTCCGGTGTGACGTCTCCGATCAACGCAGCCTCTGCCCTCTCCAACAGTCCGGCGGCCGCGGGACCAAGCTCGGTCATCCCTTTGGTCTTGAGCCATTCCCTGAGAACAAAGAGCTGGGACCGGTTCTTGGAGATTTCCTGCTCGATCCGTGGTCTGACGATGCGTTCAACCCCACCGTCGCTCCCTTTCCGAAAGATCGTCCTGCTTGCCGTGTACACGGTGAGCAACTCGCTTTCGATGACCTGCGCCGCGTCCAGCCACCCCGGTTGGGCGAGGCTTTCAACGACGGTGTGAAGGCGAAACGACAACGAAGCCCAGGCCGCCACTTGGGCTGCCTTCAGGCCCTGGAGAAAATCGGCCTGGTAGCCAGCATAGGCCGAATAGGCGAACGCCTCACGGCTGAGTTCGTCCAGACGCTCGGATGAGGCAACAGGGCGATCATCGTGAAAGTCGCTTAACACGCCAATGGCAAGCGACAGGACCTTTGCGTCGGAGCGGGACTCCCGCTTGGCGGATGAGATCTCAAACCACGACCGTGCCGCATCGAAGTGGCCGCGGATCTCGTCCGTGCCGCTGCCGTTGAACGCCGCGGCAATCTCATGCAATCCCAGTTCGAACGCGGCCTCGTCCGCCGCGCCATCGATGTCCCGGAGAGCCTCCAAGAATTCGACGATCCCGCCATTCGGGGCTTCAGAGTGGAGAAGTCCACCGATCCGGGCGGCATGGGCAAGGTAATGTGGATCATCGTCGAGATCGCTGGCCGCCACCCTGCCGGCGAGTTCAAGGGCACGCCGTTGGCTCCCCCTCTTCATGAGGAGCGCGCCCCGCAAGGCGGCTGTCCTGACACTTACCGCCGCCTCCCGTGAGGATGCCAACCTGAGCCAAGCCCTGAAGCAACGTTGTTCAAAGATGGGCGGCAAGGGCGGTCGGTCCGCCAGGATGTCAACGATGGAGCTGATGGCGAAATCATTTTGAAGCCGCTCGATAACTCCTGTGACAAACTCCGGCGCGGCGCCATCCACCGCATCCGCCTCGTCCATGACAAGCGTCACAAACTCGGCCGCGAACGGCGATTGGGCAACCACCTCAACCTCGGCCAGAAGGGCGGACAGGCCGCCGAAACCGGAGGATGACGGCGTTCGTCCTGCTTGCAGCGCGACCGTCATTGCCTGGTCAAGACGGCTCATCCGGCTACCAGAGGTATTCATCGCCCGCGGCGCTCCGGCGCCGTTCTGGTGGCACATGGTTTTGGATGGTTTCGCTGTTCACCGCGGCGACCAAGACTTGGAGGTGGGGAATCTCGCCGCTGAGTTCGGCCAAGCCTGAGATCAGGCGGTCGAAGTCCTGAGGCACCATCTCATTCGCTCCCGGGGAGTCGATCAGGAGGAGTCCTGGATGACGGCCCAGTCCCCGCGTCTGCGCCACTTTCATGATGGCAAGAGTCGCAGCAACCTTCAAACGGACCCTTTCCCCAGCCGTCTGCTTGCCGAAGTAGACGGGCGGCCCGCCCTTGTGCAACCTCAGGTTCGTGTTGCCGAGCAGCTTCACGCTTTCCAGGCTTTCGACCCCGAAGCGCACCGCGTAATCCTGGATCAACCCGGAAACCTCCGAAAGGAGATCGTCCTGCAAAGGCCGGTATGCTTCTTTGGTCACTTCCTCGGCGGCCTTAAGCACGCCCAGGTCACCATTCGGCGATGGCGCTGCGGCGTCCTCCTTGGCCAGTTCTTCCCGCTGCGCTTGCTTTCGGAGGATGTCGATCTCGACGTCCCGGCGCCCGGATGGGGCGGCGAGGCGAGCTTGAATGACGCGACAGGCTGCTTCGGCGTCGTCCATCGCGTCGCCGGCGTCCGCAATGGTTTTCGTCAGCGCCTCATGCCGTTGGCGTTGCCGAGCGAGTTCAAGCTCGGCATCCGCTACCGCCTCCTTGAGGCTCTCCTCAAGGGTCCCCGGATCCGCTTCCGGCTCCTCGGGCGTGCCGCAAACCAAACAGATATGGTCGTTGCGGGTTTCCGCCCGCCGGACCTCGTCGAAAACTTCGTCACACCGTGGGCAGCAAACCGGCTCCAGCGAGCGAAACACGTAATTTGCAGCCCGGCTGTCCTTGAAATCCTGCAGGTCCCGCCGAGCCCGTGCATGAGCATCCTTGGCGCTTTCAAGATCGGCCTCAATGCTGGCCAGGAGCATGAGCGCGGATCGGCGGCGCTTCTCAGCTTCCGCGAACTTGGCGCTTTCCCGACGCAATTCGGCTCGCTGATCGTCCTCCAACGGCAGGGCCTTGAGCCTGCTTTGAAGATCCGTAATCTCCGCGTCCAGTTCCTTGATCCTCGCCTGCCGGCGCTCGCGCGTCCGATCAAACGCGGCTGTTGTCTGCCGTGCCTCGTTTTGCAACCGACCCTGTGCGGCGACGATATCGTTGTTTGCGCTCGTCCAGGGCACGCCGAGATACATCTGCATCATCCGGGTCGCCAACCCGCCGGTCGCGACCGCGCCGAACAGAACCGTCGGGTTTGGCTCGATCACGAGGGCTCCGGACAACCATACCCAATCATGGGGCTGATCGATGCTGCGATCCCCTTGCACGGCGTGAGAGACAATAAGCTGGAGCCCAAGCTGTCCCATGAAGAAGTCCGACATCGTGCTCTCGAACTCGTCCTCGGACGCAAACGAGGCCAAGCTCCGCTTCGTGCTTCCATCAACCCGCCATAGGGTGCCCGTCCCGGCGATGGCATCGGCGATCTCGACTTCATATCCTTGATCGTCGAGCGTGAAGCCCAACTCGACAGTATGGAACCATTCCTTCATCTCGCCCGGCACGGCGTCGCCCCGCCGGCCATTGAGGCACCAGCGAATGATGCCCAGCACGGTCGATTTGCCCCGCAGGTTCCGCCCGCTCGTGATGGCCCAAAGGCCCGGACCGAGGTCATTCCAGGTAAAATCGATGGGCCCGGCCGCCTTCTCGCCCTGCTTGATCCCGGTGAACCGGAGCGAACGGATGCAGAGGCGTTTCGGAACGGCAAGGGACGGCCGGAAGAACACACCATGCCGGGTCAGGGCCGCCCGGACGTCCTCGGCCGGGCGTCCAGATTTCGTTGCGATCTCCGCCAGCAGCGTTCCGGCGTCGATCCGGCGTGCTTCGTCTGCCATTAACCACCTCTCCCGAGCAGGTCGGCGAGACGCCGCCTGACGCGCTCGGCCGTTGTTGGGATGAGATCCCCATGCGCCGCGTCGTGATATTCTTTTTGTTCGTGCTGCCGCTTCTTGAGGGCGTAGCCGCCCCGGCCGTCGGCGACTTTAAGGACAAGGTCAACCCGCTGATCGTACCAGGCAAGCTCCTGCACCTTGGACACCATTTGCCGGATAAGCTCGCGAGCTTTCTCACTCACCAGAAAGTCATGCTCGTCCTTGCCTGTTTCCATGGGGCGCGATCTGGGGAGGATCAGACCCCTGCTTTTCAGATAACCGAGCACGGTGTCGAGCGGCTCATAGGCGCCGAAGTACAGACGCAACATGGGCACCCGACGCAGATCGGGCTCCTCATTGGCAAAGATTTGCTCCGCGGCCGTGAGATGCTCGACGAGGCCTGTCCGCTCATAGAGGGAGATCAGTTCGTCGGCCAAGTAGTCGGGATAGCGTACCCAAAAATCGAGCGCCTGGACCTTGGTCTCGCCGCGAAACACATAATCGAAGCCATCAACCGCCTCACCAGGGGCTGGTCGGCTACCCTTCACCAGGATGAACAGGATGCGGAGAGCATTTCGGCGGTAGTCGATCTGTGACATCAGGACAGGAGATGGAGAGCGCAGCAGTCGATGTGATTGTCTTTCAGGTGACCATCGGCTCAGCGAGCCTTGGCCAACATGACGTGAAGGAAACGCACACTTTGGCGAGGTCCATGATCCAGCATCGAACCGAACCCAGGAACCTCGTCAGCAATCCTGTTGCCAGTACCACTTCACATAACATAATGTCCATGACGGCCTTTCCCCGAGGAATACTTTCTTCATAGATGCTTGGCTTGGGGCATGCGACCACGGTGAACCCAGGACCTATCCACATCCCCAGAGGCAACTGGATTGTTGGACATCTGGCATGGTTGTCACGGAGTGGTTCCAAGCAGTTTCGTCGCGGAAATCATCGTAAAGCGGACAAGCGGTCCTTGGGCCGCCGAAACCTCGACCAGGAGAGGACCGCTCCGCTCGACCATGAACGATGCGCGCATGGTGAAGGCCTCCTTGGACGGCCGGATTGGACGGACCGGAACTGATCGGGTGATGGTGTCGACGGAGATATCAAACACGTCCGTGTTCTCCCGCCTTGCAAAGCACAGGGCGAACCGACGGCCATCCCGGGTCCCTCGCTTGAGATGGACGATGGTCGGAAGCCCGCCGGTGCCCAGGACCCAGGTTTCAACCTCGGCCGGCCCTTGCTTGCTGTCTGCGCTCTCGGCAGGACTCTCGACGCGCCTTCCACCCTCGGATGCTAGGAGAGATGGCAGTTGTGATACGTCATCGATGTGCCGCAGGCATGTTCGAAGGAATAGACTGGCGAGGGCTTCTTCCTCAACCTTCGATGCCGCGCCGCCAGGGCTGGCGGCGAGGGAGAAGACGCAGACGATGCTGACGACCAAACCCCTGTGAAGCAGTCTCTGCGGCGTCGAGGCTCCCCAGCGATCAACAGCAGCCAAGATGGTGTCGGAGCATGACATTGGCGGTCCTTCAGATCGCCTGCGGCAGGCTGCCTTAGACGGTTGTGATAACGTAGGCCCGGACGGCACCCGGGCGTTCCTGGCCGAAAGCGCAACCCGCGATCAGCGCCCGACCCAAGGACTTCACCATCCATTGATGGCGAGCTCCGCCAGCCATCTTCTCTCCGCTCCACGCAGGGATCAACGAAAGATCAGTGCTTGGCGTGCTCGCACTGACCATGATCGGCCAGGACCTCGATGATCCGGCACTCGGACACCAGCCGATTGTCACAGGCGACCATGGTCTCAAGCTCGTCTCGCAGGGCGGTCAGGCGGGCAATCTTGTCGTTCACCTCATCGAGATGGGCCCTGGTGATCTCATGGGCCTCGCCGCAGCACCGGGTGGGATCATCCGCGAGGCCCAGGAGTTGCCGGATGGCATCAACCTCGAACCCGAGTTCGCGTGCGTGGCGGATGAAGTTGAGGCGGCGCACCTCGGCCGGACCATAGCGCCGTTGCTGGCCCTCCGTTCGTACCGGGGACGGCAGGAGGCCGATCTGCTCGTAGTACCGGATCGTCGGGATCTTGACCCCGGTGAGCCGCGAAAGGTCGCCAATTGCGAAATTCATGCAAAAAACCTCTTGAACCTCTAACCGCTAGAGGTTGTAGCCTGCCCGGCAAATAGGATCGAATCGGATTTTTGGCAATGAGTGATCGTCTGCGTTACCGCGTCGAAGGCATGGACTGCGGCAGCTGCGCCCGCAAGATCGAGACCGCGCTCACCCGCGTGCCCGGCGTCTCCGACATCAGCATCACCACCACGACCGAGACCCTGCGCCTGCGGGTGGCGGAAGCCAGCACGGGCGAGCAGGTCGAGAAGGTGGTCCGCGATCTCGGCTATGGCATCTCGCCCATCAGCGAGGAGGCTCGGCCCCCTCATGCGAATGAGGTTGATGATGGCCCCTGGTGGCGGTCCCCCAAGGGGCGGCTGACGCTCTTCTGCGGGTTGGCCCTCGCAGCCGCTTGGGGCTTGGCCGCGCTCCTGCCGGGCTACGAGGCCTGGCTCTACACCGCCGCCATGGCCATCGGCCTGGTGCCGATTGCCCGCCGGGCTGCCTCCGCCGCGCTGGCCGGCGCTCCCTTCACCATCGAGGCCCTGATGACGATTGCCGCCGTCGGCGCGGTCATCATCGGCGAGACCGAGGAGGCCGCCATTGTGGTGCTCCTGTTCCTCGTTGGCGAGCTCCTGGAGGGCGTGGCTGCCGGTCGGGCCCGGGCCAGCATCCGCTCCCTGACCAGCCTGGTGCCGAAGACGGCCTTCATCGAGCGCAACGGCACTCTGGAGGAGGTCGCGGCCGAGAGCCTCGCGGTGGGCGACGTGATCGCCGTCCGGCCCGGCGACCGGGTCCCGGCCGACGGTGTCATCGTCTCGGGCGAAAGCGCCATCGACGAGGCTCCGGTTACGGGCGAGAGCACGCCCAAGCGCAAGGGCGAGGGCGAAACAGTCTTCGCCGGCACGATCAACACCGACGGAACCCTGCGGGTGCGGGTCACCGCGGAGGCACAGGACAACACCATCGCCCGGGTGGTGCGCCTGGTCGAGGAGGCGCAGGAGGCCAAGGCCCCGACCGAGCGCTTCATCGACCGCTTCTCGCGCTACTACACCCCCGCCGTGCTTGTCGTCGGCGCCCTTGTGGCCATCCTGCCGCCGCTGCTGGCCGGGGAGCCCTGGGGCGAGTGGGTCTACAAGGGACTGGCCGTGCTCCTGATCGGCTGCCCCTGTGCCCTCGTCATCTCCACCCCGGCAGCCATTGCCGCGGGTCTGGCGGCGGGCGCCCGGCGCGGGCTGCTGATCAAGGGCGGAGCAGTCCTGGAGATCCTCGGCAAGGTGACCGCAGTCGCCCTCGACAAGACCGGCACCCTCACTGAAGGAAAGCCCAAGGTCACCGACGTCGTTGCCTTGCAGGGCACGGAGCGGGAGGTCCTGGAGGATGCGGCGGCCCTCGACGCGACTTCCTCCCATCCCATCGCCAAGGCCATCGTGGCGCGGGCGCAGGCCGAGGGCATCGAGGTCGCTCCCGCCGTTGGCGTCATGGCGCTCGGCGGCAAGGGGGTGAAAGGCCGGTTCCGCCGGCGCGGCCTCTATCTGGGTTCGCCCAAGGCGGCGGCCGACATCGCACCTCTCCCGGCCGAGGCCGCTGCCCGCATCAGCGCCTTGCAGGAGGAGGGCAAGACCGTGTCCGTTCTCCTCGTGAACGACGCGCCGGTCGGGCTGATCGCGGTGCGGGACGAGCCCCGCGAGGACGCGATGGAGGGCCTGAAGGCGCTCAAGGCCCGCGGGATCATGCCGATCATGCTCACCGGCGACAACGCCAGGACGGCGGCGGCCATCGCCCGCAGCCTGGGTGTCGAGCCCCGGGCCGATCTGCTGCCGCAGGACAAGCTGCGGATCGTGAACGAGCTCAAGGCGCAGGGCCAGGTGGTCGCCAAGGTCGGCGACGGCATCAACGACGCCCCGGCGCTGGCGGCGGCCGATGTCGGCATCGCCATGGGCGGCGGCACCGACGTGGCCCTGGAGACGGCGGACGGCGCCGTGCTGCATGGACGCGTGCTCGACATCGGCCGCATGATCGCGCTCTCCAAGGCCACGATGGGCAACATCCGCCAGAACATCGTCGTGGCGCTCGGGCTCAAGGCGGTGTTCCTGGTGACCACCATCCTCGGGATCACGGGCCTGTGGCCGGCCATCCTCGCCGACACGGGCGCGACCGTCCTCGTGACTGCGAATGCCATGCGGCTGCTCCGCTTCCGCGGCAATGCGTGAGGATGGGATGACGTCCAACCCGCGCCCGTTCGTCCCTGCGCTCGGGCTCCATAGCCTAACGGGCTTCTACGACGGCCTGATCGCCCGCTTCCTGGCCGAGGACGCCTGGAAGGCCCGGCTCGTCGCCACCATCGCGCCGAAGCCCGGCGATGTCATCGCCGACCTTGGATGCGGCACCGGGACGCTCGCGTCGATGCTGAAGGCTGCCTGTCCCGAAGCCTCCGTCATCGGGATCGACCCCGACCCGGTGATGCTGGGCCGTGCCAGGGCCAAGGCCGCCGAAACAAACCTCGACATCCGGTTTGAGCAGGCGTTTGCGGATGCCCTGCCGCTGGCCGGCGGTTCCGCGACGGCGGTGGTGTCGAGCCTCGTGTTCCACCACCTGGAGCAGCCCACCAAGCGGGCTGCGTTCGCGGAGGCTTTCAGGGTCCTCCGCCCGGGAGGCCGCATTGTGATCGCGGACTGGGCCGAACCGGACAACCTCCTGATGCGGCTGGCCTACGTCCCGGTGCAGGTCTTCGACGGCTTCCCGAACACGCGCGACAACCTCCGGGGGCTCCTGCCCGTGCTGGTGCGGCAGGCGGGGTTCGCAGATGTCCGGGAGGTCTACCGTCGCAGGACCATCTTCGGGAACCTGGCCTTCCTGCACGGGATGAAGCCCGTCGGGAGAAATTCGCCATGAGGGCCCGACCGGCTGTCTTTGTTCTCGGCCTGATCGCGCTCACGGCTGCTGTCGACCTTGGGACCAAGCTCCTTGCCTCCGTGCATCTGGCCGACGCGGTAGAGCCCCTTGTCCCTTTCCTGAGCCTCGCGCTGGCGTTCAACCGCGGTGTCAGCTTCAGCATGTTCTCGGCGGGCACGGAGGCAGCGGTTACGACCCTGCTGATCGTGCAGGCGCTGGCGACCGCCTTCGTGACCTGGTTCGCGCTGCGGGCTCCGGATCTGGGCGAGCGCACCGGGTATGGCTTGATCGCCGGAGGCGCGCTGGGGAACCTGATCGACCGGGCGGCGGATGGAGCCGTGACCGACTTCCTCGACCTCCACCCGATGGCCTGGCGGCTGTTCACGTTCAACGTCGCCGACATCTTCATCTCCGCAGGCGTCGTTCTGCTCGTGATCGACGCCCTCCTGAAGTCCCGCGGACCGGCGGCCCGTCCCGAAACGGCCGTGCACGAAAGGCGCCCCGGATGAGTGACGACGATGACGACGACAAGATCCAGGATTACTCCCACGTCACCCCGGCCTACCGGCGGGCCCTGTGGACCGTCGTGGTGCTCAACGTCGGCTATGGGCTGGCCGAGATCGTGGCCGGGTTCGTTTCCGGGTCGCAGGCCCTGAAGGCGGACGCCCTCGACTTCCTGGGTGACGGCACCATCACGCTGCTCGGCCTACTCGCCATCGGGTGGAGCCTGGTCTGGCGGGCGCGATCCGCGCTCCTGCAGGGCATCTTCCTCGGCCTCCTCGGCCTCGGCATCCTGGTCACGTCCGCGTACCGGGTGTTCGTGCTCCACCAGCCCGAGGCCGAGATCATGGGTTTGTTCGGCGTCATTGCGCTGGTTGTCAACGTCGTGTCGGCGTGGGTTCTGCTGCCGCACCGGACCGGGGACGCGAATGTCCGGGCCGTGTGGCTGTTCAGCCGGAACGATGCCATCGGCAACGTGGCGGTGATCATCGCCGCCGGCCTCGTCGCCTGGACCGCGACGCCATGGCCCGACCTCGTTGTTGCCGTCGTGATCGCGGGACTGTTCCTCCAATCGTCGTGGGCCATCATCAAGGATGCCCGCCGCGACCTCAAGGTCGCCCAATCACCAGCCTGAGCACGGGAAGGACTGACGTGGCGATGCCATCTACCTCCGATGGGCCTTGTTTACGATAAGACAGCTTTCTTGCAGTAAGACAGAGTTAAAGCTAACCATTTAGACAAATTGGGGAACTGTCCGGCAGCAACGTCCGGGCAGGTCGTTAAGGAATGCGGGGTCCCCCATGATGAAGCGTATCGCAATGGCCGCGAGCCTGGTTCTCGCGCTCGCCGCCTGCCAGAGTGAGGGCGTCTCCACAAGCTCGACGAAGCACCTCGCGCCGATCCCATCGGCCACCATGGCGCTGATGGCCAGCAAGGGGATGTCGCAGAACGACCCGATCCTGATGCGGGCCTACAAGAAGGAATCCGAGATCGAGGTTTGGAAGCGCGGCCGCGACGGCAAGTACGCGCTGCTCAAGACCTACCCGATGTGCCGCTGGTCGGGCCAGCTCGGGCCGAAGATCCGCGAGGGCGACCGCCAGGCGCCGGAAGGCTTCTACACGGTTACCCCGGCCGCCATGAACCCGAACTCGCAGCTCTACCTGTCGTTCAATCTCGGCTACCCGAACGCGTACGACCGCGCCCATGGCCGCACGGGGGCGCACCTGATGGTGCACGGCTCGTGCTCGTCGATGGGCTGCTTCGCGATGACGGACGAGGCCATCTCCGAGGTCTACGCCCTGGCGCGTGAGTCCTTCGCCAGTGGCCAGCGCGGCTTCCAGTTCCAGTCCTATCCGTTCCGGATGACGGCCGAGAACCTGGCCAAGCACCGCTACGACCCCAACATCGCGTTCTGGAAGAACCTCAAGGAAGGCTCGGACTACTTCGAGGTCGCCAAGGAGGAGCCGCAGGTGTCCGTGGCCAACCGGCAGTACGCATTCGGGGGCAGCGCCTCCATGATGGCGGCGGTCGCGCAGAAGCGCCAGAGGGACGAGCAGGAGGTCGCCGAACTGGTGGCCAAGGGCGTGCAGCCGATCAGGCTGGTCTACGACGATGGCGGGCAGCACCAGACCTTCCGGCAGGCGCTGGCCGGTGACACCTCGGCAGACGGTGGCTCGCTTGCCGTCGACGTAAGCGCCCGGAACCGCCTTGGCGACGTCAGCCGGCCGGAGGCCTTGGCCGCGGGGCCGCGGGAAATCGTCCTCGCCGCCAATGGCAAGCCGAAGCAGGAACCCTCGTCGGCGCTGGCGTATGCCTCGCAGAAATCGGCTGTGGGGCAGACCCGCGCCAGCGGATCGGTCCGGCAGGCTGCATCGACACCGACCCCTGCTGCCGCGGCAGCGCCTGAGCCGGCGGCCCAAGCCGCAGGTGGCGAGGAGCGCTCCGTCCTGAAACGGATGCTTGCGTTCATTGGCGGGTAGACGAGCGTTCGCCGACGAAGCCGCTCCGGATCGATACACCAGAGCCGCGCCCTAGCAGGCGCGGCTTCACCCATTCTGAGATAGCGCCGCCTCGTCATCCGGCACGTTGCGGTCGAGCTCCTCCAGCCAGACACTCGATCCCGCATCTGAAGGGGCGCGCCAATCGCCCCGCGGGGACAGGGAGCCGCCGGACGAGATCTTTGGGCCGTTCGGCATCGCCGTGCGCTTGAACTGGCTGGTGATGAACCGCCCCAGGAAGACCCGCAGCCATCGCTTGATCTCGCCAAGGTCGTAGGCCCGATGCGAGCTCGGCGGGAGGTTCGGCGGCCAGGTGCCGGCTTCCGCATCTCTCCAGGCATGCCACGAAAGGTACGCGATCTTCGACGGGCGGAACCCATAGCGCGTGAGGTAGTACAGGTTGAAGTCCTGCAACGCGTAGGGACCAATCATGGCCTCCGTCGACTGGATCTGCCCCGAGGCATCCTGCGGCACCAGCTCCGGCGAGATCTCGGTCGCCAGGATTGCGTGCAGGATGCCGGCGGTCGTCTCATCGACGTCGCCCGAGGCGGCCACGAACCGGATCAGGTGCTGGATCAGCGTCTTCGAGACCGATGCATTGACGTTGTAGTGGGACATCTGGTCCCCGACGCCGTACGTGCACCAGCCCAGTCCCAGCTCGGACAGGTCGCCGGTCCCCACGACGATGCCCCGGTTGTGGTTGGCGAGCCGGAACAGGTAGTCGGTGCGCAGGCCCGCCTGCACGTTCTCGAACGTGACGTCGTAGACGGGCTGCCCCTCGGCGAAAGGATGCCCCATGTCGGAGAGCATCTGCCGGGCGACCGGGCGGATGTCGATCTCGGATGCAGTGACCCCGAGCGCCCGCATCAGGGCCCAGGCGTTGCCCTTGGTGCCCTCGCTGGTCGCGAAGCCCGGCAGGGTATAGGCGAGGATGTTGGTTCGCGGCAGGCCAAGCTTGTCCATGGCGCGGCAGCACACGAGAAGAGCCTGCGTCGAGTCGAGGCCGCCGGACACGCCGATGACGACCTTCTCGGTGCGGGTCGCTTGCAGGCGCTTCGCGAGCCCTTGGACCTGGATGTTGTACGCCTCGTAGCAGTTGTCGGCCAGCTTGCTCGGATCCGACGGGACATACGGGAAACGCTCGACGGGCCGCCGGAGCGCGAGGGGCTCCTCCGGTGCGTCGACGGACAGGGGAATGACCCGGAAGTCGGCCGGCGTGACCCCCAACACGTCGCCGCAATCGCGGAAGGTGACGCGCCGCATCCGTTCCTGGCGCAGGCGCCCGAGGTCCACGTCGGCCACAGCCATGGTGGAATTGGCAGGAAAGCGTTCGGTCTCGGCCAGGCGCAGGCCGTCCTCGAAGATGCCGCCATGACCGTCCCAGGCGAGATCGGTCGTGGACTCGCCGGGGCCCGCCGCCGAATAGGCATAGGCCGCGACGCAGCGCATCGACTGGGAGCCGCACAGCAGGCGCCGGTCCTCGGCCTTGCCGATGGTGATGTTACTGGCTGAAAGGTTGAGCAGGATTTCCGCCCCGGCGAGCGCCGCCGCCGTGCTCGGCGGATGGGGCACCCACATGTCCTCGCAGATCTCGACATGAAAGGTGAACGGGCAACTGCCCGCCGACCGGAACAGGAGGTCGATCCCCAAAGGAACCTCGCCCCCTGCGATGGTGATGGTCTGGCCGCGGACCTCCGCCCCAGGGGCGAAGTAACGTCGCTCGTAGAATTCCCGGTAGTTGGGCAGGTAGGCCTTCGGCACGACGCCGAGGATGCGTCCGGCATGGATCACAATCGCCGCGTTATAGAGGCGGCCTCTGGAGCGGAGAGGCGCTCCGACCACGAAGGCCGGGAGCAGGTCGGCGCTGTCGGCTACGACGCGGCCAATCGCATCCTCGACGGCTTCGAGCAGGGCGTCCTGATGGAAGAGATCGTCAATCGAGTAAGCGGACAGTCCGAGCTCCGGGAACACCATGAGGGCGATGCGCTCCTGATGGCCTTGGCGCAACAACTCCAGGGTACGCTCGGCATTGAAGCTTGGATTGGCCACATCCATCCTTGGGACACAGGTCGCGATGCGGACGAAGTCGTGGCGGTAGGGTGAGAAGAAAGAGATCATCCCGTGTTCCAGAGGTTCAGTCTCGCGATCCAAGTGCCGCCAGGCAACGAACCCATTGCGGCCCCTGCCCCTCGCGGGTTGCTTCGGGCAGCATCTAGTTAGCGCGGCCAGGGCTGACGGGAACAGCAGTCAGGGCAAGCCGAGCCGCGCTGGAGCGCCTGACGAGCAGGTCGGCGCCGCTCGTTGCCGGTGTCTAACGTAGCGGGATGACCTCGCGGAATTTGCCCCCGGGTGATTGTTCCGGCGGCTCCTTCGCACGCTCGATCCGCACGTGCGTCGCGCCATTCGCCGTCAACAGACGCATCAGTTCGGCGTGCAGAACCTGCCAGACCCGATCAGCATCCGCTTCAGCAGCATACCGGAGGCGGACGCGGAGATTGGCGGGGGCAGTCTGAACGACCTGAAAGGCCTGGATCCCCGACACCCGAGCCGCCAAGGCACCGAACGCGAGGGGAGCCACTGTGACCGAATGGCCGTCGGTGCTCGGGAATGTCAAGACATCGGCGGCACGTCCTTGGACCCGAATGGCCGGAAGCGGGTTCCCGCACGGACAGGGATCCGGCCTCTGCAGTACGCTGTCGCCGAGATCGTAGCGGAGGATCGGCTGCACCTTGTTGGCGAGGTTGCTCACCAGCACGGTGTGGGACGGCTCGCCTGGCGGCACGGGCCGATGGTCCGCATCGACAGGCTCCAACACGACCCAATCGCTGTTGACGTGCAGCCAGCCATGCTCGCAACCGTAGCTCAGGAACGGGCATTCGGTTGCGGCATAGGAGTTGCCGACCTTGGTGCCGAACGTCCGTGCGATGCGGTCATACTCGTCCAGTGGCAACCCCTCCGCCGAAAGCGCCACCAGGGCCGGCTTGATGTTGAGGCGGCCTGCCTCCTGTTCGCTGGCCAGGAGCGCCGCCATGCTGGCGTATGGGGCAACAACAACCGGACGGAAGCGGTTGAGTTGTGCGACCAGTTCCGGGATCGGGGTGTGCACCGACAGGACCTGAACGGCCCGACCCGGCCGACCCTTCTGCAGGCGAGCCGCGGCGACCGCGGACGCGAAGTGTCCGCCGGTTGCCATCACCATCGCCGTGCGCCCGCCACCCGCCATGATCCGGAGGACGTCCCTGAAGCTGAGCCAATCTCTCAGCATCCGCAGCGCCATGGCGCTCGTCACCGCCAAGCTCCGGTCATCGATCAGGAACACCCCGCGTGTTCCAGTGGTTCCGGAGGTGGTGGCGACGAGATACCTGCCCATCAGCCGCTCGCCGACGAGTTCCACGTTCGAAACGAAGGCCCGCACTTGATCGCGGGTTACGCTTTGATCCGTCACCCAATCGTCGAACCGCTCCATCAACGCGCTCTTGCTGGTGACCGGCAGGCGGGCGGGATCGTCGACCCGATCAGGCAGGCGCCGATAAAGCTCACGATAATAAGGCGAATGGGTGCGGGCGAACACGACCATCTCGGCGAAGCGCGCCTGCTGCCGCTGCACAATGGACTTCCCGCCGCGCCTCCTGGCCCTATGGGCGTCCAGGATTAGACGAAGGATGCTCTCACTCATGATCGACCCGCCTGATATCCAGGGCAGGCTAAGTCCTCTAGCGGCTAGAGGGTCAATCCCCTCGGCAGGCCTCACGAGCAAGCTTGCGGCGCTCGTCCGTTATGGGCTCGTGACGACCGCTTGATGTCCAGTCTGATCCGCGTGCGAATTTGCCCCGATGACGCCGTGCCCCGTGGCGCGGCGCGCGGCTCCCGCTTGGTCCCTTCGGGCTCGCTCGTGGCGGCACCCTCCTCGCGGCGAGCATCCGCGTTCGCCCTGACGGGCGTGCGGCTCATCCCTGCCGCAGTCAACGAACTGCCGGGCGGGGTGCATGAGGCGGCGACCGCCTCTATTGGTTTGCCGTCATGGTTGGGGATGTACGGCCGCCGAGCGAGGCCCAGGCCATGCCCTCGTCGCCCTCACGCTTGATGTAGACGTAGCCGGTCTTGTGCCACGGCAGGATGGCGTTGCGCTTGTTGTCGAGGATGAAGTCACCCCGGTTGGTGCGCACCATCATGACCGCGTGTCCTGCGCCTTCCTCGTCGATGACCACGGTCATGCGCAGCGCCCGGCGTGGAAACCCGGCTTCGACAAGGAGTTTGCGCTTCACGAGCTGGTAGTCCTCGCAGTCGCCGGAGCCGTCCTCGGCGAAGTCCCAGCGGTCGTCGATGCCCCAGTGATCCTTGTCGGTCTTTGCCTTGATGTCGATATTCACCTGGCGGTTGATCCGGATGAGGGTCTGCCAGTCCTTCGCCGAGAGATCGATGGCGGCCGGCTCGGATGGGTCAACGGCGCACTCCGCCGGGTTCTGTTCGCAGAAGCGGATCCAGCCCATGATTGGCTTGGCAGCGCCAACCTTGGCAACGGGCTGGGTGACGGCCGGCAGGGCGGCCATGGATTGCGCCTGCACCGCGCCCCCCATTAGGGCGAGGCTCAAGGCAAAGGCAGAGAGGCAAAGCGTGTTTCTGGGAAACGGCCGACCGTTCAGAAGCCCAAAGAAAGGTTGCCGCATTGCCCCGCCGTGCCGTTAAGGTTTTGTTCATCAAACCTGACACAGCGAGATGGGCAATCTCAAGGCAGAAGTTAAACGAGAGTTAACAGGTCGCACCAGGTTTCGTTCCGAACCTTCATCACCCGTGGCCCGCACTTAATGCCGCAGCGGTGATCTCCAGACGCCCGCTGACGTCATCGAACGAGAGGGCGTAGTGCATGTCGGCGCTGTCCCGGTGCGCCTCGCCGACGCTGAGAGCGGCGTCCCCCAACTCCAGCAGGATCTCGCCGCGCTGGTCTGCCGCCATTCGGGGATCGTAGGCAACCATGGTAGCCCCGATCATTGTCAGGGTATCCTCAAGGAGGCGCTGCCCCGCCTCATCGTCGCCTTGGCGGAAGGTGGCCGCGATGGTGATCCGCTCTGTGGCGGGGCGGCCCACTGGGCTGGACACCTCGACCTCGACCTGGCGCGCCACGAACCGGCAGCGGGCTGGAGCGCACGCACTCTGCCGGACGCGCAGGTCGGAGCCGACCTGTTGCAGGGTCGGGTTGATCGTCTCGTCATACCGCTCGGGCGGGATATCGAAGGGATTGGCCGCGGCAGGGTATGCAAGCGTGGCGAAGAGCAGGGCAGCAGCAATTCTCATTGGACCCTCCGCGGGGCGCTGACGGGGATATGTCGTGGTCTGCCCCGTGCCGCATTGATCATCGTCGGCTCCGGCGGCACGTCCCTGCATCCTGGAAGCGGATTATCAGGATCCCTCAGACAGCAAACAGTTAACAGGCCGATGCGAAGAGGGATCAATTCACCCTGATCGATCCACCCAGGGACGCCGCGACCGTGCTCGCCACGTTGCGCCGGGATATTGCTGCGTAGCACTTCGTGCAAGGTACTGGTGCAGCTTCCGTGCGAGGGTCAGTGGATGTAACCTCGCTTGTGCTGTTCCAGTCAGGAGGGTGACATGCGGTCCGTCTCGCGCCTTTTTATCATGGCGACTGGCCTGCTCCTCACGTCCACGTTCGGTGCACAAGCCGATCCCATCATCTACTCCACCGGTGGTGTCGGAACCGATCTCCTCGCCCTTGATGTGAAGACCGGCGAAACAAAGGTGATCGGCAGCTTCGGCTATCCCGGCTCGGCCCCTCTCGCCTTTGGCGCGGACGGCAGACTCTACACCGTCACGGACTCGATGCGGCACGAGAACTCCAGGTCACAACTGGCAGTCGTTGACCCGAGCACAGGGAAGGCGACACCCATTGGCGAACCGCTTGAAAAGACCGTCCGCATCATGGCGCTCGGACCGGGGCCGGACGGAGGTCTGTACGCCAGCGGAGTGATGGAGAACCGCCTCTACCGGATCGATGCCCAAACCGGTGTGTTCACCGAAGTCGGCCCATTCCAGGGCGGCAGGGACGTGATGGACTTTGCCACCAACCCCAAGGATGGCGCGATGTACGCGACCACCACGACGTCCCTCTACCGTCTTGACCCGAAGTCCGCCGCCCTGACGGAGGTGACCCGCTACTCCAATGTGCCACCGAGCGTCATGGGGATCGTGTTCGACAGGGACGGTACGCTCTACGCCACCAACTACGGTGGGGAGAGCGCGCTCTACAGGATTGATCCGACCACCGGCAGAGGCGAGAAGGTCGCCGGCTTTCCGCAGCGCAACGTCCACTCGGCCGACATGACGCCGGGGCGCTAGCACTTACCGGAGGGAAGTGGCGAGCGATTTGTCACGTGCGCGTGAGGATGCCGCGCTTTTCAATTCGGGCTTCGTGTGAGAGGTTCGCGGCATGAAGCCATGGCTCGCCATCACACGTCTGCTCCCGATCCTCGCGGTCGTTGCCGTCGTGCTTGCCCCGTTCGCCGTCCCCGCGGCGGCGCGTGGGATGATCGCGCCCATAGCGGCGGCCGCCGCGACGACAGATCCGACCCGCGCGGCCTATGACATGGCGATGGCCGCGGTGCAGTGCTGCCCGCCGGCATGGCCATCCAAGTCCGAAGGCCCCAAGGCCTGTCCGCTTGCGGCCTTGTGTCATGCAACAATTCTCCAGGGCGTTTCGACTGCAAGTGTGATGCTGCGCTGGTTCAGCCCTGCACAGGCTCGGGTGCCCGGGGATGATGCCGCTCTGGAGACGCTGGCCCAGGCTCCGCCCTCCCGGCCCCCACAAGCCTAAGGACACCGCCGGCGCCAAGCGCCGGAAGCCGCGCGGCTGTCGCTGCGCGCCGACGCCGGCCATCTGTGTCATGGCCGCCGTCGACCCTGGGACACCCCAATAAAGCCGTCTCTGTGGGCCCGTCCTCTCGGCGGCGCTCCTTCGTGCAATTCCAGGACGGCCACGACACCTGATTGCAAATGTGATGATGCACCCCGACGAGGGGCGAAAGACACCAAAATGACGAAGCGATTTCTCGTTGCTCTCCTATCGGGCCTCGCCATCGGCAGCATGCCGCCTGCGATGGCCCAGGCCCCTGGAACCTATCGTGCCGGCGCCGTCGTGGTGGAGGCGCCCTGGTCCCGGGCAACGCCCGGCGGCGCCAAGGTCGCTGGCGGCTACATGCGGATCACCAACACGGGCTCGGAGCCTGACCGTCTCGTCGGCGGCTCCACCGTCGTGGCCGAACGCTTCGAGGTGCATCGGTCGACGGTCGTCGAGGGCGTCGCCCGCATGGAACCCGTCACCGGAGGCCTGGAGATCGCCCCGGGTCAGACGGTCGAGCTGAAGCCGGGCGGCCTGCACGCCATGCTCGTCAATCTGCGCCAGGGCCTGAAGCCAGGCGAGACGGTGAAGGGCATGCTCGTGTTCGAGAAGGCCGGGGTGCTCAAGATCGAATACCAGGTCGGCGGTATCGGCGCGCAGGCGGCCCCCGCCGCAGCCAACGCCCACCACAACCACTGAGGCAACGCGATGTCATCCACTCTCAGGATCGTACGGTGGGTCACGTGGGGACTGGTGGCCCTGGTCATCTTTGTCGGGACCGGGATCGCAATTGGCTGGCTCCGAACGGAGTGGCTCGGCCAGCGCCCGCCCACCGTCGTCACGACCACAGGCACGCCGGCCGTCGGCGGCCCGTTCTCATTGGTGAACCACCGCGGCGAGCGCGTCACGCAGGACACGTTCAAAGGCAAGCCGACAGCGTACTTCTTCGGCTTCACCCACTGCCCGGAGGTCTGCCCAACGACGCTGTTCGAGATGAGCCAGCATCTCAAGGACCTCGGGCCCGACGCCGACCGCCTCAACGTCGTGTTCGTGACGGTCGATCCGGAGCGGGACACCCCCGAGTTGCTAAAGACCTACATGGAGAGCTTCGATCCCCGGATCGTCGCGCTCACCGGTACCCCCGAGGAGATCGCGTCGGCCGCCAAGTCCTTCCGCATCGCCTACCGCAAGGTGCCGACCGAGGGCGGCAACTACACGATGGAGCACACCGCGTCGGTGATCGTGACCGATGCCAAGGGCGAGCTCGTGACCCTGATCGACTATCACGAGGAGGCGCCGTCGGCGCTCGCCAAATTCCGGCGGGCGATCCGGGAGGATAAGGCATGAACGGGTCACATCGCATGCTCGGCCATGCTCTGCCCCCAAAGGCGTCGGCGGTTCCATCGGATCAGGAGATCCCTGACAGCCGTCACGCGTGGGGGCGCCTGTTCGCCGCCTGGATGATCGCGCTTGCCGCAACCGCCGGGGCGCTGTTCATCGGGGAGGTCATGGGACAGACGCCGTGCCATCTGTGCTGGCACCAACGCGTGTTCATGTTCCCGCTCGCCGTCATCCTGGCGGTGGCGACGTTCCGCGAGGATGCCGACGTCTGGCGCTACGCCTTGCCCGTCGCCGCGCTCGGATGGCTCGTCGCTGCATTCCACTCGCTGCTGTACGCCGGGATCATCCCCGAGGCGATCAAGCCCTGCGGACAAGGTCTGTCCTGCTCCAGCGCCGACATGACCGTTCTGGGTCTGCCGCTCCCCTACCTGTCGCTCACAGCCTTCACGGGCATCGCCGTTCTTCTCCCGGCCAGCCGAAAGAGATCCAATGTCTAAACGCCTCCTCGTTGCCTTGACGGCCCTGGTCGTGGTCTTCGCCTTTGCCGGCGGTGCCTTCCTGTACGACCGAAACGGCAAGGCGTCCGTGCTTGCGGAAACGCGCATGGCCGAATCTCTCGTGCGGCCGCATTCGCCGGTCATCGGCCCACGGGAGGCCCCGGTCACCATCGTTGAGTTCTTCGATCCGATGTGCGAGGCCTGCCGGGCCTTCTATCCCATCGTCAAGCAGATCCTCGCCGACTTCCCGAAGGACGTGCGCCTGGTCCTGCGATACACACCTTTCCATGAGGGAGCCGACACCGCGGTCCGGATCCTGGAGACGGCGCGCACGCAAGGACGGTTCGAGCCGGTTCTCGAAGCTCTGATTGCCACCCAGCCGGAATGGGCCGCACATGGCGCTCCCGATCTGGACAAGGCCTGGGGCGTCGCCAAGGTCGCCGGCCTCCAAGTGCAACGCGCCCAGGACGAGGCTTCCTCGCCCGAGATCACCCGCGTCCTGGAGCAGGACATCGCCGACGTGAAGGCCAACAACGTGCGGCAGACGCCGACCTTCTTCGTCAACGGCAAGCCGCTGACCCATTTCGGCCCGCAGCAGCTCCGCGACCTGGTTCAACGCGAGGTCGAGCAGGCGCGGAAGGGGTCGTGACGCGCCCCATGCTCATGTGTCCCGTAAAACCCAACAGGCCGCCAAGGTATTGTGCGGCGGCCCCACGATAGATTGAAGGCTCAATGCTCAGCGTCTCCCTTCCGGCCGCCATGCTCGGCGGCCTCATCAGCTTCCTGAGCCCCTGCGTTCTGCCGCTGGTGCCGCCCTACCTGTCGTTTCTGGCAGGCACGACCTTCGACCGGCTGAACGCGGGCGACCGCGCGGTTCGCTGGCGGGCTCTCTTGGCCGCGCTTCTGTTCGTGGCCGGCTTCTCCACCGTCTTCGTGCTCCTGGGCGCCACCGCGTCCGCGCTCGGACAGGCGATCCGGCAATATCTCGACGTGCTGAGCACAGTCGCGGGCCTTGCCATCATCGTCATGGGCCTGCACTTCCTCGGCGTGTTCCGCATTGGGCTCTTCTACCGCGAGGCGCGCCTCAGCGTCGCCAAGCCGGTCGGGTTGTGGGGCGCTTATGTGATGGGCCTCGCCTTCGCTTTCGGCTGGACGCCTTGCATCGGCCCGGTGCTGGCGGCGATCCTCACCGTGGCGGGGTCGGAGCAGAGCGTTGCGCAGGGGGCCCTGCTGCTGGCCGCGTATTCGGCGGGCCTCGGCATTCCCTTTCTGCTCGCGGCTTTCGCCATGAAGCCTGTCGTGGCGCTCCTCAAGCGCATGCGCTCGCGCTTCGCGATGGTCGAGAAGGCCATGGGCGTGCTCCTCGTGCTGACCGGCATCGCCTTCCTGACCGGCTGGATCACCAACGTGGCGTTCTGGCTCCTGGAGACGTTCCCGGCCCTCGCGACGCTGGGCTGAGGCTCCGCACGCCGTCCGGGCGTGCGCTACAGGCCCGGTCCCTTGGCCGCGCCGAGGATCCTGCCCGGGTGGCCGTCCCGTGCCTTCTGCAGAAGGACGACGTATGCGTCGGCGTCCTTCGTCCGAACCGCCTCCAGCGGCATCTCGAAGCGGACGGTGGCGCCGGCCCAGGTCCCCAAGGGCAGTACGGCCCGCACGACATTCGTGTAGGTTTCCGTGCGGCCGGCATTCTCGCCGCGGTGGATGGCGACCTGGCTGTGCCGGCGGACCGGCAGCAACCAGGCCTCGGCCTCACCGGTGCCTTCCCCGACATCGACGATAACCAGGCCGTTCTCCTCCCGCACCCGGATGGCGACAGGAAGGGGCGTGGTCCCGGGCGCTGTCCGGTCGACCGCCTCCACGACCTGGTCCCGCGCCGACCCGACGCAGGACACCACGCCGTTGACGACCATCTCGGGCGTGTAGACCCGTTGGCCCCTGCGGGCTTTCGCGTATCCCTTCTGCCGGGCCGTGAACAGCGGATCGGCCTGGGTGTCCTTCCACCCCAGGTAGTCCCAATAGTTCACTGGCAGGCTCATCACGACGAGGCTTGGATCCCGTTTCCACTCCGCCATGAGTTCGTTCGCGGGCCGGCAGGCCGAGCAGCCTTGGCTGACGAAGAGTTCGAGGACAGCCCGCGGCTCAGGTGAGGCGACAGCCTGGCCCACAAGGAGGGCGCAGACAGCGGGGAAGAGGGCAGCCCAGGTTCTCAGAGGGTGTCGCATGCCCCTAACTCAACACGCCGTCCAGACGCCGAGGAAGTCACTTTCATTTGATCTCAGCCTGCCCGTGAAATTGATTGGCTGCGGCGGGCATGACGACGGCAGTGCCGGCCCGCAGCTCCTGATCGATGGCCGCGGCCGGGGCCACAGGAGCGTTACCCGAGCCGGCCCTGGCGGATGCATCTCCCCCGGAACCAGACCGCAGCCTCAGGGTTCATCTTGCAATTCGCATGGTGGTGTGCGATATCATTCCCATCAACGCCGTCGGTTTACCGGCGGCCCCCGGCGGGCCATGTCCCGCCGGTTTCTTTTTGTAATGGGCTGATCGCATGTCTACCCCCGAGCCAGCGCCGAAGCTGCGTTCGGCGCTCTACATCGACGGCTTCAATCTCTACCACGCGTTGGATGACTATCAGGAGCCCTGGCTCAAGTGGCTCGACCTGTGGGCCCTTGGCGAGGCGCTGATCAACAAGCGCCAGGAGGTGCTCCAGGCCGCGGTCTGGTGCACGGCCGAGTACTACGTGGACACTGAGAAGCGGGGCCGCCACCGCGCCTACAAGGCAGCCCTTCAATCCGCGGGCGTCACCATTGTGCTGGGACATTTCGTCGACGAGGACGTGCAGTGCCGGAAGTGCACGGGCACCTACAGGAAGAAGACCGAGAAGGAGGGTGACGTGAACGTCGCGATCCATCTGATCGGCGACGCTTTCCAGGACAAGTACGATAACTTCTATCTGCTGACCGCCGACTCGGATCAGGCGGCGACCGCCGCATACTTCAAGAAGGCATTTCCCGGAAAGCGGCTCATCCTCGTTGCGCCTCCGGGACGCGCCCATAGCAAGCTCACCTTGTCCTTCGTCTCCGGCAACAAATCCATCTGGAAAGAGACCATCGAAGCCTGCCTGTTCCCAGAAGTTGTCATGAAGGATGGCAAGCAGGTCGTGGGGCGTCCCTTGGCCTATGCTCCACCTCCTGGACCGGATCCGGCGACAGACGGTTGAGCCTTTCCTCCGCAGCGGGCTCACGCTTGACGATCCTGCGGGGTCGATTTTTCCGTACTGACCGGGAGTGGCATCTTGCACAGCTCAGACACCAGAAACGAAATCGAGGAAGGCTTTGTCTTCGCGCCAAAGTTCAACGCGGACGGGCTGCTTCCCGCAATCGCCACCGACGCGGAGACCGGGGCTGTCCTCATGCTGGCGTGGATGAACGCGGAGGCGTTAAAGCGAACCGTTGAGACCGGTGAGGCATGGTACTGGAGCCGGTCCCGCCAGGACCTCTGGCACAAGGGTGCGACCAGCGGCCAGATCCAGCACGTCCAAGAGCTACGGATTGACTGCGATCAGGATACAGTTTGGCTCAAGGTTCGGGTGGACGGCGATGGCGGCTGTTGCCACACCGGACGGACAAGCTGCTTTTATCGAATAATCGTGAACGGACCGGAGGGACCGGTTCTGCGCCGCACAGGCCGGCACCATCTCGACGGGGAGAGTCCAAGCCGGTAGCCATGGTGAAGCTTCCAAGCGGTAAGTGACCGACGCCTTACGTCTGCGTGCGGCACATCTTTGAGGCCCCAACGGCAAGCGGAGGTCCGTTGTCTCGCGAGGTCGTGATGGCACGGCACTTTCCATCCGTCCCCGAATCTGGGATTTTCGTTTCGTGAAACTCTGGCTCGCCATCACACGTCTGCTCTCGGTCCTCGCGATCTTGGCGCTCGTGCTTGCCCCGATCACCGCCCCCGCGGTGGCCGAGGGGATGGCTGCGCCCGTGGCAGCCGCGGATGCCGCCATGGACATGGCATCCACGGGCGATGACATGCCGTGCTGCCCGCCCGAGAAGCCGGTCATGCCGGACTGCCAGAAAGCCTGTCCGCTCGCGACCCTCTGTCTGGCCAAGATCGTCCAGGGCGTCATGCCCGTTAACGCCGTGCCGGCCCGGTTCAGCCTCGCCCGGGCACTCATCCCGGGGAATGACGCGAACCCGGACACGCTGGCACCGATCCCGCCTCCCCGACCTCCGCAAGCCTGAGATCAACCCCGGCCTCCAGGCCGAGTGACGCCGCGCGACCTTCGGTCCGCGGCGGGACAGGTCGCATCTGCGGCCCCAACTGATCTCAGGAGAACACAACCATGAAGTCGTCTACCCTTTCGCGCACCCTTGGGGCTGCGCTGCTGGGCCTTGCCCTCGTCGGTCCTGCCAAGGCCGACCCCAAGGACTATGAGTTCCAGCTCGTCCAGAAGGAGCTGAAGATGGGCGAGGCCGTCGTGGCGGCCCGCCTCGTCGACAAGCGCTCCGGCAAGCCCGTTCCGGACGCGGTGATCTTCGCCAAGCGCATCGACATGGCCCCGGACGGCATGCCGACGATGGACTCGCCCATCGAGCAGGTGGCGTCCACCGAGCCCGGCGTCTACCAGTTCAGGACCCGGCTGACGATGGCCGGCGGCTGGCAGCTCTCGCTCGGGGCCAAGGTCCAGGGCGAGGAGGGCACGGTCGAGAACAAGTTGGTCCTCAAGGCCAGCAAATGAGCCGGGCCGCATGGATGGCCGGAACCCTCGCCGCGCTTGCGGCGGGGGCAGGCGGTTATTGGGCCGGGCGCGATGGTCACGGGCTCGCGGCCGTGGATCTGCCGGCGCTGGTCTCGACGGTCCGGATGCACCTGGGCATGGAGCAGCCCCCCGCTCCTCCACCCTCCGCACCCGCGCCGGGCGCGAGCGGCCCGGTCATCTACTATCGCGATCCGGACGGGAAGCCGTTCTATTCGCTGGGGCCGAAGCGGACCGGGGACGGACGGGAGTACCGCCCGGTCCGCGCCAGCGAGGACGTGAGCTTCGAGGACAAGCCGGTGCAGGCTGCCGCGACACCTGGCCCAAACCGACAGAGCGACAGACGCGTGCTCTACTACCGCAACCCGATGGGGCTTCCCGACACCTCCCCGGTGCCGAAGAAGGACTCGATGGGGATGGACTACATCCCGGTCCACGAGGGCGAGGATGACGGGGCGACCATCACCGTCTCCCCAGGTAAGCTCCAGCGCACCGGCGTACGGTCCGAGGTGGTCGAGCGGCGCAGGCTGGATTTGCCGGTCCGCGCCCCAGGAACCCTTGAGGAGGACGAGCGCCGGATCTCGGTCGTGTCCGTGCGCTCCGAGTCGTTCATCGAGGCCGTCGAGAACGTCACGACGGGCGATCACGTGCGCAAGGGCCAGCCCCTGTTCCGGCTCTACTCGCCCGACATTGCCGCCGCGGCGGCGCAGTACCTCTCCGCGGTCGGCTTCGAGGGGGCACGGCGGCGCCTCGAAAACCTCGCCGTTCCGCCCGATGTCATCAGCGAGGTTGAGCGCACCCGCAAGGTGCCGCTGACGATCTCCTGGGCCGCCCCGCGCGACGGCGTCGTCATCGAGCGCAACGTCAGCGACGGCATGCGGGCCATGCCGGGGGACGTCCTGTTCCGCATCGTCGACCACTCGGCCCTGTGGGTGCTCGCCGACGTGACCGAACGCGACCTGGCCGGGATCCGGGAGGGCCAGACCGCCGCCGTGCGGGTCCGGGGCTTCCCCGGCCGCACGTTCACCGGGACCGTCACGCAAATCTATCCGCACCTGTCCATGGAGACCCGGACGGCCCGGGTCCGCATCGAGCTGTCCAATCCGGACGGGATGCTGCGCCCAGCGATGTACGCCGACGTGGAGTTCGCGACGGGATCGCAGGCGCCGGTCGTGGCCGTTCCGGACAGCGCCGTGATCGACACCGGCACCCGCCAGGTCGTGTTCCTCGACAAGGGCGAGGGACGCTTCGAGCCGCGCGAGATTAAGGCCGGCGTGCGGGGCTCCGGCTTCACCGAGGTCCGGGACGGGATCGCCGAAGGCGACCGGGTCGTCGTGTCGGCCAACTTCCTCATCGACGCCGAGAGCAACCTCAAGGCCGCCCTGCAGGGCATGGCTACATCGGAGGCGAAGCCATGATCGCCCGCCTGATCGCCTGGTCGGCCCGCAACCTGCTCCTGGTCCTCATCGGCGCGGCGTTCGCCGTCGCGGCGGGCGTCTACGCGCTCCGGACCCTGCCGCTCGACGCCATTCCCGACCTCTCGGACGTGCAGGTCATCGTGTACACCGAATACCCGGGCCAGGCGCCGCAGGTGGTCGAGGACCAAGTCACCTACCCGCTGACGACATCGATGCTGACCGTACCGAAATCCAAGGTGGTCCGCGGCTTCTCGTTCTTCGGGGTGTCGTTCGTCTACGTGATCTTCGAGGACGGCACGGATCCGTACTGGGCCCGCAGCCGGGTGCTCGAATACCTGAACGCCGCCTCCCGGCGCCTCCCGACGGGCGTGACCCCGAGCCTCGGGCCGGACGCGACGGGAGTCGGCTGGGTCTACCAGTACGCGGTCGTCGCCAAGGAGATGACCCTGGCGGAGCTGCGCTCGCTCCAGGACTGGGTCGTGCGCTACGCCGCGTCCAGGGCCGAGGGCGTCGCCGAGGTCGCGAGCGTCGGCGGCTTCGTGAAGCAGTACAACGTCGTTGTCGATCCCCGCCGCCTGCGGGCGCAGGGTATTTCGCTCCAGAAGCTCCGGGATGCGATCCGCACGAGCAACATGGACGTCGGCGGGCGCACGGTCGAACTCTCCGAGTTCGAGTTCATGGTCCGCGGCCGCGGCTACCTCAAAAGCATCCAGGACATCGAGGCCATCGTTCTGAAAACCGACGCGGGCGTTCCGGTCCGCGTCGGCGACGTCGCCCGGGTCGAGCTCGGCCCCGACGAGCGCCGCGGCATCACCGAGTTGAATGGCGAAGGCGAGGTCGCCAGCGGCATCGTCCTGCAGCGGTTCGGTGCCAACGCCCTGAACGTGATCGACAGCGTGAAGACCCGTCTGTCGGAGGTCGCCTCCAGCCTGCCGAAAGGCACCGAGATCGTGCCGGTTTACGACCGCTCGCAATTGATCAACGATGCCGTCACTACACTCAAGACGACGCTGATCGAGGAGAGCATCGTCGTCGCCCTCGTCTGCATCGTCTTCCTCCTGCACGTGCGGAGCGCGCTGGTCGCCATCCTGATGCTGCCCGTCGGCATCCTGATGGCGTTCGGGGCGATGAAGCTGATGGGGCTCGGCTCCAACATCATGAGCCTCGGCGGCATCGCCATCGCCATCGGCGCCATGATCGACGCGGCCATCGTGATGATCGAGAACGCCCACAAGCACCTGGAGCGCGCTCCCAAGGACAAGCCGCGGGTCGAGATCCTGATCGAGGCGGCGAGCGAGGTCGGGCCGGCGCTGTTCTTCAGCCTGCTGATCATCACGGTGTCGTTCCTGCCGATCTTCACGCTGGAGAACCAGGAGGGCCGCCTGTTCGGCCCGCTCGCCTTCACCAAGACATTCGCCATGGCGGCGGCAGCCGTTCTTTCGGTGACGTTGGTCCCGGCCCTGATGGTGATCTTCGTGCGCGGGCGCATTGTCCCGGAGCACCGCAACCCGGTGAACCGCTTCCTGATCTGGATCTATCGTCCCGTGATCAGGGGCGTGCTCAGAGCCAAGACGCTGACCATCCTGGTGGCGCTCGTGGCGCTGGCGGCCACCGTCTGGCCGGCCCGCCAGCTCGGCTCCGAGTTCATGCCGGATCTGGACGAGGGCACGCTGATGTACATGCCGACGACCCTGCCGGGGCTGTCGGTGACCAAGGCGGCGGAGCTTCTCGCCACGCAGGATCGGATCATCAAGTCGTTCCCGGAGGTCGCCTCCGTCTACGGCAAGGCGGGGCGTGCCCTGACGGCGACCGACCCGGCTCCGACCGAAATGTTCGAGACGATCATCAACCTGAAGCCCAAGAGCGCGTGGCGGCCGGGCGTCACCCTGGCAAGCCTGAAGGCCGAGATGGATCAGGCGCTTCAGTTCCCCGGGGTGTCGAATGCCTGGACGATGCCGATCCGGGCCCGCATCGACATGCTCTCGACCGGCATCCGGACACCGGTCGGCATCAAGGTGTTCGGATCGGATCTCGCGGAGATGGAGAAGGCGGCCCGCCAGGTGGAGGCTGTGGTCAAGGCGGTGCCTGGCACCACGAGCGCCTACGCCGAGCGCGTGATCGGAGGCTACTACCTCGACGTCGTGCCCGACCGGGTCGCGCTCGGCCGCTACGGCCTAACCGTCGGCGATGTGCAGGACGTGATCTCGACCGCGCTCGGCGGCGAGGTTGTCACGACCACGGTCGAGGGTCGGGAACGCTATGGCGTCACCATCCGCTACCCGCGCGACCTGCGCTCGAACCCGCAGGCCATCGCGGGCGAGGTGCAGGTCCCGCTGCCAGCGGGCGGCGCCGTGCCGCTCGGCGAGGTGGCGGAGGTGAAGCTCACCCGCGGCGCCACCTCGATCCGGACAGAGAACGGGCAGCTGGCGGTCTACATCTTCGTCGACATCGCCGGCCGTGACCTTGGGGGCTACGTCGCCGAGGCCCGGCAGGCGGTCGCCAACGAGGTGAAGTTCCCGGCGGGCACGTACGTCCAGTGGAGCGGCCAGTTCGAATATCTCGAACGGGCTGCGGCGCGCCTGAAGATCGTGGTGCCCGTCACGCTCCTCATCATCTTCCTGCTGCTGTATCTCAACTTCCGCCGGATCACCGAGACGCTGATCGTCATGCTGTCGCTGCCCTTCGCCCTGGTCGGGGGCGTGTGGATGATGTGGTGGCTCGGGTTCAACCTGTCGGTCGCGGTCGCCGTCGGCTTCATCGCTCTCGCGGGCGTCGCCGCCGAGACCGGGGTCGTGATGCTGATCTACCTCGATCACGCGCTGGAGCACCTGAAAGCCGAGCGCGCGGCTCAGGGCAGGCCATTCACCCGGGCGGACCTCTACGAGGCCATCATGGTCGGTGCGGTCGAGCGTGTCCGGCCTAAGATGATGACGGTGGTCGCGATCATGGCGGGTCTGCTGCCGATCCTGTGGAGCACCGGCACCGGATCGGAGGTCATGCAGCGCATTGCCGTGCCGATGATCGGGGGCATGATCTCTTCGACCTTGCTCACCCTGATCGTGATCCCGGCGATCTACGGCCTCGCCAAAGGGCGGGAACTGACGACGGAGGCAGCGGTCGCCGGCGCGACCATCGAGGCCGACACACAAGGGTTAAAGCATGCCGCGGAGTGATCACATGAGGAGGATGCCATGATGCACAAGATGATGGGCGGAGGAATGATGTGGGGCATGGGCCTGTTCGGCCTCCTGGCCCTCATCTTGGCGCTGCTCGCCGTCGCGGCCCTCGTCAAATACGTCTTCTTCCGGTGAAGGCCGACCGTTGCAACGACACGAATGAAGAGAACCAAGGAGAGCGCTATGAACAACGCATTCGCATGGACCCGGCGAGCCTTCATCGCCGGACTGGCAGGAGCGGCCGTTGCGCCGCCGCTCCGCGCTGCTGAGGGATTGCCGAAGGTGGTGGTCACCAAAGATCCGAACTGCGGCTGCTGCTCCGGGTGGGCGGACCACCTGAAGCAGGCGGGCTTCCCGGTCGAGATCATCGAAACCTCTGAGATGAACGTCGTCAAGACGCGCCTGGGCGTGCCGCGGGCGCTCGCGTCCTGCCACACCGGCGAGGTTGGCGGTTATGTGATCGAAGGGCACGTGCCCGCCCCATCGATCAAGCGACTGCTCGCCGAGAGACATCAGGCAGTTGGGCTGGCTGTTCCCGGGATGCCGGTCGGATCGCCTGGAATGGAGGTCGAAGGCATGGAGTCCGACACCTATGAGGTGATCCTGTTCGGACCGTCTGGCCAGCGCTCCTTCGCGCGCTACCGGGGCGGCCAGGAAGCCTGATCGCACCCGTGTCCGACAACACCCCGGCGTTGGGCGAGAGCGAAACAAGCCCCGCTTCGGCGGGGCTCCCTTCTTCGGGCATGTGCCGGGACCCGTGGTCAGATCATATCCGTGACGGTCGTGAGACCACCCGAAGCCAAGCGACAAGACCGACGTTCGGTATTGTGCCCTCCCAGCCACACCCAGGGCTTTTCCGCCGATCCTGTCAGTACATTGTCGACGGCAGCTTCACCGGTCGCATGCGCACGGATACCAGGGGGCAAACATAATGGGGCATGCCTGCACATGGCACGGGTACGAGTCGTCGAGATCCGCAATTTCCGATCCATCAAAGAACTCAGCTGGGTGCCTTCGGCGGGCATCAATTGCCTCGTCGGCCCCGGCGACAGCGGCAAGTCGACGATCCTTGATGCGCTGGACTTGTGCTTAGGCGCCCGGCGCAACGCCACCTTCACCGACGCCGACTTTCACAACCTGAACGTCGACGAACCCATCACCATCCTGGTCACCGTCGGCGAACTCGAAGACACGCAGAAGAATTTCGAGAGCTACGGGCTGTACCTCCGAGGGTTCAACAAGGACACAAGTGAGGTCGAGGATGAGCCTGCCGCCGGCCTAGAGACTGTGCTTACGATCAAGCTTGAGGTCCAAAGCGATCTGGAGCCGTCCTGGTGCCTTGTGTCGGACCGCGCCACCGCCCAAGGGCAATCACGCCTTCTGCCGTGGGCTGATCGCGTCAAGTTGGCACCAACGAGGATCGGAGCTGTCGCGCATCATAACCTGGGATGGCAGCGGGGCTCCGTTCTCAACCGTGTCTCGACCGAGCGCGCGGACGCGTCGTCGGCCTTGGCCAAGGCCGCACGGGATGCCCGCGCGGCCTTTGGCCAGGAAGCGGAAACACAACTTGGCTCCACGCTGGGGATCGTGGCCAATACAGCAAGAGAGCTCGGCATTCCGGTAGGGCCGTCCGTGAAGGCCATGCTTGACGCGCATTCCGTTTCATTTGTCGGCGGCACGATTTCGCTGCACGACGACGGTGGCGTACCGCTCCGTGGCCTTGGCATCGGCTCGACGCGCCTGCTCATCGCGGGGCTGCAGCGCAAGGCAGCCGAACGGTCAACGATCATCCTCGTGGACGAGCTTGAACACGGACTTGAGCCGCATCGGATCATCCGGTTCGTCAATTCCCTGGGCTCGAAGGAGCGCGAGCCGCCCCTGCAGGTCTTCGCGACGAGCCACTCGCCCGTCGCCTTGAGCGAACTCTCGGTGGATCAGCTCAATGTCGTCCGCCGGTCGGCCGTGCGACACCAAATCCTGCGGTCCAGCGCGGAGGACGACATTCAGGGGACGGTCCGATCCTATCCGGGAGCGTTCCTCGCGACCTCCATCTATGTTTGCGAGGGGGCAAGCGAAGTGGGGTTGCTGCGGGGCCTCGACCAGCACCTGGTGGCGGCGCGGGGCCAAACGTCCCTCTTTGCGTCGGGCGCGTTCCTCGTGGACATCGGCGGAGCCCAAAAGATCTACCGTGGGGCGGAGGCCTTCCGCAAGTTGGGCTACCGCGTCGCGGTCCTTCGGGACGACGATATCCAACCCACGCCGGAAGCCGAGCAAGCGTTCACGGCCGCAGGCGGGCAGCTCTTTGTGTGGCGGGGCGGCCGCACGACGGAGGACGAGCTCTTCCTCAGCCTCTCCGATGCGGGGGTGCGGAAGCTGGTGGCGTTGGCTGTCGACCTGCACGGGGATGATACGGTCGACAGCCATATCCGTTCCGCGGACAGGCGCTTCGCTCTGGCGTCGGTCGCAGGAGTGATCAGCACCGACCTGAGGATCACCCTCGGCAAAGCCGCGAAGGGCAAGAAATCGGCTTGGTTCAAATCCGTCACCGATATGGAGACGGTCGGGCGGGAGATCGTGGCGCCCGACCTGCCGCAGGCCGACGCAACCTTCGTCCAGACAATCGCATCACTGATCGGATGGGCTTCCCATGGCTGACGCGGACATCGATCTCCTCAGTGTCAGGCTGGGCTCCGTCACCGCCCCGGCTGGGTGCGGGAAGACGCAACTGATTGCGTCGACGCTGGCCCGGTGCGGGGATGACAAGCCGGTCTTGGTGCTCACACACACCAACGCTGGTGTGGCGGCGCTGCGGAGCAGGCTCGACCGTCTTGGCATCCCGGCCAAGCGGTACCGCCTGTCGACCATCGATGGCTGGTCGATGCGCCTGATCTCGACGTTCCCGGCCCGGAGCGCCATCGACCCGGCTGTTCTGATGCTCCAGAACCCCAGGAACGATTATCCCGCGATCCGCAACGCCGCCCATGCGCTGCTCGAAAGCGGCCATGTGAACGATGTGCTCGCGGCCACTTATTCCCGCATCATCGTGGACGAATATCAGGACTGCTCCGTCCCGCAGCATTGCATCGTCGGGCATGCGTCAACGGTGCTGCCGACGTGCGTCTTGGGTGATCCCTTGCAATCGATCTTCGGGTTCAAGGGTGTGCCCATGCCTGATTGGGACGAGCATGTCCGCGCGCACTTCCCCGAGATCGGGGTCCTGTCCGAGCCATGGCGCTGGATCCGCGCGGGCACGGAACACTTTGGGCGCTGGCTGCTCGACGTCAGAGAAAAGCTCCTGAACCGGGAACGGATCGACCTGCGGAACGCGCCGGCGGAGGTGACCTGGGTGCACCTCGACGGGACAGACGATGAAAAGCTGCGTCTGGCGGCCGCCCGAACCAAGGGGTTGTCCGCGGACGACCGGGTCCTGGTGATCGGCTACAGCACCAAGCCCGCCGCTCAGCAGGACATCGCGCGGCGGACGCCCGGAGCCCAGGCCATTGAGGCCGTGGACCTCAAGGATCTCACCCAGTTCGCCGGCAGGCTGAACCTCCATCATGCCGACGCCCTCGACATCGTGGCCACCTTCGCCCAGTCGGTCATGTCGAACGTCGGCGCGGCCGATTACATCCGACGGGTGGACTCCCTGCGCCGGGGAACGGCGCGCCTCGCGGCGAGCGCGGCGGAGCAGGCCGGCTTGAACTTCGTTGCCACCCCCTCATACAGCGGCGTGGCCGACGTGCTGGTGGAGATCGGCAAGACCCCAGGCGTGATCACCTATCGGTCCGGCATGCTGCGGGCGTGCCTCAAAGCCCTTCAAATGTGCCATGCCTCCGGCGGATCGCTTTCGTTCCACGACGCTGCCGTCCATGTCCGCGAGCAGAGCCGGCTCCTGGGTCGTGCGCTTCCCCGGCGCGCGGTTGGCAGCAATCTGCTGCTCAAGGGGCTGGAGGGCGAGGTCGCCGTGATCCTGGACGCGGATGAGCTCGATGCCCGTCACCTCTATGTGTCGATGACCCGGGGATCGACATCCCTTGTCATCTGTTCCCGGAGCCAAGTGCTCAACCCACATGTGAACTAACCTTGCCACACGCACTGCCCCTTCTGGCAGGGGGCTGGATCGTGAGCAGGCCCTGGGCTGGCCGGGCACGTGGCGCAAGGGCATGGATGATCCCGCGCTGGGATCGGCAGGTCCTCCTATGGCTCAGTGGCGTGCCCTCAGGGACCGTTGGCAAGCCGAAGGAGCGTGCCAAGGTCACAGCCGAAGTCGTCGAACTCCTCGTCGAGCACTCCCTCGATGGAATGGCCCAGGTCCATGACGTCGTGTGAGTGATCGACGTCATGGACCACCTCCCGGCGGGACCGTCCCGGCTGCCCGACCGGAGCGCGCGTTCTCGCGACGGACGCGACCGGCTGCGGTCGACGTGCGGGGGCGGTGGTTCCCCGAGCCGTCAGCGGTAACCCTTGAGGCACTTGGGGACGGTTCGCGTAGGAACCAGCGCCCGTGCTGGGTGAAGGAGCCCCGGGCGTGATGACCAAGGCACGGACGATGTTCTTCGCAGCAGATGGCATGGGTGATCCTCCTATGGTTTGAAGCGTCAGGCTTTGCAGGTTACGAGCGGCGCAGTGACGGCTTGGCATCGCGGAGGGTGAACGGAGGGGTACGCCGATGGAGTTCGCGCGCAATGGCCGTCCGGCGAGCAGGGCGGCTGGAACCAGCCGTCTGCCTTGACGCAGTTCGAGCCGACAGAAAGGGGTGCCGGCAATCCGTGTCAGGGCGGCGGGATGCTCCCCTTGCGGCGGGAACGGTGCGGTGGGTGTCCGACAGCCACTCGAACATGTCCGCGAGCGCTGACAGTTTCTCGCCAAGGCGGCGGTCCTCCAGGCTTGGACCGGGGTCCAGCATGTCGGCGAGCCCTGCCCTGTCGAGGCAATCGGCAAACGGATCGGCGGCCGCGGCTTCCAGGGCGGCGGCCAGCAGGACCCCATGCCGCAGAATGGAGGGCGCCGGCGATCCGCCCATCAGCGCCGCGGTGTCGGCCCGGCGCAGGAGAGGCATCGCGAGGGGAAGAACGCGGGTCGACTGGTGCCTCGTCGACACCGTGCGTTCCTCCGGGGCGTCTCCCATGGCATCCGCAACAGTGTGGTAGCCACAGGCAAGAAGCCAATGCGGCACCTCCCGGCCGGACGGGGAAGCGCTCCTGAGCCTGTGGACAGCCTTCTTCATCGCGGCGGTCCCCATGAAGGTAGCGCCACATGGCAGCACGGGCAGATGGCGGCAGGACGCCAGCAGCGGCGAGCGTATGAGATGCAGGGGAGCGGCCAGGATCAGATCGCCGTCCTCCTCCTCCACCTGGTCGAGCAGCCGTCGCAGATCGGCGGGCGGGCGGCTCCCTGCATCGACCCGCACGACCGGGATGGATGGCGCTGTCGAGGGAGCACTCAGTCCGGTGGCACCGGGGTGCGTGAACTGGACCAGCGTCGCCCACCTGTCGACGGTGGCAAGGCCGCGGGCGGTCAGCAGCGCCGCATGGGATGCGGATGTATCGTCCGCGAAGAACGCAACGATCATGGTACCTCTCCAGCCCCCTGGTGCGCTGGTTCGCCCTCTTGTGTCGGGTCGATGTCCCAGTGCGTCTGGTGCAGGCACGCCCTTTTCGAGCGTGTAAGAATTATATCATTGATATATCTCTAGTGACTAGAGGGTCAGGCGAACAGCGTCGCCGCTTGGTTACCAAGAGGTTGCCGCCGGGTCCGAGCACCCCGGGTTTGCCGGCGCCGAAGCGCTGCGAGGCCCCGGGCCGGTGGGACAGGCGTCACAGGTGTTGCGGCAACGGCCGGAGCGGCAACAAGCATCGGGGACGGACGATCCGACGACTGCCAGCGGTCGAGAAACTCGCCCAGGTGCGGGCGTTCCGCCCTCCCCGCCTCCAGGCAGCCGACGAGACTTTCCATGCTGGCGTTGTGCCCGGCCGCATCGATCCGCCCGGTGAGGAATGCCCAGCGAACGTACAGGGCATAGAGGTTCAGCACGTCCCCTTCGCAATAGGCCCTGACCTGCTCGATGTCACCCCGCTCGACCATGGCCTCGACCTCGGAGCCGTGACCGCCGATCTTGCCGGGCAGGCCCATCGCGAGGGCCGCCTCGTCCAGGCCCATCCGCGCGCTCGCGCCATAGTCGGAGAGCACCTCCATCAGGTCGCAGTGCCAGTCGGGCGCAAAACGCTGGGCGTAGTTGTTCCACCGGTTGCCGCGCTGGCTCCAGGCCTCGGCGGTGATGCCGTGGATCAGGGAGCGCAGCTGCAGGACGGCGACGTCAAACGCCCGTCCGTTCCAGGTCACCATCCGCATGTTCCGCTGCGCGAAGTGGCGCCAGAACGCGGTGAGGATGCGCCGCTCGTCCCAGTCGGCGCGTCCGCCCGAGCGGCAGCACTCGACGATGTAGCGCTCACGGTCGGTGCTTTCGTCGCGCTC
Source organism: Microvirga thermotolerans (assembly GCF_009363855.1). GTDB lineage: Bacteria > Pseudomonadota > Alphaproteobacteria > Rhizobiales > Beijerinckiaceae > Microvirga > Microvirga thermotolerans. Next base: position 45,249 of record NZ_CP045423.1, read on the forward strand.
GATCCGTGCTTCCACGAACGAGATCGCAACGACGCGGTGCCAGATCGGTTTCGGAAACTTGTCGGCGGGCCAGTCCGCGGGAATGAGATCGCGGTCCGGAACGGTTTCAATGTCGAGGCAGATCAGGCGGTCGTGCTGCATCGTGGACTCCATGGTGAAGGACAGCGGTGTCAGGGGTGACGAAGTGGCCGTTGAAGGAAAGGCGACCGGGCAGGTGCAGGTGGGGCGAGCGGCTCAGACCTCGACAATGAACCCAGGGCTGGGAGCGTCGGTGTGCCCGGTGCCACCGGGATTGCTCACGACACGGGTTTTTCCGACCCTGTAGTCGGCGGCATCCGCCACGTGTCCGTGGACCCACAGCGCGGGAGCGCCCCAGCTCCGCATGATCGGCTCCAGATCGGACGCATGGGCTGTGGGCAGCCAGCGCTCCGTGGAGCACCAGCCGATCCAGTCGTCGGGAAGGGAGCGCCGGGATGGGGCGTGATGGGTCAGCACGACGGCCCGGTCGCCCGGTCGCACGCCGGTGATCATCGACACCGGGGACGGGCGAATGCCGTGCTCCTGGCAGACAATGCTGCCGAGGACGTCTTCGATGTAGGCACGTGACCGCGCGTGCGCGCCGGCGGCCACGTGCGGTGACCAAGACCGTTGTTGCGTCAGGATGATGCGCTGACAATCTGGCCACGAGCCGCGCGCAAAGCCACGTGCAACGGTGGCCCGGTCGGCGCCATTGAGGCCCCAATCGGTCCACAGCGTTGCACCGACGACGTGCACGCCCCGTCCCTGCCTGTCGACGAGGCTGGCGGTTTCGTCCGAGAGCAGCGTGATGCCAGTGTTGCGCGCGAACTCGCGGCCGCGGGCCAAGGTCTCGGCCATCGGGCGCCCGTTCCAGTACTCCTCGTTGCCCGGGACCATGATGATGGGGTGATCGCGGCAACGGCTGCGCAAGGAGCGGTCGACCCACCGCAGCGCCTCCTCCAGATCCGAGGCCACGCCGCCCGCGATCAGGACCGCATCGCAGTCCGGCAGATGGTCCGACAGCGTGAAGGGCGGGAGGCGTCCGTCATCAACGTGCAGGTCGGACATGATCCAGAACCGCATGCCGTGGCCTGGTTCGATCTTGGGACCCGCGGGTGCCGACCTGGCGGCCGAGCGCCCGCGGGAGGCGTCGTGGGTGGGCCGGCGCAGGGGAGCGGCCGGCGTGCCGGGAGTGGGTTTCGGGATCGGAGGAATGGTTCTTGGCTTCGGCGTGGTCCGAGGTGCGTCAGTCATTCTCGCGAGGTCTCTGCCATTGGGCTTTGGGCCGCAGGAGTTCAGCCGGTCGGGATCAAGGGAGGGGAAAGCGTCACTGCGGCCTTGCAAGGCCGGCGTGTTCGCGGACCCGCAGGACCGCGTCGACCATTCGCCGAAGCCTGCGAACGGAGCCACCCTGCCAGCGCGTGCGGAGGGCATCCCGTTCGATGCCGTCCAACGGCGGAAAGTAGCGCGCATCCAGTCCCCGCTCGCGGGCGATGTCCTCGACCAGGGCGGGCAGAAGGGCGTCCAGGTGCTCGGGACCTGGCTCGGGAAAGGACAGGACGGCGCGGAAGCGGTCGAGCAGAGGACCAGGGAGACGCCAGACTTCGTTCGCGGTGCAGATCATGGACACCCAAGACAAGTCGAGGTCCGCCTGCAGGCAAGGGTCGGGAAAGTGGGCCGCCGTCTCCGGCTCCATCGCCTGCAGCATGGAATCCCACAGCCGGCCGTAATCCGAGCGGGTCGGCGCCTTGTCGACCTCGTCCACAAGCAGCAGCGGATTCGCTTGCTGGAACCGGGCGATGGCCATGAAGGGGCGGCACGGCTCGGTCGAATACCACCGCCGTTCGGTGCCGCCGAACGAGCCGCCTCCGTCGTTGGATCCATCCACGCGGAAGACACCCATGCCCAAGGCCTCGCCGAGACGCCTCACGAAACGGCTTTTCCCCGACCCCGGCGCACCTTCGACCAGAAGGTGTCCGAGATGCAGATAAGGGCGACCGACAAGCCACCGCAATGTTTGGTCGATGACGGCCTCGGCCTGCGGGAACTCACGGAGCAGGGTCCGGCGGACCGCCGGCAGGTCGGGGGTGGCGACCAGGGGCAACGCAGCGCCGATGACGTGCTCGTAGCCGCGCCAAGCCTCCCTGCCCCGGCTGCTTCCTGTTTCGCCCGCGGACCGGCAGACGATCACATGGCCCTCTGGAGGCGGAGCGTCGGCCGGTGCCACGTCCGGCTGGGACGCCGGCGTTTGCGTGCTCTTTTCCTGCTCTCTGCGTCGGGCGAGGGCCGCCTTGCGCTCCGCGACGCGGCGGCGTTCCTCCGCCACCGCCAGGCGCTCGACCGGGCCGAGAACGAGATGGCCGGCCTTGAGGGCCACGGTCGCCAGTGTTTCGTAGGCATAGGCCTCCGGCACGCGTCCGACAGCCATGACTGACAACCCTGTGCCCAAGCAGGCGACGTCCTTCTTGAGCCCGTTGTAGGCCGCGCCGAGCGCTTGGCGCCATTGCTGGGCAGCATCCATCCGGACGGCCGCACTCGCCGGGAAGGTGGCGCCCATCTCAGGATCGTCGACCTGGGCAAGAAGGTCATCGAACGGGTTCGGCGCCTCCTCCTGGTCTCCCTCGGATGCCAGGAGGAGGCTCAGCCGCGCAAGGGCCGTTCCGACCTCGTCGAGCCGCTCCGCGTCGCGCCAGACCGCCAAGGCGAGGCGCATGGCGATGTCCCGTTCACCCGCGGGGCCGAGGAGCATGAGCAAGGCGTCTGCCACCTCCCGCGCCGCGGGCCGGTCGGTGAGGGCGGCAACCTCATCGAGCATGGAGCAGGTGCCAGCCAGCGGGATGTCCGCTGGCAGGCGGAGCGTTCCAAGGGCGGCGTCGAGGCAGCGCTGGACCGCCGCGCCAAGACCGGCGCCGAGCGCGCGGGCATCGGCAATGAGCTGCTTCGCGGGCTCGCCGTGGACGCCGTCGGCGTCGAGAGCCGTCCGGAGGACCCGGGGAAACGCCCGAAGCACGATGGATCGTGCCAGCGCGGGCTTGATACGTGACATGGGGCAGCCTTGGTGTCGGGTGGACGGATCCGCAGTCCAACAGGGACGCGGATGGGCGAATTCGGTGCCTCTGATTGAGCGGGCCCCAGCCTATGAGGCGACCTCCACGACGAGCGCCGGGTCGAATTTGTTGTTTTCGGTTCCGTATCCCTTTGGATTGCACACGACCCGCGTGCCGCCGATCCGGTAGTCGACGCTCGCATGCATGTGGCCATGGACCCATAGGGTCGGCGCCGCCGCCTCGATGAGCGGCTCCAGATCGGATGCGTATGCCGGGTTCAGGGCGCTCTTGGCGAACTGTGGCGTCACCGACCGCCGGCTCGGAGCATGGTGCGTGATCACCACACGCGACACGAGGTCGTCCGCCACGCGAAGGTCGCCAAGCAGGACCTCCCTGAGATAGGCCCGCGAGGCCGCATGAAGGGCGGCGGCCTCCTCCGGTCGGAAGCGTCGCCACTGGGGCTTGGTCGCCCAGGCGATCCGTCGGTGGTCGTTCATGCCACGGCGCGCGGACTCCATCGCCAGCGGCCGCAGGACGGCACCGTCGAGGGCATAGTCCGTCCACAGGGTGCAACCCGTGATGCCCACCCGCCCGATCACGACGCTGTCGTTCTCCAGGAGGTGGATGCCGCGCTCGGCCGCCGCGGCCCGGCCTCGGGCCAGCTCCGCCGGCAGTTCGCTGCGGTAGAACTCATGGTTGCCCGCCACCATCAGCACGGGCATGTGCGGCCGTATCGTCTCGCCCGCCCAGGCGATGCTGTCCACGAGTCCTTCGCCGATGTCGCCGGCGATCACGGCCACGTCAGCCTGCGGGATGGTGGCAGGAGCCCATGCGGGCCCGACGTCCCGGTGAAGGTCGGACAAGATCCAAAGTCGCAAGCAATCCTCCCAGGGCTGGGGTTAGGGACATTGGCAGGTCGGCTAGGCCGGTGGCTGCGGCGGGTCCGTCAGCGGGCCGGGTGCGGGACGGCGGCTCCATTGCCGCCACCGGACGGACAGGTCGAGGCACGCCGCATGCCGCTCCGACTGGCGGGCCAGGCGCGACAGCGCGTGGGCCAGAATGAACGGCGAGGCCGCATCGCCTTGCAGCCCGTGCGCGAGAAGGCAGCTCATGACGAAGTCGGCGTAGCGGCTGTCGAGCGCGCCGCGGCGCAGCAGGAGATCGACCGCGGCTCCGATCACGAGCGCCGAGTTGGCCCGCGCATGCAGGCGCCGGCTGCCAACGGACGCGGGGCCGTTCAGGGCGAGCACCCGTTCCAGCACGCGCCGGCGCCCGGCACCGATCTCCTCCGGGGCTAGGGTGCGCCAGAAAGCCAGGGCCTGCCGCTCCGTGGCCGTCACGTGCCGTTGCCGGCCGCCCCGTCGCGGCCGCCGACCGGCGCGGGCTCCACCGGGGGGCGAGACTTTGCGCGGCCGGGGGACGGCCGGCCTGATGTGCTGGGGGCGCTTGACGATGGGCGGCATGGTTGCTCCGTCGGCTGCCCGGGCCTGGTCCCGGGTTCGGTGTCTGATGGCTGGCGGGGTGATGGTCGGGATCGACTCAGTGCACCGAAGCGGCAGCGGACCCGTCCTGGGCCGGGGTCCCGAGCCTGTACAGGCGCGAAAGCGTGCGGGCGTAGGTGCGGCCGTCGGTGGCGTACACCTCCGAGGTCCGGACCAGCCGTCCGGAAGGAATGCTGGGATGGCCATAGGATCGGCCCTCCAGGATGCGGACGGGCCGGGTCGTCCGCACCCAATCATCGAGCACCGGCGCCGTGGCGAGTTCCTCCGGCGTGGGCGGGTTCCCGTCGCGGATCGCCTGGAGCGCGTCCGCAAGGTCGCGCAGCCGCTCCGGCTCGTCGCGCTCGTCCGCCGTGATCCGCGTCGGATCGCCCGCCCCCAGGATCTCGGCGAAGGCCGCAGGGTCGATGTCCGGCGCGGAGGGGGCCGCGGCGACGGCGCGCAGGGCGGCGGTGAGGAGCACGCCCGAGCGCAACAACCAGGGCCGGGGCTGTCCGGCCAGCAGCGAGGCCGCCTCGCCCCGGCTCAGCAGCGGCAGCGTGAGGGGCAGGACGCGGGCCGGCACGGGTCCGGCGTCGGCCGTGAGGAGCGCCTGCATGGTCTCGGTGAAGCCGGCCAGGGCGGGTCCGCCGCCGGAGCGCCCGCATCCCAGCAGCCACGGCATAGGGCGTGCGGCCTGCGGCCCCCCGTCCATGCCCTGCCGGGACCCAGGCTCCCGCGGACCCATGCCGGCCGCCAAGTCGTGGAGGGCCGAGGCGACGAGGTGCTCATCCAGCGGGGCCGGGCCGACGGGAACGACCGGCAGCACGCGCGCGCGCGCCGGCCCGGCCCAGTCGGTGAGCTCGGCGAGTGGCATGTCGAGCACGACGGCCCGGCCGTCGCCCTCGGCGGCGGCAATGGCCCGGTCGACGGCTGGACGGTGTCCTGCCGCAGCGAGCGGATGCTCGACGACGCGGACGGCATCTGGCATCGTTTCCGGATTCGGGAGCGCCGCCTCGGCCGCTCCCGTGATCCGGACCAGGGTCACGGGGCGGTTTGCGGCGATGCCGAGGCCACAGGCTGCAAGCAAGGCCGCGTGGGTGCTGACGGAGCGCCCATCGACGGCGACAAAGGCGGGGATCATGGCGGAAAAACTCTCCCTCAAACAGGGCCGGCACCAAGGGCCGGACGTGGGGGCGACGTCCGGAGGAGATGGAACGGCAGGAGCGACGAAGAAATGGAACTATACCATTGGTATACGAATTTTTCAAGACAATCCTGCCCGGCCGCCTGCGCTCGAAGCGCTGATGGTTAACGGCTTCCCGGCCGACGAGCCTATTCCGGGGGAGCTGTGCCAGGCGGCCAGAACGATGCTCGGGCTTTCGCAGCGGCAGCTCGCGGAGGCGGCGGGCGTCTCGAAACTTTACATCAATGATTTTGAGAACGGCTTCCGCAGGATCGCAGCGAAGTCCGTCGCAAAGCTGCGCGCGGCGCTGGAGGCTGGCGGTGCCCGCTTCGTCAAGGGCGACGGCTGCACTGGCGTCGTCACGGAGATGGATCGGCCGGAGTTCGAGCGGCAGTCCCGCTCGCCGGAAAGACGGGAACGAGGCGCAGGATCGGACGCTGACGGAGCCGAGGCTGAAGGAGGGGATCGGCAGCAGGCGCCGCGTCCGCGGGGAAGGCCGCGCAAGGCGTCCTTGCCACCGGCCGCGTGAGTCTGGGCCTGCCAGCTCGGTGTCTCGCGCGCGAGGATGGACGGGACCGGGTGGCTTGGCATGCTTGCATGAACGGCGTCCCGATTGTGATTCGGCCCGGAGGCGTTAACCGAGATGGCCAGGCTTGACGCGGCGGCCGCGATTTGCCTCGCTTTTTGTTTATACCAATGGTATAATTGCCGGTCGCCGCGCCTCCGCCCAGGCTGACAGGGGCCCGGCCGCCGAACCCCGTGACGCGCCCGCCGGAGAAAGGAACGTGGATTGAATCCTTGTGCACATCGTTCGATACAAGCTTTTGCGAAGGATATCCCTAAGCCGTTGCGGAGATTGGAAAATCAAGCTCCAACCCTGAAGATCCGGCAAAGAATCAAGTATTCAATCCTTTACCACCAAGGATAAGGCAAGGATTACAGAACTACTTCTTGAGTTTTCTTCTTGCCCGTGGACATGGCCAAAGTCGACAGGCATCTTCATGAAGTAAGCCTCCAATAATCCTGTTGACTCACCTGGGCCCGCTCAGGCAAACCATGCGCCGCAACGGCGGGCGGTGGCCAGCACGCATGGGCGGCCCAGGCCTCCGCCGCTGGTTGCAACGCGGGACTGCCGAAACCCAAGGAGGTCTGCCCATGTTTGCAAGCCCGCGGCCCTCATGGCGGCCAAGTGTCCGCAAGGGCCGGCCATCGGCTCTGCCGGCGCGCCGTGTCCGCCCGGTTAACCAGTCATCAACCATGTCGGAGGAAAGATGTTGCTCCACGGCCGCGCTTAGGATTAGCTGTGCGGATGCTGCGAAAACCGAAATCGACACCGCTCCCGCTGGGGCGCATCCGCCAGGCCTAACGGCCGGCCCGTCGGTCGTCATGACCGTGGCGTCGGCTCGTCGAGCCGGCCACGCCGCCGCCTCCCCGCCAGGGCGCCTATCCCCTCTGCCTGAGTCCGATGGGCCGGGCGGCATCTTCGCAACAGCCCAACCCTTCCCCCACTGCGACCGGGCCCGGCATGGCCCCGTCCACCAGATGCCCTTGGCCTCCGTTCCCGGCCAGGGCGTCCAATCCGGGATCCGCCCCCGGACGATCTGCCCGGCCCCCAACGGCCCAGCCGCCTGTTCGGGCGAGGTCGTCCGCGGCCGGGTTTCCGGTGCGGGACCGGCAATGGCAACCGCCTGAGCCGAACCCAAAACAGAAAGCGCGTGGCCATCCGTGGCCACGCGCTTTCTGAAACTGCAGGACTCCAAGGGTCGGGCCGGTGTGTTTTCCAGGCGCCCCGTACCGTCCCTGCCAAGGTCCACCGCAAGGAGCTCGACTTCCCAGCCCGATGACGGCTGCCGGGAGAAGGTCGGCCTGCGCCTTTGGGGGCGCAGCGTCTTTCTGACAGCTCCAGCGGCAAAGTGCAAGAGCGGGCGCCCCGAGCGCCCGTGCCATCCCGCGCGACCAAGCGCACCGCAAAGGAGCCGTACCATGGCAAAGTTTAAGAAGCCCTTGCCAACCAGGGAAGACGGGGCTGCCGGCCCCCGCCGCAGATCCCGTTCCCCCGTGCGTCCGACGGACGGGCCCGTGGCAGACATCGATTTGCCCCGGCCCGGGGACGCTCCGGCGCCCCGGCTGACCGCCCGGAGCGCCGCGCCGGACTCCTCAGCGGTAAAGGCCGCCCGCGAGCGGCTGGCCGGGGCCCTGGCCCATGCGTCCGGACACCCCGTTCCGGCCGTCGCGCAGCCCGCGGGCCAGCCCGGATCGTCCCTGCCCCACCGGTCGACGCTGGAACGGTGGGTCCGCCGCCTTCGCGCGGGCGAAGAAGCTCAGAACATCGAACTGGGCGCCCGGACGAGGAGCCGCGCCCGGCGGCGTTTCCCGCCCGTGGTCGAGACCATTCTCACGGAGGCCGTGCTCTCCTACCGGGCAGCCCCTCGGAGGACCACCATCGACCAGGTCTGGCGGCAGGTCCACCTCCAGGTCTGCGCCGCCTCGCGCAACTCGCGAAGGGAGCTGACGGTGCCGAGCCGGGAAACCGTGCGGCGCTACCTGAAGCGTGGACTCCAGTGCGCGGGCGATCCTTCGTCTGAGGAGCCCAAGACCCGACTGGTGCGCATTTCCGGCCACGGCCAGCTGTGCCTCATGCCCGCTGAACAAGGTCGGCCGGTGTTGTCGGACGAGCCTCCGGCGGATCCGGCGGCGACGGCAAAGGCGTGGCTTTTGATCCGACGGCTCACGGCCACCGGAATCCATGTCGGCGGGCGCCGGTACCAGGACCCGGGCTTGGCGGCGTTTCGGGCGGCAGGCGCCGATACGATCCTTGTGCGGGTCGACCCGTCCGATCCGTCCTGCATCGCGGTGCAGGAGTCATCGGGGCGGTGGATGCGGATCGCGGCGTGCCAAGGGCGCCGCGACAGGGCCAACCGGCCCAAAGGGTGAGCCGCACCGAAACTCGGCCGAAACGGCCCTGGGGGCGGCTCAAGCCGCCCCGGATCGACAACCCCTCATCCAACCCAAGGACAGACAAGGAGCCTGACCATGGCCAGACATCCTGTGGCGACCGCCCCTGTGCAAGGCGGACGCGTGGAATTCCTGGACCTCACTTACACCGGGGCGGGGCTCGACCGCCTGCGCGCGGAGATCGGCGACGAACTCAGGGAAGTGGAGGTGATCTTCGACCCGACCGACCTCCGCTTCATCGTCGTGCGGCACCGCCCCACGGGCTATGTCGGGCGGCTGCGCTGCACCGACCAGATCTATGCCGCCATGACCACCGTCGCCGTGCAGAGCACGCTGGCGCGGCGCGCGAAGTTCAGGGCCCTCGCGCAGGAGCTCGGGCAGGGTGGCGGGAGGGCGGCGCCCGGGCCGGATCCAACTCCGGGACAGCCCGTCAAACCGGACGCTGGTCACCCCCTCTGACCTGGCGGCGACGTCTCCCATCCCTCGCGGGCCCTCTGCCCCCGCCCTGTTCATCCGATGGATCATCCCATGCGCTTCAACCTGATCACCACCACGCGTCCGAAGCTGCACGCCAAGAAGCTGAAGAAGTTCGTCGCCGCGCTCGGCTACGACCTGCCGCTTTTCGCCTGCCTGGACCTCGTCGCCGAGATGCTCGGCTATCGCGATTATCGTGAGCTTCACGCATGCGTCGGCTCCGCTCCGCCTTCACTCGGCGACGCCTTTGTCGACGATGCCACCGCGGCAGCCCGCCGCCGCCGGCACATCACCGTTCTCGTGGATGCCGGTCTCGATGCCGGGCATGCCGCGGCGGCGGTCGACGCCATCGGACCGACCGACTACGGCGAGCCGCCTCCCGCCGAAGATGCCGACGACGGCAAGATGTCCGCATTCGAGCGCGAATGGGGCCTGTGCGGAGCACAGAAGTCCGTCGTCGTCGAAATCCGAAAGGCGAGGCGCTCCCGCCCGGGCTGAGCATCGGTCGGCACCGACGCCGGGGGCGATCCTCCCCTCAACCTCACACTCTCCAGCGGCCGCGTCGCCCCGGTGGCGCGCGGCATCAAGGAACCCCGCGATGCGCATGACGCCCGCCCAATCCATTCTTGCGGCCCGCGCCGCCAACCGCGAGCAGACCTCGTTGACGCTGCCCGCATTCCCGAAGCCTGCCGCCGCGACGGCAGGCTCGGACCACGCCGGAGACCTGGCGGCATACTTCCGCGCCAGGCTCGCCAGTCCGGTTCCCGAGCCGCTGACGCCCGATGACCCCGAACCGGTCGCGCGGGACTGGCCCGCCGCCGCAGGACCGGCCGAGCCGCTCCCGGGCGTCCGGATCACCCACCGTCATCCTGCCCTCGCCTTCGGCCTCGAAGCCGTCCCGGAGATGGCCATCGGGCGCTCGCCCCGCAGCTCCCAGCGCGGCCGCCGGAGCCGGTTCCACAGCCTCAAGACGCGGCGCACGCTGCGGGCGGCATCCAGCTCGGAGCATGACAATTTCCTGCACCACGAGCTTGATCCCTCGGTCCTGATGTTCGTCGAGCAGCCCATCCGTCTCCAGTACCTCGACCGGAGCGGCGCGGTGCGGTTCCACCGGCCGGACTGCCTCGTCGTGCGGTCCGACTGGGTGTTCGAGGAGGTCAAGCCGGAGGAGGACGCCGCGCGCGAGGAGAACGAGGCCCGCTGGCCCGAGATCGGCGCAGCGCTGAACAGCCTTGGCTACTCCTTCAGGGTCGTCACCGAGCGCCACCTGCACCGCAAGCCGCGCTGGCCCAACCTCACCCTGATCTGGCGGCACCGCCTCGCGCCGGTGCCGCAGACGGACCTGCGCGATGGGCTCGCCGCTGCCCTGCGCGACGCTGGCTGCCTGACCATCGCGGAGCTCCTCACGCGTTTCCCAGCGCTGGAGGGCAAGCACGTCTACGCGCTCTGCCGCCGCGGTTTTCTGGCCGTCGACCTCGATGGCCCTCCGCTCGGTCCCGCCACCCCGGTGCGCCTGGGGCGCGGTCTGATGACTTGGCTCGGTTCGGTCGACGGGGAGGAATGACATGGCCCGCCACACCTTTGCCGTCGGCGTCCACATTTACATCGGCCGGACGCGATACCAGATGGTGGCGTCCTTCCCCAAGGAAGGCGTGGAGCACTGGGAGCTCAAGAACACCAAGAACGGCGTCAGAACGGACAAGCCGCGCACCGAGCTCGAACACCTCTATGACGAGGGGGACCTGCGCTTCGACGGGGACCGGGACGAGGACACCGAGGACAAGCGCCGGGAGCGCCGTCGCCGGCACGGCGTGCCGCTGAGCGACATGGACCCGGCGAAGCAGAAGCGCGTGGCCTTCCGCCGGGCCGTGATCCGCGCGGTCGACGAACGCACCGCTCCGGGCACCAAGACGGCGAAGGTGATCGTGAACGGCGCGGCCACCGGAACCACGGTGCTGCAGGCGCTGCTGGACGAACTCGGCCGCACGCTTGGGCTGGAGCATCTCGGGAAGGAGCAAACCGTCAGCCAGGCCACCTACTACCGGTGGTGCGCGATTTACCGTGCCTACGACGAGCACCGCGACCTCGGCGGCGACCATGACCAGCGCGGCAACCGCAAGCAGCTGCATCCCTTGGTGGCGAGGATCATGAAGGAGGAGATGGCGGCCGAGATCGAGGCGGCGCGCCACCGGAACCAGCCGGGAGGGAAGGTCCATCCCGTGATGGCCTCCATCATGGGCAGGGTCCTGAAGCGGGTCAAGGCCGAGCGCCTCAGGCACCCGGGCGAGACGCTGCGCATGCCCGAGAAGACCACTTTCTACAATCACTGGAACGAGTTCGACGCCCGCCTGCGCGACATCGCCAAGTACGGTCTTGTGAGGGCGCGGCAGCTGCACCGCTTCCCGCGGCCGAGCGTCGATCCGGAGCACGCCCTCGACCTTGTGCAGTTCGATGAGACGCGGCTGCCGATCTTCGTGATCGACGAGATCCTGGGCATCCCGCTCGGACGCCCGTGGCTGGCCTGGCTGGTCGACGTGTACACGGGCGCGATCATCGGGGTCTACCTGGGGTTCGAGCCGCCGGGCGACCTGGTGATCGGCAGCACGCTCCGCCATGCCGCCTCGATGAAGAGCTATGTGGCGAAGGAGTACCCGGGCCTTCCGCCCTGGCGCTTCTCCGGCCTGCCGCGGCACATGACCTTCGACAACAGCCTTCAGGCCCACGGCAGGACCATCCAGACCATCGCCGGCAACCTCGACATTCCCTACGACTTCACCCCGGCCCGCATGCCCTGGACCAAGTCGGAAGTCGAGGGCGCCTTCCAGGTCGCCAACACGCAGTGGCTGCAGGAGATGAACGGCTTCGTGCTCGCCGCCAGGGACGAGATCGACGGCCAGGACTACGACCCCACGCGGAACGCCGTCATGGGCTTCCGGCACCTGTTCTACATCCTGCATTGCTGGCTGCTGGAGGTTTACCACCAGAAGCCGACGCCGGGAACGCGCCTCTCGCCCGACCAGCGCTGGAGCGCCGGCACGGCCCAGGTCGACCCTGAGTTCCCGGAAGACGGCACCGATCTCGACCTCATGTTCGGCATCGTCCGGGAGGGCCAGCTCCTCGACCACCGCGGCGTCGTCTACGAGAACATCCGCTACTACTCCGAGGGCCTCAGCCGCGTGCGCGACCGCAACGGCCACTCGCTGAAGGTGAGGGTCAAGGTGAACCCGCTCAACCTTGGCAAGATCCACGTCTGGGACCCGAAGGTGGAGATGTGGATCCCGGCGACGGCGCGGGAAATGGGGTACGGCGACTACGCGGAGGGCCTCGAACTCCACTGCCACAAGCTGTATCTGCGGCACGCCGACCGCCTGTCCGGCCGGAAGTCGCTGGAGGCGCTCATCGAGTCGCGCCTCCACCTGCAGGATCTGATCGCGCATGCCCTGCCCGACGCGCTGAGCATCCGGACGAACACCCTGATCGCGCGCGCGATGGGTGTCGGCTCGCAGCACATCATCGCCAATCTCGACGCGGGCGGAAATCTGCCGCGGCTGACGGGTCCCTTCGCCGGCCTGCCGCTCAATCCGCTTCTGCCCCCGCCGCAGCCCGTCGCCGTGCCGCCCGTCAAGCAGATCGGCGGCCCCGCGCCGGCAGCCGCGGCACCGGCCTCGGAGGCCCCGGGCGCGGCCCCCGTCCGGCCGCGGCGCGCCATCCCAACCTTCAAGACCAACCGCTCCATTGGCCGCGGCTGAGCCCGGCACCAACCGCACCCACGAAAGGTACCCCCCATGAATGCCGTTGTCCCTGTCCCGACCCCGTCCAATCCGTGGGCCGTCATGCAAAGCGTCTTCGTCGAGCACCCCCTGTTCGACGACATCATGGTTGAGGTCGAGGACGTTCTAAGCCTCCACGGCTCCGCCGCCGAGGTTCCGTGCGTGATGATCAGCGGCGTCACCGGCATCGGCAAGTCGACCCTGTTCGGGAAGCTGGTGGAAAGATACCCCGTGACGAAGGACGGACGCCGGACGGTGCTGGCCTCCGGGGAGGAGCTGACCGTCGACGACGTGCCGCTCCTGGCCCTGGAGATGCCGTCGCGGCCGCGGGTGATCCCGGTGGCGAAGGCGATGCTCAAGGCCCTCGGCGACCCGCTCTGGAACAAGGGCAAGCGGGAGGATCTGGAGGACCGTGTCGACCTGTACCTGAGGGCTTGCGGCACCAAGGGAGTGCTGATCGACGAGGCGCAGCGCGCCGTCGACCGCAACGGCGCGCTGACCGCGGCGGACCTGATCGACTGGATCAAGTCGCGCCATGGCAACACCGGCATCAGCTTCATCTTCCTCGGCCTGCCCCGGATGCGGCTGCTGGTCGAGCAGGATGGGCAGTTCGACCGCCGCTGGGACAACGACATCCCGATGCCGCCCTACGAATGGGGCCGGGACATTCCGCCGAAGGAGGTCCCGGACGAGGAGGCCGACGACGAGGAGCCGGAGAGCCGCCTTTTCTTCTACGGCCTGCTTGCTGCCTTCCAACGCGAGAGCCCCTTCCCTTTCGCGGGGGAGATCGACATTGGGGACTACACCACCGCGAAGCGCTTCTACTACGCCAGCCGCGGCGTGATCGGCCGGCTGAAGAAGCTGTTGGCCATGGCGATGCGCGTCATCATGCGCGAGAAGAAGGACAAGGAGATCACGTTCGCCGTGCTGGAGAAGGCGTTCGACCGCGCCTTCCGCAAGGACAAGGCGCTTGAGAGGCTCGTCAATCCCTTCGGCAAGGCGTGGAAGGGCGAACTCCCGCCGCCCCTGCCCCAGGACGATGTGCCCGTGCCAAGGGCTCGTCCCCAACCGCGGGGTAGACAGGCGCCGAAGCGGGGCGGGGGTGGACGCAAGTCCGAGCGCAATCTTGCCGTCATGGCCGCCCTGACGAAGAGGAGCTGAGTACGGATGCCGGCTCACCACACCCACACGGCCGGATGCCTGGTCGTCCGGACCGCTCCGGATCCGGAGGAGGGACTTCACCAGTTCGTGTCCCGCCTGGCGGCGCTGAACGGCTACCACGACCCGCGCTGGCTCATCCGCGGTGCCGGGCTGTCGCGGGTGTTCCTCACGACGCCATGCGATCTGACACGCATGGTGGCCATGCTCGACGGGGCGGTGGACGCCGACACGCTGGCCGCAACGGCCTACTGGCCCCTGCCCGGCGCCCCGGACCGTGTCCGCTTCGGCGATGTGCCATCCGGTGTGAGCCCGCGGGGCCTGACGCTGGCGCGGGGCAAGGTGTGCCCGGCCTGCCATGCGGATGGGCGGCCGGCGCGCCGGACCTGGGACCTGTTCGGGATCGCGATCTGCCTGCGCCATGGCTGCCTGCTGCGGGACGGCTGCGCCGCCTGCGGCTCCGCGTTCCCGCTGCTTGGCCCTGGCCTCCCGGCCGGGCGCACCCGGTGCCTCTGGTGCGGCGGGCCGGTGCTTGCGGAGCCCGTCCCGGCACCTCCTCCGGCCTTGGCCCTCGCCGCTTGGCTTGATGCCTTGGCTCGGGGCGCAAACCCGCCTGGCCGTGCGGTGCCCCTGCGCGAGTTGGACGCGGCGGTCCACCTGGTCCGCTTCTTCGGAGCGAGGGACATGGAGGCCGGCGGACGCGGGTGGCGGTCCGGCTACATCGCCAAGCCGCGCATGGACGACATGCTCGCCGTGACCGAACGCGCCGCAACGGTTCTCCTCGACTGGCCGGGCGGGTTCATCGACTACCTCGAACGACACCGGCGCGCCCCGGATGCCCGGGTCGGCCTTGCGGCGGAATTCGGGTCGCTGCTGGTTCGCCTGCGCTCCGCCCTCGATCAGCCGCGCTTCGAGGCCGTCCTGGAACTCGCCCGGCGCCACGTCGCCCGGTCCATTCCCGGCCCGACGCTGAAGCCGTGGTCGTTTTTCAGCGTCCCGCCGGATCATCGCGGGCCGGCCGGAGCCTCAACCGTGAGCGGCGTGGCCGCGGCCCGGGCGCTTGGCGTCAGCGTCGCGGCGGTGGCCCGGATGATCGCGGCGGGGGAACTCAAGGGTGAAAGCCGCCGAATGGGCCGGCGTCAGGCCCATCTCGTCGACGCAGCGTCGTTGACGGCCCTGACGGCACAGCGGTCCGGATCCCTGTCGGCGGCCCAGGCCGCATCCGAGCTGGGCCTGACGTCGTATCAGGTCGAGCGCCTTCGGGCGGCTGGGCTCCTGCATGGCAGGCGCGGCCGGGGCACGCCCGCCCACGAGTATCGGTTCGCTCCGGCCGACCTCGCCGCCTTTGTGGACCAGCTCCATCAGGCCGTCCAGGCTGACCGCGCGGCGCCGCCCCGCACCCATGCGGTCAGCCTGTCGGAGGTGGCGGGCATGCGGGCGTTCAGCCTCGTCGAGGTCGTCAGGCGGATCAACTCCGGGATCCTGCCCGTGTTCGCGGCGCCTGACGGCCTCTCCGGCTCGCGCGGACGCCTCGGCCGGCTGATGGTCTCACGCTCCGACTTGTTGGGGCAGCGGGCGGACCCGGCCGGCGGAGTCAGCCTTGACGTCCGGCGGGCCGCCAAGGGACTCGGCGTGTCGGTGCGCATGATCCCGGTGCTGGTTCGTGCCGGCTGCCTCAGCGCTGGCACCCGGAACGCGGACACGCTGGCCAGGCGCAGCGTCAGCGCATCGTCCGTTGCCCGGTTCCGGCGTGGCTTCGTGATGGCCCGCGCCCTGGCGGCCCACCACCGGACCAGCACCCGCATGGTCGTGAAGGGGTTGGCCGCCGCCGGCGTCTCGCCGGTCGTGGCTTCGGATCCGCGCAAGGGGATCTCCGCCGTCTGGCGTCGCGACGATGTCGACGCGGTGGACCTCGGGCGGGTGCTCCGGCGCATCGGTGGGGACGCCTTATGACGCTGTTGCGGAGGGGAACCAGGAGCCCGGGGAACGCCGGGGCGCCACCCGCCCCCGCGGCGGACCCGCCCGACGTCCTGGCGAACCCGCCGACAGGCAGGCTTGTTGTGCGCTCGCCTCCCCTGCCGCAGGAAGGTTTTCTGGAGTGGCTCCTCCGCCTCTCCGCCCGCAACATCCTTCCCGGGCCACAGGCCATCCTCAAGGCCGCTGGCCTCGGCGGCGGCATTCGGAACCATGGCCGGGACAAGGTCGTTGCGAGGGTCGCCGCCCTGACCGGCACACCGCCGGAAGCGGTGTCGATCCGGCTTGCCGAACGCTGGGCTGGCCCCCGGGACGGCCTCTTCATCGTCCCCGGCCATCCGGACCTGCGTCGGCGCATGCTGCGTTTTCATGAACCTGCAGTGTGTCTGGCCTGCCTTGAGGAGGATGGCGGTGTCGTCCCCGCCGCATGGAGCCTGGCGGCCTGGGTGGCTTGCCCACGCCATGAGTGCCGGATGGTTAGGACGTGCCCGGCGTGCTCCACACCGTTGTCGTGGAGCCGGCCCGCGGCCCGCCGCTGTGGTGCTCCAGGTTGTGGAAGGGCTTTGTTCTGCGACGCGCCCGATCCCGCACCTGCCCCCGTTGTCGATCTCGTGCGTCTGATCGCCAAGGCGGCGGGCGTACGGGACATGCCGCCCTCGTCTCTGGAGCCCGTGTTCGGTAGCCTGCCGCTCAAGCACCTCCTGATGATGATATCGGCCTTGGACGCGCCACTGCCGGATACGCCGGACAAGAAACTTTGGACATCGCGGCGGTCGGGCGAGGACGCGGTTCATGCGGCTTCCGAGCTGCTTGCGGATTGGCCGAGGCAGTTCCACGCCCACCTGCACCGCATTCGCGATCCAGACGCGGCGGGCCGCCATGTAAGCCTTCAAAAGGAGTTCCCCGAGTTCTTCCGTCGGCTGTCACTCCGGGCTTTCTTCCCTGAGGACGCGCGGACAATCCTGCTCAAGGAGGCCGTGGCGTTCCTCGATGAGCACTGGACCGGCGATCCGGTGAAGTCACAGCGTCTGGCCCGCCTGGGCGGGGCGTTGCCCACCTCCAAGTGGATCAGCCGGGGACAGGCGGCGCGCCGGCTTCGGGTGAATACACCTGCCATCGTGGATCTGGTCAACAAAGGGCTTCTCAAGGGGGAAAGGCGGGTGGCGGCCGGCTCCAACCGCCTGTGGATCGACCGGGCCGATCTTGAGCGCTTCGTCGTCGAAGAGAGCCGGCATGTCAGCCGGGAGGCGTTCAAGGCGACAAATGGCCTTTTGACCAAGCAGGAAATCGCACAGCGGCTCGGGGTCGACTTGCCCCGGGTTGTCCACCTGGCCGAGGCAGGTCATCTTGATCAGCGGGGCCGCTATCCGGACCTGTATTACACCGAGGCTTCGGCCGATGGGCTGGTCGCGATGTTCGAGCGCGCGGCCTCGGGCACCCTCCCTCCTGGCCAAACCGCGAGTTCCCGACGCTTGGTCAGCGAACGTGGGCTGCGGCAGGGACGCTTGTCCATCGACATCGTCAAGCTGGTGGAGGCCGTGGCGGCCGGCTTGGCCGCACCGGCGCACGTTGATCAGGCGAAATCCGGCCTGCGCCGCTACTCGTTCGATGCGGACGAGATGAAGGCTCTGGCCCGGACCCTGAGCGGCGACACGACCCTCGACGTCGTCGCGGCGCAGAAGGCCCTGGCATGCGGGACGAAGGACGTGCCGCGCCTCATTGCGGCTGGCCTCCTTGCAGACCTTCGGTCCGGCCTTGGCGACTGTGGTGGCAAGGGCGTGCGCCGGCGGGTGACACGCGAGAGTGTCGAGAACCTTCGGCGGGACGTGGCGCCATCCTCTGTGTTGGCGCGCGAACACGGCGTCCCAGCAAGCGCCTTCGACCGGCTTATGGCGGGGTTTGGGATTGAGCCGGTGCTCGCGCGGGCCGGAGAGAACACGCGGTCATTCTGGCGCCGAGAGGAGGTCGCGGCGGCTCTCGCAGGTCGGGAAGCGCGAAACGCTTCGCAGGAATTGCGGGAAAGTGATGGTGGATTCGCAGGAATTGGTGGTCAGAATTCGCATTCATGCGTGGAAAGAAATTCGTAAGTGATTGATTTTGCTTGAAGGCGATTCGCACTTATTGCGTGACTGTCCAAATCGCCGAAGCCGCGCGATCCCGGAAGATCGCGCCGCTCCGGTCGATCAGGATCCGCCCTGCCGGACGGTTCCGGCCCGGGTGCCGCTTCCATGAGCGCAGCGGCCCGGGCCGGACCTTTTCACAGTCCTGCGAGGCAGACGTATTTTGTTTCGAGGAAGCCCTCGATGCCGTAGCGGGAGCCCTCGCGGCCCAGGCCCGACTGCTTGACCCCGCCGAACGGCGCCGCCTCGTTGGCCAGAAGTCCGGTGTTCACCCCCACCATGCCGCTCTCCAGCCCCTCCGCCACGCGCCACACCCGCCCGAGGTCGCGCGTGTACACATACGACGCCAGCCCGTACTCGGTGTCGTTGGCCATCGCCAGAACCTCCGCCTCGTCCGCGAACGGGATGATCGGCGCCAGCGGCGCAAACGTCTCCTCCTTCGCCACCTTCATCGTCTGCCGCACCCCGCTCATCACCGTCGGCTCGTAGAACGTCCCGCCCAGCGCCGAACGCCGCCCGCCGGTCAGAAGCCGCGCCCCCTGCGCCAGCGCGTCCGCCACGTGCTCCTCCATCTTCGCCACCGCCCGCGCGTCGATCAGCGGCCCCATCGCCACCCCCGCCTCGGTGCCGCGGCCCAGCTTCAGCCCCTGCGCCCGCGCCGCAAGCTTCTCGGCGAACGCCGCCGCCACCCCGGCCTGCACATAGATCCGGTTGGCGCACACGCAGGTCTGGCCGGCATTGCGGAACTTGGAGACCACCGCCCCCTCCACCGCCGCCTCGAGATCCGCATCGTCGAACACGATGAACGGCGCGTTCCCGCCCAATTCCAGCGACAGCCGCTTGATCCCTCCCGACGCCTCGCGCATCAGCCAGCGCCCGACCCGCGTCGAGCCGGTGAACGAGATCTTGGCCACCTTCGGGTTGTGGCAGAACTCCAGCCCGATCGGCTCCGCCTCGCCGGTCACCACCGAGAACACCCCCGCCGGCACCCCGGCCCGCTCCGCCAGCACCGCCAGGGCGAGCGCCGAGAGCGGCGTCTGCGCCGCCGGCTTGAGCACCAGCGTGCAGCCGGCCGCCAGCGCCGGGCCGGCCTTGCGGGTGATCATGCCGTTGGGGAAGTTCCACGGGGTGATCGCCGCGCACACCCCCACCGGCTGCTTGAGCACCAGGAGGCGCTGGTCGGGCCGGGCGGCGGGGATGATGTCGCCGTACAGGCGCTTGGCCTCTTCCGCGAACCACTCCAGATAGGCGGCGTTGGAGACGATCTCGCCGCGGGCCTCGGCGAGCGGCTTGCCCTGCTCGCGGGTCAGGATCAGGGCGAGGTCGTCGGCATGGGCGAGGATCAGCTCGTACCAGCGCCGCAGCACCGCGGCGCGCTCCTTGGCCGGGCGGGCGGCCCAGTCCTTCTGCGCCGCGTGGGCGGCGTCGATGGCCGCGCGCACGCTCTCGCGCCCGAGATCCGGCACCCGCGCGATCACCGCGCCGTCGAAGGGGTCGTGCACCGGGATCGTGCGTCCCTCCGGCGAGGCCACCCAGGCGCCGCCCACATACGCCGCCTCCCGGTACAGCGCCCCGTCCCGCAAACCCTCGATCCCAACCCCAACAGAAGGCGAATGCTCGTTCATTGCAAAGCTCCCAGAAGACGAATAACGGCAGGCGACCCGAGCGATACGCCTGAAAGAAAGAGAAGCCCGAACACGATGCGGCGCATCGTGACCGCAGAAGCGGGCGGCGGCCAACGGCGCGCGACGTAGGTCGCGCCCATGACGACCGGGACGGCGAGGAGGCCCGACAGGGTCGTCCCCGCCGGCAGATCGCCGGACGCCGCCACGAGGCCGATGCGGAAGACGGCGTTGAGCGCGAACACGGCAACGAGGGTCTCCCTCACCCTCACCAGAGACATGGGCTGCCTGTAGAAATGATAGACGAGGGGCGGGCCTGCCGTCGAGAACATGCCTCCCATCAGGCCCGCGACGGCCCCGAAGAAGAGGAAGGATGCGGCATTCGACCGCTGCGCCAGGGGCTCCGGCTTTCGCGCGAGCTGCAGGCTCGAGACGACGATGACGATTCCGAGGATCAGGCGCAGGAGATCGGCGCGCGTCCCGGCGAGCCATTCCAGCAGCCAGTAGCCGAGGAAGAGCAGCGGAACGCTCGCCGCCATGACGAGGCCGAACTCCCGCCACGCCACGTCGCGCCAGCCCTTCAGGAGCATCTGCGTCGCGTTCACGAGCGTCAGGACGCTCACGATCATGGCCGCGTCCGGCAGCGACAGCAGCCCGGTCAGCCCGACCCCGCCCATCGTGATGAGCCCGAACGCGAAACCCGTCAGGGTCTGCGCATAGGCCGCGACGCCGGTGAGCAGGAGGAAGCCCAGGAGCGCTGCCGCCGACATGCCTCAGAGATTCCTCAGGCCCGCGAACAGGTCGCCGAAGCGCGACCCGGCGCGATGGAAGACCGGCGGCTGCCCGAAAGGCGCGGCTACGGTGACGTCGCTCCCGCCCGCATAGGTCTCGCCCGACCAGACATGGACCCACTCGGCGCCTTTCGGCAGATAGGTGGTCCACTCGGTCCTGCCCGCCTGCCAGACGGGCGCGACCAGCAGGTCGGGGCCATAGAGATAGGCGTCCTGGATCGCGTAGGTGCGCGCGTCGTCCTCGAAGTGGAGGAACAGGGGCCGCTGGACGGGCAGCCCGCGGGACGACGCCTCGGCCACGAGGGATTTCAGGTACGGGACCAGATGCACGTAGACCTGCGTCATGCGGGCGAAGTGGCGCAGCACCTCGGGATCCTCGTCGATCTGCAGATTGTCGCGGGGGCGGTTGCCCTCGTGGGTGCGCATGACCGGCGTGAAGGCGCCCATCTCCGCCCAGCGGACGATGAGCTCGGCCGTGCGCACATTGCCGAAGAGGCTCGTGTATCCGCCGATGTCCGAGTGGTGATAGGCGTTGCCGAGAAGCCCGGAGGACAGCGCGCCGCAGATCACCGTCACGAGGCCGTCGTGGCGCGTGAAGTCCACGGACTGGTCGCCCGCCCACAGCAGGGGGCAGTATCTCTGCACGCCCGTGAAGCCGGCCCGCATGAAGAACAGGACCTCGCCGGTCTTGCCGCGGCTCGCCACGGCGCGGGCGTTCACCTCGGCCCACAGGGTGGGCCATGCATTGTGCATCAGGCGTGCATCGACCCCGTTGGCGAGCGTCACGTCGATCGGCAGATACTCCCCGAAATCCGCCATCCAGCCGGAGAGCCCGTAGTCGAGCATGTTCTGGCCGATCACCCGCTCGGCGAACCATGCGGCCGCCTCCGGATTGGTGAAGTCGACCACGCCGCACTCGAACTCGCCGAAATCCACGAGGGCCGTGTTCCCGTTCTCGTCCTTGGCGAAGTAGCCCGCCGCATCCGCCTCGGGGAAAAGGGAGCCGTCGACGGCCAGGTAGGGATTCACGTAGCCGAGGAAGCGGATGCCGCGATCCTCGAGCTCCGCCATGCGCTGGCGCAGCCCCGGATAACGGTCCTCGTTGGCCTTCCAGTCCCAGAACAGGCGCGCGCCGAAGGAGGTGTGGCGCAGGCCGACCCAGTCCTCGCACCAGAGGCCGCTCACCTTCGCGCCGGCCGCGACGATGCGCTCGAGCCGTTCGAAGGACCTGGCCCCGTCCTTCAGGCCGACGATCGCCCCGCCATAGACCCACTCGGGCAGGGGCGGCTGGCGGCCGAAGCGGTCGGACATGGCCTCGACCAGCGCGACGAAGGTCGGACGCGCCGTGAACTCGACGCGCTCCGGAACGGCCCAGATCTCGATCTCGTGGAACCCGTCCCGGCGGAAGTCGAACGCGGAATAGGCGGTCGTCTCCACATGCAGGGCATAGCGGCGCGAGGACAGATAGGTCGGCTGGGGGTAGTTGGTGTTCCAGTAGTCCCCGCCGGCCCGGCCGGTGACGTCCGCCTTGAAGGTGATCTCGGTCGTCTTGTCGCGGCCGACCCCCGGCTCCGAGGTCCAGAGGGGAAAGCGGCGGCCGCGCATGTCGAAATACGACATCTGCTCGCCGCCGCCCCACACATGCTCGCCCCGCTCGGCCTCGATCCGCAGCCAGATGCGGTTGATGGCGCCGTCATCGGCCCGGAAGGCGACGGAGCCGTTCCTGTCGTCGCCCGCGACCCGAAGGACGAGCCTGACCGGCTGCCCCGGCGCCTCGGAGAAGGCGATCTCCGGCCCCGACACGACGGCATGCCTGAGCGGCACGCGCTCGATGACGTAATCCTCGATGTCGAAATTGCCGCGGTACATGGCGATCCGCGCATCGCCCCGGCCGGCGAAGAGGCACGGCGCGTCGCTGCGATGGCGCAGGAGAACGGTCCCGTCGAGGATGAGGTCGAAGCCGTCGGAGGTGGTCTGGATCCGCATGGAAAAGTCTCAGTTCTGGGTCAAGCCGGCATCGACGATGAAGTTCGCGCCCGTGCAGCCGCCGCTCTCGTCGGAGCCGAGGAAGAGAGCCATCCTGGCGACATGGCTGGCATCGAGCCTGAACTTCAGGGCCTGAAGGTCGAGGAACTGCCGGTTCAGCTCCGGGGTCAGCCAGAGCTTCTGCTGCCGCTCCGTCAGGATCGCGCCCGGCACGATGCAGTTCACGCGGATGCCCGACGCTCCCAGCTCGCGGGCAAGGGTGCGGGTCATGCCGTTGATCGCCGCCTTCGCGGTGGTGTAGCCGACCATGCCGGGGCGGCCGCGCATCCACGAGATCGAGCCGAGCATGATGACGGAGCCGGAGCCCCTCGCCGCCATGCCCCTGGCCACCGCCTGCGTCGCGAAGAACAGGTGGTCGAGGTTGAGGGCGAGCGCGCGCCGCCAATAGTCCGGCTCCACGGCGTTCATGTCGTGCCGGTCGTCCTTGCCCGCATTGTTGACGAGGACGTCCACGCCGCCCTGCTCGCTCTCGACCTCCGCCAGCACCCTGCGAAGCGCCGGGATGTCGGTGACGTCGCAGGCGCGGAAGCTCGCTCCCGTCGCGCGGGCGAGCGCGCTCCCGGCCTCCTCCGCGATGTCGAGGAAGGAGACCCGCGCGCCCTGCGCGACGAAGGCCCTCACGATCTCCTCGCCGATGCCGGACGCGCCGCCCGTGACGACGACGGAGCGGTTCGCAAGGGAGCGGTACTGGACGGTTGAGTAATCGAACGCCATCGGAAAAACGGCCCTAGACGAGAGGATCGAAACGGTATTCGGGCAGGCCCGGCACGTCGACGCGCATGGCGAAAAGGCTCCCCGAATGCGGGAGCGCCGCCAGCTCGTCTCCGGAGCGGTCGGCACGGGCGGACGTGACGTAGAGGGTCCTCAGATCGGGCCCGCCGAAGCAGACCATGGTGGGGCACCGCGCCGGAACGGGATATTCCGCCAGGAGCGTTCCATCCGGCGCATAGCGCCGGATCCGTCCGCCCTCGAACAGGGCGGTCCAGTAGCATCCCTCCGCATCCACGGCGGCGCCGTCGGGCCGTCCGCGATCCGTCGCTGTCGGCTCCAGGCGGACGAACGGGGTTCTGTCCGTGGCCTCTCCCGTCGCGGGATCGTAGGCATAGCGCCAGACCGTGAAGGTCGGGGTGTCGGAATGGTAGAGGATGCGCCCGTCCGGCGAGAAGGCGACGCCGTTCGAGGTCAGCAATCCGCCCGCCATCGCCGTCAGGCCGCGCCGGTCGTAACGGTAGAGATGCGCCTTCCCGCCGTCCTTGGGCTCGTCGATGGTGCCTGCGAGGAAGCGTCCCGCCGGATCGACGCGGCCGTCGTTGAAGCGGCTGAACCGCGTGTCCTCCGGATTGTCGGCCAGCTTCGCCTCCGGGTTCCCCGCGGCGTCGAGCAGCCACAGGCCCGAGCGGAGCCCGGCGATGAAGCCGCCGCCCTTCCTGAAGCCGATGCAGCCGATCTCCTCGGGCATGGCCATGACGGCGTGCCCGCCCGTCGCAGGCTCGTAGCGGTGCACCGCCCTGCCCTTGATGTCGACGAAGTACAGCGCCTGCTCGTCGGCGTTCCAGATCGGGCATTCGCCGAGCTGGGCCCGGACGTCGAGCGCGACCGAAAGCGGCATGGCCGGGACCTCAGTAGGCAGCGGCGGGAGCGCCCGGCGCGACGGGCTCCTCCCGCAGCGCGTTCAGCCATTCGGACGCGCGGCCCGTCATCAGGGCGATGTCGGACGCGACGGCCGCGTAGTCATAGCCGTAGCCGACGAACCGGCGCACCATGTCCGGGTTCGGGCCCACGATGCCGATCGGCTTGCCGAGCTCGGACGCCGCCCTGGCGGCCTTCGCGATCAGCGCCTGGACGTCGGGGTGGGCGATGTTTCCGATCTGCCCCATCGCCGCCGCGAGGTCCCCCGGCCCGACGAACAGGGCGTCGATCCCCGGGACCGCGGCGATCTCCGGCAGCCGCTCGATGGCTTCCGGCGTCTCGAGCTGCACGATGACGGCGACCTCGTCGTTCGCGCGCTTGAGATAGTCCGCTGCGCGGCCGAACCGCGAGGCGCGGTGCACGGCCGCGACGCCGCGGATCCCCTCGGGCGGATACTTCGCGAACGCGACCGCCCGCCGGGCCTCCTCCGCGGTCTGGACGAAGGGAAGCATGATCGTCTGGGCGCCCGCATCGAGCACGCGCTTGACGAGCACCTGGTCGTTCCAGGCAAGCCGCACCACCGCGTCGGCCGGCGTGCAGCCGATGGCCCGCAGGATGTGGGCGAGGTCGGACACTTCGATCGGCACGTGCTCCATGTCGACGACGAGGAAATCGAAGCCGCCGCAGCCCAGCGCCTCCGCGGTCGCCGGCGCCGCCGCCATGAGCCAGGTGCCGAGGGGCGGCCGGGCCTCCGGGCTCCGCAGCCGGCGCTTGAAGCGGTTCTCGATGTCGGTCATGGCATGTCCTCAATAGATCGGCGGCTCGGCCACCGGCCCGGGAGCGCTCAGGAAGTCGAAATCGCAGCCCTGGTCCGCCTGCGAGACGTGGCGCTGGTAGAGCGCGGCGAAGGAGCGGCCGTAGACGGGCGCCGTCGGCTTCCATTCCGCGCGGCGGCGCTCAAGCTCGGCCTCGTCGACCTTCATGTCGATGCGGCCGGCCTCCACGTCGAGCTCCACGATGTCGCCCGTCCTCAGGAGCCCGAGGGGACCGCCCACGGCGGCCTCGGGCGCCACATGCAGAATGCAGGTTCCGTAATGGGTCCCGCTCATGCGCCCGTCGCAGATGCGGACCATGTCGCGCACTCCCTGCTTCAGGAGCTTCTTCGGGATCGGCAGGTTGCCCCATTCCGGCATTCCGGGCGCGCCGACAGGCCCGGCGTTGCGGAGCACGATCACCGTGTTCTCCGTGATGTCGAGATCGGGGGCGTCGATGGTCCGGTTCATCTCGGCGGGGCTGTCGAAGACGAGCGCCGGCCCGGAATGCTTGAGAAACTTCGGGCTGGCCGCCGAGGATTTCATGACGGCGCCGTCGGGCGCGAGGTTGCCGCGCAGCACCGCCAGCGTCTTGCCCCGGGAGAGCGGCACCACGGGATCGTCCTCGCCCCGGATGACGTCGTCGTTCCAGCACTCGGCCCCGGCGATGTTCTCGCCCAGCGTCCGGCCGTTCACGGTGAGGGCATCCAGGTCGAGATGCCGTTCGAGCTTCCCGAGCAGCGCGCGCAGCCCGCCTGCGAAGTAGAAGTCCTCCATCAGGTACTCGCCGGACGGGAAGAGGTTGGCGCAGACCGGCACCCTGGCCGCCATGTCGGACATGTCGTCGAGCGTCAGGCCGACGCCCGCCCGGCGCGCCATGGCGATGAGATGCACGGCGGCATTGGTGGAGCCGCCGAGCGCCATGTAGGTGACGAGGCCGTTGCGGAAGCTCTTCGCATCGATGAAGCGGGAAGGCTTCCAGTCCTGCCAGATCATCTCGACGATGCGCTCGCCGCAGGCCGAGGCCATGCGGGGATGCCCGCTGTCGGCCGCCGGGATCGAGGAGGCGCCCGGCAGGGTGAAGCCCATGGCGTCCACGATGGAGGTCATGGTCGACGCCGTTCCCATGGTGTTGCAGGTCCCGATGGAGCGGGTCATCCGGCTTTCCAGGTCGATCCAGTCGTCCCGGGTGATGTTTCCGGCCCGGAGCTCGTCCCAGTATTTCTTGGTATGGGTGCCCGCCCCGGTCTTCTGCCCGCGCCATTGCCCGTTCGACATGGGGCCGGCCGGACAGAAGATGACGGGAATGTCCATGCTGATCGCCCCCATGAGCAGCCCGGGCGTGGACTTGTCGCAGCCGCCCAGCAGCACGGCGCCGTCGACGGGATGCGAGCGCAGGAGCTCCTCCGCCTCCATGGCGAGGAAGTTGCGGTAGAGCATCGTGGTGGGCTTCACCATCACCTCGCCGACCGAGAGCGCCGGCAGCTCCACCGGATAGCCGCCGGCCTGCCAGACGCCGCGCTTCACGGCCTCCGCGCGGTCGCGCAGGTGCGAATGGCAGGGGCTCAGGTCGCTCCAGGTGTTGATGATGGCGACGACCGGCTTTCCGAGGAACTCCTCCCGGCGCAGGCCCATCTGCTGCGTGCGCTGGCGATGGGCGAAGCCGCGCATGTCGTCGGACGCGAACCAGCGCTGGCTCCGCAGCTCCTCGATCGTTCGGCGTGTCATCTCGATGATCTCCTCAACCCTTGATCCCGCCGGAGGTCAGGCCGGACACGACGCGCTCCTGGAAGATCACGATCAGGACCGCGACGGGCACGATGCCGACGACGAGCGCGGCGGAAATCACCGGCCAGGGGAAGGCGAACTCGCCCTGATAGAGCGTGATTCCGACGGGGAGCGTCCGCAGCATGGGGTTGGAATTGAACGACAGGGCCAGCAGGAACTCGTCCCACGCATTGACGAAGGCGAGAATGCCCGCCGTGAAGACGCCCGGCGCCGAGAGCGGAACGACGATCTTGAACAGCGCGCCGATGCGCGTGCAGCCGTCGATCATCGCCGAGTTCTCCAGGTCCCGGGGAATGCCCTCGAAGAACGAGACCAGGATGAGCGTGCACACGGGCAGGCTGAGGACCGTGTAGGGCAGGATGAGGGCCACCCAGGTGTTGAGAAGCCCGAGCGCCCGCATGATCTCGAAGAGGGGGACGAGCAGGGTGACCAGGGGAAACGTGGACACGGCGATGATCGCCGACAGGATGAGGTCCCGCCCGCGGATCTGGAGCCGGGCCAGGGCATAGGCCGCCAGCACGGACACGAAGAGCGTCAGCGCTGTGGAGAGGATCGCCACCATGAAGCTGTTGAACAGGAACAGGATCAGGGGCTGGTCCGTGAAGGCGCGCAGATAGTTCGCGAGGGTCGGCGCATGCGGCAGCCAGGTGATCGGCTTGGCGGTCAGTTCCGTCTCGGTCTTGAGCGACGTGAACAGGATCCAGAGGGCCGGGAACATCCCGTTCACGACCAGGATGAAGCCGATCAGGATGCGCAGCGGCTTGCCGGAAAGGAACGAGCGGTTGTCGGGCGTGTCGCGGTTCATGGCTGTCACCCCTTGGCCCGGATCATGCGCAGGTAGACCGCCGTCACGGCCATGGAGAGGGCGAACATGACGACCGCGAGCGCCGAGCCGTAGCCGAGATCGAGGAAGTCGACGGTGTTCTGGTGGATGTACATCGCGAGCGTCGCGGTGGAGGTGCCCGGGCCGCCGCGCGTCATCGTGAAGGGAATGTCGAAGGTCTGCAGCGCGGTGATGGTGCGGAAGATCAGCGCGACGACGATCGACGGCTTGAGCAGTGGCAGCGTGATCTCGAAGAACTGCCGGAAGCGCCCCGCCCCGTCCACTTCGGCCGCCTCGTAGAGCGAGTGCGGAATCGTCTGGAGCCCCGCGAGGATGATGAGCGCCATGAAGGACGACGTCTTCCAGACGATCGTCAGGCAGATCGCCGCGAAGGCCCAGCTTGCGGAGTTGAACCAGATCACCCCTTCGAAGCCGAGCCGGCGGAACACGTCGTTCACGACGCCGTACTCGGAATGGAAGAACCATGCGAAGATGAGGCCTGCGAAGGAGAGCGGCAGGGCCCATGGAATGAGGAGGGAGAGGCGAACCGGCCATTTCACCTTGAACGGCAGGTTCGCCATCAGGGCAAGCGCCATGCCGACGAGCAGCGCCCCCGGGACGGTGATGAGCGTGATGAGAACCGTGTTCCAGGTCGTTTCCCAGAAGACCGGGTCCTCCAGCATGAGGGTGTAGTTCTCGATCCCCGCGAACGTCGCGGGCGCGCCGGACGTCAGCGAGAGGTTGTGGAAGCTCGTCCAGACGAGCCGGCAGACCGGATAGACGATGATGAGCGCCAGCAGGAGCGCCGCCGGCATGAGAAGCAGGACGGCCAGGGTGCGCTCGCTCGGGTCGAGGAAGCGGACCCATCGCTTGGTCGCGTTCTCGTCCTGCCTTGCTGCCAGGGTTGTTTCGCCGGCGATTGCCATCGTCTTTGTCCTGTCGGTTTGCAGCGTCGGATGGGCGCCTGCCGGGCGCCCATCCGATGGCTCCCCTGCGCCGTCAGCGCAGAACGCGGCGCAGGCGGCCTTCCATCTGCGTCGCGCCTTCCTCGGGCGTCGCCTGGCCCGCGAGAACGCCGTTGATCGTGGTGCGGATGATCTCGCTCACCTCGTTGTAGCGAGGCGTCACGGGGCGGGCCTTCGCGGTCTCCACAACGGGACGCGCGCTGGCGAACCACGGAACGGCCTTCGTCACGTCCGGATCCGTGTAGACCTCCGGGAACTGCGGGAGCAGGGCGGCATTGATCGCCATGAACTCGGAGGTCTCAGGGCTGGACAGATACTGCACCAGCTTCTGCGCCTCGGTCTTGTTGTTGGAGTAGGCGGAGACGCCCCACTCCCATCCGCCGAGGCAGGAGGCGGGCTGCCCGCCCTTCACGGAGGGAAGCTTCACGACGCCGACCTTGTCCTTCACGGCGGACTCGGCTCCCTGGAACTGGCCCCAGGCATAGGACCAGTTGACCGCGAAGAGCACGTTTCCGGCCTGGAACTCCTTGCGGGTGTCGTCGGTGGCGACTTCCGCGATGTTCTTCTTCGCGACGCCCTGGTCGACGAAGTCCTTCCACAGCTTCAGGGACTTCACCGCCGCGTCCTTGTCGAAGGAGAGCTTGCCGTCGGAGACCAGCTGCTTGCCCATGCTCCAGTAGGGCAGGAGGAACGTGCAGACCGCTCCCTCGATCGCCTTGCCCTGGAAGGAGAGCCCCTGAAGATTCGGGTCCTTCTCCGCCTCGGTGATCTTCTTGGCGGCGGCGGCGAGCTCGTCCCAGGTCTGCGGCGGCTGGACGCCGTGCTTCTCCAGGAGATCCTTGCGGTAGTAGAGGAACATGGCATCCGCAAAGGCCGGCAGAGCCACGACCTTTCCGTCCACCGTGTTCGCCTCGGCGTAGGCCGGGAGATACCGCTTCATGTAGGCGCCGACGTCGCCGATCACGTCGTTGAACGGAACGGTCCATCCGGCCGCGGCGTATTGGGCCGGGCGGATCACGTCGAGGATCATGACGTCGAGGGAGGAATCCTTCGCGGTCATGACGGTGTTGAGGTACTGCGCCTGCGCCTCGGAGGTGTTGCCGCCGGTCTCGATGGTCACCTTCACGTTGGGATTCTTGGCCTCGTACATGTCGAAGGCCTTGCGCCACACGTCCGGGCGATGCTGGCTGGAGATGAAGACGCGCAGGTTGGTCTGGGCCATGGCCGCGCTTGCCGACAGCGTGACGGCCGCGCCCGCCAGGAGCAGCTTCAGGGTTCTGTTGAAAGTCATCGTTTCCTCCGTGGAACATGAGCGACGCCGGTTTCGTGCCGGCGCCTTCGTTGACCTGCGACGGTTAGACGAGAGCCCGCTCCGTTGCCGCGTCGAACAGGTGGATTCGCGAGGGGTCGACCCCGATGGACAGGGCCTCGCCGGGGGCGGGCCGCATCTGGGGGGCGACGCGTGCCGTGAGCGTGGACGGCCCGACGGCGAAATGAATGAGCGTGTCCG
The DNA here is from genome assembly GCF_009363855.1 of Microvirga thermotolerans. Lineage (GTDB taxonomy): Bacteria > Pseudomonadota > Alphaproteobacteria > Rhizobiales > Beijerinckiaceae > Microvirga > Microvirga thermotolerans. The sequence continues at coordinate 75,415 of NZ_CP045423.1, forward strand.
AGCCGAGCGGCTCGACGACCTGCACCCGGCCCGACACGGCATGGCCGTCGGAAGCCGGAACGAAATGCTCGGGACGGATCCCGACGATCACCTCCCGCCCCTCGAGGCCGCCGGCAGAGCCCGCTAAGCGGGCCCGAAGCGGAATCGCGGCTCCGCCGTCGAGCACCACGTCCCCGCCCCGGATGGTGCCTCTTGCGAAGTTCATGGCGGGCGAGCCGATGAAGCCGCCGACGAAGACGCTGGCCGGCGTGTTGTAGACCTCGTCCGGGGTGCCGACCTGCTCGATCTCGCCGCCCTTGAGGATGACGATGCGGTCGGCGAGCGTCATCGCCTCCACCTGGTCGTGCGTCACGTAGATGATGGTGGTGCCGATGGCCTGGTGGAGGCGCTTGATCTCGGTGCGGACCTGGCCGCGCAGCTTGGCATCGAGGTTGGAAAGAGGCTCGTCGAACAGGAAGACCTGGGGGCGGCGGACGATGGCGCGGCCCATGGCGACGCGCTGGCGCTGCCCGCCGGAGAGCTGGCTCGGCTTGCGGTCCAGAAGCTGCCCGATGCCCAGCATCTCGGCGGCCTGGGCGATCCGGGTCCTGATCTCGGCCTCCGGAACCCCGCGCACCTTCAGGCTGAAGGCCATGTTCTCACGGACCGTCTTGTGAGGATAGAGCGCGTAGTCCTGGAACACCATGGCGATGTCGCGCTCGCGGGGCGGCAGCTTGTTCACCACCCTGTCGCCGATGCGGATCTCTCCGCCGCTGATGCTCTCCAGCCCCGCCAGCATGCGCAGCGTCGTCGATTTGCCGCAGCCGGACGGGCCGACCAGCACGACGAATTCGCGGTCGGCGATCTCCAGGTCGATGCCCTTCACGATCCGAAGCGCGCCGTAACTCTTCTCAAGCTTACGGAAGCTGACCGACGACATGCTCCCTCCCTGTTACTGTGCGGCCCGAGCCTCCGGGAGCGCCGGCGCTCATGCCCCTTCCCGTCCGGAAGCCGCAGTCTTCCAGGCGAGGAGCGCTCATCATAGCGCTACGATGAGAACTTCACAAGCGGGGTCCGGCGACAATGTCGGGCCCGACCGAAAGCGGTCGGAAACCGCTCAAAACGGCCTTTTCCGCTTTGATCGTGGTCGTGAGTGCCCTATAGTGACAACATCATCTTCATCGTAGCGCTACGAAGTGGGAGCCGATGGACGCAGACAGCAGCAGCTTGCCGAACCGCAGCGTTCGGAGGCGTCGCAAGATGCAGCGGGTCACGATGATGGACGTGGCCAAGCTCGCTCGCGTCTCCCCCTCCACGGTCTCGCTCTACCTTCGCAGGCCTTCGGCCGTCTCCCCTTCGGCAGGGCAGGAGATCGACCGCGCCATCTCCACGCTGGGCTATGTCCCGAACCTCGTGGCGGGCGGCCTCGCGGCGGCCTCCTCGAAGGTCGTCAGCATCATCGTCCCCTCGATCCGCAATGCCTTCTTCGCCGAGACGGTCTCCGCCCTCCAGTCGGAGCTGGCCGCGGACGGCCTCCAGGTCCTTCTCGGCCACAGCGAGTATGCGGAGGACCAGGAGGAGGCTCTGGTGCGCACCGCCCTGTCATGGGCGCCGGCCGCCATCGTCCTGACCGGACTGTCCCACAGCGCAGGAACCCGGAAGCTCCTGCAGGCGAGCGGCATCCCCGTCGTCGAGATGTGGGAGCTCGGCGGGAAGCCGATCGACATGGCGGTGGGCTTCTCGCACCCGCAGGTCGGCGCGACGGCGGCCAGGCACCTCCTCTCGAAGGGGCGGCGCTCTCTCGCCTTTCTCGGCGCGCGCATGCAGGAGGATCACCGGGCCGAGAAACGTGCGAGCGGCTTTGCCGAGGCGGCCCGGGCGGGGGGCGTCTCGGCCTGCGAGGTCCTCAATCACCCCGGCGCGGCGACGGTGGAGGCCGGATCCCTCCTGTTGAACCGCGCCCTCCAGCAGGTTTCCGGCCTCGATGGAATCGCCTGCTCCAACGACCTCATCGCCCTGGGCGCCCTCTTCGAATGCCAGCGGCAGGGCATCGCGGTGCCGGACGAGATCGCCGTGATGGGCTTCGGCGACCTCAGCTTCAGCGCCTCGTGCATCCCCTCCCTGACGACCATCCGCCCCTCCGGGGAACTGATCGGCAAGGAGGTCGCCCGGCTGATCCTCGGCAGCATCCACGGCGAGCGGCCCGAAGGAGCCTCCCGCATCGTCGACACCGGCCACGTCCTGATCGAGCGGAAAAGCTCGTAGAGAAGGCTCGGCAGGGGCGGGAACGGGGCCTCCCGTCCGCAACCGGCATCGGCCGGTTACAATTTGTCGCCGAATGCCGACAAGGGGTGCCATTCCATCATACGTCGATGACATTGGCCTGCTTCACTGGGGATATTGCCATTCCGAGCCGGAGCATAAGCCATGCCTTCCCTTCGCACGGTCCCCTCGGCGCACAGACCGGCGCCAAGGCCCGTCGCGCCCCTGCCTGCCCCTCCGCCCGTGCCGCCGGCTCTGGAGGACCTGTTTTCCCTTCAGCCCATCGAGAGCTCCGCGGCAGGCACCGCCCTCTTCTGGGAAGAGGACGCGGCGGACCATGCCTTCCAGATCCTGGAGGGATGCCTGCGGCTCTACAGCATCCTGCCCGACGGGCGGCGGGCGATCACGGGCTTCGCATTCTCCGGCGAGATTCTGGGCCTCTCGTTCCGCGGCGCCTATCCCTACACCGCCGAGGCCATAACGGGCGTGCGCTTCCGCCGCCTGGGCCAGGGCCGGCTTGCCGCCGCAGGCGGCTCGGACGTCGTGCGCCCCCAGCTCCTCGCCAGGATCTACGACGAGATCTGCGCGGCGCAGCGTCTCGTCGTCATTCTGGGGCAGCTCAACGCAGAGGAGAGGGTGGCCAGCTTTCTGCTGTCGGCCGCCGTCCGCACCGGCGCCGACCGGGCGAACCCGGTGGCCATCGAGCTTCCCATGAGCCGCCTGGACGTGGCGGACCACCTCGGCCTGACGATCGAAACCGTATGCCGGGTGTTTTCCAAGCTGAAGCGGGACGGACTGCTCAGGACCGAGGGACGGCACAGGGTGCTGCTGCCCTGCATCCAGGCGCTGCGGGTGCTCGCGGGCGAGGAGAGCGGCACCACGCCTTCGCAGCCGAACGTGTCGGTTCGGCATGCGGCGGTCTGGCCGCAGCGGCCGGTCTTCGTATCCTGATATGGCGACCGGCGGGCAGCCGCCTGGCGGTGCCCGATCCGGCAATGTCGGGACAACCCTCCTAAACGAGCGGCCTCGTCGCGCCGCCGGGAAGCGGCCGCGAAAAATCCTGAAGCCCGATGCGCATTATTGATGTATGATGCATCATGCTGAGGACTTGAGTGCATTATGGTCTGTGCCGATACAGGGCAGCCTCCTCCTCTGATCCGCACACGCCGGACCGTCCAGGAAACCGGCGCCCCGGCGAACGGCCATGGAAGCGGCTGGTCCCAGCTGATCTTCGATCAGACGGTGATCGGAATCGAGCTGGTCGATCCCGAGGGGCGGCTTCTCGACGTCAACGCCACCCTCTGCGACATGCTGGGTTACGACCGCGACGAGCTGGTCGGGCGCGCCGTCGCCGATCTCATCCACCCGGAGGACCTGCCGCCGGTCAGGCTGCTGACCTCGCAGCTCCTCAAGGGAGAAATTCCGAAATACCGCATCGAGAAAAGGTACTTGAGAAAGGATGGAACCCATCTCTGGGTCCGCGTGACGTCCTCGCGCATCGAAACCTCCGGCAGCCCTGCCCACCGGCTCTCGATGGTGGAGAACATCAGCGACCTCAAGCAGGCGGAGGAAACACAAAGAATCAGCGAAGGGCGCTTCCGGACCCTCGCCGAACTCAGCCCTGACGGCATCCTCATCAATGCCGGCGGCCGGTTCACCTACGCGAACCGGGCCGCCCTGAGACTTCTGGGAGCACGCTTGCCCGAGGAGGTTCTCGGCCATTCTCCGTTCGAATTCCTGCCGCCCGAACGCCACGAACCGACGCGCGAGCGCATCGCGCTCGTCCTTCAGGGGCACTATGCCCCGATAATCGAGATGGACTTCATCAGGACCGACGGGTCGCGCATTCCCGTCGAAGTGACGGCCGGTCCGGTTTCGTGGGACGGAAGGGCGGCGGTCCAGATCCTCCTGCGCGATCTTACGGAGCGCAAGCAGCAGGAAACCGCCCGCCAGATCGTCGAGGCGGCGCTTCGGGCCCGGACCGCGGAGTGGGAGACCCTGGTCCAGACCGCCCCCGTGGCGGTGTGGTTCACGTACGATCCCGATCTGCGGGAGGTGAGGGCGAACCGGTTCGCGACCGAGCTGCTGGGCCTGCCGCCCGTCTACAATCAATCGCCCTCCACCGGCCAGCCCGTGGAGCCGCGGAATTACCGCCTCATGAAGAACGGCGTCCAGATCGTGCCGGAACAGCTCCCCCTGCGCCGGGCGCTGCGGGGAGAGGATGTCAGGGGCGAGGAGTGCGAGGCGCATTTCGACGACGGGCGCGTGGTCTCCCTGCTCTACAACTCGGCGGCGCTTCGGGGCGCAGGCGGCGAGATCATCGGCGCCATCTCCACCGCTGTCGACATCACGGCGCGCAAGCAATCGGAAGCCGCCCTGCGGGAGCGGGAGGCCCGCCTGCGCTCCATCCTGGAGACGGTTCCGGAAGCTCTCATCACCATCGACGAGGAGGGCACCATCGAGTCCTTCAGCCGCTCGGCCGAGGCCCTCTTCGGATACGGGGCCGAGGAGGTCATCGGCTCCAACGTGCGCATTCTCATGCCTCCCCCCTATCGCGAGCAGCACGACGGCTATCTGCGGCGCTATCGCGAGACCGGGCAGAGGCGCATCATCGGGATAGGGCGCGTGGTCAGCGCCCTCCGGAAGGACGGAACGGTCTTTCCGATCGAGCTCGCAGTGGGCGAAGTCCGGGTCGGGGACCGGTCGATCTACACCGGCTTCATCCGCGACCTCACGGCGAGCCAGAAGATCGAGCAGCAGCTGCGTCAGGCCCAGAAGATGGAAGCGGTCGGGCAGCTCACCGGCGGCATCGCCCACGACTTCAACAACCTGCTCACGGTGATCCTCGGCAATCTCGAGATGCTCGAGCTTCACCTGGAGAACGACCGGCAGCTGAATCTCCTGAGGGAGGCGCGCGAGACGGCCGAGCATGGCGCCAAGCTGACCGAGCACCTGCTGGCCTTCGGCCGCAGGCAGCCGCTGCAGCCGAAGGTCGTCGACGTCAGGCGCCTGCTCGACGACATGATGCCGCTTCTCAAACGGACGCTGGGCGAGGCCGTCCAGGTGAAGAGCCGCTTCGAAAGCGGCCTCTGGAGCGTTCTCGTCGACCCGAACCAGCTCCAGAACGCGATCCTGAACCTTGCGATCAATGCGCGCGACGCCATGCCCCGCGGCGGCAAGCTCACGATCGCGGCGCAGAATGCGGAACTGGACCAGCACTACGCCGCCAACGAACCGGAGGTGCACGCGGGCCGCTATGTCATGATTTCGGTCAGCGACACCGGCGTGGGCATGACGCGGGAAGTGCAGGAGCGCGCCTTCGAACCGTTCTTCACGACGAAGGAGGTCGGGGCCGGGAGCGGCCTCGGCCTCTCCATGCTCTACGGCTTCATACGGCAGTCGAACGGCCATGTGGCGCTCTACAGCGAGCCGGGGCATGGCACGACGATCCGCATGTACCTGCCGAAAGCCATGGATTCGGAGGACGCCGCAGGGGAGACTCCGGCGGCCGAATCGCCGCAGGACTTCCTGGGGCAGGGCGAGACCGTTCTGGCCGTCGAAGACGAACCGCGCGTCAGGCGCACCCTGGTCGCCCGCCTCCAGAGCCTCGGCTACAAGGTCCTCGATGCCCCCAACGGACAGGCCGCCCTCGCGGTCTTCGAGGCCAACCCGGGAATCGACCTCCTTTTCACCGACATGGTCATGCCCGGCGGCATGACCGGCCTCGATCTCGCGAATGCCGTCCGCGAGAGACGCCCGGACATCGGCCTCCTCTTCACCTCGGGCTATGCGGAGCCGGAGGACCTCGTGCGCGGAGACATTTCCGCCATGCGGTGGCTGAGAAAGCCTTATACGACCCTCGAACTTGCGCGGACGCTGAGAGAGATCCTCGACAGGCGGAATGCCTGCGAGCGCCGCCCGCCCTGAACAGGTCCCGGACCCGACCCGGTTGCCGCTCCCGGCAGGAGGCCGGCTGCGCCATGCCGGCGCCGCTTTAAAGCCAGGATTGTGGGTTCTGATGGACGCGCCCATGAGGCCGTTTCGGGAGACGCTCTCCATGACCCTTTTCAGCGACCGTGAACATGCATTCGAGGAGATGTTCGCCCACGATCAGGAGGCGCGCTTCAGGGCGCTGGCGCGCCGCAACAGGATGCTCGGAGAATGGGCGGCCGAACGACTCGGCCTCAAGGGGGACCAGGCGGCCGCCTACAGGAACGAGATCGGCCGGAGCGTCGTCGCCTCCGTCGTCGACGAAAGCCTCGTCAAGCGGATCGCCGGGGATTTCGAGGCCTTCGGCCTTGCCATTGCGCCGGAGCAGATCCGCGAGAAGATGGCCGAACTGATGACGGCCGCGACGGAACAGGTCCGCGCGACCCCCTGGTAGGAAGCGGCCGCTCCGCCACCGTCACGCTCCGGCGGGGCACGGACCGTCCCGTGCCTTGCGTCGATCCGCAGGCGATCGCTGCAGCCGTCAGCGCTCAGAGTTCGACGGTTCCTTCGAACCCTCGCGCCCCAGCTCTCCGTCGATGCTCCTCATGTAGATCGCCATCACCCTGCTCACCTGCGAGGAATAGTCTCGGACGCACTCCCCGAGCCAGCGGGCCTGGATGTCCGCGGTCCGGGCGGGATCGCGGCTGCTCTGCAGATCGCGAATAAGATCCCGATCCTTCTCCAGACGCTTCGACATGAACGCGACGAACTCTCTCTGGCACTCTGCCGTCGCGCTCAGCCAGGCTTCCAGGCCGTTCGCAAGAACGGGACCGTTCCCGCCCGGGAACGGCAGGCCGGACAGGGTAAAGGTGTGCGATGCGGATTTGTTCACGGTCGGCATGATCGTCGTCCTTTCCGTCGAATCAAAACGAGAGCGTTGCTTTCACCTGCTGCAGGCGGGCGATGGCGGCATCGGCGTTCCGTCGAGCGGCATCGTCCCGCGTTGCCTCGCGGATGGTTTCCATGCGCACGATTTCCTCCTCGAGGCTCTCGCGCGAGAGTTCCTCGGGCGGCAGGGCGCGTTCCGCCAGAATGGTCACGCTTCCGCCGGTGACCTCCGCGATGCCGCCGCGCACGAAGGCGCGGTGTCCATGCCCCTGCACGTCGGTGACGACGATGATTCCCGGCTGGAGCGCGACGATGGCCGGTTCATGGCCCGACATCACCGTCATGTCGCCCTCCGACCCCGGCATCATCACCGCCCGGACCGCGCCGGAGAAGAGAATCCGCTCCGGGGACACCAGTTCGAACAGGATATCGGCCATGTCGTCTCCTCCAGAGGTTCCGCGCCATCAGTAGAGTTGCGGCACGACGTTGGCGGCAGGCAGGATCTCGTCCGCTCCCTTCGGCCGCGGCTCCGCCTTCGGGATGCGCGGCAGGTCGACGCGCACCTTCTCGTAAGGAATCCTGCCGAGCATGTGGGCGATCAGGTTCAGCCGAGCCCGCCGCTTGTCGTCGGCAGGGACGATGAACCAGGGGCAGTCCGGCGTATCGGTGCCGCGCAGCATGTCCTGGTAGGCGAGAGTGTAGTCCCACCACCGGCGCACGGACTCGGTGTCCATCGGGCTGAGCTTCCAGTGCTTGACCGGATTGTCGATCCGGTCGGCGAAGCGGCGGCGCTGCTCGTCCTGGCTCACGTCCAGGAAGTACTTGAGGAGGATGAAACCGTTGTTCACGAGTTCGCGCTCCACGGCCGGGGCGAGATGCATGAAGCGCTCGTACTCCTTTTTCGTGCAGAACCCCATGACCCGCTCCACGCCCGCGCGGTTGTACCAGGAGCGGTCGAACAGGACGACTTCCCCGGCCGCCGGAAACTGGGCGATGTACCGCTGCATGTAGAGCTGGCTCCTCTCGCGCTCGGTCGGCGCCGGGAGCGCCACATGCCGGAAGACCCGCGGGCTGACGCGCTGCGTGATGCGGCTGATCACGCCTCCCTTGCCGGCCGTGTCGCGTCCTTCGAAGACCACGATGATCCGGGCTCCCGTGGCCTTCACCCATGCCTGCAGGCGAACGAGTTCGATCTGGAGCCGCTCCAGTTCCTCCTCGAAATCCTTGCGCTTCATTCTTTGAAGCGGAGGAGCACCGTTGTCGTTCGTCGGATTGTCCTTCTCCCTGGCGGATTCTCTGCGACTCATGTCAGTTCTCCTGTCGAGAATCTCTCCTCTTCCATGTCTCTGCCGAGGCAATGGGATCCGAGATTCTCATATGAGAAGGCCAGTCTCATGCCGCACTCTCCCTCGTGGAGACGTCGGGTCGAACAGCGGTTCGATGCAAATCATCCGGGACGATCAGCTCCGCGTCCGTCGCGGCAAGAACCTCCGCAACGCTGACACCTTCGGCAGTCTCCACCAAAGTTGCATGTCCGCCTGGAAACGCGATGACCGCTAGCTCTGTCACGACAAGATCGACAGGACGTATCGCTGTCAGCGGGAGCGAACAGCGTTTGACGATCTTCGATTTGCCTTTCGCGGTGTGCTGCATGGCCACCACAACACGTTTCGCACCTGAAACTAGATCCATGGCACCGCCCATACCTGGAATCATCTTTCCAGGGATCGTCCAATTCGCGAGAAGGCCCTTCTGGTCCACCTGAAGTCCCCCGATCACCGTAAGGTCCAAATGCCCGCCCCGGATCAGGGCAAAAGAGAGCGCACTGTCGAAGGTTGCTGCGCCGGGGAGCGCCGTCACAGGCCTCCCGCCTGCGTCCGTCAGCCAGGGAACGGCCATTCCTTGCTCAGGAATGGGACCTGTTCCAATCAGGCCGTTCTCAGACTGGAAGAGGACGTGGATCCCGGGAGGGACATAGTTTGCAACCAGTGTTGGGATACCGATGCCGAGGTTGACGAGCATTCCGTCGCGGAGTTCCTTGGCAATGCGTCTGGCAATGACTTCCTGCGGCTCCATGGTCTCACCTTCTTGCGATGAGGTAATCGACAATTGGCGCAGGCGTCATGACATGGTCCGGAGCGATCACCCCAACCGGTACGATGTTGTCGACATGCGCCAGAACAATGTCTGCCGCCATTGCCATGATGGGATTGAAATTACGCGCTGTCAGTGCATAAGCGAGATTTCCCATGTAATCCGACATGAATGCACTGATGAGCGCAAAATCGGCATGAAGTGCGACTTCCAATAAATACTCCTGTCCCTCGATGGCGATCTTCGTCTTGTTTTCCTCAACCACTGTGCCAACTCCGGTCTTGGTCAGAATGCCGCCGAGGCCGCAGCCGCCCGCGCGGATTCTCTCGACAAGCGTTCCCTGCGGGACAAGATCGACTTGAAGAGAGCCATCCAGCATCTTGCGTTGGGTTTCCGGGTTGAGGCCGATGTGGCTGACGACGGCTCTGCGGACGAGATCCGCCCCAATAAGCTTCCCGACTCCGATGCCGGGCGAGGCCGTGTCATTTGCAACCACGGTCAAGTCCCGCTTCTGCTGCCGCACCAACTCGTCGACCAAAGGCTCCGGTGTGCCGATTCCCATGAATCCTCCGATCATGAGCGTCGCCCCTGATGGGATCATGGCGCAGGCCTCTTCGAGCGGGATCGTTCTCATGTCACAGCTCCGCCGTTCTGACGCGTTCCCAATCCCGGATCAGCGTGTAGGCCACCGCGAGCAGGATCGGCCCGATGAACACTCCGAGAAGGCCGAAGGCGATGATGCCGCCCAGCACGCCGAGGAAGGTCAGGATGCCCGGCATCCGGGTGCCGCGTCCGATCAGGTAGGGGCGCAGCACGTTGTCGAGGTTCCCGACGAAGACGCCGTTCCAGACGAGAATGAAGACCGCCCACCCGGTCTCGCCCGTCGAAAGGAGCCACAGGGCCGCCGGGAGCCAGATCAGCGCAAGCCCGAAGGGAACGAGCGTCAGCACCATGGCGAGCGCTCCGAGGACGAAGGCACCCGGAACGCCGGCGATCCGGAAGCTGATGCCGAGCAGGATGGCCTGCACCAGGGCCGTTCCGAGAACGCCGTTGGTCACGCCCGATATGGTGGAACCGGCGACCTTCAGCACGTTCCGGGCCCGCCAGCCGCCGATGCGGACGAGGCCCTGCTCCAGGCGCTTCTCGGCCTGGGGGCCGTCACGGTACAGGAACAGCGCGAGGACGATGGCCAGGACGATCTGCGCCGTGCCGGCCAGGAGCGCGGTGCTCTGGCGCAGGGCCCAGTCGCGAACGGGACCCACATAGGGGGCGATCGCGTCTCCGAGACCGGCGCCCTGTTGCGACGCGGCGGTCCATATCCGCTCGGCTTCGAAACCGACGAAGGGGATCTGCCCGACCCACGTCGGCGGCGGGACCCCGCGCTCGATGGCGCCGCGAACCGCCTCGCTGAGGCGCGCCACGTTGTCGGCCAGAGTGCTGCCGAGGACGACGATCGGAACGGCGAGGATCAGGACGATGGCGGCCGCCATGATCAGGGCGGCCAGGGTGCGTCGCCCCTTCAGAACGGCTTCCATCCTGCGGAAGAGAGGCCATGTCGACACGCACAGGACGACGGCGAGGAAGATCGCGGGCAGGAAGGGTCTGAGGATGAGAATGCTCCCCGCCACGAGCGCGAGGACGAGGGCGAGGCCCAGAACCTTCTCGACGAGACTGGCTTCGAGCGCGCTGCCGCTACCGGGCGTCCTGAGTTTCGCGTTCGTTCCAAGCGCGCGCATCGTTCAGGCCATGATGCTGAGGCCGCCGTCCACGTAGACCGTCGTGCCCGTGATCCTTCGCGCGAACGGGGTCGTGAGATAGGCGGAGGTGAGGCCCACGTCGTCGATGTCGACCAGCTCGCCGAGCGGCGCCCGCTCGGCGGCCTCGGTCAGCAGGACGTCGAAGTCCTTGAGCCCGGATGCGGCGCGGGTCTTCAGGGGGCCCGGCGAGATGGCGTGGACCGTGATGTGCTTCTCGCCGAGCTCGTAGGCAAGATAGCGGACGGTGCTCTCGAGGGCCGCCTTGACCGGCCCCATGAGATTGTAGTTCGGCACGACCCTGTTGGCGCCGTAATAGCTCATCGCGAGAAGGGTCCCGCCCTGCGTCATCAGCGGCTCGGCGAGGCGCGCCATGCGCACGAACGAATGGCACGATATGTCCATCGCCACCCTGAAGCCGTCCTGGGAGCTGTCGATCAGGCGGCCCTGCAGATCCTCCTTCGGAGCGAAGGCGATGGAGTGAAGCGCGATGTCCAGGCTGCCCCACTCGCTGCGGATCCGGTCGAACACCGCTTCGAGCTGCCCGCCCTGCGCCACGTCGCAGGGCGCGAGGATGGACGCGTCGAGCTCTCGCGCCAGCGGCTCCACGAAGGGCCGGGCTCTCTCGTTCAGGTATGTGATCGCAAGCTCCGCGCCGAGCTTGCGGAAGACCCTCGCGCAGCCATAGGCGATGGAACGCTCGTTCGCGATTCCGAGAATCAGGGCGCGTCGGCCGCGCAGGATCCTGGATTCCGACGAGATGGAATTGAGTGCCTTCGCCTGCTCGTTCATCGGGAAATCCTCTTGCGCGCTGCCCCTCGATAGGAACCCTGCTGGCGGTGCGCCATGACGGCCTTCCGGCCCTGGCCTACCGCTTCGATGGCCGATCCGTCGCCGAGCAGGTTTCTGAATGCCGCCACCATGCCCCTCTGGCTCGGGTCGATTTCGATGGCGTCCGACAGGCGATTGACGATGCGCAGGGTGAAGTCCCTGTCCTCGGGCGTGCGCAGGAGCTTCGGAAGCGTCGCGAGCGCCTGCTCCGGCTCGTAGTTGACGATGTAGGACTGCTCCCTGATGACCTCGCGGGCGAGGTCGGCCGGCATGTCGAGAAGTCCCACATCCTTGCCGACGAGTTCGCGGACCTGCTTCATGGAGGAGAGCCTGCGCGGGCGAGGGCCCGCCTTCTGCAGGAGGAGCGCCATGCGCACGAGCGCCTTCGTGCGTCCTCCTTCCTCGATCCGGGACAGGGCGTTTCTGATCGGTGCGGCCTCCCTGGCCGGCAGTCCCGCCCCTTCGGCCTCCGCCTGCCCGGCGCCCGCTCCCAGGAGGGCGGGAACGGCATAGGTCTGGTAGAACATGTGCTCCACGGACGCGTCGCGCAGGTCCCTGAACAGGTCCCAGGACGCCGAGGTCACGGCGGCGCACCAGCGCTCCGTCGCCGCCGAAAGGCCGCTCTCGTCGCGCGGCGCGCGGCTCGCCCGGGCGAGGTCGGCCCATCGGCCGAGGGAGGACAGGAAAGGATTGATGTCGGACACGGCCCACCGCTGCAGCCGCTGCGGATGGAGGGCCCGCCGGACGCTTGCTCCGGCCGGTGTCGCCGCCGCGGCGATCCACGGATGCAGGAAGGTTTCATAGGCCATCGCGCTGACGTCGGAGGCAGCCTTGACGACCTGGAACGGGATCTCGTCGCGTCGCCCGAATTTCTGCAGGACCTGAAGGTCTTCCACCCGCCGCTCCGTGAGAACGACGTCGTAGAGGATCTTCCCGCTTTCCTCCCGCTCCTCGATCTGCATGCCGTAGAGGCCCGGAGGAAGGTGCTCGATATAGCCGATCAGATCGACGATCTGCGCGTGCTCGCGTCTGGCCACCTGGCCGGAGACGAAGATGCCGAGATGGCCGACGCTCTTGTGGATCAGCCCGACGATGACCTGTCCGTTGGCCTTGAGGTCCTCCGTCGTCGGATAGAGGTCCGCAACCCAGTTGAAGGCCTGCTGGGGCGGCGTGATGTTGTCGCCGAGCGAAGCGAACAGCACGATGGGGGAGCGGATCCGGCGAAGATCCAGGGCTCGCCCCTCCGACCATTCCACCTGGCCGCTCGCCAGCTTGTTGCCGACGAAGAGGTTCTCGACGATCCACTTGATCTCGTCGCGCCCCAGAAGGAAGAATCCCCCCCACCAGCGTTCGAACTCGAGGAAGCGCTGCGGTTCCGTGTCGATCTTCGAGAACAGGGTGTAGTACTTGTCGAAGAAGGTGTTGGCCGGATTGAGGTACTCGAAGTTGTCGACGAGATACGCGCCGTCGAAGAGGCCTGCGCCGAGATCGCTCGCGAGCAGGGCCGGCCAGACGCCGCCGAGCATGCCGCCCGCATAGCGCATCGGGTTCTCGCCGTCGTTGCCGGCCCAGTAGGACATGGGCGCGCCGTTGATGACGATCGGCCCCGGCAGGTCCGGGTCGACGGCTCCCACGAGCATGGCGGCCCAGCCGCCCTGGCAGTTTCCGACCAGGACGGGCTTGCGCGCCTTCGGATGTCGCTCCCTCACGATGCGCAGGAACTCCGCCTCCGCACGCGACACGTCCGCCAGGGTCTGACCGGGAACGGGCACGGGATAGAAGATGACGAAATAGACCGGATGACCGGCCGCGAGAGCGACGCCGACCTCGGAATCCTGCTTGAAACCGCCGATGCCGGGGCCGTGCCCGGCACGCGGATCGATGATGACGAAGGGCCGCTGATCGGGATCGGTGACGGTTCCCTCCGGCGGCTCGATCTGCACGAGTGCGTAGTTCACCGGCCTGTCGAAGGTCCGGCCATCGGCGATCGGCTTCCAGGGAAAATGGAGGAGCGGCGGCTTGCCGGCCTTTTCGTGGTCGATCCAGTTGTTTCCGCGCTGCCGGAGCGTGTCCCAGAACAGCAGCGTCCGCTGGGCGAAATCCTGCCAGTAGGCGCTCATGTCGCGCCAGGCTTCGGCGGGATCGGGAATCCTGGCCACAACCTCGGACCACGCGCAGCCGGCAGCAACGGTGGCATCCATGTGGCGCTGGAGAGCCGCCTGCCATCTTTCCTGAAAGACCTGGCCGATCTTCGCCTCGACTTTTCCGAGATCGGCCGGCACACGCCGACCCGCTTCCTGCCGCGCCATACCGCTCTCCGGTTTCGAAGGATTGTCAAGGACCGTCATTGCTTCGTCTCGCCCCAGACGAGGAACAGGCCGACATCGCCCGGAAGCCCTCCGGGCCACTCGACGATGGTCGCCTTCAGCCGGTAGCCGGCATCCTTGAGATGATCACGCCAAAGCTCGTAGGCCTGGCGGGGCCGCCCCGTCAGGGTCTCGGGCCAGGACGGCTCAGAATTGTTGATGGCCCTTCCGCGATCGCTGCAGAGATCGACGGGGAACCGCATCGCCATGAGCTCCGTCTCTCCCCGCTGCGCGGCGGTGCGCAGCTTCTGCAGCAGGGATTGCGTGATCGCCTGCAGCCGCTCGCGGGAGAGATCGATCGGTTCGGACAGCGTCTTGACGAGATCCTTCCGCGCCTTTCCCGCACGATCCATGGAATCCAGGTCATTGGACGCCCGGGCCATCTGCACGTCCGTCATGTACTTTCGTAGCTCGGCCGCGGACATGAAGGTTTCGTCGCCGAGTTCGGCATGGCTTTGCGGTGTCCCAGTGTGCGTTTCCTGCACGCTCATGGCGATGCTCCTCCGTTCAGGATGCCAGCTGGCGCTTTCCGGCACTCACGACGGAGTGCACGTGCCGCGCAATGACGAGTTCCTCGTTCGTGGGGATGATCCAGGCGGCGGGACCGCGCTCTTGCGTGATCCGCGCGTCGTTCCGGTCGTTCGCCGCCGCATCGGGCTCGAAGCCGGCCCATGCGAGGCGGGCCAGGACGTCGGCGCGCGTCTGCCGGTCGTTCTCGCCGATGCCGGCGGTGAAGACGATCGCGTCGATTCCGCCGAGAGCGGAGACCATGGAGCCGACCTCCCGCGCGATGCGATAGACGAAGAGATCGATGGCTCTGCGCGCATCGGGGTCATGGGGTGCGTGCTGGCGCAGGGTGCGCATGTCGTTGGACAGCCCGGACACGCCCAGAAGGCCCGACTTCGTATAGAGGATGCGTTCGGCCTCCTCCGTGCTCAGCTTCATGTCCCGGAGCATGTAGAACACCACGCCCGGGTCGACCGCCCCGCAGCGCGTGCCCATGGGCAATCCGTCCAGCGCCGAAAAGCCCATGGTCGAGGCGATGCTCGCTCCGCGGCTCATGGCGCACAGGCTCGCCCCGTTGCCGAGATGGGCGACCACGACCCGTCCCTCGGCGAGCTTCGGATCGTATGACGCGAGCACGGACGAGATGTACTCGTAGGACAGGCCGTGGAAGCCGTAGCGCACGACGCCCTTCCTGGTCATCTCGCGGGGCAGGGCGAAGAGCTGGGCGATCTCCGGCTGGTTGCGGTGGAAGGCCGTGTCGAAGCAGGCGACTTGCGGAATCTCCGGGGCACGCCGGTGCAGGATCCTGATGGGCTCGAGATTATGAGGCTGGTGAAGCGGAGCAAGCGGCTCCAGCTTCTCGAGCCTCTGCAGGACGCTCTCGTTCACCAGCACGGGACCGGCATAAGCGGTTCCGCCGTGCACGACCCTGTGTCCCACGGCGGCGAGCGCATGCCCCGCCCGATGCTCGCGCGTCCATTTCACCAAGTGCGACAGCGCCTCCTCGTGGCCGAATCTCTCGTCGATTCCCCAGTGCGCCTCCGCGACGGGCGCTCCCGCGCGGTCCTTGACCAGGAAATGCGGCGCGCTGCCGAGCCCTTCGAACAAGCCGCGGTAGACGACCCTCGGATCCTCCCGGCCGGACGCCTCGAAGACCTGGAACTTCAGGCTGGACGACCCGGCGTTGAGGACCACGTAAACCGGCTTCATCGCCTATACCTCCGGCAGTCCGAGCCTGGCCCGTTGCGCCTCGGCGACCAGCGAGGCGACGGCACAGGAGGCAAGCCGCGTGATCCGGGAATCGGCGCGGCTCGTCAGGATGATCGGGACTCTCGCGCCGAGAACGATTCCGGCGGCATCCGCATCGGCCAGGAAGGTCAGGCTCTTCGCGAGCATGTTCCCGGCCTCGAGATCGGGAACGACGAGAACGTTGGCGCGGCCCGCAACGGGCGAGGCGATGTTCTTGATCCGCGCTGCGCCGAGGTCGATGGCGTTGTCAAGGGCGAGAGGGCCATCGACGACCGCGCCCGTGATCTGGCCCCTGTCCGCCATCTTGCAGAGCGCGGCCGCCTCGACGGTCGACGGAACCTTGGGGTTGACCACCTCCATGGCGGAGAGGATGGCGACCCGTACCTGCTCGAGCCGCAGGGCGTGAGCGAGGTCGATGGCGTTCTGGACGATGTCGACCTTCTCCTCCAGCGACGGGGCGATGTTCACGGCGGCATCGGTGATGATCAGGGGTTCGCCGTGGCTCGGCACATCCATGACGAAGCAGTGGCTGATCCGGCGCGCCGTCCGAAGGCCGCCTTCGCGGCGGACGACGGCCCCCATCAGCTCGTCGGTATGAAGGCTCCCCTTCATGACCGCCTCGGCCTCGCCCGAACGGACGAGGGCGACGGCCTGCTCCGCCGCGGCGTGGCTGTGCGGCGCGTCGACGGTCCTGAAGGCCCCCAGATCCTTCCTGAGCCGGGCGGCGGCGGCCGAGACCTTCGCCGTCGGCCCGATCAGGATGGGATCCATGAGGCCGAGGTCAGACGCCTCGAGAGCGGCATCGAGCGAAGCCTCGTCGCAGGGATGGACCACCGCGACCTTGAGCCTGGGCAGAGACTTCGCCGCGGCGATCAGACGGTCGTATTTGCGGTGCTCCCGGACGGGCGCGGGTCTCTCCTGCGACTTCGCTGATACCGGCATATGACTCTCCCGCCCTGTGCCCAGCGGCGCGGCAGCCGGGCATCCCTCGAAAGAGGCGCCCGTTGAGCTGGAACGGTCGTGAACGGTGCTGCAGTCCCGCCCCGCTTCGGTCGGAACCGCCCAACCTGACCTGCAGGTCAGACCGGCCTGCTTGACATGACGAGGATATGGCCGCGGGCCCGCCGCTGCTTGACCGAAGGGGACATTTCCTTCACTCCGCGGGACGGCAGGCGAAGCCGCCGGCACGGCGCAGCGGCGGCATTCCGTCGCCGGCAATCGGGATGACGCGGAATATCGAGTCGGGATTTCGCGGCGCCTTTGCCGCAGCCCGTTATTCCGCCGCCTGCTCGGGCGGAGCGGCGGCGTGGGGCGGAAGCGCCGAGCCGCTTCCCGGCACGGGCTTCCTGCGACCGAACATCCCTTTGACTCTCTCCCGGATGGCCTGGAAGAACACATAGAGCGGCGGAATGGCGAAGATCCCGACGAAGGAGGCGAGAATCATGCCGCCGAAGACCGGTGTGCCCACGTTCCGCCTCGCCAGTTCGGATGCGCCCGTCGCGACGACGAGCGGATACAGGCCGAGGATGAAGGCCAGCGACGTCATCATCACCGGGCGGAACCGCAGGCGCGCTCCCTCCGTGGCTGCGGACAGCAGCTCGACGCCCTTTTCCCGCTGCTCCTTCGCGAACTCGACGATGAGGATTCCGTTCTTGGCCGCAAGCCCGATGAGAACGATCATGCCGATCTGGCCGTAGAGGTCGAGGGTCAGGCCTCCGATGACGATCGCCGCGAAGGCGCCGAAAACGCCGACCGCCACGGAGAGAAGGACCGGCACGGGGATGGTCCAGCTCTCATAGAGCGCCACGAGGAACAGGAATGCGAAGAGCACCGCGAACCCCAGGATCATGGGCGTCTTGCCTTCGGCCCGCTTCTCCTGGAAGGCCGTATCGGTCCACTCCCCCGCGAAGCCCGGCGGCAGGGTGCGTGCCGCAACCTGCTCCATCGCCGCAAGCGCCTGCCCTGACGAGACGCCCTCCGCGGGGCCGCCCTGGACGGTCACGGCCCGCCGGTTGTTGTAGCGGATGAGGGAGGGCGGCCCGACGACGACGCGGACCTCGAGCAGGCTCCTCAGCGGAACCATCTTCCCCTCGGCGTTGCGCACGTTGATCCGGTAGATGTCCTCGATGCTCGTGCGGTCGGCGGCCTCGGCCTGGACCTGGACCTGCCATGTCCGCCCGAACAGGTTCATGTCGTTGACGTAATAACCTCCGAGCGCCGCCTGCAGGGCCTGGAAGACGTTGTTGAGGGGCACGCCGAGGACCTGGACCTTGTTGCGGTCGATGTCGAGATAGATCGAGGGGTTCGTGGCCGAGAAGGTGCTGAACACGCGCGCGAGCTGCGGCTCCTGGTTGGCCGCGACGATCAGCCCGCGCAGGACCTGGGCCATGGCCTTCGGATCGCCGCCGCGCAGATCCTTCAGCACGTAGGTGAAGCCGCCTCCCGTGCCGAGGCCGATGATCGGCGGCGGCGCGAGGGGCACCACGGTTCCGCCGGGCACCTGCCGCAGCTTCGGCCCCAGCCGGGCGATCACCTCGGATGCGCCCAGCGAGCGGTCCTTCCGCTCCTCGAACGGCTTCATCGTCACGACGATGAACGCGGCGTTGGACTGGGAGTAGTTGTCGATGAAGTTGAGGCCGATGACGGACGTGTAGTCGGCAACCGCCTCCTCCTCGCGCAGAACGGCCTCCGCCTGCCGGATCACCTCGGACGTCCGTGCGACCGAGGCTCCGTCGGGCAGCTGGACGACCACGAAGAAGGCGCCCTGGTCGTCCTCCGGCAGGAAGCCCGTCGGTGTCGCCTTCGAGAGAGAGAAGACTCCGAAACCGGCGGCAGCGACCATGGCGAGGCCGATGACCGAGAGACGGACGATGCGCGCGACGATGGCGCCGTAGCCGTCGCGGACCCTGTCGATCCCCCGCATCACATACCCGATGACGCCGCGGCGCGGGCCGTGATGGGGGCGCAGCAGCACGCCGCAGAGGGCCGGGGACAGGGTCAGGGCATTGACGGCCGAGAGAAACATGGCGACCGCCACCGACACGGCGAACTGGCGGAAAAGCTCGCCCGAAATCCCCGGGATGAAGGCGACGGGCACGAAGACCGAGAGGAGCACGAGCGTGATCGCGATGATCGGCGCCGTGATCTCCTGCATGGCGCGCTTCGTCGCGTCCGCGGGCGAGAGTTCGGGGTGCTCCTCCATCACCCGCTCCACGTTCTCGACGACGACGATGGCGTCGTCCACGACGATGCCGATCGCGAGAACGATCGCCAGCAGGGACACCGAGTTGGCGGAGTAGCCGACGGCCTTGAGGACGATGAAGGTCCCGATGAGGCTGACCGGGACGGCAAGGGTCGGGATCAGCGTCGCGCGGAAGCTCCCGAGGAACAGGAAGACCACGAGGACGACGAGGACGAAGGCCTCGATCAGGGTCTTCCTCACCTCGTGGATGGTGTCCTTGACGAAGACCGTCGGGTCGTAGGTCACCTTCCATTCCAGGTCTTCCGGGAAGCTCCTGGCGAGATCCGCGAGCTGCGTCTTCACGGCGTCGAGCGTGGCGATCGCGTTGGCGCCCGGAGACTGGTAGAGGGCCATGACGGTCGCAGGGGCGCCGTTGAACAGGGTCTCCCGGTCGAGATTGGCCGCGCCGAGCTCGAGCCGGGCGACGTCCCGCAACTGGAGAACCGATCCGTCCGGATTCGTGCGCAGGACGATCTTCTCGAAATCCTCGACGGAGCTCAGGCGGCCCTTGGTCTGGATGCTGAGCTGGAGCTGCTGGTCGTCGGAGATGGGGCGCGCGCCGATACGGCCGACGGCGGCCTGGACGTTCTGTCCTTGGATGGCGTTGATGATGTCGCCGGTGGTCAGTCCGAGCCCGGTGAGCCGGTCGAGGCGCACCCATGCCCGCATCGCATAATCCTGCGGCCCCCAGAGCGTGGCGTCGCCGACGCCGGGCGTGCTCTTGATCTGGTCGAGGATGTTGATCGTCACGTAGTTGGAGATGAAGAGCGGATCGTAGGTCCCCTTGGGCGAATAGACCGCGATGACGCCGAGGAGCGCCGACGACTTCTTCTTGACCGTGACGCCCTGGCGCTGAACCTCCTGAGGCAGCTTCGAGAGCGCGACCTGGACGCGGTTGTTGACGTTGACGCTGTTGATGTCCGGATCCGTTCCGAGCTCGAAGGACGCGGTGAGAGAATAGCTGCCGTCGTTGCCGCTCACGCTCTTCATGTAGATCATCTTGTCCACGCCGACGACCTGCGATTCGATCGGCTGCGCGACGGTCGCGTCGACGACGTCCGCCGAGGCACCCGGATAGGTCGTGGTCACCGAAACCTGGGGCGGGACGATGTCCGGATACTGGGCGACCGGGATGCTCCAGAGCGCGAGCGCACCCGCGATCGTCGTGACGATGGCGATGACGATGGCCAGGCGCGGCCGGTCGACGAAGATCGCGGAAATCATGGGCTACATCCCGTCGAGGGGCCGTGCCGCCGGGGTGGCACGCACCGGGGTTCCTGCACGAACGCTCTGAAGCCCTTCGACGATGACCTGGTCGCCGGGCGCGAGCCCCTCCTCGATCACCGCCCCGGCGCCGAGCTCTCCGCTCGGCTTGACGCGCCGCACGGCCGCCTTGCCGTCCTGCACCACGAATACGTAGACGCCAGCCTGGTCGGCGATGAGGGCGGATTGCGGGACCACGACCTTCTCCTGCGCCGCTCCGGTTCCGAGGAGAACCCGCACGAGCTGGCCGTCGGTGAGGGCTCCGTCCGGGTTCGGCAGCGTCGCGCGCGCCGTCACCGTGTCGGTGGTGCGGTCGACGGTCACGTCGACGAAGTTGATGCGGCCGACCTGATCGTAGAGAGTCCCGTCCGAGAAGCGCACCTGGACCCGGATGTCCTTCGGATCCCCACCCGCCTCCTTCCCCGTTCGCCCGAGGAACTCGCGCTGGCTCACCGGGAACGTCACGTACATCGGGTCCTGGCTGACGATCATAGCCAGCACGCCGCTGTCCGGCCCGACCACGTTGCCCCGGGTGACGCTGGAACGGCCGATCCGGCCCGCGATCGGAGCGGTGATGTTCGTGTAGCCGAGGTTGATTTCCGCCGTGCGGAGGTTGGCCTCGTCCGACAGGACCGCGCCCTTGGACTGCTGCTCGAGCGCGCGGGCCTGATCGCGCGCCACCACCGTGCCGGCGTTCTTCGACAGGAGTTCCTCGGCGCGCTGGAGCTGGATCACGGCGAGGGTATAGGCGGCCTTGCTGCGCTCGAGCGCGCCTTGCGCCTGCTGGACATCCGCCTCGAAGAGGCCCTGCTCGATGCGGTAGAGCGGATCTCCCTCCTTGACGGAGTCTCCCTCCTTGAAGAGGACGTCCTCGAGGTAGCCCTTGACGCGGGCCCGGACCTCGACCCGCTCCGGCGCCTCGATGCGCCCTACGAACTCGACGCTCTTCGAAACCGGTTTCAGCTCGGCGTTCAGCGTTCCGACCGAAACTGCAGGAGGAGGGCTTCCTTGCGCGTGCGCCGGGAGCGGGAGGACGAGAGCGGCCCCTATCAGGCCCCAGGCGGCGACACGCATCGAAACCTCCGTTGCCCGGGCCGCATCCGCCCGGATGCTTTCACCGGCCGTCATGCGGACTCGAGACCCGGCCGATATCGTTGAGGCGACAGGAATGTCCTGTGCATTCTTGCCGTCATCCCATCGCTCCCGCACGAAATCTTGCGCTCGCCCGATGGAATCGGCACTCGGCCCGCCACGAAGCCGGCGGCTGCCCGGACCAGCGCCGGAAGGCGCGGGTGAAGGCTCCCGCCTCGGAGTAGCCCAGCGCTGCCGCGATCTGTCCCAGGCTCATGTTGGTCGCGGCGAGGAACTGACGGGCGATCTCGAAGCGCATCTCGTCGGCGACCGACCTGAAGTCGGTTCCTTCCTCCGTCAGCCGCCGGTGCAGCGTGCGGCGGTGCATGGCGAAGAAGCTCGCCACGTCGCTCGCGGAGCACTTGCGTTTCAGGAGCTGCGACCTCAGGACCCTGCGGACCTCGTCCCTGAAGTCGCCGGCGGGAACGGATTCCAGCTCCGCGATCCGCTCCTCGAAGATCTGACGGAAGATGTCGTCCGCCCCGGCAATGGGGTGGCTGAGCCACCGGGCGGAGAAGATGAGCGCGGCCATCTCCTCGTCGAAGCGCAGGGGCGCGCGGAAGACATCGCGGTAGGGCTGCGGATCCTGTGGCTGCGACCGGGGCAGGAGCACTTCCGTCGGCGCCCATTTCGGACCGCAGATCGCCGTCACGGCTTGGAACGCGGCGGCGAGCGATGCGTCGGCGATCTGGTCGGCATTCTCGCCCCCTGGCGCATAGACGCCGAAGCTCAGGATCGCCTCGTCGCCTTCGACGGAGAGCTGGGGCACCGCAATCCTGTTCTGCAGATGCAGGTAGCGGACCAGGATGCGCAAGGCGTCGCCGACGGTTCGCGAGTGCTGCATCAGACATCCCACGATCCCGATGGAGGAGATCGTGGCCCGCTGGCCGAGCAGCAGCCCGACATGGGGACAGCCTGTCCGCTCCGAACTGAGCGTGAGGAGCCTGTTGAGCGCCGAAAACGAGATGACGTTCCCCGCGTCTTCGAAGAGGTGCGGATCGAGGCCCGCGCCGCGGACGACCGCGCCCGGATCCGACCCGAGATCCTTGAGGACACCGACGATTTCCTTGACGACGCCGAGATGGATGAAGCCAGACCGCACCGGAATACGACGCGGCCCGTGGATCTGGACGAACCTGCCTCCGACGTCCTCCTGCAGGACAGGCCACCGTGACGGCGCGCCGGCTCTGGAATCATCGAGTGCCATGGTGCTGTCTCCCGCAAGCCAAGTCTCTTCGAGAAAGTCTCTTCGCAAGTCTCTGCGAATTTGCATTCTGCGCGCCCGGTCCGCTTCTCGGACGACCGGGCACCCCGGCGGGGTCCGTCGGAGCATCTGCTCCCAACGCCGGATACAGAGTGCCAAGAAGCGCCTCTCTTGAAATTGCGTTTTGTCAAAACCGCTTTCGGGAAAGACCTCGGACCCGCGTTAGGGGGCGAAGACCCTCCGGTCCGCCACGGCATCGAGGTCTTTCGGCGTACCGCTTCGGACCGATGCCTTTCGCCGGCATGCCGTCCGCCGCCGGGACGCACCGGACTTGATCCAGATCATCGCGAAGGGCCGATCCTTCGATCAAGGTGCGAGCGAAGCCTGCGCCGGGCAGTTCCTGCCGACGCCGGCATGCGCGGGGACAGACCCGGCCGGAGGGCCGCGAGCTTTCGAGGAGGCCGCAATGGGTGTTTCGTCGAGCGACCGGTTCATGCGCCTTCGCACGATCCGACTCTGTATTCCCATCCTGCTGGGTCCGGTCTGCGCCGCCACGGCGGCGGAAGCGGAGCCTGCCGCCTTTCAGGGCGCGTGGCTGGAGCAGAGTCTCCCCTGCGACGGCGTCTACACCGCGGTCGGCAAGGGGATGTCGTTCAAGAAGCCCGTGAACATCTTCGCGCCCGCGTTCATCGTGTCCGGCAGCCGGCTGAGGACGCCCCAGGCCACCTGCCGGATCAGGTCGGTCCGGCCGATGGGCGACCGCGAGGTCATGAGGCTCGATTGCGCCAACTCCGTCGCCACCGGCGATGTCGCGGTCCAGGTCTCGGCATCGCCCGACGGAACCTTGAGGCGCTTCTTCAACGAGGACGACAAGACCGGCAACGTCTACAGACGCTGCGACCGCTGACGCGCGGTGCCGCCTGCGCGTCCTCCGTGGCCAATCCAAAGTCCCGCCAAGTCAAGCCGCAGCCCCGCAAGGCATCTACGCTGAACGATCGGCTGGGGAGGCTGCGCGAAAGCGCCTTACACCCCGAGGAGGATTCAATGCGGCAGACCATGACGATTCTGGGACCGGCAGCCTTCGCCGCCGTGTCGATCATCGCTCTCGCTTCGTCGGCGGCGGCGCAGCCGCTGACTTTCCGTGTCGGCCCGAGCTCTGCCCCATCCCAGGTCGGAAATCTCGGCTATACGTCGGAAGGCTGGATGAAGATCAAGGCGGGAGACCTACGCTACTTCGGGCCGCGCTACGATCGGCGCAGTGGCATGAGAATCGGCCGCGGGAGCCCGATCCCGGACTGGATCGAAACCGCCGAGATGCAGAGCATCTCGATTCCGGGTCTGACATCGGGCGCCTATTACAACTATTTCATCTCGCCCGATCAGAGAATCGTCGTCCTCGACCAGAGCTCCCGCCGGGTCATGCGCGTTCTCCGCTGACTGCGTCGGCCGCTCTTCACGACCTGCAGCGCACCGGGTGGAGGATTCTCGGGCGCTGCACGGCGTATCGTGCCCGGCACTTCCAGCACCCCCGAGGGCCTTGCGAGCGCAACGGGATGCGCGATGCCTGCGCGGATCGCGCCACAGGTCCCGCCCGTCGCTCTCAATAGCTGCAAACCTGAACGCGGCGCACCACCACGCGTCCCCACGGGTCGATGAAGCCTCGACGCACCCAGTAGCAGTCCGATCCGTAGCCGATGCCGTAGTACGGATAGCCATAGGAGGGGTAGCCGTAATAGGGATAGGTCAGCGCGCCGAGCGCCAGCCCGCCGATCAGGCCGGCGGCGATGGCGCCGCCATAGTACGGATAGCCCCAGCGGTAGTATCCGCCATAATACGGATACCGCCAGCCATAGCCGCGGTAGAAGGGCCTGTAGGCACCGTAATACCGGCCATAGAAGCGCGGCGCCGCGAAGCCCGGCCGATAGAAGGCGGCAGGCCGGTAGCCGTAGCCGAAGGCGGGACGCGCGATTACGGCCGGACGGACGCCGTAGCCGAATCCCGGACGCGGCCCGAACCCGCCTGCGCCGAACCTCGGAGCGCCGACGGCCACGCCGCGGAACCCTCCCATCGGACCGGCGAAGCCCCCCCGGAAACCGCCTCCGAAACCGCCGCCGCGAAATCCGCCCCCATGGAATCCGCCCCCATGGAAACCGCCCCCATGGAAACCGCCGCCGCGGAACCCACCGAAACCTCCACGCTGGGCGGCCGCGTCTCCCGGAACGAGAAGAGCACCGACGCCAAGAGCTGCGAATGTGACGAGAAGCCTGCTCACGCGACCCTCCCTCCAGTAGATGGACAGAGTCCCACGGAGAGGGCACGGGCGACTTGATAAATCTCAAGAAGGCAAAGGAGATTCGAGGGTTTTCCGCCTCGCGCGGCATCGGACCGCGACCCTCGGCCGAGCGGAGGTTTCCGCCCTGCCGCGAATGCGGGATCCGCGACGGCAGAAGGAGAACCGGCCGGTCGAGGGGCGGGCGGAAAGGCGGGCGCCCGTCGCCTGCTTCCCATGAAACGGTTCGCGTGCGAACGGATGCGACGCTCCGGCGAGGCCGTCTCCACGATCTCAGGCGTCAGCGCGGGCAGACGTCCCAGAAACCCCGGGTGCGGCTGGCATTGGTGTAATACCAGCAGTATCCCGGGGCCGGGGCCGCGCCGATATAGGAACGGGCCGCCGCCGCGGAGAGAACGCCCACCGCGGCTCCGGCGGCAAGCGCGCCGCCCGGGCGCCACCAGTAGGCGGCAGGCCGGCGCCACCCCGGCGCCACCGCCACGGGGCGCCGGACCGAACCCGTGCGCGTCACCGCCACATTGCCCCGCGGACCCCGCACCGCCGTCCGGTAGGGGCCGCGCACCGCAACGCCGCCGCGGGGACCGCGCGCGACGGCGCCGTAGCGCCCGCGAGCCGCAAAGCCTCCCCGTGCCCCGCGCCCGACGGCTCGCGCATAGACGCCGTCGACGCCCGCCGCACCCAGCAGCCTCTCGACGGACGGCATGGCGTGGCGGGGCGCCGACGACGGCGCGACCGCGCCCGCCGAGGCCCAGCCTCCGGAGGTCAGCACGATGACGAGGGCGGACGCGAAGACGGGCGATCCGCACCGGACGCTGCGCAGCTTGAACATGAGTTCCTCCCTCTGTTGCAGGAGAGGGTGAGGTCCCGGCCCGCCGCCGGCATTGACATTGCTCAATATGCGCCGGACCGGCGCGAGGAGCTTTCGCCGTTTCGTTTGCGCGGCGTCAAAGAGAGGCGGGGCGCGGACGGGCATTCCATAGCCGACCGCCCCTCACCCTCGCCGAGAACCCTCGCAACGAGCAGGAGCCCCGATGACGACCGGATCGATCGCCTCCTTACCGCCCGCAGCCCCGGCCGCTCCGGTCCTCTGGAACCGGTCGGGATTTCGCGCGCTGTTCCTCGTGTCCGCCATGGCGGCCCTGGCGGGAGGAACGTGGGGAGCGCTGTGGAGGCTCGGCTGGACCCTGCCCCACGGCTCTTCTCTCGCGGACCTGCACGGCCCCCTCATGATCTGCGGCCTGTTCGGAACCCTGATCGGCCTCGAGCGCGCCGTCGCGCTCGGGCGCGGGTGGAGCTATGCCGCCCCGGCTCTCGCAGGGCTCGGCACCCTGCTCCTGCTCGGCGGCGCGCCCGCCGCTTTCGGCGCCGGCGCCTATGCGGCCGCGGCAGCGGTTCTGGCAGGCAGCTCGCTCCTGATCGCTCTCCGGCAGCCGGCCCTCTTCACCGGCGCCCTTCTCTTCGGCACCCTCGCCTGGCTCGCGGGCAGCGCGGTCTGGATGGCGGGCCGCCCCGTGTCGGACGCGGTCGGCTGGTGGCTGACCTTCCTCGTCCTGACCGTCGCGGGCGAACGCCTCGAACTCAGCCGCGTCGCCCTGCCCGAGCGCAGGAGCGAACCCCTGTTCCTCTTCGGCATCGGCCTCCTGCTCGCAGGGGCGCAGAACGGCCTGACGACGGGCAACGGCGCCGTCCTCTTCGGCCTCGGGCTGATCGCGGCCACCGCGTGGCTGCTGCGGCACGACGTTGCGCGCCGGAACATCCGCAGGGACGGGCAGACCCGCTTCATGGCGGCGTGCATGCTGGCGGGCCATGGATGGCTCGGCCTGGCCGGGCTGGCGCTGCTCGCCGCTCCGCCCGGAGAAACGGCCTTCGGATACGACATCGCCCTGCATGCCGTGCTGATCGGCTTCGTCCTTTCCATGGTGTTCGGCCACGCCCTCATCATCCTTCCGGCCGTGGCGCGGGTCCGGGTGCGCTATGCCCCGGTTCTTTACGGTCCCCTGCTCCTGCTCCACGCGTCGCTCGTCCTGCGCGTCGCCGCGGGCCTCGGCGGATGGGACGCCGGCCGCAGGGCGAGCGGCGTGCTCACGCTCCTCGCCCTCGCCGGTTTCGCAGGCAGCCTCGCCTTCGCCTCATGGCGCGGCCGGACGCGCTCCCGCCCGGCGGTGGGGGCGACGGTCGCATCCGCCCCCCTCGAGGCGAGGCCCCAGGCCGGAGAGTGAGTCCGCGAGCCGTCAGGCGCCGTGCAGGCTCCCCAGATCGGATCTCAGCCAGGCGAGCCGCGCGATGGCGCGCCCGGCCAGATCCTGCGCCCGTCCGAGGGCCTCCTCGTCGCGCAGGGTGTCGCCGGCCTCCAGATAACGGTCGACGAGCAGTTCCGCGAGAGCCGTCGGATCGTCGGGCAGGGGCACTACGGGGGCGGAGCCCACGGCGATGGGTGCCCGTTCGAGCGCCTCCGCGTTGCGCGTCGCTTCCTGCGCGAAGGCCTCCAGGCGTTCGCGTTCCGGAGACGGCGCCCTGGCGGCGAGGGGCGCGAGCAGAGCCGCAAGCCGCCGCTCCAGGCCGGCGAGATCGCCGGCCTCGTGCCGGGCGTCGCTCCCGGCGCGGTCCCGTTCGGCGTGGAAGGCCCTTCTGCGCTCCCGCCGGAGCAGTGCCACGTGGCCCAGCTCCTCGTGCGCCATGGCCTCGGCGGCCCGGCGGACCTCCGGCGACGCCGCATGGGCGGCGACATAGCTCCAGAAGGCGAAGGCCCGCTCCTCGTTCCGCACCGCCACGGACAGGGCACGGTAGGCGCTCAGGAGCCGGGGATCGGCGGTCGCCATGCCCTCGTCGTCGAAGGTCTCGGGCCGCTGCCACCGGATGCGCGCCGGGTCGGGGGCCTGTCCCCGCGCGCGCTGCGACCAGCCTTCGACGCTCGCAAGATGGCCCCTCTCCTCTTCGGAGAGGCGTGCGAACACCTCCGCCAGCGCGGCATTCCCTTCCTGCCTCATGCGGTCGGCAATCTCGGCATAGCGGATGGCGGCCTCCTCCTCCATGGCGGCGGCAAGGGCAAAGAGTTCGTCCAGGGTTTTGACGGAGCCTGCCGGCTCGGCCTTCAGCAGGGGCATCGGATTTCCTCGCGGTGGGGACTCGATCTTTAGATTGACGCAGGAAAAAAAATTCGCCACCTTGCGCAGGATCAAAGCCGAACCGCTCAAGCTTGCTCATATGGGAGCGGGCTTCGGAATTCACCCTTCCAGCTCCGGAAAATTCGAGGCAGCCCAAACGGAACGTTCCGCGTTCCCGGGCGTTCTCTTTTTTCCGTTCAGACCTTAGACCTCGTACCCGACGCTGGACGGTCCCCTGTTGGCAAGCCCGCACCTTCGCTTATCCCCCCGCCTGCCCGCCCTCACCGGCCTGCATCTTCTGCGGATCGTTGTCCTGCTCGGGTTTGCGACGCTGCTGTTATGGGCGGGCCAGGCGTCGGCGGCGGGGCGTTTGGGCGAGTTTCTGGGCAAGGCGCAGCCCGGAGAGTTCTTCGCGGGCGCCGACCGTTTCGGACCCGCCGCGGGAGATCCGCCCCTCGCGCCGGTCTACCAGGGCGACCGCCTGCTCGGCTACGTCTACCTCAACACGGACGTGACCAACGCGACCGGCTACTCGGGCAAGCCGATCCAGCTGCTCGTCGGCATCGATCCGAACGGCGTCATCTCGAAGATCAGGCTCGTCGACCACAAGGAGCCGATCGTTCTCATCGGCATTCCGGAACGCCGCATCGTCGATGCGGTGAACACGCTGGTGGGCAAGGACATGAGGCCGGTGGCCTCGGGGGCCGAGCGGCCGCCGCAGGTCGACATCGTGAGCGGCGCCACCGTGACGGTGCTGGTGATGGGCGACAGCGTCGTGCGCTCCGCCGTACGCCTGATCCGCAGCAACAGGCTGGGCGGCGGCCAGGCGCCGGCGGCAGCGGCCGCACCCGCAACGAAGAGCGTCGACATGGCCAGGAGCGAGATCCGCGACTGGCAGTCCCTTCTCGGGGACGGTTCCGTCCGGCGCCTCTCGCTCACCGTCGGCGAGGTCGACGAGGCCTTCGCCCGCGCAGGCAACCGGGAGGCGGCGAACAATCCGGAGACGGGCGATCCCTCCGATCCCTTCATCGACCTCTACGTCGCGCCGGTCAGCGTTCCCACCATCGGACGGAGTCTTCTGGGGGACGCCGCCTACGACCAGCTCAGGGCACGCCTCAAGCCGGGCCAGCAGGCCATCGTCGTCGCGGGAAGCGGCGCCTATTCCTTCAAGGGATCCGGGTACGTGCGGGGCGGCATCTTCGACCGCATCGAGCTGCTGCAGGACGGGCAGAGCACCCGCTTCCGGGACCGCAACCACACGCGCCTCGGCGCCTTCGCCGCCGAAGGCGCTCCGGATCTGCGCGAGATCGGGCTTTTCGTCGTTCCCGAGGACTTCAAGCTCGATCTTGCCGAACCTTGGCAGCTGCAGCTTCTCGTCCAGCGCAACGTCGGCGCGCGCGACAAGGCGTTCCTGACCTACGACCTCGCCTATACCCTGCCGGACGCCTATCTGCGGATCGAAACGCCCGCCGCCGCGGCCGCGCCGCAGGCGCAAGCCCAGCCGGCCCAGAGCGCGACGCCGGCCGCACCGGCGGCGGGAGAGGCCCGCCCGTCCCTCGACGACTCCCAGGCCCTTGCGGCCGGGCCCCTGGAAGAGCCGCTGTGGCTCAAGATCTGGAGAGCCAACACCGTCTCCATCGCCATCACGGGCCTCGCCCTCCTCGTTCTGACGGGAATCTTCTTCTTCCAGGATTCCCTCGTGCGCCGGCCGGCGGTCTATGTCTGGGTGCGCCGCGCCTACCTGACGTTCACCCTCGTCTGGCTCGGCTGGTATGCGAACGCCCAGCTCTCCGTGGTCAACGTCCTGACCTTCACCAATGCCCTGGTGACCCAGTTCAGCTGGGAGTTCTTCCTCGCCGCTCCCCTCATCTTCATTCTCTGGGCCGCCGTCGCCGCCGGTCTGCTGTTCTGGGGCCGCGGTCCGTTCTGCGGCTGGCTGTGTCCGTTCGGCGCCCTGCAGGAACTGCTCAACAACGTCGCCCAATGGCTGAAGGTGCCGCAGATCGCCGTGCCCTGGGGGCTGCACGAGCGGCTGTGGCCGATCAAGTACATCATCTTCCTCGGCCTGTTCGGCCTCTCGCTCTATTCCGTGGCCTTCGCCGAGACCCTCGCCGAGGTCGAGCCGTTCAAGACGGCCATCATCCTCAAGTTCGTCCGCGACTGGCCCTTCGTGGTCTATGCCCTGACCCTCCTCTCGGCGGGCCTCTTCATCGAGCGGTTCTTCTGCCGCTACCTGTGCCCCCTGGGCGCCGCTCTCGCGATCCCGGGGCGCATCCGCACCTTCGAATGGCTCAAGCGCTGGCCGGAATGCGGCTCTCCCTGCCAGCGCTGCGCCAAGGAATGCCCGGTCCAGTCGATCCACCCCGAGGGACACATCAACGTCAACGAGTGCATCTACTGCATGCATTGCCAGGAGCTGTACCACGACGACCGGCGTTGCCCGCACATGATCCAGGTCCGCCTGAAGCGCGAGAAGCGGGAGGCGCTTTCGTCGCCTTCCATGCGCGGGAACAAAGACGCGGGCAAGGGGGCTGCTAAGCCCATCATCACCCACATGGGAAAACCGATCCGGGAGCCGTCCACGGCGGATGTCCCGACGACGCACTCTTGACGAGGAAGGAGACTTCAATGGCGAACCAAGACAAGAAGGGATTGAGCCGGCGCGACATGCTCGGAACCACCGCCGCGGTGGCGGTGGCCGGCGCGGCCGGAGCCGCCGGCGGCGTGACCGTTTCCCGCACCGGGCTCATCGGCGCCGCCGAGGCGCAGACCGCACCCGGCGCCCCTGCCGCCCGCCCCGCGGTGGCCAGCAAGTACGAGGTGAAGCCGGGCGAGCTCGACGAATACTACGTGTTCTTCTCCAGCGGCCAGACGGGCGAGGTGCGCATCGTCGGCCTCCCCTCCATGCGCGAGCTGATGCGCATCCCGGTCTTCAACCGCGACAGCGCGACCGGCTGGGGCCTCACCAACGAGAGCCGCAAGATCCTCACCGAGGGCCTGACGCCGGAAGCCCGCGAGTTCCTGAAGGACAAGGGCGGCGTCTACCTCAACGGCGACCTGCACCACCCGCATCTCTCCTTCACCGACGGGACCTATGACGGGCGCTATCTCTTCGCCAACGACAAGGCGAACACCCGCGTCTGCCGCATCCGCCTCGACGTGATGAAGTGCGACAAGATCATCCAGCTGCCCAACCAGCACACGGTCCACGGCCTTCGGCTGCAGAAGTACCCGCGCACCGGATACGTGTTCTGCAACGGCGAGGACCGCATCCCCGTCCCGAACGACGGCAAGGTGCTCGACGACCCGAAGAAATATTCCTCGATCTTCACCGCCGTCGACGGCGACACCATGAAGGTCGCCTGGCAGATCCGCGTCGACGGGAACCTGGACAACGTGGATGCCGACTACCAGGGGAAATACGCCTGGGCGACCTGCTACAACTCGGAGGAAGGCGTGACCCTCGCCGAGATGATGGCGAAGGAGCAGGACTGGGTCGTGGTCTTCAACCTCAAGCGCATCGAGGAGGCGGTGAAGAAGGGCGAGTACGAGACCATCGGCGGCGTTCCGGTCCTGGACGGCCGGGCCGGGTCGAAGTTCACCCGCTACATCCCGGTGCCGAACAGCCCCCACGGCATCAACACCGCGCCGGACGGGATCCACTTCGTCGCCAACGGCAAGCTCTCGCCGACCGTCACGGTCTTCGACGCCCGCAAGCTCGACGACCTCTTCGACGACAAGATCAAGCCCCGCGACGTGGTCGTGGCGGAGCCGGAGCTCGGCCTCGGCCCGCTGCACACCGCCTATGACGGCAAGGGCAACGCCTACACCACGCTCTTCCTCGACAGCCAGGTGGTGAAGTGGAACATCGACCTCGCCAAGCGCGCCTTCAAGGGCGAGAAGGTGAACCCGGTCATCCAGAAGCTCGACGTCCACTATCAGCCCGGACACAACCACACCTCCATGGGCCAGACCAAGGAGGCCGACGGCAAGTGGCTGATCTCCCTGAACAAGTTCTCGAAAGACCGCTACCTCAACGTGGGGCCGCTCAAGCCCGAGAACGACCAGCTGATCGACATCTCCGGCGACAGGATGGTGCTCGTCCACGACGGGCCGAGCTTCGCGGAGCCGCACGACGCGACCATCGTGCACCGGTCGAAGATCAACCCGGTCCATGTCTGGAAGCGCGACGATCCCTTCTTCGAGGACGCGGTCAAGCAGGCGAAGGCCGACGGGGTGACGCTGGAGACGGATTCCAAGGTGATCCGCGACGGCAACAAGGTGCGGGTCTACATGACCTCCTCCGCGCCCGCCTTCGGCCTCGAGAGCTTCCAGGTCAAGCAGGGCGACGAGGTCACGGTCTACGTGACCAACATCGACGAGGTGGAGGACCTGACGCACGGTTTCTGCATCATCAACTACGGCATCAACATGGAGGTCGCTCCCCAGGCGACCGCCTCGGTGACGTTCGTCGCCTCGACGCCCGGAGTGTACTGGTACTACTGCTCCTGGTTCTGCCATGCGATGCACATGGAGATGAAGGGCCGCATGTTCGTCGAGCCTCAGGGCGCCTGACGGCATGGGCAGGGTCCCTGCATCCTTTTGGGGTCTGGCGGCGGTCTTCGCCGCCGGCCTCTCCTCTCCGGCCCTCGCCGCGCGGATCGTCGTGTCTCCGGGCGAGGCGAACCTTCAGGACGTCGTCGACCGGGCGTCCGACGGCGACGTCGTCGTCCTGCAGGCAGGCGAGCATCACGGCCCCGTCCGCCTGACCCGCCCGCTGACCCTGGAGGGCGAAAAGGGCGCGGTCCTGACAGGTCCCGGCAAGGGCAGCGTCATCACGGTGCTGGCGCCCGGCTCCGCCGTCCGCGGGCTGACGATCCGCGGCTCCGGCCTCGACCTGCCCGAGATGGATTCCGGTGTCTTCGTGGAGAAGTCCGCCGCGGGCGCGGTCGTCGAGGACAACGTGATCGAGGGCAATCTCTACGGCGTCTATCTCCATGGCGCCGAGAACGCCGTGGCGCGCGGCAACCGAATCCTCGGCCTTCAGGAGGGGCGCGTGAACGAGGCCGGCAACGGCGTCTCCGTCTGGAACGCTCCGGGCGCCCAGGTGCTCGACAACGACGTACGCTACGGGCGCGACGGCATCTTCGTCGTGACCAGCAGGAACAACGTGTTCAAAAACAACCGCTTCCGCGACCTGCGCTTCGCGATCCACTACATGTACACCAACGACAGCGAGATTTCGGGCAACGTCTCGTCCGGCAACACGGTCGGCTATGCGATCATGTTCTCGCATCGCCTGAAGGTGACCGGGAACGTTTCGGACGGCGACCGGGACCATGGCTTCCTGTTCAACTACGCCAACTTCTCGCAGATCACCGGCAACGCAGTGCTGGGGCGCCTCCAGCCGGCCGAGCGGTGGGCGACCTCCGGCATGCGGACGGGCGACGCCAAGGAGCACGGGCTGCCGTCCCCCGGCGAGGCGGAGCCGGCCGCGGGCGCGGACGCGAGGCCCGGGCCCACGAAATGCGTGTTCATCTACAACGCGAACCGCAACAGCTTCCGCGGCAACTGGTTCGAAGGCTGCGAGATTGGCATCCACTTCACCGCCGGGTCGGAGGGCAACGAGATCGCCGGCAACGCCTTCGTGAGCAACCGCAACCAGGTGAAGTACGTCGGTACCCGCTACCTCGACTGGTCGAAGGGCGGGCGCGGGAACTACTGGAGCGACAACCCCGCCTTCGACCTCAACGGCGACGGCCTTGGGGACAGCGCCTATCGTCCGAACGACCTGGTGGACAAGGTGCTCTGGACGGCGCCGCAGGCCAAGGTGCTCATGAACAGCCCCGCCGTGCAGGTGATCCGCTGGGCGCAGACCCAGTTCCCCGCCCTGATGCCGGGAGGCGTGGTCGACAGCCATCCTCTCATGCGCCCTCCCGTGACGCCCCCCGCGCATCCCCGGTTCGAAGGAGCGCGGCCATGACCCGAACCGTGGAGATCGACGGCGTCGTCAAGCGCTTCGGCAAGGTGGAAGCGGTCCGCGACGTGTCCTTCGCCCTGGACGCGGGCGAGACGGTGGCGCTCGTCGGCCACAACGGCGCCGGGAAGACGACCCTGATGAAGCTCATGCTGGGCCTCATCAGGCCGAGCGCGGGCCGCATCGCCGTGCTCGGAGAGGATCCGGCGGCGGGCGAGTTCTCGGCGCGGCGGCGGGTGGGTTACCTGCCGGAGAACGTGTCCTTCAACGGGGCGCTCACGGGGCGCGAAACCCTCGCCTTCTACGCCCGTCTGAAGCGCGAGCCGCAGAAACGGGCGATAGCGCTCCTCGAGCGGGTGGGCCTGACCCATGCCGCGGACCGGCGCGTCGGCACCTATTCGAAGGGCATGCGCCAGCGCCTCGGCCTCGCCCAGGCGCTGCTCGGGGAGCCGCAGCTCCTCCTGCTCGACGAGCCGACCACCGGCCTCGATCCGGCCCTGCGGCAGGGCTTCTACGAGATCGTGGAGGAGCTGCGCGGGCGGGGCGCGACCGTGCTCCTGTCCTCGCACGCCCTTACCGAGCTCGAGGAGCGCGCGGGCCGGGTCGTCATCATGAACCAAGGCATCAAGGTCGCCGACGGAACCCTCGACGAGCTGCGCCGCATCGCACGGCTGCCGACCCGGATCCGCCTCAAGGTCGCGGAGGCCGGCCTCGCCGACGTGGCGGGCTGGCTCGGCCCGGTCGGCGGCTGGCGGCGGATCGACGGCCATGTGGTCGAGGTCCAGGCGGCGCCCGAGCAGAAGATCGAGGTTCTGCGGCGCGCCACTGGCGCGGGCGCCCCCGTGGAGGATCTCGACGTGATGCCGCCGACCCTCGACGAGCTTTACGCCCATTTCCTTCTCTCCCAGGAGACGCCGCGATGAGAAACATCATGATCGTGGCGCGCAAGGAGATCCAGGAAGGGTTGCGCAACCGCTGGGTCCTCGCCACGACCCTGCTCCTTGCGGCGCTCGCCCTCTCCCTCACCTTTCTCGGCAGCGCGCCGACGGGCACCGTCAGCGTGCGGGCGCTCGACGTGGTGATCGTCAGCCTCTCCAGCCTCACGATCTTCCTCCTGCCGCTCATCGCCCTGCTGATCTCGCACGACGCCATCGTGGGCGAGATGGAGCGGGGGACCATGCTGCTCCTGCTGAGCTATCCGGTGGCGCGCTGGCAGGTGCTGCTCGGCAAGTTCGTGGGCCATCTGTCGATCCTGGCCTTCGCCACGCTCCTCGGCTACGGCGCCGCCGCCGCGGCCCTGGTGGCGACCGGCGCGGCCATCGATGCCGAGAGCTGGGCGGCCTTCGCCGCCATGATCGGCTCCTCGGTGCTGCTCGGATCCGTCTTCATCGCCGTGGGCTATCTGGTGAGCGCCCTAGTGCGAGAGCGCGGCACCGCCGGCGGAATCGCCATCGGCATCTGGCTGGTCTTCGTGCTGATCTACGACATGGCCCTCCTGGGGCTGCTCGTGGTGGATCAGGGCCAGGTCGTCTCGGGCCGCCTGCTGGACGCGCTCCTGCTGCTGAACCCGACGGATGCCTACCGCCTGTTCAACCTGACGGGATTCGCCAATATCGGCGCGTTCTCCGGCATGGCCGGAATCGCGCGGAACGCGGCCCTGAGTCCCGCCGTCCTGCTCGCGGCGCTGGCGGCCTGGGCCCTCCTCCCGCTGTCCCTCGCAGCACTCGCTTTCTCCAGGAGAGAGTTATGAAAAGGGTCGTCCTTCTGGCTGCCTTCGCGGGCGCTCTGGCGCTCGCGGGCTGCAACGACAAGAAGACCGCCGAGGCGCCGCCGCCCCCGCACGAGCTGACGGACGCGGCCATCGGGCATTATTGCGGCATGAACGTCCTGGAGCATCCGGGCCCGAAGGGACAGATCGTCCTGGCAAGCCGCCCGGAGCCGGTCTGGTTCTCCTCGGCGCGGGATGCGATCTCCTTCACCATGCTGCCGGAGGAGCCGAAGGACATCCGCGCGATCTACGTGTCCGACATGGGCAAGGCTCCCTCGTGGAGCGAGCCCGGCACGAAGAACTGGATCGACGCGAGACAGGCCTTCTACGTGATCGGAAGCCGCGCCAGGGGCGGCATGGGCGCGGAGGAAGCGGTTCCGTTCTCGGAGAAGAAGGCGGCAGAGGCATTCGCGAAGGACAACGGCGGCCGGGTTGTGGCCTTCTCCGACGTGCCGAAGGACTACATCCTCGGCGCCGGCGAAGCGACGGGGTCCGTGGAGGAGCCCGCGCCGGCCGATGCCCCCCAGGGCCGCGGCGCCCCCGCCGCAGGCCAGCAGCACCATGCCCACTGAGGACGCGCCATGTCTCCGCTCCCTTCCCGCAGGCGTTTCATCGGGATCGCGGCTTCCGCGGCCGGCCTGAGCCTGCTTCCGCTCGGCCGGCGCGCGCGGGCCGAGGGCCACCTCGTGACCTGGCGCGGCTCCGCCATGGGCGCCGCCGCATTCCTGCAGATCCACCACCGCGATCGCGCCGCCGCCGAACGGCTCATCGAGCGCTCGCTCGCGGAGGTGCGCCGCCTCGACGCGATCTTCAGCCTCTACCGGGACGACTCGGCTCTCTCGGTTCTCAACCGGCAAGGCATGCTCGCCGCGCCACCTGTCGAGCTCGTGGCCGTTCTCGAAGAGTGCCGCCGCTACGGCGAGCGGACCGGCGGCGCCTTCGACCCGACGGTACAGGCCCTCTGGATCCTCTACCGCGACCATTTCTCCCGCCCCGGCGCGGACCCGCGCGGGCCGTCGGACGATGCCGTGCGCGCGGCCCTCTCGCGGGTCGGCTTCGAGCACGTCCTGTTCGACCGCAACCGCATCGCCTTCGCCCGGCGCGGCATGGGC
Source organism: Microvirga thermotolerans (assembly GCF_009363855.1). Classification (GTDB taxonomy): domain Bacteria; phylum Pseudomonadota; class Alphaproteobacteria; order Rhizobiales; family Beijerinckiaceae; genus Microvirga; species Microvirga thermotolerans. The sequence goes on from NZ_CP045423.1 coordinate 112,364, forward strand.
CTCACCCTCAACGGGATCGCCCAGGGCTATGTGACGGACAGGGTCGTCGCGATCCTGCGGGAGAGCGGGATCGCCAGCAGCCTTGTCGACATGGGCGAGAGCCGCGCCCTCGGCGCGCGGCCCGACGGATCGCCCTGGCGGATCGGGATCGCCGATCCCGACGGCCCCGAGCGGATCGACGGCATCGTGGAGGCGGTCGACCGGGCGGTGGCCACATCCGGCGCCTACGGTTTCCGTTTCGACGCGGCCGGGCGCTTCAACCACCTGCTCGACCCGCGCACCGGCGCGTCGGCGCACCGGCACCGGAGCGTCACCGCGATCATGCCGACGGCAACGGCCGCCGACGCCCTTTCGACGGCCTTCAGCCTGCTCCCGGAGGAGAGGATCGCGGCGGTCCTGCGCGCCCTGGGAACCGGAGAGGTCCGGCTGATCGACGGCAAGGGAGAACGACGCGTCGTGACCGCATAGGAGGGACGCGCGACGGGACCGCTCCGTTCATCCCGCGGGAATCACGCCTCGGCCAGCAGCGCCTTGATGGTGTCCGCATTCGGGCAGTAGCGCGGAACGACCGGCGCCCAGCCGGAAGCGATGGCCTGCCGGCACTGGGCCGCGACCTTGCAGCCCGAGCAGACGACGGTCATGTCGCGCATGACCGCCGGGTAAGAGCAGGCGACCTTTTCCGGCGAGAGGCCCAGTGCCTGCATGAGAAGCGGCAGTTCGTCGGCGCCCTTGGAGGACGCCAGCTGCACGAGCCGGTCGGCGGGAATCCCCACGTCGCGGGCGAGGCCCTGGAGCTCCTCCTCTCCCAGCCGCGCCAGCTCGCTCTCCGCCGCCCAGGCGGATTGCAGCTTCGTCCATACGGTCATCAGGCCCATCGTAACCTCCCGTGTCGCACCATTTCTGACACGGCGCCGCCTCCGGCGCTTTGCGTCAGATCAAAACCTCGTTCCGTTCCGGCCGCCCGGAACGGATCCCCCGCTCAGGCCGAGAGCCTCGGACGCGTGAACACAGCCCAGTAGGCGATCGCGAACCCGACGAAGGCGGCGGCCCAGGCGCCGCCCGCCACATGCAGGAGCGCGTCGTTCCAGGCGGGATGAACCGCGGCGCAGACCCGCGCCAGCGCGGCGGCGACGGCGAGCGCGTAGAGAACCTGCGTGGACGCGCTCGCGACGAGCGCCCTGCCCGTATGCCCGAGGCTCGCCCGCGACATCACGGCGAGGGTCATCACGCCCATCGCGCCGCCGGTCCAGGCATGGATGCCGGCACCGGAGGGAAGAAGGCGCAGCGCGGCGAGCCCGGTCAGGACGAAGCCCAGCGGCACGAAGGCATAGGCCACGTGCAGGATGAGGACGAGCCGGTCCCGCCAGGTGCGGTCCCCCGCCCAGCGGGCGAGGCGCACCGCCTGGAGCAGGCCTGCGGCCATGAGCGCGGCCCCCGTGAGCACGCCGGACGGAACGACGATCCAGGCCACGAGCGCCGCGCCGGCCGCGATCAGGGACGCCACGTCGAAGGGGCCGAAGGGCGCCGGCATCCGGCCCGGATTCTCGCGGGCGAGCCAGTTGCGGGTGAAGCTCGGCAGGATGCGCCCGCCGATGAGCATGATCAGCGCCAGGACGGCCGCGATTCCGATGCGGACGCCGTAATCCGCCGCGCCCAGCACGTGCGCTTCCAGGTGGAAGACCACGTTGCCGGCGACGAGCGTCGCCACCGCGATGAGAACCTTGAGGTTGCGCCAGTTCCGTCCCTTCATGATCTCGCGCGCCACGGCCGCGGCGACGAGGAGCAGGAAGGCGTTGTCGATGAGGGCGGCGAGTTCCCACCCGATCCACGCCGACAGGGTGACGGCGATGCGCCCCGCCGCCCAGACCAGCACGAGGACGAGCAGGGGCCGCCCCTGGAGGGGCATGCGCCCCGTCCAGTTCGGAACCGCCGTCAGCAGGAAGCCGGTGATCACCGCGGAGAGATAGCCGTAGAGCATCTCGTGGATGTGCCAGTCGCGCGGGGCGAAGGCCGTCGACAGGGCCAGCTCGCCATAGAACATCGGCAGCCATGCGAGGACCGCGAGGCCCGCATAGAGGGAGCCGAACAGAAAGAACGGGCGGAATCCATAGGAGAGGAGCGCAGGTCCCCTGTAGGTCCGCAGGCGGGGGATCGGAGCCATCAGCGGCCTCCTTCGACTGGAATGAACGTGTCCAACGCCGTGACGGCGCGGCCCGTTTCGAGATCTTTGGCCACGAAGGCGACGGGCTGCCGCTCGTTCGCGGAGGCGGAGACGAGGACGCGCAGCTCCCGGGTCGCGTCCGAGGCGACGCTCACCGTGGCGCCGTCCCCGACCACCTCGACGGAGGCGTCCTCGAGCCCGTTCACGGCGAGCGCGAACGCGCGCTCGCTGCCGGCCTTGTTGTACAGACGCACCGTGTAGCCGTTCCGGGTGCGCCCGTCCGACAGGCGGACCGCGACGGGGTTGCGGTCGTGGATGACGGCGACCTTGGCATCCTGCCGCAGGCCGAGGCTCGCCCCCATCAGTCCGGCGAGGGCCAGGATGGCCAGCGCGAGGCCCACGGTCTTCGGCCGGACCGCGCGCCGGCGCGCGGGCTCGCCCCTGCGCGCGCGCTCGATATTGGCCCAGGCCTCGTAGTCGATGAGGCCGCGGGGACGTCCGAGGCGGGACATGGTGGCGTCGCAGGCGTCGACGCACAGGCCGCAGTTGATACATGCGAAGTTCGGGCCCTCGCGGATGTCGATGCCGATGGGGCAGACGTTCACGCATTGCAGGCAGTCGACGCAGTCGCCGGCGGGCTCGCCCTTCGCCCGCAGCTCGGTGGCCTTCTTCACCGATCCGCGCGGTTCGCCCCGATCATCCCGGTAATTGACGGTCAGCGCTTCCGGATCCCAGATCGCGCCCTGCAGGCGCGGCCAGGGGCACATCCATGTGCACACCTGCTCCCGGGCGAAGCCGGCGAGCACATAGGTCGTGCCGGTGAGAATGACGACCCAGCCATAGGCGAGCGGCGAGGCCCGCCCCGTGGCGAGTTCCGCCAGCAGCGTCGGCGCATCGGCGAAATACAGGACGAAGGCCCCGCCCGTCGCCATGGCGATGAGGATCCAGATCGCATGCTTCATGCCGATTTCGGCGACGCGCCTTGCGGTCAGCGGGGCGCCACGCTTCTTGAGGCGTTCGCGGCGGTCGCCCTCGATCAGGCGCTCGACGAGCAGGAAGAGATCGGTCCAGACGGTCTGGGGGCAGAAATAGCCGCACCACACCCGTCCCGCGACCGCGTTGACCCAGATGAGGACGAGGGTCGCGAGGACCAGGAGCCCGGTGAGGTAGTAGACCTCCTGCGGCCAGATCTCGATGAAGAAGGCGTAGAGGCGGCCCCGGCTCATGTCGAAGAGGACCGCCTGGCCGGGCTGGTCGGGACCCCGATCCCAGCGGATGAAGGGCAGGATGTAGTAGATGGCGAGGCAGAGGGTCAGCGCCGTCCATTTCAGGCGGCGGTAGCGGCCCCTGACCGCCTGGGGAACGACGCGTTCGGCGATGACGCCGCGCTTCGGCCTGCGCAGATGGGCGCGCTCGGGCTTGAAACTGATGTCGAGGGTGGTCATCGACGTGAACACGGCGTTGGCGCCGCCGCGCTCTTGCGGCGCAGCGGCGCAGGCTTCGGCAGGAAGCGGCTCCGAAGGGGCTACTTGGCGGCGGTGGTGGTCGTCGCGAGCTTGTCGAAGAGGGTGGCGAAGGCCTGCTTGGCCTTGCCGGGATGGGCCGCGGCCTTGGCCTGGTCGAGATTGGCCGGCTCGCCGACCACGACCATGCCCACCATGCCCATGCCGTAATGGGGCTTGCACTTGTAGCCGTAGACGCCGGGCTTGTCGAAGGTGACCGTCATCTCCTCGTTGATCTTGCCGACGAAGGTCTTGCCGCCTTCCGGCAACATCGTATCGATGCTCTCGACGTTGTGCCCCTTGTCCGCCGCCACGAACTTCACCGTGTCGCCGGGGTTGATCTTCACCAGGGCGGGCTCGAACACCATGACGCCCTCGGTGCCCTTGTTGAGCATCTTCACCTCGACCTCGGCCGCGTTCGCCGCGCCGGCGGCTCCGAGCGCAGCCACGAGAGCGCCGAGCATGATGATCTTCCGCATAATCCGTCTCCTCTTGTGCCATCGGAAGCTTTGGGCCTCGGACCGAAGCCCTTGGAGACGTGATACGCCGATGCGGCCCGCCGCTGTTTGCGCTGGAACAAGGAGATGAATCTTTTCGGGCCGTCGCGGCCGCCGGTATCTCGGGGACTGTCCCTGCCCTTGCGGGGGAGAGCCGATTTGCGCCCGGGTCCGCTTGCGGTACAAGGGCACGACGGGGAGCGTCTCCGGAACCCGTTCGGGGCGTTATCCGTCGAAGTAGCGATGCCGGTTGGAAACGTGCCGATGCCGAGTTTGGACAAATCCCTCGTGGCCGGGCTGCCCCTGTTCGCAGGGCTGCCGCCGGACGACCTCGACCATATCCTGCGCGAGGCGCAGTCGATCCGGTATCCGAAGGGAACGGCGGTGTTCCAGCAGGACGAGGAGGCGCATTCCTTCTTCGTCCTCCTCCACGGGCATCTGCGCGTCGTCAAGGTCACGCCCGACGGCCAGCAGGTCGTGGTCCGCTTCATCACGCCCGGCGAGATGTTCGGCATCGCCATCGCCATGGGGCGCCCACGCTACCCGGCGACGGCGCTCGCCATCGTGGACAGCATCGCCCTCGTCTGGCCCTCGGCCGCATGGCCGCGCCTCGTCGCCAAGCATCCCTCGCTGGCAGTCAACACCCTCCAGACCGTCGGCAACCGGCTCCAGGACGCCCATACCCGCGTCGTCGAGATCTCCACCGAGCAGGTGGAGAAGCGTGTGGCGCATGCCCTGCTGCGCCTCGCCCATCAGGCCGGCCGGAAGGGAGAGGACGGCGTCCAGATCGACTTCCCGATCTCGCGTCAGGATGTCGCGGAGATGACGGGAACGACGCTCCACACGGTCAGCCGCATCCTGAGCAGCTGGGAGGAGCGCGGCCTGGTCGAAAGCGGCCGCCAGCGCATCACGATCCGCGACCCGCACAAGCTCTTCCTGCTCGCCGAGGACCTGCCGCGCTAAAGCATCGAGCGCAAAAGTGGGAACCGGTTTTGCGCGAAAAGATGCTCTAATCAGAAACTTGGAGCATCGAACGTGAGTTCGAATTCTCGTCCAATGCTCTAGACCGGCTTGCGTTTCAGCGGCACCCCGCCTGTCGACTGGACCGAGAGGGTCCCCGCCTCGATCCCGGATTTCAGGCTCGCTCCCAGATCGCGCGTTTCGAGCCAGGAATGCAGGAAACCGGCATTGAAGGCGTCGCCCGCGCCCGTCGTGTCGACCACATCGACCGGGGGCGCCTCGGCCGCGACATGGGTCGACCCGCAGGATGCCATGGCACCGTGCTCGCCGCGCTTCAGCACGACTACGGGGAACCTCTCCCGGAGGCTTCGCAGAATCGCCTCTGTCGCGCTTTCGCCGGTCAGGGCCTTCCCTTCCTCCGCGTTCGGCAGAAAGATGTCGACTCCCGCGCACGTCTCGAAGAATCCGGCATCCTGGCGGATCAGCCGGTCGTCCCAGCTCGGATCCAGCGAGACCGTGAGGCCGCGCTCCCGCGCCATCGCGACGACGTCGGGGTTTTCCATGAGGGTGGCGAATTCCGCGATGTGCAGGTGAGCGACACCGGGCGCCGAGAGAGCCTGCTCCAAGGTGGACGGCCGGGAACCGCCGGCACGCCGGGACACGAAGGCGCGTTCGCTGCCCTTGACGAGGGCGACCGTCGGCTGCGGGCCGGCATCGTCCGCGTGCTCGATGAACGACAGGTCGACGCCGCTGGCCTCGAGCTCGGGCCTGAGACTGCCCGACAGGGGATCGACGCCGAGGCGCGCGAGGAGCGCCGCCGGCCGGCCGAGAGACACGAGATGGGCCGCCGTGATGTAGGCGCCGCCGCCGGCTGCGATGGCGACGTCGTCGGCGAACCGCTCCCGGCCGAGCACGGGCATGTCGTGCAGCCCCGTGAAGATGATGTCGCAATAGATGCGCCCAAGGCACACGACCTTGCTGCGCTGGTAGGACGCTCCGCTCATGGGGCTGCCAGCGCTCTCTCGGTCGCCTTGTCGAAGAAGTAGAGCCTGTCCGACGGGGCGTGGAGGGTGAGGCGATCGCCGATCCGGGGGACCTGCCGGCCCGGTATCGAGCCGACGACGGTCTGGCCCGCGCCCTCGACATGGACGAGCGTCTCCGAGCCCAGGGTCTCGACGACCGCGACCGTGCCCGAGACGGTCATGCCCTCCGTTCCGCCGGATTCCGGAACGAGGTCCTGCGGACGGACGCCGACGAGGATGTCGGAGGTCGTCGCCGACGCATACGGAACCCGAACCCGGCCGCCGAGCGACAGATCCGCTCCGCCCTCCCCCAGGCGGGCGGGAAGCAGGTTCATGGTGGGGCTGCCGATGAAGCGCGCCGTGAAGACGTCGACAGGCTTCTCGTAGAGATCCAGCGGCGATCCCACCTGGAGGATGCGGCCGTCGCGCATCACGACGATCCTGTCGGCCATGGTCATGGCTTCGACCTGATCGTGGGTCACGAAGACAGAGGTGGTTCCGAGCCGGTGGTGAAGCCGCTTGATCTCGATGCGCATCTGGGCGCGCAGTTGGGCGTCGAGGTTGGAGAGCGGCTCGTCGAACAGGAAGGCGGCCGGATCGCGGACCATCGCGCGGCCGATGGCGACGCGCTGGCGCTGACCGCCCGACAGGGCCGAGGGGCGGCGCTCCAGAAGGTGCGAGAGCCCGAGAATCTCGGCGACCTGCTCCACCCGCGCACGCTTCTCGCTCTTCGAAAGCTTGGACCGATAGAGGCCGAAGGCGATGTTGTCGGCCACGGACATGTGCGGATAGATGGCATAGTTCTGGAACACCATGGCGATGTTCCGGTCCTTCGGCTGAAGGTCGTTGACGACGCGGCCGTCGATCAGGATCCGGCCGTCGCTGATCTCCTCGAGGCCCGCGATCATCCTGAGGGTCGTCGACTTTCCGCAGCCCGACGGGCCGACCAGAACGACGAATTCGCCCTCCTGGATCGAAAGGTCGATCCCGTGGACCACGGTCGTCTGTCCATAGCGCTTGACGAGGCGGTCGAGATCAATGGTCGCCATTAGCGGCCTCCGAGAAGTGCGGTGAAACGGACCTGGAGATCCCGGGCGGAGGCTTCGGCGCGGCGGGCCGCCTCCTGCATCCGGGTGCGGATTTCCGCAATCTCCTGACGGTAGCCGGCAATCGCCCGGGACAGCGCCTCCGGCGCCGGCCCGCCGAGCCGGTTGCGGACGGCGACGAAGGCCTCCGGCGAGACGATTTCGGCGAACAGAGCCTTGTCGATGACCGTCCGGCGCCGCGTGCAGCGCTCGAAGGCCTCCTGGAAGGCCTCGTAGCCGTCGGCCGCGATGTCTCCGCCGACGGCGACGACGGCGCGGGAGACCTCCGCGGCGATCTCATGCGCCTCGCGGAACGACAGGCCCTCCCGACGCACCAGGCTGTCGGCGAGTTCGGTGACCGTGATGCAGCTGCGGCGGATGTTCTGGCGAACCCGGCCGGCGTCGATCCGCAGGGCTGGAACGAGCGCCGCGAGAAGGTCGAGGACGCGCCCGCCGCTCTCGAAGGCGCCATAGCCGAAGCCCTGGCTCTCGCCCTCGCTGTCGTTCATGTCGGTAAACGGCGTATTGTGCATGATCGTGAGCATGGCCTGCGCGCGCCCGACCGTCTGGGACGCCAGGTGGCGCATGTGCTCGATGGGAACCGGATTGCGCTTCTGCGGCATGATCGAGCTGATCTGCACGAAGGCGTTGGGGACATAGAGCTGGCCGACCTCGAAGCTGGTCCAGAACTGCAGGTCCTGGATGAACCGGCCGAGATGCAGGAAGACCAGCGCGATCGCGGAATAGGTCGACGTGATGTAGTCGACGGACGCGATGCACCCATAGGAATTCTCGAGGGGACGGCTGAAGCCGAGGAGATGCGACATCAGCTCCCGGTCGATGGGAAACCCGCTCGTCGTGATGGCGGCGGCGCCCATGGGGCTGCGATCCACGATGTCGCGGGCCGCCTCGAGCCGGGCGATGTCGCGCAGCAGCGTTTCAAGGACCGCGGACAGGTAGTGGCCGAACACGGTCGGCTGCGCCGGCTGACCGTGCGTATAGGCGACGATGAGCGTGCCGCTTTCCCGCTCCGCCACCGCCGCCAGGGTTTCGGCCAGGCGGACCAGCCGCTCCAGAAGGGGGTCGATCCGGTCCTTGAGGCCGATCTTGAACAGGGTGTGGTCGATGTCGTTGCGGGAGCGCGCCGTGTGCAGGCGGCCCGCGAGATCCGGCCCCAGGCGGGCGCGCAGCTCCTTCTCGACGAGGAAAAAGAAGTCCTCGACCTCGCCCGTATAGGTCAACGCGCCGACATCGACCTCGCGGTCGATGGCTTCAAGGGCCTCGGCGATGGGCCGGGCCTGCTCGACGGTCAGGATGCCGGTCTCGTGCAGCATGACGAGATGGGCGCGGTCGATCCGCCGCAGGCCTTCCACATGATGGCTCTTTGCGCCTTCGAAGAGCGGACGGAGGACGGTCTCCTTGTAGGTGGGATCCGGGAAGACGGAGGCATCGTGGAGATTGTCTGCGATCATCGGCTTCAGCCTTTGAGTCCCGCCAGCATCACCCCTCGGACGATGTAGCGCTGGAGAAGGAGGAAGACGATGAGCGTGGGAAGCGTCGCGATGCTCGCGCCCGTCATGATCTTCTCCCATTGGATGGACTGCTCCACCGCGAAGCTCGAGAGGCCGACGGGCAGGGTGTAGAGATCCGCGCTCGTGGTCACGATGAGGGGCCAGAAGAAGGCCGTCCAGTTGCCGAGGAAGGTGAAGATCGCAAGGGCGGACAGGGCGGGAGTCACCAGAGGCATGGCGATCTTCCACCAGATGGTGAACTCGTTCAGCCCGTCGACCCTGGCCGCCTCCAGGAAATCGTCAGGAACTCCCTCGAAGAACTGCTTCATCAGGAAGGTGCCGAAGGCCGTCATCATCCCCGGGAACATGATGCCCCAGTAGCTGTCCAGCCAGCCGAACTGGCTGGCCATGAGATACCAGGGCAGGACGAGCATCTCGGTGGGGATCATGAGAGTGGACAGGATCGCGATGAACACGACGTAGCGCCCCCTGAACCGGAACTTCGCCAGCGTGTAGCCGACCAGGCTGTCGAAGAAGACGTTCGAGAGGGTGACGATCGCCGCCACGACGACCGAGTTGAGGAACCAGCGCGTGAAACGGCCGTCGGTCAGGATCTCGATGTAGTTGTCGAGCGTCGGCGCCTCCGGGATCACGCGCAGGTCGTAGACCTGCGAGGCGTCCTTGAGGGAGGTCGAGAGCATGAAGACGAGGGGCGTCACCATGACGACGCCGCCGAGGAACAGGAGCGTCCAGGCGACGATCCGTCCGGGCCGGATCCGTGAAGCGGTCAGGTCGTAGGCGGCTCTCATCAGCGGTCTCTCATGAGGCGCAGTTGGACAAGGGAGATGACGAGCAGGATCAGGAAGAGGACCACGGTCTGGGCGGCCGCATATCCCATCTCGTAGGAGCTGAACGCCGTCTGGTAGATCATCAGCACGAGCGGCTTGGTGGAGTTCAGGGGGCCGCCGGGGTCGTTCGTGTTGATGTTGTAGACCTGATCGAAGATGCGCAGGAAGCCGATCGACGAGAACACGACCAGGAAGACCAGGGTCGGCTTGAGCAGCGGAAGGGTGATCTTCCGCAGGATCGCACCCTCCGACAGCCCGTCGATGCGGGCGGCCTCGTAATAGGTGACGGGAATCGCCCGCAGGCCGGCGAGGAAGATGATGATCTGGAAGCCGAGGCCCGCCCAGACGGCGGGCGCGAGGACCGCCGGAAGCGCCTGCGCGGTCGAGCGAAGGAAGGGCTGCTGCGGAAGGCCGAGGCCTGCAAGGATGTCGTTGATCACGCCGATGGGAACCGGCTGGTAGAACCAGCGCCAGACCCAGGCCATCGCCGCCGCCGTCGTGAGGAACGGCAGGAAGTACAGGGCGCGGATGAACGCGTGCATGAACCGCACGCGGTCGAGATAATAGGCGACCGTGAAGGAGATCAGCAGGCTGATCGGCGTGCCGAGGATCAGGTACATGAAGGTGTTGCGGAACACCTGCCAGAAGAGGGGATCCGCAAGGAGCCTCTTGTAGTTCTCGAGCCCGACGAACGACGCGGGCCGGGTGATGGTCCAGTCCGTGACCGAAAGGTAGAAGGCCTGGAAGGTCGGCCAGAAGCGGATGACCGCGTAGAAGAGGAGCGGAACCGCGAGGAACCCCCATGCCCATACCACCTGTTTCCGGCCGAGGCTCATCCTTGACCAGAGGCCGCCGGAGGCGGTCTCGCGGGGTGTGACGGCGGACATCGAAGCGATCCTCGCGGCTTGGGCCAGGCGCTTAGCGCTTGGCGCGGTCGATGATCGCCTGTTCGGCCTCGGCCGCCTTGGCGAGGGAGGTCTTGGGATCCTCGCCGCCGATCAGGACGCGGTTGGCCATGTCGATGGCGACCTGCCGCTGGGCGGCCTCGTCCTTGAACAGGGTCGTATGGGCATACTCCAGGCCCTTGAGGAACGGGCCGTAGACGGGATGCGCGACGTTCTCGGGCGTCAGGGCCGCAGCGCGACGGGCAGGCAGCTCGCCCACGACCTCCATCCAGATCTTCATGGCTTCGGGCGAGGAGACATAGGCCAGGAACTTCTCGGCGGCGGCGAGCTTCTCGCCCTCGGCCTTCGTGGTGATCGCGTTGGCGAAGTAGCTGGCGTAGTTGCTGCGCAGGCCCTGGGCATTGGCGGGGAGCTCGGTCACGCCCCATTCGAAGCCCTTGATCGTGTTGAAGGAGCCGAGGCGGAAGGTGCCGTCGATGGTCATGGCCGCGAGGCCCGCGCGGAAGGCGGCCTGCCCCTCGTCCATGAAGCCGACCTGGCCGACCTTGTGCTTCTTCTGGAGGTCCGTGTAGAAGGTCAGCGCCTTCAGGCCCGCCTCGTCGTTGTAGGCGACCTTCGTGTCGTTGTCCGTGTAGGGGACGCCGCCGAACTGGCGGACAAGCACCTCGCGCCACCACTGATGATCCTGCCCCGCCATGTCGAGCGTGATGCCAGCCGAGACGATATTGCCGCTGCCGTCGCGCTTGGTGGTCTTCTCGGCGGCGGCGACGAGCTCGTCGAGCGTCTTGGGCGGGTTGTTGGGGTCGAGGCCCGCCTCCTTGAAGGCCTTCTTGTTGTAGAACAGCGCCAGGGAGCGCACGGCGGTCGGAAGGCCGTAATAGTCGTTGCCGCGCTTCATGGCCTTCACGATGGGGAAGAAGTCGCGCTCGATATCGGCCGCCGGAAACGCCTCGGCGCGCAGGGGGCGGATCATCTTGCCGGCAATGAAATTGTCGGTCCAGCCGTAGAAGAGCTGCACCACGTCCGGACCCTGGCCCGCGAGGATCGCGGCGGCCACCTTCGTCTGGTAGTCCGCATAGGGGAAGGTGGTCTGCTTGACCTTGATGTCCGGATTGGCCTCCTGGAACTTGGCGATCAGCTGGTTCATCGCCTTGACGCGGGTGTCGAAGACGTACTGCCAGTACTCGATCTCGACGGCCTTGGCGCCGGATGCGGCCAGGGTGGCGAAGCCGAAGGCAACGCTCGCAAGCAGACGATGAAGACGCATATCCCTCTCCCTTTGTTCTGGCGCGTGGCGCCGGATTTTCGCGGATGACGGCCCCGAGCGGCGGCCTCGAGAACCTCTCCGGGCTCCAGGCTCCTCCAGAGGCCGGCCTCTGTCAATAAGATAATTCACTTGAGTTATTCTCGGCGCCGGGTCATCGTCTGACTCGTGGAGTGCGGGAGATGCCGACAAAGTCCAAGGCCGGCGTGCGGTCGACCATCGGGAGCAATCCGGAGCGCAACCGGTCGCATAACCGGCGCGTGGTGCTGGACGTCGTCCGCCAACTGGGTCCGTTAGGACGCATGGAGATCTCGCGCCATGCCCATCTGAGCGCCCAGGCCGTCTCCAACATCGTGGAGGAACTCGTCGCCGACGGGCTGCTCATCCAGACCGGCCGTCTCAGGGCCGGGCGCGGACAGCCGCCGCTTCAGTTCGCCGTCAATCCCGACGGCGGCATGACCGCAGGCATCGAGATCGCGGCCGATCACGTTTCCACACTCCTGGTGGACATCGGCGGCCGCGTTCGCGCGCAGCGGACGGTGTCGCTTCGGCGGAACGATCCCGAGACGGTGCTGCCGGTCATCCAGGCCGAGATCGAGGCCGCGCGGGCCCAGCTCAAGCCCTTCCCTCCTCAGCTCCTCGGCATCGGCGTCGTGATGCCGGGCCCGTTCAACGTCGAAGGGATGACCTCCGTCGGGCCGACGACCCTGTCTGGGTGGCTGGACTTCGACGCGGCCGCCAGTATCGGTCGCATGCTGGGAGCACCCGTCACCATCGAGAACGATGCCACGGCCGCGGCCGTCGGGGAGCGGCTCCACGGCGCGGCCAGGGATCTCAAGAACTTCTGCCTGATCTATTTCGGCCACGGGCTCGGCCTCGGCATCATGATCGACGGCCGTCCCTATCGCGGGGCGAACGGCAATGCGGGTGAGATCGGGCACGTGCTGGTGGAGAAGGGAGGGCGCCTCTGCTCGTGCGGCCAGCGCGGCTGCCTCGAAGCCTATGCGTCCATCCACGCCCTCGCCGAAAGGCTGTCCGAGGCAGGAGTCCAAGGCCTCGACGACGCGCTGCTCGAGCGGCTCCATCGCGAGAGGCATCCCGTCGTCGGGGCCTGGATCCGGGAGACGGCCGACCGTCTCGCCCCTCAGGTCGCAATGCTGGAGAACCTCTTCGACCCCGAGGCCGTCGTGATCGGCGGCGCCCTTCCGCCGGGACTTCTGGAGGATCTCACCCGGGCCATGCAGCCGCTTCCGCTGTCGGTCGCGCGGCGCCGGAACCGGAGCGAGGCGCGCCTCGTCCACGGGCGGACGGGCCGGCTCACGGCCGCGCTCGGAGCGGCTGCGCTGCCGGTCCTGGAGGCGATGACGCCCCGTCTCGACACCGCCCAGGCGACGCGCCGGGAACAATCGCAGGAGGAGACCTCCCTTGTCGGATGACCACAGCCGCCTTGCCCGTGCCGTCCACCAACCGGCGCTCGTTCGCCTGCACCGCTCCCTGGGCCGGCTGCGATCCGTCCTGACGGTCATGAACACAGGAGCGCACCCGGACGACGAGGCCAACGGCCTGCTCGCGGCCTTGCGGTTCGCCTACGGCATGCGCGTCGTCGTGGCCTGCTCCACGCGCGGGGAAGGCGGTCAGAATGCGCTCGGCCCGGAGCGGGAGGGGGCCCTCGGCGTCCTCAGAACCGCGGAGATGGAGGAGGCGGCGCGGCGCATCGACGCCGACGTGGCCTGGCTCGGCCACGGGCCCGACGACCCGGTCCACGACTTCGGTTTCTCCAAGAACGGGGACGATACGCTCCGGCGCTGGGGCGAGGAGCGCATCGTCGAGCGGCTCGTCCGGTCCTATCGCCGGTACCGGCCGGACATCGTTATCCCGACATTCCTCGACGTGCCGGGGCAGCACGGCCATCATCGCGCCATGACGCGGGCGGCCGAAAAGGCGTTCATGCTGGCCGGCGATCCCTCTGCGTTTCCCGAACATGCGGCGCTGGGTCTGCGTCCGTGGCAGGTCTCCAAGTTCTATCTCCCGGCATGGTCGGGAGCGAGCTATGCGTATGACGACGAGGCGCCTCCGCCGCCCGTCACTCTCCGCATCGAGGTCGAGGGGCGCGATGAAGCGACCGGCCTGGCCTATCGCCAGCTCGGCGAGTGGTCGCGCGCCGCGCACGCATCCCAGGGCATGGGCGTATGGAGAGACGACCCGGTCGACCGCTGGGAACTCCACCTGAAGCTCCGGGCCGCCGGCCCCGCCGCTCCCGAACGGGATATCCGCGAGCATCTTCCCGCGACGCTCGCGGACCTCGCGGACGGACCGGACGTGACCGGCGACGTCGCGGCGGCTCTGCGGGAGGCGCAGGAGCATATCGACGCAGCCGGAGCGGCGTTTCCGGACCGGATGATGATCGGCAGGAGCCTCGTCCGGGCGGCCCGGCGAATCGAAGATGCCAGGGGCCGCCTGGACCGAACCGCCGGCGAGAGGCACGTCCATCGCCTGGAGCGCAAGCTGCGGGAGATCGACGCGGCGCTCTTCGAAGCCAATGCCGGAAGCGCGAGAGCGGTTTTCATGGGGTCTCCCTGCCCGGGAGCCGAGGTCGCGCTGGATGTCCATGTCGCTGCGCCCGGCCTTTCGGATCTCAAGGTCGTGCCGCGCCTTCCCGATGAATTGGACTGCGTGGAGGTGGCCGGAAAGCCCGGACACGTCCGGTATGCGATCGGGATTCCGGCCTCGGCGCCTCACACGGGCAGCTATCCCGAGGCGTTCGATCCCATGGGCGGGAACGGGCCGGCCGGCATTCGCGTCACGGGAAAGGCGGGGGAGCGTGCCATCTCGGTCGACGTGGATCCCGAGTCGCCCCTGACGATAGGACCCGCCCGGTCTCTGACGCTCGATCCCGCATTCGTCATCGTCAAGTCCGGCGAGGCTCGGTCCGGCATCCGCGTCCGAACCCTTGGGGCGGAGCCGGCGGAGTGGCGGGCGCCGGAGGGCTGGGACGTCCGACGCGACGGAGGCGACTGGGTCGTCCTGCCGCCTCGGCAGACCGCCGCCGGTGTTGCGACCCTCGTCCCCATCGTCGACGGCCGGCCGGCGAGCCACGTCCGGACAGTGACCTATCCCCATGTCCGACCGGCTCCGTACGTGACGCCGGCGGAGCTCAAGGTCCTGACGCTCGACGTGGCTCTGCCCGCCCATGCCCGCATCGGCTACGTGGGCGGCGGCAGCGACCATGTCGGCGCCCACATGCGCCGCCTCGGCCTCGACGTGACGGATCTCGGAGAGGATGCGTTGAAGACGGGAACCCTGTCGGAGTTCACGACGGTCGTCGTCGGCCTCTTCGCGTTCGGTCTCAGGCCCGACCTCAAGGCTGCGACGGAACGCCTGCATCGGTTCGTGACGGAGGGCGGCCATCTGGTGACGCTCTATCACCGTCCCACGGACGGCTGGGATCCCGACCGCACGCCGCCACGCCGTCTGGCAATCGGATCGCCGTCGCTCCGGTGGCGCGTGACCGATCCGGCGGCTCCGGTGACGGTCCTGAAGCCGGATCACCCTCTGCTCGGATATCCCAACCGCATGACGGCGGCGGACTGGGACGGCTGGGACAAGGAGAGAGGGCTCTACTTCGCATCGGCCTACGACCCTGCCTACGAGGAGCTGCTGTCCCTGAACGATCCGGGCGAGAGGCCGCTCAAGGGCGCCCTGCTCTCGGCCCCGGTCGGGCGGGGGCGCCACACCCACATGGCGCTGGTGCTGCATCATCAGCTGGACAAGCTGGTTCCCGGCGCGTTCCGTCTCCTGGCGAACCTGGTTCAGCCGGCCCGGCAAGGGCATGGGGATTAGTCGCCGAGCGTCGACTGGTCGTTCCGGTTTGCCCGGCTCTGCCGATGGGCGCGGCGCGTTTTATCCCGGCGTGCGAGCGACGGCAGGCGCCGTTGTCGGTCCCGACGTGGGTGAGGATGACGCCGAGGCTTTCGCAGGAAGCAATGTCGGCTGCGAAGGCGCCTTGATCTCGGTCACGGTCGAGCCGGAGGGCGGCGCGCCTCAGGTCGCCGCTTCCGGCAGCGTGCCGCGCCCGCGCGCCTCCTCGCGCGCGACGACCGCCTGAAGATCCGCCAGGAAGGCGGCGCAATCGGCGCCGTGCTCCCGGCAGGCGTCGTCGACGGTATGGAAGCAGGCGATGGGGCACCCGACGCACCGCATCCTGTAATCGAGGAAGACGCGGATCGTCGCAGGCCATTGTCGCATCACGTCGTCGACGAGCTGTGTGGCTTCAACGGGCATGGCGGCCTCCGGACGATGAACTGCCGATGATGGGCTTTCTCATGGATTCATTCTTAGGCCCGCGGCCGGCCGCCTTCTTTGCGCGGCGACAAGGAGGAACGACAAGAAGGAACCACGGGGGCGAACGGAAAGTGCGCCCTGTTTGAGGCAGGGCAAAGAACCGCGGGCTCCGCTCGGCCAAGGTCCCTCCCGTCGAAACGAGGAGCGCCGATGACCCTTCCATCCAAGCGACCTGCCAGGGATCCAGGATCCCTCGATCCTGCGGTGCTCGATGCCCTGGCGAATGTCATGGATCCGGAGATCGGCCTCAGCCTGGTCGATCTCGGGCTCGTGTACCGGGCCGTCGTCGGCGGGGATGCCGTCGAGGTCGCCCTGACCCTCACCACCCGGGCCTGCCCGCTCGGCGAGATGATCCTGGACGAGGCGCGGGACAGCCTGGCGCAGCGCTTTCCCGGGCATTCCCGCATCGACGTCCGCCTGGTCTGGGAGCCCCTCTGGACTCCGGACTTCATCACTCCACGCGGCCGGGACCTCCTCGGCCGCCCATCGAGGACCGCCTGATGTGCAACTGCAACGTGACCGAAACCGTCATCGACGTCCGGCAGATCCTGCCGCGGATGCGCCACCCCCTGATCTTCCAGGTCTTCGACCAGCTCGCCCCCGGCGAGGCCTTCCTGCTCGTGAACGACCACGATCCGAGGCCGCTCTTCTATCAGTTCAACGTTGCGCGGCCGGGCGAATTCGGCTGGGATTATCAGGAGGAGGGTCCGGACCTCTGGCGCATCAGGATCAGCCGCGCCGCCTGACCGCCTGCGGCAGGGGGATGCGCCCTCCGGGAACGGCGCGCATTCCCCGCCGCCAGCGCACCGGGCGGAACCTGAGGCCCGCCTTCGATGCTGCGCTTTCTTAAGGAGAGAGCATCGGACCCATGCCGTTTCGACCGGCGCACCGGCAGCCCGACATTCCGGATCCAGACCATGATGGAGTTCCTGACCGCCCTGGCCGCCTTTCTGGCGGCGCATCTCATTCCGGCGAGCCCCGGGCTGCGCGCGCGGCTGATCGCCGCGATGGGCCGGAAAGCCTATCTCGCCGCCTATTCGGCGCTCTCGCTCGTGCTGCTGGGCTGGCTCGTGGCGGCGGCGCAGCGGGCCGAGACCGTATGGCTCTGGGAACCCGCGCCCTGGCAGTGGCACGTGCCGTTCGTCGCCATGCCGTTCGCCGCCTTCCTCCTCGTGGCCGGGCTGGCGCAGCCGAACCCGCTGTCGATCTCGCTCCGGAGCGGCCCCGAGCCCGGCCCCGTCGCCGCGGTCACGCGGCACCCGGTTCTGTGGGCGTTCCTCGTCTGGGCGGCGTCGCACATTCCGCCGAACGGAACGCTCGTCGCCCTCCTCCTCTTCGGCACCATGGCCGCGTTCTCGCTCGCCGGGTTCGTCCTTCTCGACGTCAAGGCGCGCAGGCGCCTGGGGGCCGAGCGCTGGCACGCGCTGAGCGCCGGAACCTCCGTGGTGCCGTTCGCGGCGCTCGTCTCGGGACGCGCGGACCGGCGGAGCCTGCGCGCCCTCGTCCTGCCCGCGCTCGCGGCCGCCGCGCTCTATGTCTGGTTCGTCGTCCAGGGACACGCGCTCCTCATCGGCCCCGATCCCCTCGCCGGGCTCGCGGCCATGAGATGAACCGTCGTCCTCACTGGGTGAGGAAGAGAACGCCCGCGATCGCCACCGACATCGCCACCGCCGTGAGCGTTCCCGTGAGGCGCAGCACTCCCATGCGGTAGAGCATGATGGCGAAAACGACGATGAGCGGCGTTGCCGTCAGCAGTCCGATCTGCGCGTCGGTCATGTCCGGTCTCCTTCCGTTGGCGGATTCGTCTATGGCCCGGTTTCCCGGCCGCCTGTTTGCGCCAGCGCAACGAGAGGGCACGAAATCGGACGATAGAGGAACGCGGCTGACCACTTGCGAGGACCGGACGATGACGATGGCGCAGGAGGAGGAACGCCCCTGGGGCGGGCTCTCGGATCTGCCGGGACATCCCATGATGTGGGTGCTCATCCTTACCGAGGTCGTGACGTTCGGGCTGCTGTTCGTGGCCTTCTCCGTCGCCGGCGCGGTGCAGCCCGCGCTCTTCGCGGCGGGACGGGCGCAGCTCGATCCGCTGCTCGGCGGAGCGAACACCCTCGTCCTCATCACCAGCGGGTGGCTCGCGGCGCTGGCGGTCGAGGCGCGCCTTGCGGAACGGCGCGGCGCGGCGCGAGCCCTTTTGGCGGGAGCCATGGCGCTGGGCCTCCTCTTCGCCGGGCTCAAGCTCGTCGAATATACCGGCAAGGCGCAGGCCGGCATCGGCCTCGAGACCGACACCTTCTTCACCCTCTACTTCCTGCTGACGGGCTTCCATCTCCTGCATGTCCTGCTCGGCATCGTCATTCTCGCGACGGTGGCGATCCACGACAGCGCGGACAACCTGAAGACCGGCACGGCCTTCTGGCACATGGTCGATCTCGTCTGGGTCGTCATGTACCCGCTGGTCTATCTGATCGGATGACCTCATGACCCACGAGTCCGTCGTCCGCGCCGACAGGCGCCGCGCCACCCGGGCCTGGATGGCCCTCGTCCTCCTGACCCTCGCCGGCATGGCGGTGGCGCGGGCGGGCGGCGCGGGGCTCGCCGCCGACGGGGCCATCCTCGCCGCCGCCGTGTTCAAGGGACGGTGGATGCTGCTCGACTTCCTCAAGCTGCGCGCGGCGCCGCCCCTCTGGCGCGCGCTCCTGCTCGCCTGGCTGCTGCTCGTCGCCGCCGCTTCCTGGGCGGCTGCGGCCGCCGCCCTTCTCCGCGCCTGACCGCCCGCCTTACGGCGCCGAAGCTTGTCCTGGCGCAAAGAGCGGGCCCGCCGCTGCTGTAGCTTCGCGACATCCTCCACGTGGCGCCCGCTCCGGGCCCGAAGCAGGTTCCGATGCCGAACGCTCACGAACGGTCCGCACGCTCGCGCAGTCCGCCGCGGAACCGCCCCTGTGCGGCCAGCGCCGCATCGCCCGAATCCCTGCCACTTCGAGAAGGATCGCGTGATGGCTGAAGCCCTCACCAAATCGGCGGCGAGGAACGTGTTCTACGGAGGCTCGTTCTTCTTCTTCGCCATCTTCCTGGGCCTGACGGCCCACAGCCACTACTACATGAACACCACGTCGACGGACACGTCGACCCTGTCTCCCGCCGTCGCACGCGGGAAGCACGTGTGGGAGAAGAACTCCTGCATCAACTGCCACTCCATCCTCGGCGAGGGCGCCTATTTCGCGCCCGAGCTCGGAAATCTCTGGGACCGCTGGGGCGGAAAGGAAGATCCCGCCGCCGCGCGGGAGATGCTCAAGGCCTGGATGCAGGCCCAGCCCTCCGGGATCGAGGGCCGCCGCCAGATGCCGCAGTTCAACCTGACGGACCAGGAACTCGACGATCTCGCCGACTTCCTGGAATGGACCAGCCGCATCAAGACGCAGAACTGGCCGCCGAACAAGGCCGGGTGAGATCGGAAGAACCATCATGAAATATCAATCGCAGAAGGTGGCCCTGCTCTATTTCTACGGAGCGCTCAGCCTGTTCCTGGCCCAGGTCGCGTTTGGCGTCCTGGCCGGAACCATCTACGTCCTGCCCAACACGCTCTCGACGCTGCTTCCCTTCAACATCGTCCGGATGGTCCACACCAACGCGCTGATCGTGTGGCTGCTGATCGGCTTCATGGGCGCGACGTACTATCTCGTCCCCGAGGAAGCGGAGACAGAGCTGTTCAGCCCGCTGATCGCCAAGGTGCAGTTCTGGCTGTTCCTGGGCGCGGCGGCGGTCGCCGTGGTCGGCTACCTGTTCAAGATCCACGAGGGCCGCGAATTCCTGGAGCAGCCCTTCGCGATCAAGGTCGGCATCGTCGCCGTGTGCCTGATGTTCCTGTTCAATATCACGATGACGGTGCTGAAGGGGCGCAAGACCGTGGTCACGAACATCCTGCTCTTCGGCCTGTGGGGCGTGGCGATCTTCTTCCTCTTCGCCTTCTACAACCCCGCGAACCTCGCCGTGGACAAGATGTACTGGTGGTACATCGTCCATCTGTGGGTGGAGGGCGTGTGGGAGCTGATCATGGCCTCCGTCCTCGCCTTCCTGATGATCAAGCTCAACGGCATCGACCGCGAGGTGGTCGAGAAGTGGCTCTACGTGATCGTCGGCATGGCGCTGTTCTCCGGCATCCTCGGCACCGGCCACCATTTCTACTGGATCGGCGCACCCGGCTACTGGCAGTGGATCGGCTCGCTGTTCTCGACCCTCGAGGTGGCGCCGTTCTTCACCATGATCGTGTTCACGGTGCAGATGACCTGGAAGGCCGGCCGCCGCCACCCCAACCGCGCCGCCCTGCTGTGGTCGGTCGGCTGCTCGGTGATGGCGTTCTTCGGCGCCGGCGTGTGGGGCTTCCTGCACACCCTCTCGTCGGTGAACTACTACACGCACGGCACGCAGGTGACGGCCGCGCACGGGCACCTCGCCTTCTTCGGTGCCTACGTGATGCTCAACCTCGCCGTGATGGCCTATGCCATGCCGCAGCTCCGCGGCCGCGCGCCCTACAACCAGTGGCTCAGCATCGTGAGCTTCTGGATCATGTGCACGGCCATGTCCGTGATGACCTTCGCGCTCACCTTCGCGGGCGTCGTCCAGGTCCACCTGCAGCGCGTGCTCGGCCAGTCCTACATGGAGGTCCAGGAGCAGCTGGCGCTCTTCTACTGGATCCGCCTGGGCTCTGGCATCTTCGTGCTGATCTCCGCGCTGATGTTCGTCTACGCCGTGCTCCTTCCCGGCCGCGAGACGGCGCCGCGCCTGGCGCAGCTCCAGCCCGCCGAATGACCCCTCCGGGCGGCCCGCGCGGGCCGCCCCGCACATCCCGCTCGAATTCACGAAGGACATGCCCCATGTTTCCCCATCCCTGCAGGCCGCTTTCCCCATCCCTGCCGCAGGCGACGGTCCGCGTCTTCCCGGAGGCGCCGCGGGCCGCTCCGTCGCTCCCCGAGGCCGCGAACGGCTCCGGCCTTCCCTACTACGTTCCCGCCGGGAACGAATGCGCCCTTTTCGAGCTCGCCTGGCGCAAGCGTCTGCCGCTCCTCCTCAAGGGCCCCACGGGCTGCGGGAAGACGCGGTTCGTGGCTCACATGGCGTCCCGGCTCGGCCTTCCCCTCCATACGGTGTCCTGCCACGACGACCTCACCGCCGCCGACCTGACCGGCCGCTACCTGCTCAAGGGCGGCGACACGGTCTGGACGGACGGGCCGCTCACCCGCGCGGTGCGCGAGGGCGGCATCTGCTATCTCGACGAGGTCGTGGAAGCCCGCAAGGACGTGACGGTCGTCCTGCATCCTCTCACCGACGACCGGCGCATCCTGCCCCTCGACCGTACGGGCGAGGAGTTGCAGGCGCCGGATTCCTTCATGCTCGTCGTGTCCTACAATCCCGGCTACCAGACGCTCCTCAAGTCCCTGAAGCCTTCCACGCGCCAGCGGTTCGTCGCCATCGAGTTCGACTTCCTGCCGATGGACCGGGAGGCCGCCGTGGTCGCCGCGGAGAGTGGCCTGCCGGAGGATCGCGTCCGTCCGCTCCTCCTCCTCGCCCGGCGCCTGCGCGCCCTGAAGGGGCAGGATCTCGAGGAAGGCGTCTCGACACGCCTCCTGGTCTACTGCGCCTCGCTCATCGCGGCCGGCGTCGCGCCCGAGGAGGCCGTCGCCGCGGCGCTCATCGAGCCCCTGACGGACGATGCCGACGTCAAGACGGGCCTGACCGAGATCGCCCGCGCGACCCTCGGCTGACCCGGAGGGCGCCATGCTCGATTTCCTCGAACTGGAAGAGACGGTGGGCCAGCTCTGGCACCGTCTCGTGGGCCGCGCCGCGAGCTATCCGCGCCATCCCGCCGCGGCCGTGACCCTCGACGAGATGCGCGCGCCGCTCGCCGTGCTGTTTCGCGGCCTCGGCGGCGAGGCGGGCGTGCAGCTGGCGGGAGCCGCCGCGCGCGCCTCGTCCCACCGCCTGAACCTGCGCCAGCGGATCGGCCTCGCGGAGGAAAGGCTGGAGCAGCCGGGTCGCGACCCGGCGACTCTCTTCCTGCCGGCGCGGGTGGAGCTCTTCCCCGCCCGGGAGCTGAACCGCTCGCTCTACCTCTGGCTCGCCGCCTACTTCGCCCATGTGCCGATGAGGGCGCAGGACGAGGCGGATCCCCTCCGCCGCGACCTTCTCGCCCTGAAGACGGCCAAGGAAACGACGGAGCGGGTTCTGAGGGCCTGCCCGGGCCTCGCCCCGGCCCATCGCGATCTGTGCCGCGCGCTCCTCGCGGCGCGTCCGAAACGCGCCCTGCCCGCGGCGGAGGAGCGGGTCGAGCGGATCGTCCTCTCCCTCCTCGGAGACGAGGGCGCCGCGCCGCCTGCCGGCTGGGAGAAGGCCGTCGCGGCGGAAGATCCCGCGTGGCGGGCGGGCGCGGCCTACCAGCCGTTTCTTCCCGTGCCTCTGTGGGGCGATGTCTGGATCCGGGCGGCGACGCCGCCGGGACAGGACGGCGACGAGCCCGCGGAGCCGGGCTCACTCGCCGCATCCGACGGGCGCAGGCGCTTCGCCGCGCGCCGGGAGGCGGACCGGACCCGGCGCTCGGATCCCTTCATCCTGAACCGTTTCGAGAAGATCCTCGCCATGGCGGAGATGGTGAACGTGAGCCGCCCCTCCGACGACGACGAGGACGAGAACGCCCGGAAGGCGGCGGACGAGGCCGACGAGATCCCTCTCGCGAAGCATCACGGAAAGCCGGCGACCCGACTCCGCTTCGATCTCGACCTGCCGCCGGAGGCGATCTCCACCGCGCCCGCGGCGGATGGGATCGCCTATCCGGAGTGGGACTACACGCGCAGGGCCTATCTCCCCGACCATTGCCGCGTGTTCGCGGCGCCGGCCGCGGAGCAGGGGGAAGACTGGGAGCCCGACGCGGCGGCGCAGCGGCGCATCCGCCGCGTGCGCCGGCAGTTCGAGGCGCTCCGGCCCAGGCACGAGACGCTCCGCGCCCAGGCGGACGGCGACGAGATCGACGTGGACGCGCTCGTGCGCGCCCGCAGCGACCTGCGCTCCGGCGGCACCGGCTCGGACAGGGTTCACCTCGCCAGCCGCCGCCAGGCCCGCGACCTCGCCGTCGCCATCCTCGTGGACGTGTCGCTGTCCACGGACGCATGGGTGGACGACCGGCGCGTGCTCGACGTGGAAAAGGAAGCGCTCCTGGTGCTGGCGCACGGGCTCGAGGCCTGCGGCGACCCGCACGCGATCATGACCTTCACCTCCCGCCGCCACTCCTGGGTGAGGATCGAGACCGTGAAGGACTTCGACGCGCCCCTCGACGGGTCCGCCGTGCGGCGCATCTCGGCCCTGAAGCCGGGGTACTACACCCGCATCGGAGCGGGGATCCGCCATGCCGCCGCGAAGCTCGCCGAGCGCCCGAACCGCCAGCGGCTCCTCCTCGTCCTCACGGACGGCAAGCCCAACGACATCGATCATTACGAGGGCCGCTTCGGCATCGAGGACACCCGCCGCGCCGTGATGGAGGCGCGCCGCGCAGGCGTGACGGTCTTCGGCGTGACGGTGGACGGGAACGCGCAGTCCTACTTTCCGACCCTGTTCGGCCGCGGCGGCTATGCCATCGTCGGCCGGATCGCGAGCCTTCCCGCCGCTCTTCCCGCGATCTACAGGCACCTCGTCGGCTAGAGCATCGGACGAGAATTCGAACTCACGTTCGATGCTCCAAGTTTCTGATCTGGAGCATCTTTTCGCGCAAGACCGGTTCCCACTTTTGCGCTCGATGCTTTAGCGTCCTCCCCCTGCGGAGCGCGCCGGGAGCCGCTCGGCGACGGACGAGCGGCTCACCTTTGCGCCGGCGGACGATCCGCAGCGTCTCAGATTGCGCGGCTGTGCGTTCTAGCGGAAGCGCCGAGATAGGCGTCGAAGGCCGAGGCGACGCTGCGCACGAGGAACCGCATGTCGTCGTTCACCGACACGACCGGGCCGTCGAGGCGCACGATGCCGTCCCGCGCGAGATCCTGCAGGCGGGGAACCGAGCGCAGCACCGCTCCGGCGTCTGCGCCGTGACGCCCGCAGACCTTCGCCACGTCGACCCTGAAGTCGCACATCACGCGCTCGATCAGGTCCGCCCGCAGGCGGTCGTCGGCGGTCAGCGCATAGCCTTTGGCGGTCGCGAGCTCGCCCCGCCCGATGCGCTCCGCATAGCGTCCCAGGACGATCTC
Source organism: Microvirga thermotolerans (assembly GCF_009363855.1). Taxonomy (GTDB): domain Bacteria; phylum Pseudomonadota; class Alphaproteobacteria; order Rhizobiales; family Beijerinckiaceae; genus Microvirga; species Microvirga thermotolerans. The sequence continues at coordinate 136,685 of NZ_CP045423.1, forward strand.
GTTCTGCACGTAGCCCTGTGCGAGGCGTCCGATGGAGGACGCCCCGAAGCCGATGAGAACGTCGCTCGGGTCGGTGGTGTAGCCCTGGAAGTTGCGATGCAGCGCGCCGTCCGCCTGCGCCTTGGTCATCGAATCCTCCGGCAGGGCGTAATGGTCGAGCCCGATGCGGCGATAGCCCGCCTCCGTCAGCGCCTGGGCGATCGCCTCGGCCTGCGCGTAGCGGGCCGCGCCGTCCGGCAGGGCGGCCTCGTCGATCTTGCGCTGATGCTTCTTGAAGGACGGCACATGCGCGTAGCCGAACACCGAGAACCTTTCGGGACGGAGCGCGACGCTCCGCCGGACCGTGTCGACGCACGAATCGACGCTCTGGTGCGGGAGGCCGTAGATCAGATCGAAGTTGATGCCGCGCACGCCGACATCCCGCAGCCCGTCCACCGCCCGCGCGGTCTGCTCGAAGCTCTGGATCCGGTTGATCGCGCGCTGGACGACGGGATCGAAGCTCTGGACTCCGAGGCTCGCGCGGGTCACGCCCGCTGCGCCGAGCGCGCCCGTCATGGCGCGGGTGAGCGTGCGCGGATCGATCTCCACCGCGATCTCCGCCGCTCCGTCGAGATCGAAGCGCCCGCGCAGGAGTGCGACGAGGCCGAGAAGCTCGCTCGGCTCCATGATGGTGGGCGTGCCGCCCCCGAAATGGACGTGGCGCACCGGAAGGCGCGCCGGGATGCGCTCCGCCACGAGGTCGATCTCGCGGCGGAGCACGGCGACGTAGTCGACGATCGGGTCGTCGCGCCGCGTGATGGTGGTGTGGCAGCCGCAGTACCAGCACATGGAGCGGCAGAAGGGCACGTGCAGATAGAGCGAGGCGCTCGTCTCGCCGTCGAGCGACGCGAGCCAGTCCGCATAGGCGTCGGGCCCGATGGCGTCGGAGAAATGCGGCGCGGTGGGATAGCTGGTGTAGCGGGGCAGGCGCTCCTCGCCGTAGCGCGCCCTCAGATCGTCCTTCATGTCAAATCTCTCAGCTGCGGCGCAGAGCGGATGGTCCGGCGCGCCGGTCGAAACCACCCGTCTCTAGGGAGGATCGGGCGGTGCGTCTTTGACCTCGCTCAAAGAGGTCGACGCCGCCCCGCGCGATGGAGCGCCAATTGATTCAAATCAATTTCTTTGCACCAATCGTCGTGAACTCCCGATTTCTTTCGAGAGGTCTTGCGAATTCTCGTTCTTATTTGCAACAGCTCAAACACCGGCGGGTCCTGCAGGCGTACAAAGGCGTCATCCGATGACGGACGAAGACGTTCCGCCAGGCGGTCTCACAAAGGAGACGACGATGAGGACTCTGAAGATCTTGGGATGCCGGCCGCTTCTTGCCACCGCCGCCGTGCTGGCGCTCGGCACGGCCGCCCTGCTCTCCGAGCCGCTGCCTGCCCAGGCCCTCGACAAGGTTGCCGCCGCGACCGCGACGGACATGCTCCACAAGCATGGCCCGGTCGCGGGAACCCCGGAGGCGCCGGTGAACGTGGTGCGCGATCCGACCGATCTTCCCGGCCCCATCGCCCCGCGCAGCCCGCAGCGCATCAAGGTCAACCTGGAGACCACCGAAGTCACCGGTCAGCTGGCGGACGGCACCACCTATCGCTACTGGACCTTCAACAACAAGGTTCCCGGCCCCTTCATCCGCGTGCGGGTCGGCGACACCGTCGAAGTCAACCTGAAAAACCATGACGACAGCGTCATGATGCACAACGTGGACTTCCACGCGGTCACCGGCCCCGGCGGCGGCGCGAAGGCCACGGAGGCTGCTCCCGGCGAGAGCCGCGGCTTCTCCTTCAAGGCGCTGAATCCCGGCCTCTACGTGTATCACTGCGCCACCCCGATGGTGGCCCAGCACATCGCCAACGGCATGTACGGCCTGATCCTGGTCGAGCCCGAGGAGGGGCTGCCGAAGGTCGACCGCGAGTTCTACGTGATGCAGGGCGAGATCTACACCGAGCAGCCCTTCGGCACCAAGGGCCACGCCGAGGAGAGCTACGAGAAGCTCGTCGGCGAGCGTCCCGAATACTTCGTCTTCAACGGCACCACGGAGGCCCTGAAGAAGAACCCCCTGACGGCGAAGGTCGGCGAGACGGTGCGCGTCTTCTTCGGCGTGGGCGGGCCCAACTACACCTCGTCCTTCCACGTGATCGGCGAGATTTTCGACAAGGCCTATCCCATGGCTTCCCTCACCTCCTCGCCCCTGAAGGACGTGCAGACCATCACGACTCCTCCCGGCGGCGCGAGCATGGTGGAGTTCAAGCTGGAGGTTCCCGGAAACTACATTCTCGTCGACCATGCCCTGAGCCGGGTCGAGCGCGGGCTCGCCGGAATCCTGAAGGTGGACGGTCCCGAGAACGAGACGGTCTTCAAGGATTTCAATCCTCAGAGGTCGGCCCAGTCGACCGGCGGCCACTGATGGACGTCGCCGCGACGACGATGGCCCGGGCCGCGCGCCCGGGCCTTTCGGCATGTCGGGCCCTCCCGCGCGGGCGGTCCTTCGGCGGACGATTTTTCGGAAGGAGTGCATGACCATGTCCGGTCTCGACCGTTCCCTGATCGCCGCCCTGCCCCCGTTCGCGGGCGCGGGGCCCGCCCAGCTCGACGCGGTCCTCGACGAGGCGCGGTCCGTCTACCGCGCCAGGGGCAGCAGCCTGTACGAGCAGGACAAGCCGGCGGATTCGTTCTTCGTGCTCCTGCACGGCCGCCTTCGGGTGACCCGGCTCACGCCGGACGGACGCCAGGTGGTGGTGCGCTTCGCGGGGCCCGGCGAACTGGTCGGCGTCGCAGTCGCCCTCGGGCGAGACACCTACCCGGCGACCGCGGCGGCGGCGGTCGACAGCGTCGCCCTCGCCTGGCCGTCGGCGCGGTGGCCGCAGATGCTCGGCCTCCTTCCCGCCCTCGCCGGGGCCGCGCTTCAGGCCGCGGGCGCGCGCCTGCACGATGCCCACAGCCGGATCGTGGAGCTTTCCACCGAGCAGGTCGAGCGGCGGGTCGCGAACGCCCTCGTCCGCCTGAGCGAGACCACGGGACGCCGCGTGGAGCAGGGCATCCTGATCGACTTCCCCATCTCCCGCCAGGACGTGGCCGAGGCGACGGGCACGACGCTGCACAACGTGAGCCGGATCCTCAGCGCCTGGGAGGAGCGCGGCTGGGTGAAGGGCGGCCGGCAGAGAATCGTGATCTGCGAGCCGCACAGGCTCATGTCGCTCGGAGAGGGATATCCGGCGAACCGGGGCTGAGGACCCCTTTGCGCCGCGACGATGACTTGCGAGGAGGGCGTGCGATGAAGCTCGTTTCCCCTGATCCGGAACCGGGCAAGGCGGCCCGGTCCGATCCGTCGCCGCTCCTGGCCCGCGTCCGCGCGGTCCTGGAGACGCTCGACCTGGACTGCCGCTGCCGCGACAAGCTCGGCGCGGCGCTGGAGCGCTTCGAGATCCTCGAGGCGCGGCGGCAGCTGCGGGGCCTCATCCTGGACGCGCGGCACCAGGCGGAGCGCATCGCGGCCCTGCTCGAACTCGTCGGCGAGCTCGACACGTTGACGGCGGAGGAGACCGACCTGAGCGTCTTTGCGGAAATTGCGCGCCTGTTCGAGGACATCAGGGATGCAGCGGCGAGGGGCGCCGCGGACATGATCACCGCCGAGGCCCTGGATCCCGGGGCACGGAAAAGCGCCTGACGGTCCGCAGGTTGCGGCCGCGTTTCGAAAGGCTGCAGCCTGCGGAACCTGCTCCGGCCTGGATCATTGAACCCTGCATTCAGGCGCCAGCGATCCGACGGAGAACCGATCATGAAGGTCCAGCTTGCGGCCACAGCATTCTGCGCGCTTCTTTCCGCCTGGCCCGCATGGGCCCAGTAGGACCAGCCCGCTTCGACGGCGCCCTCGCGGGCTCAGCCGGTGCCGATGAGCGGCCCCATGGCGGATCCGCACAAGGACGGCGGCCGCCCCGAGAGTCATGGCGGCACGGTGCATGCGCCGCAGGTGAACGGCACACAGTCCGAATCCCTCACGCCCGAGATGCGCCGGACGGTCGAGACTCTGGCCCGCAGTACGGTCACGGCGCAGCAATACGGTCATCTCGCCTCGAAGCGCCACGCGAGCGGGGCCGCACACGATCTGGGCGACCGCATGGCGCTCACGGACAGCCGGATCAACCGTGCCCTGACCGAAGCCGTCCCCGACCTGCGCGACACCGCGCAGATCCCGGCGCAGGAGCGCGGAACCTTCGACAATCTGGCCCGCGACGCGGACGAGCAGCAGTTCGGCGTGAGCTTGGCGCAGTGAGTCGTCCAGACCTATCCGCAGACCATCGGCGCCCTGGAAAGCCTCCGGCAGAGCGAACCGCTGCAGGAAATGGCGGCGAGCGCCCTTCCCGACCTTCGCGCCCAGCTCGACGAGGCCCAAAGGATTCTCCGGACCGCCGGCACGACGCCGAACGGCTCCCCGTCCTCGACGGGCAGCGTGACGGACCCGAAGACCCGCTCGGACTGAGGCTTGGCGGAGTCGGTGGAAACTCCGCGTCCGGACGCTAGTTCTTGCGCAGCCCTCCGCTTCGAGAAAGGAATCGTCATGCGCTTCGCACTTCTCCTTCCGCTCGCCCTGGCCTTCAGTCCCGTGGCGGCCCACGCCCAGGACGCCGCTGCGGGCGAGAAGGTCTTTGCGCCCTGCAAGGCGTGTCACCAGATCGGCGAGAACGCGAAGAACGCCGTCGGGCCGGCGCTCAACGGCGTCATCGGCCGCAAGGCGGGATCGGTGGAGGGCTACAACTACTCGCCCGCCAACAAGAACTCGGGCCTGACCTGGGACGAGGCGACGTTCGCCGAGTACATCAAGGATCCGAAGGCGAAGATCCCCGGCACCAAGATGGTCTATGCCGGCCTCAAGGACGAGCAGAAGATCAAGGACCTCATCGCCTACCTCAAGCAGTTCGACGCCACAGGCAAGAAGTCGTAGGCCTTTCCTGCGGCCATCGTCGCGCGGCGAGCCCTTTTCGATATTCCTGAATGCCGAAGGCTGCGGCCTCGCGAGAGGAGCCGCAGCCTTCCGTCACGCCGCCGCGGCGCTCTCGCGCCCGGCGGGCTCCGCCACTGGCCCGCCGCGCCTCAGGCCGGCGTCATCTCCGCTTGGGCCTTCGCGGCCGCCTCGACGTCCATCCACACGATCTCCCAGATGTGCCCGTCGGGATCCTCGAAGCTGCGGCCGTACATGAATCCGTGATCCTGCACCGGCGCAGGATCGGCCCGCCCGCCCGCCTCGCCGGCCTTCGCCAGCATGTCGTCGACCGCCGCCCGGCTTTCCGCCGAGAGGGCGATGAGCACCTCGCTCGTCGCCCGCGCATCGGCGATGGCCTTGGGCGTGAACTGGCGGAACTTGTCGTGGGTGAGCAGCATCACGTGGATCGTTTCGGAGATCACCATGCAGGCGGCGGTATGGTCCGAGAACTGTGGGTTCCGGGTTGCGCCGACGGCCTCGTAGAACGCGACGGCGCGCTGCAGGTCGGCCACGGGAAGGTTCAGAAAGATGAGCCTGGACATGGGTTCCTCCGTTTCGTCCGGTTTGACATCCATGAACCATCTGGTTATTGAAAGCAACTATGAAGTTAAAAAAAATAACTAAGCCGCCCGCGCCCGCCGCCCGCCGGCACTACGACGACGCCTGCGCCACCGCGCACGCCCTCGACCTCGTGGGCGAAAGGTGGGCGCTTCTGGTGATCCGGGAGCTCATGATGGGGCCGCGGCGGTTCAGCGACCTGCGGGCGAACCTGCCGGGGATCAGCGCGAACGTCCTGACCCAGCGACTCGAGGGGCTGGAGGCGGCGGGCATCCTCGTCCGCCGCAGGCTGCCGCCTCCGGCCGCGACGCAGGTCTACGAGCTCACGCCCTGGGGCTACGAGAGCGAGCCGATCTTCCAGGCCCTCGGCCGGTGGGCGGCACGCTCGCCGCACCACGACCCGACCCTGCCCTTCAGCGCCGTTTCCCTGATGCTGTCCCTGCGTACGATGCTCGATCCCGGCAGGGCCGGGGCGACCGAGGCGCGGATCGGCTTTTGCATCGGCGAGGAGACGTATCTCGCCCGCCTCGCCGGAGGACGCATCGAGGTCCGCCGCGCTCCGGTGGAGGAGGCCGACGCGGTCTTCACGGGCAGCGCGCCCGCTCTGGCGCGGGCGATCTATGCGGGAGAGCCCGTCGCGGCCCTCGAAGCGGAGGGCGCGCTCGAAGTCGCGGGCGACCGCAGGCTCGCGGAGCGCTTCGTGTCCCTGTTCCCGCTGCCGCCCAAGGCGGAGGTCCCGCCGGGCCGGGCGGGCCCGGAAACTACGGCGTGATCGCCACCTTCAGCACGCCGTCGCGCTGGTGGCCGAAGAGGTCGTAGGCTTCCTCGATCCGGTCGAGCGTGAAGCGGTGGGTGACGAGCGGGCTCGTGTCGACCCGTCCCGAGGCGACCGTCGCCATGAGGCGGCGCATGCGCTCCTTGCCGCCGGGACACAGGGTCGTGCGGATGGTGTGGTCGCCGAGCCCGGCGAGAAAGGCGTCGAGGGGGATCTTCAGATCCGCGGAATAGACCCCGAGCGAGGACAGCGTGCCGCCGGGGCGCAACACCCGCAGCGCCGCCTCGAAGGTCGACTGTTTCCCGAGGGCCTCGATGGCCACGTCGACGCCGCGCCCGTCCGTGAGGCGCCGGATCTCCTCGACCGGGTCGACCTTCGAGAAGTCGACCACGTAGTCCGCCCCCATCTTCCGGGCGATGGCCATGCGCTCGGGCAGGCTCTCCACCGCGATGATCGTGGAGGCGCCCATCAGCCGCGCGCCCGCCGTGGCGCACAGGCCGATGGGTCCCTGCGCGAAGACGGCGACGATGTCGCCGATGCGGATGCCGCCGCTCTCCGCGCCGGAGAAGCCGGTCGAGAGGATGTCGGGACACATGAGCACCTGCTCGTCCGTGAGCCCGTCCGGCACGGGAGCGAGGTTCGTCATGGCGTCCGGCACGAGCAGGTACTCGGCCTGCGCCCCGTCGATGGTGTTGCCGAAGCGCCAGCCGCCCATCGGCTTCCAGCCGTGCTTGGTGCCGGCGCCGTCCTGCGAGTGGCAGCCGCACAGGCAGGCCTCGCTGTGGCCGCTCGGCGTGATCGCCCCGGCGATGACCCGCTGCCCCTCGCGGTAGCCGCGCACGGCCGAGCCGAGCTTCTCGATGATCCCGACGGGCTCGTGGCCGATGGTCAGGCCCCGCGCGACGGGATACTCGCCCTTGAGGATGTGGATGTCGGTTCCGCAGATGGTGGTGGTGGTGATGCGGATCAGCGCATCGAGGGGCCCCACGTCCGGGATCGGCTTCTCGTCGAGGACGATCCGGCCTGGCTCGACGAAGATGGCGGCTTTCATCTTGGGCATGACCCTGGCTCCTTGCGGCTTGGGCGCCTGGGGAATGACGCCGCTGCCGGCGGGTTCCTTCCCGCGGCCCGTCGCCCGGCGACCTCGGAGAATGCATCGACCCATGCCCGCTCCGATGCCGCATTTGTCGCGGCCTTCGTCCGTAATCATTGATCGGGATCAATTTTGGATGCCGGCGCCGGGCCTATCTTCCGCAGCGGCGCGCGCCAGGTGCGGAACCGGGTGCGGAGCTGGGCGGCCGAAGCCACACACGCGAGAATGGGAGAACGGCATGATCGATCTCGAATTCCGGAACGTCTGGGAGGACTTCCGCGCGGCCCGGGCCTATTCTCCGGATCTCCTCCCCCGTCTCCAGTCCGCCCTGGCCGATCTCGCGGACCTGGACGTCACCTATCGCCGCAACCTGGAATCCCTCTCCCGCGCCGACGGGGACGAGAACCTGAAGCGCGAGCTGGCGGAGCGCCTGAAGCAGCAATACGAGGTGCGGCGCGAGCCCTGCCTGCGCGAGCTCGCCGCGCTGGAGGAGCGGATCGCAACCGAAATGGGTCCCGCCGACGCCTGAGGTCCCTCCATGGAAGCCATGGTGCTTCGCCGGCCGGGCATGCCCCTCGTCCGGGAGGAACGCCCGCTTCCCCGGCCCGCCGCAGGCGAGATCCGAGTGGCCGTGGAAGCCTGCGCCGTCTGCCGGACGGACCTGCACGTGGTGGACGGCGACCTGCCGGATCCGAAGCTGCCCGTCGTTCCGGGCCACGAGATCGTCGGGCGGGTGGAGGCCCTCGGCCCCGGCGTGACGGGCTTCGCTCCCGGCGAGCGGGTCGGCATTCCCTGGCTCGGCCGCGCCTGCGGCCGCTGCCCCTATTGCGAGGCGGGGCACGAGAACCTCTGCGACTTTCCCCTGTTCACCGGCTACACCCGCGACGGCGGCTTCGCGACCCATGCGGTCGCAGACGCGGCCTTTGCCTTCCGCCTGCCGGAGGAGGCCGATCCCGTCGCGCTGGCGCCCCTGCTCTGCGCCGGGCTCATCGGCTGGCGCTCCCTCGTCGCGGCGGGTCCTGCCCGGACGGTCGGGATCTACGGGTTCGGCGCCGCGGCGCACATCGTCGCGCAGGTCTGCCGCTGGCAGGGCCGGAGGATCCTCGCCTTCACGCGCCCGGGCGATCTGGCGGCGCAGGATTTCGCCCGCTCCCTGGGCGCGGCCTGGGCCGGCGGCTCGGACGAGACTCCTCCCGAGGCGCTCGACGCCGCGATCCTCTTCGCGCCGGTGGGGGCGCTGGTTCCGCTCGCCCTCAAGGCGGTGAGGAAGGGCGGCCGGGTGGTGTGCGGCGGGATCCACATGAGCGACATCCCCTCCTTTCCCTACCGGCTGCTGTGGGAGGAGCGGCAGGTCGTCTCGGTGGCCAACCTCACCCGCCGGGACGCGCGGGATTTCCTCGCCCTCGCGCCGAAGGCCGCGATCCGCACCGAGACCGTGACCTATCCGCTGGAGGCCGCCAACGAGGCCCTGGCCGACCTGCGCGCCGGCCGTCTCCGGGGCGCCGCCGTCCTGGTGCCGCGCCGGGACACATGAGGTGCCTGCCCAGGTAAGGGCCCGCCCGGATGCGGCTCACCTCACGCCGGAGAGCATCCCCGATGGCCGATCCCCGCGCAGACCCGCCGTGACCGAAACGACGGGAGACTTTGCGCAGGATCAAGGACAATATGCCGGAGCGGGCATGGAATGCCGTCGACCGGAGCTGCGGGCCGCAGCCCTGCCCACTCGCGGAAGCATGGAGAGCATCATGATCAAGGACGTTCTGGTTCATCTGGACGGAGGCGCGGACGACGAGCTCCGCCTGGCCCATGCGGAAGCGATCGCCTCCGTCAGCGGAGCCCGCGTGAGGGGCCTCTTCACCAACCTGCTTCCCGATCTCGCCGTGATGACCCCGATGGACGGCGGCGCGGCCGCGGCCGAGGTCATCGCAAGCCTCGACGAGGAGGCGCGGCGCAACGGAGACCGGACGCAGCAGCGCCTTGCCGAGCGCTTCGCGCGGCTGTCGGTCCCCAACGAGGTCCGCCGCCTCGACGGCACGCCGGGCCAGCTGATGAACCAGGCGGTCTCCGAAGCCCGCCGCTCCGACCTGTTCGTGGCGCAGCGCCCCTACGACGGCGACGGATCCGCCCCCTGGGACGACCTGTTCGAATCGGTCCTGTTCGGGAGCGGGCGCGGCATCTACGTGGTGCCGCCCGGCCGCAGGCCCTCCGACGCGATCCGGCGCATCCTGGTGGCCTGGCGCGACACCCGCGAGACCGCGCGCGCCATCGCCGAGGCGGCGCCCCTGATCGCGAGGGCGGCCCGCACCTGCGTGCTCGCGGTCGACCCGGAGGAGACGGCCTCGGGAAAGCCGGCTCTCGATCTCGACGTCGCCCGGCATCTGGAGCGCTACGGCACGGAGGTCGAGGTCAATCTCGCCCGGAGCGACGGGCGTGCGGTGAGCGAGGTCATTCTCGATCAGGCGCGCCGCATGTCCGCCGACCTGATCGTGATGGGCGGCTACGGCCATTCGCGGGCGCGGGAATGGATCCTCGGCGGCACCAGCCGCGACATGCTGGAGCGCTCGGACCTGCCGCTCCTGATGGCGCACTGATCCGCAGGCCGGGACGGGAACCCGCCGCCGGAGCTGGACTTTTGGAGATGACGCGGCGCGCGCACCGTGGCGAAGTGCCGTCCCCCGAAAGGAACTCCCCATGGCCGAGACGTCCCTGTCCTCCCGCCCCGCCTCCGCCGCGAAGCCGCGCTTCGAGACCGCCGATCCCGCGACCGGGACGCCCGGCCGCAGCTACGAAGGGCATTCCCGCGACGAGGCCCTGGCGGTCGCCCGCAGCGTCCGCGCGGCCTTCGCGGCATGGCGGGCGATGCCCATCGGCGAGCGCGCCCGGCTCATGCGGGAGGCGGCCCGGGTCCTGCGGCGCCGGCAGGCGGAGTTCGCAGAGCTGATGACCGCCGAGATGGGCAAGCTCCTCGCCGACGGGCGCGGCGAGGTGGAGAAGTGCGCCTTCAACTGCGACTACTTCGCGGAGCATGCGGAGGCGTTCCTGAGGCCGCGCCCGGTCGATCTCGACGGACCGAAGGCCTTCGTGACCTTCAATCCCATCGGGACCGTTCTCGCCGTCATGCCGTGGAACTTCCCGTTCTGGCAGGTCTTCCGCTTCGCCGCGCCGACCCTGATGGCCGGCAACACCGCCGTGCTCAAGCACGCCAGCAACGTGCCGGGCTGCGCGCTCGCCATCGAGAGCGTCTTCCGCGAGGCGGGCTTTCCGGACGACGTGTTCCGCACCCTCCTCGTCCCGAGCGCCGACGTGAAGTCCCTCATCGACGACGCGAGCATCGCGGCCGTGACGCTCACGGGAAGCGTCGAGGCGGGACGGCAGGTCGCCGCCGCGGCGGGGGCCGCCCTCAAGAAGAGCGTGCTCGAGCTCGGCGGCTCGGACGCCTACCTGATCCTGGAGGACGCGGACATCGCGCAGGCCGCCAGGGTCTGCGCTGCGGCGCGGATGGTCAACGGCGGGCAGAGCTGCATCGCCGGCAAGCGCTTCGTCGCCGTGCGCCCGGTCCGCGAGGCGTTCGAGCGCGCACTCGCGGCGGAAATGGCAACCTACGTCATGGGCGACCCGCGCGACCCTGTAACGAAGCTGGGGCCGATGGAGAGCGTGAAGGCCCGCGACCGGATTCACGACCAGGTCCGCCGCAGCGTGGAGCGCGGCGCGCGCCTGCTCACCGGCGGCACGGTGCCCGACCGGCCGGGCGCCTGGTATCCGCCGACCGTGCTCGCGGGCGTGCGTCCCGGCATGGCGGTCTACGACGAGGAGGTGTTCGGACCCGTGGCAGCCGTCGTCGAGGCCGAGGACGAGGCGGACGCGATCCGCATCGCCAACGGCGCCCGCTTCGGCCTCGGCTCGGGCGTCCTCACCCGCGATCCCGCGCGCGGGGAGCGGATCGCCGCCGAGATGCTGGAGGCGGGCCTGAGCTTCGTGAACGGCAATGTCCGCTCCGACCCGCGCCTGCCCTTCGGCGGAATCAAGGAGAGTGGCTACGGGCGCGAATGCTCGGAATTCGGGATCCGCGAATTCGTCAATATCAAGAGCGTGGTCGTCCATCCGTAGCCGCACCGCGACGCTCCGGACGGCCCGCCGCCATGGGGAGGCCGGAACCCCTCCGCCGGCACGGGCGTTGCCGGGGCGCGTTTCGAAAAGAGGATTCCAAAGAGGTTTGTCCATGCGCCGATCGATGCTCCTGCTTGCCGCCCTGACCCCGCTCGTCCTGTCCCCGACCCTCGCGCAGGCCCAGGCCGCGACGGCCGCCGGCGCCGGAACGGGGGCCCTCGCGGGGGCGGTCGTGGGAGGCCCCATCGGAGCGGCGGTGGGCGGGGTCATCGGCGGCGTCGTGGGCGCCTCGGCGGAGCGCCCGCGCTACCGGGCCGTGCGGGCACCGAAGCGGACCGCCGTCAGGCCTCAGCGCTCCTCCGGGCAGGCCGCCGCCCACAGGCCGCACCGGCCGCCGGCGCAGCAGGAGACCCGGCGCTTCAGGCCCCTCGGCTGAACCGGGCCGCGGATCCCGTTGCCGTAGAGTAACACCTTAGAAAAAGGCGCAATCTTCCGCAGAGGAATTGCTGGACGCGCAGGTTTAGATTCTTACTCTTTCGCCCCAATGGCGGGCGGCCCTCGGGCCGACCCGTTCTCGTCCGGGGGCATCATGACTTCTTCTTCGTTCCGGGCCGCGCGAAGGGGCTCGCGCCGTTCCGCTGCCGCACGTCTTCTCCTGGCCGGCCTTCTCGCCGGAACCGCCAGCGCCGGGCTTCTTGCGGGCTCGGCCGGAGCCAGGGCGGCCGACGCCTCGCCCGTGCCGCTCCCGGTCTTCGCGCGGGCTGCGCCGGGCGCGGGCTATGGGGCGGGCAGCCCCGCCTCCTTCGAGACGGACGAGTACCGGCGCTCCTGGTTCCTGGGGAAGATCGGCGCGGCCGAAGCCTACGCCATGGGCTTCACGGGCAGGGGCATCACCGTTGCCGTCATCGACACCGGGCTCGATACGGGCCATCCGGAATTCGCGGGCCGGATTTCGCCGCTCCTGCGCTCCTTCGACATCAACGAGCCGCCGGGCTTCATGTCGGATCTCAACCAGGCGGGCGGGATCGAGGGCCACGGTACGCATGTGGCGGGAATCGTCGGCGCCGCGCGCAACGGGGTCGGGACCCAGGGCGTGGCCTATAATGCGACCATCATCCCCTTGCGGGCGGTGGAGGTCGCCGACGACGGGAGGAACGACCCGACCGTCCTCGCGCTTCACTATGCGGCAGGGACCGGCGCGAAGGTGCTCAACGGCAGTTACGGGCCCAACGCCGTCCCGCCCAAGTACCTGGACGAGCGCGACAGCTCCGGCAGGCCCCTGCCGAACCCCCGTTACGTGGAGATGCCCACCACGCTCGTGCGCACCCAGGGGCTGAGGGAGGAATACGAAGCCGTCAAGGCCGCCGCCAAGGCCGACATCGTCCTGGTCTTCTCGGCCGGGAACGACTACTTCGACCAGCCGCTCTCGGCCGCCAACCCGAGCGGCATCGGCCTGTTCCCCTTCATCCGTCCGGGCAACCATCAGAGCGGCGCCTACCGGCTCGTGGAGGCCATGGGCGACCCGAACGATCCGGCGACCTACGTCTACGCCGATCCCAACGCCCCGGAGAACGCCGGGCTGGACTTCTCCGACCTCCAGGGCAGCCTGATCGCCGTCGTCGCGACGGACCGCAACAACAGGATCGCAAGCTACAGCAACCGCTGCGGCGTGACCTTCCTGTGGTGCCTGGCGGCGCCCGGGGGCGACCACGTCAAGCCCGGGGAGGACGCGAACGAGGTCGAGATCCTCTCGACCTTCCCGTTCAGCACCTACAAGACCGAGGTCGGCACCTCCATGGCGGCGCCCGTGGTGGCGGGCGGCGCGGCGGTGCTGCGGGAGGCCTTCCCCTACATGACCGCGCGGCAGATCATCGAGGTGATCCTGACGACGACGGACCCTATCGGCCCGAGGGAGATCTACGGCCGCGGCCTCTTCAACCTCGCGCGCGCCGTCAGGGGCCCCAAGGAATTCGGCGCCGAAGGCTTCGCGCCCCTCTTCGACGTGGACACGCGGGGCTACGACTCCGCCTGGTCCAACGACATCGTGGGCACGGGCGGCCTCGTCAAGCGCGGCGCGGGCAACCTGGTCCTGAGCGGAGCGAACACCTACGCGGGCGGGACGCAGGTCTTAGGCGGCGTGCTGACCCTCGCGGGCTCCGTCGCCTCGGCGGTGACGGTGGGCAATGCCGGAACCCTGCGCGGCACCGGCGTCGTCCAGGCGCCGCTGACGGTGGCCGGCACCCTCGAGCCCGGCATGGCCGCCGGCGGCTTCGGGACCCTGACCGTCACCGGCAACGCCACCCTCCTCGGCAGCTCGACCTACCGCGTCGACGCGAACGCCCAGGGCGCCCACGACCGGCTCGCGGTGGGCGGCACGGCGACGCTCCTGGGCGGCACCCTCGACGTGGTGCTGGCCGACGGCCTCGCCCCGGTCGGCACGCCGCTCGAAATCGTCACCGCCGCCGGCGGGGCGGCGGGCACCTTCGGGACCTTGCGCACCAACAGCGTGTCGGCCTTCCTCGATCCGCGGCTGCGCTATGCCGGCAACGCGGTCACGGTGAGCTTCGAGCGTAACGCCGTGCCGCTGTCCGACGCCGAAACCTCGCCGGACAAGAAGGACGTGGCGGCGGCCATCGACGCCCTCGGGGCGGCCAGCCCGCTGGACGACGCCCTCCTCCGGCTCGACCGGGCCTCCGTCGACCGCGCGCTGGATCTTCTGTCGGGGGAGGGTCATGCGACGGCGGTGACGAGCGCCTACGGCCAGGGGCAGCTGGTGCAGAGCAGCCTGCTCGCCCGCCTGCGCCAGCCGCTGCTCGGCCCCGCCCTGCCGCGGCTGGCGCAAGGCGCGGGCCCGGGCGCAGGCCCGGGCTCCTTCGCCGCCGCCTATGCCGCCGACCGGCCCGGCGCGCCGGTGCCGCCGGTCGCGGTCGCCGCCGCCGCCCCGGCCGCCTATGCCCTGTGGGGCGAAGGCTTCGGCGCCTGGGGCCGGACCCGCTCCGACGGCAACGCCGCCTCGCTCGCCACCGCCACCGGCGGCTTCGTGCTCGGCGCCGACGCCCTTCTCGCCGACGGCCTGCGCCTCGGGCTGGCCGGCGGCTACGCCTCGACCGCCTTCGACGTCGACGCCCGCCTCTCCTCGGGCTCGAGCGAGGGCGTGTTCGGCGCCGTCTACGGCGCCGGCCAGTGGGGCGCGCTCGCCGTGCGGCTCGGCGGCGTCGCCACCCGCCACGACTTCGCCCTGACGCGCAGCGTCAGCTTCCCCGGCTTCGCCGATGCGCTGCGCGCCTCCTATGGCGGGACGAGCCTGCAGGGCTTCGGCGAGGTCGGCTACCGGCTGGGCCTGGGCGCGCTGGCGCTCGAGCCGTTCGCCGGGGCGGCGCTGCTGCGGCTCGACAGCGACGGCTTCCAGGAGCGCGGCGGCGCGGCGGCGCTGGTCGGCTTCGGCCGCCGCTTTGCGCTCGGCACCACCACGCTGGGGGTGCGGGCGGAGGCGCGGCTCGGCGCGGAGCTGCCGGTGCTGGTGCGCGGCCTGCTCGGCTGGCGGCATGCCTATGGCGACGTGGCGCCGGAGGCGCGGCTGGCCTTTGCCGGGGCGGGCGTGCCGTTTACAGTGGCGGGGGCGCCGGTGGACCGGGATGCGCTGGTGGCGGAGGCGGGGCTCGACTGGCAGGCGGCGGCGGCCGTCACGCTCGGCGTGGCCTATGCCGGCCAGATCGGCACGCGCGCGCAGGAGCACGCCCTGAAGGGCAACCTCACCTGGCGCTTCTGACCTTGGCGCTTCTGACCTTGGCGCTCTGAGCCCCGCCGCAACGCCACCGGCGGGGCGCTCGCCCGAGGAGGGCCGCCTCACTCCGCCGCGCGGACCGGGCCGAAATCCTCGAGGGAATGGGTGAGGTCGCGGGCGGGCCGCGGCCTGCCGAAATAGTAGCCCTGCGCCTCGGTGCAGCCGGCCGCCCGCAGCTGGACGAGCTGGTCCTCCGTCTCGACGCCTTCCGCCACCGTGCTCATGCCGAGGCTGGCGCCGAGGCCTGCGATGGACTGCACGATGGCCAGGCAGTCGGCGCGCGAGGACAGGCCCTGGACGAAGGACTGGTCGATCTTGATCTTGTCGAACGGGAAGCTGCGCAGGTAGCTCAGGGACGAATAGCCGGTGCCGAAATCGTCCATGGCGATGCGCAGCCCCAGCTTGCGCAGCTGGTGCAGGGTGGCGAGCGTCGTGTCGTTGTCCTGCAGCAGCACCGATTCCGTGATCTCGAGCTCGAGGCGGCTGGGGCAGAGCCCGGACTCCTCGAGGGCCTGCTTCACGCACTGGACCAGGTTCCTGTTGCGGAACTGGACGGGCGAGAGGTTGACGGCGACCTTCAGAGGCGCCGGCCAGCCGGACGCCTCCCGGCAGGCCTCGTGGACGACCCACTCGCCGAGGGGCGAGATGAGGCCGATGTCCTCGGCCACCGGAATGAACTCGGCGGGGGAGACGATGCCGCGCTCCGGATGGCGCCAGCGCAGGAGCGCCTCGTAGCCGGTGATCGCCTTCCTGCGGATGTCCACCTGGGGCTGGTAGAAAAGCTCGAACTCCCCGTTGGCGAGCGCCTTGCGGAGATCGACCTCCAGCATGCGGCGCGCCTGGAGCTGCGCGTCCATCTCCGGCTCGAAGAACCGGAACGTGCCGCGCCCGACGGACTTCGCCCGGTAGAGGGCGAGGTCCGCGTGCTTGAGGAGCTGATCCGGGGTCGGGTTGCCCTCCGCGGCAAGCGCGATGCCCACGCTGGTGCCGATGACGATCTCCTGCCCGTCGATGTCGTAGGGCGCGCCGAGGGCTTCGACGATCCGCATGGCGAGCACGGCGCAGTCGTGCGGCTCGTGGACGGAGGTTTGCAGCACCGCGAACTCGTCGCCGCCGAGGCGGGCGACCACGTCCTCCTCGCGCACGCAGCTCCTGAGTCGGTGCGCCACCACCTTGAGAAGCGCGTCGCCGGTCTCGTGCCCCAGGGAATCGTTCACGTCCTTGAAGCGGTCCAGGTCGAGGCAGAGCACGGCCACCTGCGTCTCGCTGCGGCCCGACTGCGCGAGGGCCCGCTCCATCTGCTCGCGGAACAGGACCCGGTTGGCGAGATCGGTGAGGGCGTCGTGGTGGGCCATGTAGGCGATCTGCGATTCCGCCTGGCGGCGCTCCGTGATGTCCTCGTAGGT
This sequence comes from Microvirga thermotolerans, assembly GCF_009363855.1. Lineage (GTDB taxonomy): Bacteria > Pseudomonadota > Alphaproteobacteria > Rhizobiales > Beijerinckiaceae > Microvirga > Microvirga thermotolerans. The sequence goes on from NZ_CP045423.1 coordinate 153,428, forward strand.
CGCGACCCAGCCGCCGTCGCTCATGGGCTGGTGGGAGACCGCGATGGTGCGCCCGCCGGGCTGGCCCTGGATGAAGGTGGCCTGGCGCCGCTCGCGGATGAGCTCCTGCTGCTCGGCGCAGATCTGCCGGAGGGCCGCCGCGCCCTCGCGCCCGCGGGCCTCCGCATAGGCGATCAGCTCGTTCAGGGTCGTGCCGGGCCGGACGGAGCTCTCCAGGTCGAAGAGCTGCGCAAAGCGCTCGTTGAACACGATGATGTGGCCGGTGGCGTCCACCATGCACAGGCCGTGGGACATGTTGTTGAGCGCCGCGTTGAAGCGCTCGTTCTGGGTCCTCAGCTCGATCTCCTGGATCTGCAGGACGCCGTTCTGGTGCTGGAGCTCCGCATAGGCGTTGCCCAGCGCCTTGTTGGCCTTCTTCAGCTCGTCCGAGGTCCGCTGCAGGTTCTCGGCGAGGAAGCGCAGGTCGTGATGGGCCCGGGTGAGCAGCCGGTTGTGCCAGCCGAGGAGGCCGAGCAGGATGAAACCGCATACGATGAGGCCGGCCGCGAGGCTGGAGAACAGCCAGTGCAGGCGGATCAGTTCGTGCTGGTCCTCCGTGACCCGCTGCGCGCCGTAATGGTTCGCCGCCGAGGCCAGCGCCGTCACCTTCGTCTCCAGGGGCTGGAGCAGCGCGAGGGCCTTCATGGCGTTGCCCGGCTCCTCGATCCTGTCGACCAGGGGCTGGGCCGCGGCGAGGGCCTCCCTCAGGAGCCTGACGGTCTCCTGGCGCTCGGGGTCCCGGCTCACGAAATCCTGGAACTCGCCGTCGTTCAGGAGCTTGGCCCGGTTGACGAGGATGTCGAAGCGCAGCTGGACCTCGCCCGGATCGATGCCGCCGTCGGGGACGGCGTAGGCGCTCAGGCGCTGCTCCAGGCGGGTGAATTCGGAGACCGCCTGGCTCGCCAGCCAGGACGTGTTGTAGCGCGAGACCTGCTTGAGAGCCTCCTGCCGCTCGACCACGAGGCTCGAGATGTAGGCCGCGGACAGGAGGAAGGAGACGATTACGATGGCGAGCACCGCCTTGAGGATTCTTAAGGACAGCGAAGGTCCGTCAAAACTCATCGGGAGCGCTCGCTTCCGCCGCTATTTCACGATGATCTTCGCCACCTGCCAGACGGCGCGGCCGTAATAGGTCTGGCTCTTCAGCTCCGGGAGGCTGTCGAAGGGATAGATCACGAAGAGCGGGCCCTTGTCCTTCACCGGCATGTACTCCCCGTTCCGCTTGAGGGCGAGGATCACGTTGTACTTGGCGAAGTCCGAGATCGGGATCTCGCTGCTGTAGTCGTTGAGCGCGACGACCACGGCGCGGTCCCCGGACGCGCCCACCAGCTTCATCAGCTTGTCGAGGGACACGCCCTCGAACTTGACCGCACCGCTGTACCAGGGCGTGCTCGTCTCGACGGTGACGAGGCCGAGGGCTTCCAGCATCGGACGGTCGAACTGCGCCTCGCCGTTCCTGTTGGTGTTCTCGATCTTGCCGGAGATGGTCAGGATCGGCCGCTCGGACGGTGACGGCAGAGGATCCGCGGCCGCCGCGCCGGCCGCCAGGGCCAGCAGGCCGGCCAGGGCCAGGGTGATATTCCGTATCATGGCAGTGATCGACATCGTCTTCTCCGTTTCCGATCGAGGACCGGATACGCAACCCTATAAATTGGTTTAAAAGTGAAATGAAGCTTCGATACTAATTTTGATAGCAACAAAAAGCCGCTATAGCTAGCGCCGAGCGCCTCATATCAACTACGTAATATTGCCCGCTACGTCAGGAGATTAGGCCGCAACTTAAAGACCGGAAACAATAGGCAAATCATGAACTTTCATCCGCGCGAGATGACACCTCCACGCCTGTGCAACGAGGCCCTGAGCGAGCCCCTCGGCGAGGCCGAGCGCTCCGCCATGATCGCCGCGGCCGCGAAGAAGGTGGAGGAACTGTTCGACGTTCTCCGGATCGACCACCGGAACGACCACAACACCCGCGAGACGCCGATGCGGGTCGCCAAGATGTTCGTGGAGGAGATCCTGGAGGGACGCTACACCGCCCCGCCGCGCATCACCGAATTCGACAACGTTCAGGCCTACGACCAGCTGATCGTCACGGGGCCGATCGAGGTGCGCTCCATGTGCGCCCACCACCTGATGCCGATCTACGGCCATGCCTATATCGGCATCCTGCCGGCGGCGGACGGAAAGATCATCGGCCTGTCGAAATACGACCGGATCGTGGAGCACTTCGCCGCGCGGCTTCAGATCCAGGAGGAGATGGTCAAGCAGATCGGCCAGTACATCCTCGACATGACGAGGCCGCGCGGCCTCGCGGTGCGGATCAGCGCCGTCCACATGTGCAAGACCCAGCGCGGCGTGCGGGCCAGCCGGCGCAGCCGGATGGTCAACACCTACTACTGGGGCGATCTGTCGACGGACGCGGAGCTGAAGCGCGAGTTCATCGACGAATGCACGACCCTCGACCGCGGGCAGGCCGACTAGGCCTGCCGGACGACGACATTGAGAAGCCGCCTCCCATGAACGTATCCGTCCCCACGACCCGTCCCGACTCCGGCACCCAGGCCGCGGCGCGGGAAATCTACCGGTCGACCAAGACCTACGACCACAACGAGGGCCTCTCCTGCTGCTTCCGGCAATGGCGGGCGACCCACTCCCACTGCCGGCTGATCCACGGCTATGCCCTGGCCTTCCGGTTCGTGTTCGCCACCCACGAGCTCGACGAGCGCAACTGGTGCTTCGACTTCGGCGGCCTGAAGCCGGTGAAGGCGTGGCTCAAGCACATGTTCGACCACACCATGCTCGTGGCCGAGGACGATCCCGAGCTGCCCCGGTTCGAGGCCATGCACCGGGACGGCCTCATCGACATGCGCGTGCTGCCGTCCGTGGGCTGCGAGGCGACGGCGAAATACGTGTTCGACTACGTCGCGGAGTTCGCCAGGCGCGAGACCGGCGGCCGGGTCTGGCTGGAGAGCGTCGAGGTCAGGGAGCACAGCGGGAATTCGGCGATCTATTCCCGCTGACGGAGCCTTTCCCAGGAAAGGCGGGCACCGGGTTGCCGTCCGAAAACGCGACCCGCAAAGGACAAGGCCGGGCCTCTTTGCCCGGCCTTCGTGCATTCATGGCCTTCCAAGGGTCGGCCCAAGGGTCGGCGCTCAGCGTCCCGCGCCGAACGAATAGGCCGCCGTCAGGCCGAAACCGAGCTGGTTCTCGGAGCCGAAGCGCTTCACGATCGGGCTGTCGGCGGCATCGCCGACGAGGCGCTTGTAGGTGACGTGGGCGGTCGTCGACCATTGCGCGGACCAGGTGTAGGTCACCCCCGCCGTCGCGCCGACCGAGGTGATCCCGCCGGAGGGCTTGTAGGGCGTCACCTGGCCGTTGAGGGCCGCCTCCGCGGGCGTGACGCCGAAATAGGTCCGGGCGAAGCTGCCGTCGCCGAGGGCGAGGCGCGGTCCCGCGGAGAAGGTCAGGGCGCCGTAGGTCTGCACCAGGTCGAGGCCGAGATCGGCCACGAAGCCGTGATGCCCGTTGACGCCGTGCCGGAGCTCGGCCCGGGCACGCAGGAACTGGAGCGGCCAGAACTCCACGAAGACGCCGGGCTCGACCGCCCAGTCGATCTTGCGGAGGCCGAAGAGGCGCCGGTCGTCCTTGAGGTAGCGGCCGCCCTGGAAACGGCCGACGACGCCCACGCGCAGCGCCGAATCCTCCAGGAGCGAGAAGCTCAGCCCGTCGTCGGGCGCGCCGAAGCGCTCGGGCGTGCCGGCCCGCCGGAGGCTCAAGGAGGGAAAGGCGATGGCGCCGAAATCGTCCGCGCCCGGATAGGACGGCCCCACCTTCAGGTTGCCCTTGAGGGTCACGATCCAGCCTTCGGGGAGGAGAGGCGCGGGCGAAAACAGATCCGCCGCCCCGGCCGGAGCCGCCGCGCCGGCGGCGAGGGGAAGGGCGAGGGCGAGGGCTTTCGACAGGCGCATGAGACTTCCTGGGATGTGCAGCCGGTTGCGGGGAACGCCCGGCCGGCGGAATCGGGGCGGCAGCCTTACCATGGGGAAGGCGGGGAATCGACCGGTCGCCCCGCGGCGGGGCGCCGATGCGGCGTTTCCCCGTCTGCGTGTGTCCGGTCGGAAACAGGTCTAATCTGCCGTTTCTTGACGCTCCCTTGCCCCGGCGGGAGAGCTTTCCGGAAAGGTTAAGGCTTTGGAAGCGAACGACGCGAAGGGACAGGCCGACGAGGGTACGCCTGAGCATGGCACGCCCGACGGCGGCACGCGCCCGGCCCTGCCGGACAGGCTGCGCGCCCTCCAGCGCCGCTCGCGCCCGGTCCTCGTGGCGGTGCCCGCCCTCGGGCTCCTGCTCGGGGCGGCGGCCCACGCGGCGGGGCTGGGGGCCTGGGCGGGAGGGATCTGGGCCGCCGCGACCGTGCCGGTGCTCGCGGCCCTGTGCGTCGAGATCGTCGCGAGCCTGCGGCGGGGCGACGTGGGCCTCGACATCGCCGCCGCCCTGTCCATGTCCGGCGCCCTCGCCCTCGGGGAGACCCTGGCGGCCGCGGTCGTGGCGCTCATGTATGCGGGCGGCCAGTACCTGGAGAGCTATGCGGAGCGCCGCGCCACCCGGGACATGACCGCTCTCCTGTCCCGGGTCCCCCGCACCGCCCTGCGCTATGCGGACGGGCGCCTCGACGAGATCCCCCTCGGCGCGGTGGCGCCGGGCGACCGGCTGCTGGTGCGCCGGGGCGAGATCGTGCCCGTGGACGGTTCCGTGGCCGAGGGGGTCGCGGTTCTCGACCAGTCGGCCCTGACGGGGGAATCCGTGCCCGTGGAACTGCGGCCGGGGGACGCGGTCCTGAGCGGCTCGGCCAATGCGGGCGACGCCTTCGACCTCGTGGCCGCCCGCCGCGCGACGGAGAGCACCTATGCGGGCATCGTCCGCCTGGTGGCGGCGGCGCAGCGCTCGAAGGCGCCCATGGCCCGGCTGGCGGACCGCTTCGCGCTGCTCTTCCTCGCGGTGACCGTGCTCATGGCCGGAGGCGCCTGGCTGTGGACCGGCGATCCCGTGCGCAGCCTCGCCGTCCTCGTGGTGGCGACGCCCTGCCCCCTCATCCTGGCCGTGCCGGTGGCGATCGTCGCGGGGGTGTCGCGGGCGGCGAAGGCGGGGATCCTGGTGAAGGGCGGCAAGGCCCTGGAGACCATGGCGCGGGTGCGCAGCCTCGTCATCGACAAGACCGGCACCCTCACCCACGGGGAGGCGCGGATCGTCGAGATCCATCCCCGGGCGCCGTTCCCGGCGGACGAGGTCCTCGCCCTCGCCGCATCCCTCGACCAGGCCTCGAACCACGTGATCGCCAGGGCCCTGGTGCGCGAGGCGCGCGGGCGCGGCCTGCCCCTCGCTCTTCCTTCCGCCGTGGGCGAGAGCCCCGGCGAGGGGCTCCGGGGCCTGGTGGAGGGACGCCGGGTCCTGGTGGGCGGCGTGCGCTTCGTGGCGGCGCAGGTGCCCGAGGCCTCGGCGGCGCTGCGCCCCGGACGGCGCGAACCGGGATCGGTGCGGGTGGCGGTGGCGGTCGACGGACGTTTCGCGGGCCTCGTCGTTCTCGCGGACGCCCTGCGGGCGGGGACGGCGCGGCTGCTCGAAGGGCTGCGCACCCTGGGGATCCGCCGGATCGTGCTCGCGACGGGCGACCGCCGCGACGTGGCGGAGGCGGTGACGGCGGGTCTTTTCCTCGACGCGGTCCACGCGGAGCTGACTCCGGACCGGAAGATCGCGGTCGTCGCCGCGGAGAAGCCGCTCGGCCCGGTGATGATGGTGGGCGACGGCGTGAACGACGCGCCGGCCCTCGCCGCCGCCGATCTCGGCGTCGCCATGGGGGCCAAGGGCGCCGCCGCCTCGGCGGAGGCGGCGGACGTGGTGCTCCTGGTGGACCGGCTCGACCGGATCCTGTCGGGCATCCGCATCGCCAGGCGCTCCCGCGCCATCGCCCTGCAGAGCGTCTATGCGGGGATCGGCCTCTCCCTGCTGGGGATGGCCGCCGCCGCCTTCGGCTATCTTGCGCCCATCGAGGGGGCCTTGCTGCAGGAGGGCATCGACGTGGCGGTGATCCTCAACGCCCTGCGGGCCCTGCGCGGCCCGGCGGAATCGTGAGCGGCCCTGTCCGGCCTCGCGCTCGGCACCGGAAGCGGCTATAGCCGTCCCCGCAACGAGGGGCGGACAATGACATACGGCATCGGCGTGGTGGGTCTGGGCATCATGGGCCGCAGGATGATCGAGAGCTTCGCGGCGAATCCGGACTTCTCCGTCGTCGCCGGCTACGACCCCGCACCGGTCGAGGCGGCCGTGCCCCGGGCCGGAAGCGTGGAGGCGCTCCTCGCCGATCCCGCCGTCCGGGGCGTCTACATCGCCTCGCCGCCGGCGACCCACGAGGCGCTGGTTTCGGCCGCCGCCCGCGCGGGAAAGGCGATCCTCTGCGAGAAGCCCCTGGCCGCGTCGGTCGAATCGGCACGGGCCTGCCTCGCGGCGGTCGAGCGCGCGGGCGCGAGGGCCGCCGTCAACTTTCCCTTCGCGACCGCTCCCGCCGCGGTCCGGCTCGGGGAGCTCGTGGCGCGCGGCGCCCTGGGCGAAGAGCTCTCGGCGCATCTGACGGTGCGCTTCAGGACCTGGCCGCGGGGCTGGCAGCACGGGGCCGCCGGCTGGCTCGCGGGCCCCGAACAGGGCGGCTTCACCCGCGAGGTCGTCTCGCACGTGGTCCTCCTCGCCCTGCGGCTCTTCGGGCCCGGGCGGCTGGTGGAACGGGAGGTGGAGCGCGGCCCCGCCGGCACCGAGACCCGCATCCGCGCGACCGTCCGGCACGCCGCCTGCCGCTTCACCATCGACGGGGCGGTGGCGGGCGAGATCGACGACTTCAACCGCTTCGAGGTCTCGGGGGCGAAGGGGAGCGCGGTGCTCAGCGACTGGTACCGGCTGCGCCACGGGGACGAGGAGATCGCCCCCGCCCGCGCCGACGCGCACCAGGTCGCCGAATTCGGAAAGCTGATCGCCGGGGAGCCGAACCGGCTTGCGACCTTCGCCGAGGCGGCCGCGGTCGTGGAGATCGTCGAGGGGATCCTCGCCGGAGGCCCCGGCCCGGCGTGATCCGTCAGGCCTTCAGGAACGCAGCGGCGGCGGCCTCCGCGACGCCGGCCTCCGCCATGATCCGGCGCGCCAGCTCCGCCGCCGCCGGACGCAGGCGCCCCTGCGGGCGGTCGAGCCAGTAGGCGACCGGGTTGAGCACCGTTCCCTCGTCGACGGAGACGAGGCGCCCCGTGGCGAGCGCCTCCCCCGCCAGGGGCGGCCGGGCGAGGGCGAGGCCGAGCCCGTGGGCGGCCGCGTCGAGAACCAGGTTGTAGTCCTCGAAGCGGCGGTCCTGCGGCCGCGGGCGGTAGTCGATGCCCTGCGCCGCGAACCAGGCCTTCCAGCCCGCGGCGTCGGAATCGTGCACGAGGGGATGGGCCAGGAGCCGCTCCGGGGGCCCGGGCGGGGTCCGCGCGGCGAGCGCCGGGCAGGCGATGGGATGGCAGCGCTCCTCGAAGAGGCGCACGGAGAGGCGGCCCGGCGCGGCGCCGCGGCCGCAGCGGATCGCCAGATCGATGCCTTCCCCCTCCAGATCGGCGGTGCGGTGCTCGACCACAAACTCGATGCGCAGGGGCGGATCGCCCTCCTCGAACCCCCGGAGGCGCGGCATGAGCCAGAGGCTGCTCACCGAGGGGATGGAGGTCAGGCGCACGATGCCCGCCCCGCGCCGCTCGACCCAGCGCTCGGAACTGTCCGCGATGAGGGCGAAGGCCTCGCCGGTGCGCAGGTGCAGGCGCTGGCCCTGGGGCGTCAGGGCGACGCCGCGGGCCTGCCGCTCGAAGAGCTTGTGCCCGAGCCAGTGCTCGAGCCGCGCGACCTGCCGGCTCACCGCCCCATGGGTGATGCCGAGGGCAGCCGCCGCCGCCGAGAAGCTTCCGAGCCGGGCGGCCGCCTCGAAGGCGCGCAGGCTGTCGAGGGGAGGCAATGGCGGCAAGCTGTGATCCATGCGCACAGCTCACCCTCGAATTGTTCGCTTGTCAACGAGCCACCTCTCCCCGATGGTCCCGTCCGTCGAACCGCCCGGGAGCCCGCCATGAGCATAGCCGCCGTCGACCGGCCCGTAAGAACGTCCGTGGACGCAGTCACGGCCGCGTCCGTCCTCGTCACCATCCTCGCCTGGGCCTCGGCCTTCCCGGCCATCCGGGCGGGCCTCCAGGCCTTCGGGCCGGTGGAGCTCGGGGCCCTGCGCTTCGCCATCGCCGGGGTGCCGGCGGCAGCCTTCCTGGTCCTGACCCGGCCGGGCTGGCCGAGCCTGCCGGACTTCCTCCGGCTCGCCACGGGCGGCGTCCTGTTCGTGGCCCTCTACACGGCGCTTCTCAACATGGGGGAGACGACCGTCTCCGCCGGGGCGGCGAGCTTCATCATCAACACCAACCCGATCATCACCGCCGGCCTCGCCATGGCGCTGCTGGGCGAGCGCTTCGGCGCCCGCGCCTGGGCGGGCACGGCCCTGTCCTTCCTCGGGATCGGCCTCATCGCCCTTGGGGAGGGCGGGGGCCTGCGCATCGACACCGGCGCCCTGCTGATCCTCGGCGCGGCCCTGTGCACCTCCGTCACCACCGTGGTGCAGAAGCCGCTCTTTTCCCGCCACCGGCCCCTCGCGGTCTCGGCCTGGAACATGGCCCTCGGCGCCCTCGTCCTGGGCCCCTGGCTGCCGCAGGCCGCGGCCGAGTTCTCCGCCGCCGCCCCGCAGGCCCGCTGGGCCGCGGTCTATCTCGGTCTCGTGCCGAGCCTCGTCGCCTACGGGACCTGGGCCGTCGCCCTGTCCCGCCTGCCGGCGAGCCGGGCCTCGAACTTCATGTACTGCGTGCCGCCGGTCGCCACGCTCCTGGGCTTCCTGTGGCTGGGCGAGGTGCCGACGCCGCTCGGGATCGTCGGCGGGGCGATGGCCCTCGCCGGGGTCGCCGTCGTGAACTGGCGGCGGTAGCCCCGGCGGGACCCCGCCCGCCTCAGAGCGGCTTCAGCCCGGCCTCGATCTGCGCCCGGCGGGGTTCCAGGAAGGGCGGCAGGGCGAGCCCCTCGCCCAGATGCTCCATGGGCTCGTCCGTGGCGAAGCCCGGACCGTCGGTCGCGATCTCGAACAGGATGCCGTTCGGCTCCCGGAAGTAGAGGCTGCGGAAATAGTAGCGGTCCACGGGGCCGCTGGAGGGCGCCCGCATGGCCGCGAGACGCCGCGCCGCATCCGCATAGGTCGCGTCGTCCGGCGTGCGGAAGGCGACATGGTGCACCCCGCCCGCGCCGGGCCGCGCCGGAGGCAGGTGCGGCTCGACCGCCACGTGGAGCTCGGCGGCGGGGCCGCCCTCCCCCATCTCGAACACGTGCACCGGGCTTTCCCCGCGCCGGTATTCCCGCGCCGGGCGCATGTCCATGCCCGCCGTCAGGACGCGGGCGGTGCGCTCGATGGCGGGCACGCTGATCGTGATCGGCCCGAGGCCGCGGATCTGGTGCTCCGCCGGGACGGGGCTGCGGTCCCAGGGATGGGACGGGTCGCCCCGGCCGCCGTCGTCCACGAGGCCGAGCCGCTGGCCCTCCGGGTCCTCGAAATCGAGCCACAGGCGCCCGTCGCGCTCGACGATGCCGCCATTCGCGATGCGAAGGGAGTCGAGGCGCTCCTTCCACCAGGCGAGAGTCCTCTCGCCGGTCACCCGCAGGGCCGTGTGCACGATGCTGTGGGTGCCCCGCCGCTCCCGCTCCACGGGCCAGTCGAAGAAGGTGATGTCGGATCCCGGCGAGGCTTGGCCGTCGCCGTAGAACAGGTGATAGGCGCTCACGTCGTCCTGGTTGACGGTCTTCTTCACCAGACGCATGCCCAGCGCCTGCGTGTAGAAGTCGTGGTTGCCCTTGGCGTCGGCCGTGACGGCCGTCAGGTGGTGGATGCCGGTGAGTTTCATGGGGGCTCCAATCGGTGTCGCCCCCAAGATAGAATTGCGATCCCGCAAGCGCGATGCGCAGAATCTCAAAGAGACTTTGCCAAAACGCAAGAAGACCCGGTCTCACGGGCCTTCGCCACGGTACCGCCCCCGGAGAGGCTTCAGGCGGCCCTGCGGTGCAGGTCGTCCGGGGTCACGCTGTCCGGGATCGGGCAGACATAGGCCCGGCCGCCGGTGCGCTCGCGCAGCTCCGCCTTGGCGCGGGCGATGAGCTCCGGATTGCGCAGGCAGTCGGCGGCGGTGGACGCCATGGCCTTGGCGGCCAGCACCATGCCCTTGTGCGCCGCGGGCAGGTTGCCCTGGGCCACGAGCTGCCACGTATGGAACGGGGTTCCGATGGCGAAGCAGGCGGTGTGGCACTGGACCGTCGGCACGATCCAGCTCACGTCGCCCACGTCGGTGGTGCCCATGGACACCTCCTCCCGCGCGGGCAGGGGCAGCACCCCGTCGTGGAGGATCTTCGTCCGCAGCGAGAGGTCGTGCGGCTTCACGCTCGCCAGGACGTCCTCCTCCGTGATCGCCGCCTTGCGCAGCTTCTCGGCGAAGGCGTAGTCCGCCGCGTCGAAGGCGGGCGGGCCGAGGCGGCGCATGTTCTCGTACATGGCCTCCTGCAGCACCTTGTTGGGAAGCACGTTCGACGTGGCGTCGGTGATCTGCACGCTCACCGTCGTCTCGGTCATGAGCGCCGCGCCTTCCGCGATCCTCTTCACGCGCTCGAAGAGGCGCTCCGCGTCGGGCAGATGCGGCGAGCGCACGAGATAGAGCGATTCCGCGAAGGCCTGCACCACGTTCGGCGCGCTGCCGCCGGTGTCGGTGACGGCGTAGTGCACGCGGGCGTCGGAGGGCATGTGCTCGCGCATGTAGTTGACGCCGATGTTCATCAGCTCCACCGCGTCGAGGGCGCTGCGCCCCACATGGGGCGCCGCCGCCGCGTGGGCGGCGCGGCCCCGGAAGCGGAAATAGGCCTGGATGCAGGCGAGCGAGGAGGTGGACTGCACCTCGTTCACGACGCTCGGATGCCAGCAGAAGGCGGCGTCGAGGTCGTCGAACAGGCCGGCGCGCGCCATGAAGGTCTTGCCGGACCCGCTCTCCTCGGCGGGGCAGCCGTAGTAGCGCACGGTGCCCGCGATCCCCTCCGCCTCCAGGGCGTCCTTGAGGGCGACGGCGGCGAGGGCCGAGCCCGAGCCGAGAAGGTTGTGGCCGCAGCCGTGGCCCGGCGCGCCCGCCTTGAGCGGCGCGTGGCCCACGGCGCCCGATTCCTGCGACAGGTCGGGCAGCGCGTCGTACTCGCCCAGGATCCCGACGACGGGACCGCCGCTCCCCCACTCGGCCACGAAGGCGGTCGCCATGCCGCCGACATTCCTCGTGATGCGGAAGCCTTCCGCCTCCATCATCGCGATCTGCTCCGCGACCGACCCGTGCTCCTCGAAGGCGAGCTCCGGCATGGCCCAGATGCGGTCGCTCGACGCGCAGAAGGCCGGCGCCTTGGCGTCGACCCGGCGGGCGATCTCGTCGAGGCTCAGGCGGTCGTTGTGCATGTGTCTCTCTCTTTCGTCTCTCGCGGTGCATCGAACGGGTGCGCAACCTACCGGCGTTTCGCGGCGGACGGAAGCTGCGGCGATGGCGCGGGCCGGAGCCCTTCCGGGCGCACGGCGCGGCCGAGGCACGCATGCGCCAGCTGCGCAGGGAGATCGCCACCCTCCGGCAGGAGAATGCGCGCCTGAGGAACCGCCTCGCCGTCCGGGCCGACCAGGAGCGGCGGATCCGCATGTCCTCGGGCGATTCCTCACCGTAGGTCCTGACGGCCTCCCTAGACCGGCGAGAGCGGGTCCCGCCCGCCGACGAACCGCCGCTACTCCGCGACCGTTTCGCCGGAGCCGCCGAACTCGGCCGGGACGTCCTTGAACTTCGGCAGTCCGTCCCGAATGGGCAAAACCGTCTCCGCATAGTTGATGTGAACGCCGGGCGTGAAGGCGAGCGTCGGGATCGTGGCCGCATACACGTCCACGAGGCCGAGGGTCGGATGGTTGGTCATCAGGTGACCGCCGCACTTGGCGCAGTACTGACGCTGGCTGAACGACGTCTTCTGGAAGGTCGCGACATGCTCGGCCCCCGCGGTGACACGCACCGCCTCGGGCTTCCAGAGGCTGAAGGCGTTGACGGGCCCCGCCGACCACGAGCGGCATGACCGGCAGTGGCAATAGCCCATCGCCTCCGGAGTCCCGGCGACCTCGATTTCGACCGCACCGCAGAAGCATTGTCCCCGGTAAGTCATGGCTCCCTCTCCGGTTCGGCGTCAGCGGATCCGCCAGACGCAAGAGAACGGTTCGCGGAGCGATTGAACAGACGAACGGGTGCCCCGACAATGGCAACCAGGGGCAATCTCCCTGCGATATCGCCGATGCTACTTTTGAGCGGCACGGCGGAGGGCGCCGCCGCCTGCCCTACCCGACCGCGAACAGGTCCCGGCTGTCGGAGCTCGCCGCCGGCTCCTCGAAGGCGTTCGGGTCGCCCGGGGCGGTCTCCCAGCCGAGGTCGGGCAGGGCGATGATGCGCAGGCCCCGCGGGTCGTTGCGGGTCACCACGATGTTGCGGCTCTCCATGTAGGCGACGAGGCGCCGGGCGCGGCCGGGGGAGCGGCTGCCGCAGGCGCGGGCGATCTCCCCGTCCGGCGGGCAGGGCGCCCCTTCCAGCGCGGCGCGGGCGAGGAGCAGGTAGACCCCCTGGATGTCCTCCGCGAGGTCGGCGGCGAAGGCCACCGCGCGGTCCCATTCCGTGCCTTCGGCGGTGGCGGTGTCCACGCCGGCCCGCGCCACCGCGAGGCGGCGGCGGAAGGCGGGCAGGCTCAGGGGCTCCCCGCCGATGCGGCGGATGCGGCAGCGCACCAGAAAGTCCTGGTAGAGCACCGCCACCGTGCGGAAGGCGGCCTCCGGATCCTCCAGGATCTCGCGCAGGACCGCATCGAGGGCGGCATCGCGCTCGGCCCGGGTTTCCTCCGTCGCCTCGGCGGCCTGGGGCTCCGGCGCCGCGGCGGCGCGGGTGCGGGCGAGCTGGGCCAGGAGGTCGTTCGTGGAGGGCGGCGGAGGCGGCGGGGCGCGCCGGGGCGCGGCGGGCCGCACCGCGCGCTCGTCCTCTCCCGCCTTGAAGATCAGGTCGCGGGCGTCCTCCGCCGGCTGCTCCGGCAGGGGCACGAGCTTGAAGTTGCCGCTGCGGGCGGAAGTCTCCACCGGGCCGATGCGGATCGGCACCGGGCGGCGCGAGAGGGCGGGCCCCAGCGCCACGAAGTGGCCGCGCTCCAGGTCGCGGAACATCTCCGCCTGGCGGCGCTCCATGCCGAGGAGATCGGCGGCGCGGGCCATGTCGATGTCGAGGAAGGTCCGGCCCATGAGGAAGTTGGACGCCTCCGCCGCCACGTTCTTGGCAAGCTTGGCGAGGCGCTGGGTGGCGATGATGCCGGCGAGCCCCCGCTTGCGGCCGCGGCACATGAGGTTCGTCATGGCCCCGAGGGACACCTTGCGCGCCTCGTCGGACACCTCCCCCGCCGCGGCGGGGGCGAAGAGCTGCGCCTCGTCCACCACCACGAGCATGGGATACCAGTAGTCGCGCTCCGCGTCGAACAGGCCGCCGAGGAAGGCGGCGGCGCAGCGCATCTGCGCTTCCGCGTCGAGCCCCTCCAGGCTCAGCACCACCGAGACCCGGTGCTGGCGCACCCGCGCGGCGATGCGCTGGAGGTCGCCCTCGCTGCGGGCGGCATCCACCACCACGTGCCCGAACCTGTCGGCGAGGGTCACGAAATCCCCCTCCGGGTCGATGACCGCCTGCTGGACGACGGAGGCGCTCTGCTCCAGGAGCCGGCGCAGGAGGTGGGACTTGCCCGATCCGGAATTGCCCTGGACGAGCAGGCGCGTGGCCAGAAGCTCCTCGAGGTCGAGCATGGCCGCGGTCCCCGGCGCGCCGCCGGAGACAGGTCCCGAGGACACCTGCCCCATCTCGATGCCGACCTTCATGCGCCTCCCTCTTTTCCACGACGACTGCCGCCCTCCTAACACGGCGGGCGTCCCGAAAGTGCCAGGAAAGCGGGAATGCTCCACAGGCTTGAACCGCTATCCCCAGCCATGGCGCCGCAGGCACCGCGAAACCGCCGCGATGCGGGCGCATCCTGCACCCGTCGACCGCCCCGATTGGGCGCCGGAGGAACGATGTCGCCGTTCCCGCCCGCCATTCCGGTCCCCTTCCCCGCCAGGCTTCTGCCGGAGGGGCCGTGGCGGTTCGCGCCCTCCGCCGCGGGCAGCCGCTCCGTCCTGGACCGGGCCGGGGATGCGCCTCCGCCCCCGGCCGCCGCCGAGCGGGCCCAGACGGCCTTCGAGGCGGTGGGTCTCTTCCTCCTCGTTCTGATCGGGCTCGCGGCCGTGTGGATCATGGTCCGGGGCAGGGTCTGAGGAGCGCCAGCGCCGCCCGGACTCTCCTCGCCCGGGCCTGCCCCGCCCTCCCCCCTCCTCTCTCCGGCGGCGAGAGCGGCGGGCCGCCCGGAAGACGCGGATTCTGCGGCGGCCCGGCAGAACCGCGCCCGCCGGAGCCGGGTCGACAGGGGCGGCAAAGGAGCATATAGTGACTGACCAGTCAGTCATTACAAGGCTCGGCCGTGGCGAACAGGCAGGTGAGGACGCGTCGGGCTCCGGCCCGCAGGGAGGAGGACCGGCAGGCCAAGCTCCGGGCGATCCTCGACGCGGCGCTCGACGTCTTCCTGGAGAAGGGGTTCACCGAGGCGCGGCTGGAGGACGTGGCGGCGCGGGCGGGCGTCGCCAAGGGAACGATCTATCTCTACGTCCCCTCCAAGCAGGCCTTGCTGGAGGCCCTGATCCGCTCCGGGATCGGCGGGCCCATCGGGGCCGTCGAGCAGCACGTGCTGGCCCTCGACGCCTCTGCGGAGGAGAAGCTCAGGGCCCTGTTCGCCTTCCTGCGCAAGGAGATCCTCGGCACGCGACGGGTCGACGTCGTGCGCCTCGTGCTCACGGAGGCCTGGCGCTTCCCGCAGCTCGCCGAGATCTACCACCGGGAGGTGATCGGCACGGGCCTGCGGCTCCTGCGCGCCATCGCCGCGCAGGGCGTCGCCACGGGGGAGTTCCGGTCCGATGCGCTCATGCGCTTCCCGCAGCTCGCCATCGCACCCGGCGTCCTCGCCCTCCTGTGGACCAGCTTCTTCCAGCGGATCGATCCCCTGGACGTGGAAGGCATGCTGGACACCCACTTGGCCCTCGTCATGCGGGCGCTGAAAGGACCTGGCCCATGACCCGGCGAATCCTCGCCGCGCTCGCCCTCCTCGCCGCCTTGGCCGCAGCGGGGGCCGCCTTCTGGCACTACGGGCGCCGGGACGAGGGCCCCGAGCGCTTCCAGGGCTACGTGGAGGGCTATCTGGTCTTCATGGCGCCCGAGGAGGGCGGGCGGATCGACAGCCTCGCCGTGCGGGAGGGCGACACGGTCGAGGCGGGAAGGGTCCTGTTCGAGCTCGATTCCTCCCTCCAGG
Organism: Microvirga thermotolerans; assembly: GCF_009363855.1. Classification (GTDB taxonomy): domain Bacteria; phylum Pseudomonadota; class Alphaproteobacteria; order Rhizobiales; family Beijerinckiaceae; genus Microvirga; species Microvirga thermotolerans. The sequence goes on from NZ_CP045423.1 coordinate 169,016, forward strand.
AGGCCCAGCGCCGGGAGGCGGAGGCGCGCCGGGAGCAGGCGAAGGCGCAGCTTTCCAACCTGCAGTCCTCCCTGCAGCGGCCCGAGCAGATCGCGGTGCTGCGGGCCCAGGAGGAGCGCGCCAGGGCGCAGCTCGACCTCTCGCAGGCCGAACTCGACCGGCAGCAGGCCCTCTATGCCCGCGGAATCGCCGCCAAGGCCCAGTTCGACCAGGCGCGGACGGCCTTCGAGCGCGACAGGGCGGCCCTTCAGGAGGTCCAGCGGCAGATCCAGGCGGGCCAGATCGCCGCCCGCTCGGCCGAGATCGAGGCGGCGCGGGCCGCGGTGGAGGTGGCCGAGGCCGCCCTGCGCCAGGCCGAGACCCGTCTCGCCAAGCGCCGGGTGGCGGCCCCGGAGAGGGCGCAGGTGGAGGACGTGTATTTCCGCGCCGGCGAGACCGTGAACGCAGGCCAGCCCGTGCTCGCGCTCCTGCCGCCCGCGAACCGGCGCATCCGCTTCTACGTGCCGGAGCGCAGCCTTCACGCTTTCGCCCTGGGCCAGGTCGTCGGCCTCTCCTGCGACGGCTGCGCGGCCTCCCTGAAGGCGCGAGTGAGCTTCATGTCGGGCGAGGCGGAATACACGCCGCCGGTGATCTTCAGCGAGCAGGAGCGCGCCAAGCTGGTGTTCCGCCTCGAGGCGCAGCCCCTCGACGGGGCGAGCCTGCCCATCGGCCTGCCGGTGAGCGTCGTGCGCCTGCCGGCGGAGACGCCGCCGTGACCGCCCCCGCCGCAGATGTCGTCATCGACGTCGAGGGGCTGACCAAGTCCTTCGGCGGCCGCCCCGTGGTGCGCAATCTCTCCATGCAGGTGCGCCGGGGCCTGATCTACGGCTTCCTCGGCCCGAACGGCAGCGGCAAGACCACGACGCTGCGCATGCTCTGCGGCCTGCTGACGCCCGACAGCGGCCACGGCACCTGCCTCGGCTACGACATCCTCACCCAGTCTGCCGAGATCAAGCGGCACGTGGGCTACATGACCCAGCGCTTCTCCCTCTATGCGGACCTCTCCATCCGCGAGAACCTGGAATTCGTCGCGCGGGTCTACAATCTGGAGCGTCCCCGCGCAGCCGCCGACGCGGCGATCCGGCGCCTCGGGCTCGAGAACCGCGCCGGGCAGCTCGCCGGCGAACTGTCCGGCGGCTGGAAGCAGCGCCTCGCGCTCGGCGCCTGCATCCTCCCCGGGCCGCAGCTCCTGCTCCTCGACGAGCCGACCGCCGGGGTCGACCCGAAGGCGCGGCGGGAATTCTGGGACGAGATCCATGCCCTCGCCCACCAGGGCATGACCGTGCTGGTCTCGACCCACTACATGGACGAGGCGGAGCGCTGCCACGAGATCGCGTACATCGCCTATGGCGAGCTCCTCGCCCGGGGCACCGTCGATGCGGTGATCGCCGACGCGCACCTTGCGACCTACGTGGTCACCGGGCCCGGCCTCGCGGACCTTGCAGAGGCGCTGAAGGGGCGCGAGGGCGTGGACATGGTGGCCCCGTTCGGGACGGCGCTCCACGTGAGCGGGCGCGACAGGGCCAGGCTCGACGCGGCGACGCGGGACCTTCGCGAGGGCGGCGCGCAGCGCTGGGCCCCGGGCGAGCCGACCCTGGAAGACGTCTTCATCGACCTGATGAGCCGCACGAAGGACAATTTCGCATGAGCGCCGGGGCCGCCCCCGACCGCCGGACCCGGGGCCTGCGCGCCTCCCTCGGCCGCGTCTTCGCGGCCTTCCTCAAGGAGCTGCTGCAGCTGCGCCGGGACCGGATCACCTTCGCGACGATGATCTTCATCCCGCTCATGCAGCTCCTCCTCTTCGGCTACGCCATCAACACGGACCCGAAGAACCTGCCGACCGCCGTCCTGATCCAGGACGAGAGCGCCTTCGCGCGCTCCTTCGTGGCGGCCCTGCGCGTGAGCGGCTATTTCGACATCCGCGTCGCGGCGGAGAGCGAGGCGGAGCTCGACCACCTGATCCTGTCGGGCCGGGTCCAGTTCGGGGTGCAGATCCCGGCGCATTTCGGCCGCGACGTCATCCGCGGCGAGCGGCCGGCCCTGCTCGTGGTGGCGGACGCGAGCGACCCGGTGGCGTCGGGCAGCGCGGTGACCGCGCTGCAGGGGCTCAGCGCCACCGTCTTCTCCCGCGATCTCGCCGGCCCCGTCGCCGCGCGCGCCGCGCAGGCGCCGCCCTTCGAGCTGCGCATCCACCGGCGCTACAATCCGGCCGGCGAGACGCGGCTCAACATCGTGCCCGGCCTCATGGGCACGATCCTCACCCTCACCATGCTGATCTTCACCGCCCTCTCCGTCACCCGCGAGGTGGAGCGCGGCACCATGGAAAGCCTGCTCGCCATGCCGATCCGGCCCGTGGAGATCATGCTCGGCAAGATCGCGCCCTATCTCGCGATCGGCGGCCTTCAGGCGGGGCTCATCCTGGGAGCCGCGAAGCTCCTCTTCGGCGTGCCGGTGGTGGGCAGCCTCGGGCTCCTCGTCGCCCTGACCCTGCTCTTCATCCTCGCGAACCTGTCGGTGGGATACACCTTCTCGACGGTCGCCCGCAGCCAGCTCCAGGCGATGCAGATGTCGTTCTTCTTCTTTCTGCCGAGCATCCTGCTCTCGGGCTTCATGTTCCCCTTCCGCGGCATGCCCGGCTGGGCGCAGGTCGTCGGCGAGATCCTGCCGCTCACCCATTACCTGCGCATCGTGCGCGGCATCATGCTGAAGGGCGCCGCCTTCGTGGACCTGCAGACCGACGTGCTGGCCCTCGGCCTCTTCGCCCTGGTCGCCATGGGCGTCGCGGTGGCCCGGTTCCGCCAGACCCTCGACTGACGGGGCGGCCGGCCCGCCGGTCAGTCCGCGATCGCCGCCTCGGCCGCCTTGGCCGCGCCGCTGCGCAGGGGGCGCTCCTCCATGGCGAGCAGGAAGGCGAGGGCGAGGGCGAAGCCCGCGGCGGCGGCCATGAATACGTGGGCGAACACCCGGGAGAGATCGACCCCGCTGCGGGCCGCGACGCCGGCGAGGCTCTCGAAATCCGCCGCGCCGCCCAGGCCGCTCCCCCCGAGCACGATGGCGCCGAAGATCGCGACGATGAACGCCCCGCCGAGGGAGCGGAAGAAATTGGCCGTTCCCGTCGCGGTGCCGAGCTGGTGGACGGCGACCGCGTTCTGGATGGCGACCGTGGAGACCGGCAGCAGGGTGCCGAGCCCGATGCTGATCACGCCGAGGATGATCTCGATGCCGGGGAAGGGGAGCCGGTCCCCGAGGAGCGCCAGGGCCGCGGTCGCCGCCATGGCGACGCAGAGCCCCGCCACCGGCAGACGCTTGTAGTGCCGGACCCGCGCCATGGTGCGCCCCGACAGGGTCGCGCCCGCCACCGTGCCGACCATGAGGGGAATGAGCGCGAGGCCCGAGACGCTCGCGGAGATGCCGCGCACGGCCTCGAAATAGACCGGAAGGTAGATGGTCAGGCCGATATAGGTCCCCATGCCGAAGCAGGCTGAGAGAGTGCCCATGCGCACGACCGGATTGTGCAGGACGCCCGGCGGGATCAGCGGCTCCGGCGCGGTGCGCATCCGCAGGGCGAAGAGCAGCCACAGCAGGCCGGAGGCGGCGACGAGTCCGAGGACCGGCGGCGAGCCCCAGGGATGGCGCAGCCCGCCCCAGCTCAGCGCCAGGAGCAGGGACACGGTGGCGGCCACGAGGAGAAGCGCCCCGAGCAGGTCGAGCCGGTGCGGCCGGTCGTGCCGCGGCAGCTTCTTCAGGGTATGGAAGGCGATGGCGAGGGCGATCAGCCCGAGGGGCAGGTTGATCCAGAAGATCACCGACCAGTGCAGGTGCTCCGCGAAGAAGCCGCCGAGCACGGGCCCGACCAGGCTCGACGTCATGAATACGCTGGCGAAGTAGACCTGGTACTTCGCGCGCTCCTTCGGCGCCACCAGATCGGCCACGATGGTCTGGCCCAGGGCGATCAGCCCGCCGCCGCCGAGCCCCTGCAGGCCCCGGGCGAGGATGAGCACGATCATGCTCGGGGCGAGCGCGCAGGCGATCGACCCGAGCACGAACACGACGATGCCGATGAGCATGGTGACCCGCCGGCCGTGGCTGTCGCTGAACTTGCCGTAGAGGGGCGTCACCGCCGTGGCGGTGAGGAGATAGACGGTCACGACCCAGGGCAGATGCTCCAGATCGCCGAGCTCGCGGCCGATGGTCGGCAGGGCGGTGGCGATGATGGTCTGGTCGAGGGCGGCGAGCAGCATCGCCAGCATGATGCCGACGATGATGGTGCGGATCTCCGCCTGGCTGAGGGCGGAGGAGGCGGGCTGCGGGGAGGGGGAGGCGGATCGATCCATGGATTCCATCGCGTTGCTGCGGGCTTCTTAGGAGACCGGGAGCGTCCTGTCCCGAAACCCCGCCGCAGGCCTGATATGCGCACGGCCCCCGGAGCGGTTCCCGGCCCGGGGCGGTTTGCGCAAACCGCCCCGGGCGCCCCAGCCATCGAGCGCAAAAGTGGGAACCGGTTCTGCACGAAAAAGATGCGGCGAATCAAAAGCCTGGAGTATCGGATGCGAGTTCGACTTCTCGTCCGACGCTCTAGGCCCGCCGGAGGCCGGAGCGCAGGGCGAAGAGGCCGAGCGGCTGGTCGCGGCCGCGCAGGGCGCGCAGGCCGAGGTCCTCGAAGGCGAAGCCGGGAGGGACCTTCAGCCGCGACAGGAGGTCGGAGGAGACCAGCACCGTCTCGCCGAGTTCCCGGCAGAGCGCCTCGAGCCGGGAGGTGGTGTTCACCGTGTCGCCGAAATACGCGATCTTGTGCTTCTCCACGCCCACGTCCGCCGTGACGACGGGCCCGCAATGCAGGGCGACGCGGAAATCGGGCGTGATCCCGAACCGGGCCTGCCAGGTGGCGGCGTCGCGGTCGATCTGCTCCCGGATCGCGCGGATGACGTTCAGGCACCGGGCATCCCGGACGCCGCGCTCGAGGGGCCAGGTCACCATCGCCATGTCGCCGATATAGTCGTCGATGGAGCCGCGGCAGCGCCGGACCGGCTCCGCGAGCGCGGCCATGAAGTCGCCGAGCAGCGCCTGGAAGCGCATGTCGCCGAGATCCTCCGCGAGGCTCGTCGAGCCGACGAGGTCGATGAACAGGAAGACGCGCTCCTCGCTCACGGGCCTGTGGTAGCGGCCGATGAGCAGGTTGACGAACATCTCCGTGCCGATCAGGTCGCGCATGCGCAGCACGAACCCGGCGACGGCGGAGACCGCCAGCGAATAGAGGACCACCCGCGTCGACGGGAGCATCAGATCGACGAGGGTCTCCGGGAGCAAGCCGGCGTTCCAGATGAGGCTGCCCGCGACCGCGTTGCCCAGGACGATGAGGGCGAGATAGGCGGCCACGGACCCGGCGAGATAGAGGGGCGTGGAGAGCCGCCGCAGGCGCGCCTGGATGCCGGACAGGATCAGGCGCCGCTCGAAGGCGAGCAGGAGGGTGCCCGTGCAGGCGCCGTAGATCGCCGAGATCGCCGGATGCACCGTGCCGAAGATGAGGCCGTACAGCGCGCCGGCGCCGGCGCCGAACAGGACCGCCCCGGTCCAGAACAACGGTCCGAATCGCACTGCGCACCTCATCGGTTTCGGGTTCGCGGGTGGGGCATCGAACGGCGGGCCGAAAGCGGAGTCTGCCCTCCGGTCTCCCTGTCGTAGCCGAGGCGGCCAAGCTTGTCACCGCCGCGGCGGGCGATTCGCATGTGGACGCGCGCCCCGGTTCGGCCGGACCGGCTTGCCGGAGCGGCAGGGTTCGGGCTAGCTGGGTGGAAGTTCCGCAAATGTTCACCATGCCCCGGACCCGCCTCTCCCTCGCCCAGGCCCGCCGGATCGCGCTGGCCGCCCAAGGCTTCGCCGAGCCCCGCCCGGCGGCGCCCGCCTCCCGGCACGTGGGCCGCGTGCTCGCGCGCTCGAACCTGCTCCAGATCGATTCGGTCAACGTGCTGGTGCGGGCCCACTACATGCCCCTGTTCTCCCGGCTCGGCGCCTACGACCGGGAGCTTCTCGAGAAGGCCGCCTACCACCGCCGCAGGCGCAGCGCCTTCGAGTACTGGGGCCACGAGGCGTCCCTCATCCGCCTCGACCTGCATCCCCTCTTCCGCTGGCGCATGGCGCGGGCGGCGCGGGGCGAGGGCATCTATGGCGGGCTCGCCCGCTTCGGGCGCGAGCGGCGCGCCTTCGTGGAGGAGGTGCGGCGGGAGATCGCCGCCCGCGGCCCCCTCGCCGCGGGGGACCTGTCCATGGGCGGCAAGGGCCAGGGCTCCTGGTGGGGCTGGAGCGACGGCAAGCGGGCGCTCGAATGGCTGTTCTGGGCCGGGGAGGTCACCACCGCCACGCGGCGCAGCTTCGAGCGCGTCTACGACCTTCCGGAGCGGGTCATTCCGGCGGCGGTGCTCGACGCGCCGACGCCGCCGGAGGACGAGGCCCAGCGGGAGCTGCTGCGCCTTTCGATCCGGGCGCTCGGCATCGCCAGCGAGCGCTGCCTGCGCGACTATTTCCGCCTCGACGCCGCCGATGCGAAGGCGCGCATCCCCGAGCTCGTCGAGGCGGGAGACCTCGTGCCGGCGACGGTGGAGGGCTGGAACGGGCCGGTCTATCTCGACCCGCAGGCGCGGCTGCCGCGGAAGGTGGAGGCGCGGGCCCTGGTCTCGCCCTTCGATCCGATCGTCTGGGAGCGCACCCGCACGGAGCGTCTGTTCGACTTCCGCTACCGCATCGAGATCTACACCCCGGCCGAGAAGCGCGAATTCGGCTATTACTGCCTGCCCTTCCTCCTCGGCGAGCGCATCGTCGCCCGCCTCGACTTGAAGGCCGACCGGGCCGCCGGGCGGCTCGTCGTGCATTCGATCCATCCCGAGGCGGGAATCCGTCCGGAGGAGATCGCCGCGCCCCTGGGGGCGGAGCTGCGCCTGATGGCGGAGTGGCTCCGCCTCGGCGATGTCGCCGCGCCGAAGGACTGGGCACGGCGCCTGGAGCTGTGAGACCCGAGCTGCGAGACCCGCCGTGACGGGGGCGAAGCGCCTCAGGCCGCCTTCGGCAGCTCCGTCATGATGGCGTAGAGGGCGCTGGCGTCGCGGGTCGCCCTGATCCGCTCGACGAGGCCGGGCTCGCGCAGGACCCGCGCCACCCGGGCCAGGGCCTTGAGGTGGTCGGCGCCCGCGCCTTCCGGGGCGAGGAGCAGGAAGAGGATGTCGACCTGCTGGCCGTCGAGAGCCTCGAAGTCGATGGGCTTCTCGAGGCGGGCCACGAGGCCGAAGATGCGGGTGAGGCCGGGAAGCTTGCCGTGGGGGATGGCGATCCCCTCGCCGATGCCCGTGGAGCCCAGGCGCTCCCGCTGCAGCAGCGCTTCGTAGATGGTGCTCTCGCTCAGGCCGACCAGCTTGGCCGCGTGGGCGGAGATTTCCTGCAGAGCCTGCTTCTTGCCGCTGACGCGCAGGGCCGGAAGCACGGCCTGAGGATCAAGAAAGTCCAGCAAAGGCATCGATCGCGCTACATCCGTTGTGAGGCCGACGCGGCCCGCGCCGTTCCAAGCAAATCTCGGGCCGAAAAGGAAGGCGACCTTACGATTGGCCTAGCGGCGGATCGACCCAGCCGATCGCCCCGTCGCTGCGGCGGTATACGACGTTCACGCGGCCGGTGCTAGCGTGGATGAACACGAGGGCGGGGGCTCCCGTCAGATCGAGCTGCATCACCGCGTCGCTCACCGACAGGCGGTGCAGCGGCTTGGTGGTCTCGGCAATGACCACGGGGTGGTATCCCTCCTCCTGGACCGATTCGTCGGTCGGCGGCTCGAAGACCGCATAGGGGGCCTCCAGCCCCGTCTCGCGGCTCCGGGCCGGGGGGTGCTCCTTCAGGCGCTGCTTGTAGCGGCGCAGGCGGCGCTCGATCCGCTCGGCGGTCTGGTCGAAGCTGGCATAGGCGTCGCTCGCCGCTCCCGAGGCCTCGAGGGTGATTCCCGTGGGCAGGTGCAGGACGCAATCCGTGCGGAAGTTGCCGCCGTCGCGGGTTACGGTGACGTGGCCCTTGTAGCTCCCGTCGAAGTACTTGGTCAGCGCCGTCGCCATCCGGGCCTGGACCTGGGACCGCAGGGACTCGCCGATATCGAGATTCTTGCCGGATACCCGCAATGTCATTTCCTTCCATCCCTCCTCTTCTTTCTCGCTCGCCCGGACGTCGTCCGATGGGCGAGAGGCGCCCCGATGATGACGCTTCCCGCGGCCAATACAAGACTTGACCCGACCTATCGGGACGGGTGCCTCTCCTCCGCCCGCGTGCGGCGCAGGGAAGCGGGCGGGATGCGCAGCGCCTCGCGGTACTTGGCCACCGTGCGCCGGGCCACGGCGATGCCTTCGGCCTCCAGCATCCGCGCGATCGCCCCGTCCGTGAGGGCCTGCCCAGGCTCCTCCGCAGCGACGATCCGCCGGATGCGGTGCTGCACGGCCCGGCCGGAGAGGCCCGCGCCCGTGTCGCCCGAAAGAGCCGCGCCGAAGAAGAACTTCATGGGACGGGTTCCGCGCGGGGTCCCGAGGGCCTTGCCCGCGACGACCCGGGAGACCGTGGATTCGTGGAGGCCCGCTTCCGCGGCGACCGTCCGCAGGGTCAGGGGCCGCAGGTGCGCCGGGCCCTGCCGGAGGAAGGCCTCCTGATGCCGCACGATGACGGCGGCGACCGCAAGCACGGTCCGGGCGCGGCGGTCGAGGGTCCGGGCGAGCCACCGGGCGCTGCGCAGGCAGTCGGACAGGAAGGCCCGGTCCGCCTCGCTGCGGGCGGAGGCGCGGATCCGGGCGTAACCGGCCCGGTCGAGCCCGATGCGCGGCAGGGTCTCGGGATTGAGCGCGACGATAAAGCCGCCTGCCGGATCCTCCTGCACCAGCACGTCGGGCACCAGGACATCGACGGCGGCGGGCGAGAAGGCGAGGCCGGGGCGGGGATCGAGCCGGCGGATCGCCGCGAGCCGCTCCCGCAGGCCGTCGGCATCGAGGCCGGAAAGGCGCTCCAGGGCGGCGAGGTCGCCCTTCGCCACCAGGTCCAGCCGGTCCAGCAGGATCGCCATGGGCCCGTCGAGCCGCCCCCGCTCCTTGAGCTGCAGGGCGAGGCATTCGGACAGGCTGCGCGCGCCGACCCCCGCCGGGTCGAGCCCCTGCAGGAGGGCGAGCGCCGCCTCGACCTCGCCGGCGGACCGGCCGAGGCGCTCCGCGACCGCCTCGATGTCGTCCCGGAGATAGCCCGCCTCGTCCAGGCTGTGGGCGAGATGCCGGGCGATGGCGCGCCGGACGGGATCCGCCGCGGCGAGGGCGATCTGCTCCTCGAGGTGCCGGGCGAGGGTCGGCCCCTGCGCCGCCTCGGGATCCGGCGCCGCGCCCGCCCCCGAAAGGCTCGCGCTCCGCGCCATGGCCGCGTCCCGCCGCCGGGCGGAAGGGAAGGGAAGGAAAAGGCCGCCCCCCTCTCCGGGGGGCTTCCCCTGTGCGGGAGCGGGCCGCACGACGGCGGGCTCCGCCTCGCCGAGCAGGGGGTTGCGCTCCATCTCCGCCTCCAGGAAGGCGCAGAGTTCCAGATGGGAGAGCTGGAGAAGCCCGATCGACTGGAGGAGCTGAGGGGTCAGGGTCAGGGAGGGTCCCTGGCGCAGCGCCAGTCTCTGCGACGGGTTCGTGGCCATTCCGGACGTCCCTGCTCACCGCGCGCCCGAATCCCGGGCCGGGTCCAGGTTAGCCGCGCGGCAGCGGGGGCGTCAAAGCCGGAAGCGGAGCCGGCTCAGAGGCGGAAATCCTCGCCGAGATAGAGCCGGCGCACGTCCTCGTTGGCGACGATCTCGTCCGGATGGCCCTCGGTCAGCACGCGGCCGGAATGGATGATGTAGGCCCGGTCGATGAGGCCCAGGGTCTCGCGGACGTTGTGGTCGGTGATCAGCACGCCGATGCCGCGGCGGGTGAGGTGCCGCACGAGGTTCTGGATGTCGCCCACGGCGATCGGGTCGATGCCGGCGAAGGGCTCGTCGAGGAGCATGAAGGTCGGCTCGCCCGCCAGCGCCCGGGCGATCTCGCAGCGGCGGCGCTCGCCGCCGGAGAGCGCGATGGAGGGGGCCTTGCGCAGGCGCGCGATGTTGAACTCGTCGAGCAGCGCGTCGAGCTTGCGCTCCCGCTCCTTGCGGCTCGGCTCGACGATCTCGAGCACGGCGCGGATGTTGTCCTCCACGTTGAGGCCGCGGAAGATCGACGCCTCCTGGGGCAGGTAGCCGATGCCGAGACGGGCGCGGCGGTACATGGGCAGGTGCGTCACGTCGTGGCCGTCGAGGCTGATGAGGCCCCGGTCCGCCGAGACGAGCCCGGTGATCATGTAGAAGATCGTGGTCTTGCCCGCGCCGTTGGGGCCGAGCAGGCCCACGGCCTCGCCCGCCCGCACGTTGAGGGCGGCGTCGTGCACCACGGTGCGGCCGCGATAGCTCTTCTGGAGGCCCTTGACCGCGAGGATGCCGGGCCCGCCGAAGGCGGCGGCGCCCTCCCGGGGGTCGAAGGCGGGCGCATCGCGGTCGGCCCGCGGGAGCACGGGCGCGGCGGAGGGTGCGGCGGGGGAACGGTTGAAGAAGGGTTTCACGGGAGCGGACCGCTGAGGGAACGACGGCGGAAGGGCGGCGGCGTCAGTTCGTCGCCGGCTTCTGCGGCTTGGGCTTGGCGTTTCCGGCCCCGCCGGCGCCCCCCTCCGCATTGCCGCTGCCGGGCACGAAGAGCGCGCGCACGCGCCCGCCCGGCTTGGTTTCGATGTTGGCGATGCCGGTGTTGAGGTCGTAGACCACCCGCTCGCCGCGGGTCACGTTGGGCCCGTCGCTGAGGGCGGCATTGCCGGTGAGATAGATCTTGTTCGCCACCCGGTCGAAGGAGGCGTTGTCGCCGGTCGCGACCTGGGTCTTCGAGACGATGGTGACCGGGCCCTTGCAGTCGATCTTCTTGATGGCGCTGTCGTCGGCGCCCGGCGCGCTCGGAGCCGCCCCGGCCTGGCCGTCCCGCTTCTGCTCGTAGAGAACGGTCATCAGGGTGCAGTTCATGGTGCTCTCGCCCTGGACCGCCACCACGTTGCCGGAGAACACCGCCCGGCCCTCCTTGTCGTAGACGTCGAGCTTGTCGGCGTCGATCTTGATCGGCTCCTTGCTCGCGCCGAAATTGCCGAAGCCGGCCGCGCGCTCCCTGGGCTGCGCGCCCTGCGCGGCGGCGGCCTGGATGGCGGCGGGGACCGAGAGGACGAGGGCGCTGCTCAGGAGCGCCACGGAGCGGAGCATGGTCATGGGCGGAGACTTGTCGGTTGCGCCGGCGGGCCGTCCGGGCCTGCGGCGGAAGGAGTGGAAGAGCCGGACGGGCCGTTCGCGAAGGTCGTGCGGACGCGGCCCTTGAAATGCATCACCTTGCCGTTCTCCGTCACCTCCAGCCCCTCGGCCTCGATCCGGCCGTTGCTGAGGGTCACGGTGACCGGCTCCTCGGAGAGGACGCGTCCGGCCTTGAAGTCCACGAAGGCGGAGCGCAGGTCGACCTGCTGGCCGGCATCCGTGTGCACGCGGACCTCCTGGCGCAGGTTCATCTGCTCCTTCTGGGTGTCGAGCACGCCGAAGGCGGCCTGGAGGCGCGCGGCGCTGCCCTTGTCGTCCGTGACGACGCGGGCGCGCAGATCCTTGAGCTCGACGAAATTGGGCTTGCGCACGTCCTGGGTCGCCTGGCTCGCGGTCACCTCGTAGGGCCTGTTGTCGTTCCGGAACCCGGTGAGCCTGGGGCTTTCCATGGTGACCTGGGTGCCGTTGACGCCGACCGATTCCACCGACAGTCCCCGGATGTTCCGGAAGGGATTGAAATAGGCGAACAGCACCACGACCGCCAGGGCGATCAGGGAGCCGACCGGAATCGCGATCTTGGCGAAGCGGACCCGGCGGGAATGGCGGCGCGCCTGGGAGAAGTCGCGCAGGCGCGAGCGGGACGGCGCGGCCGGACCCGTTCCCATGCTGATTCCCTTCGATCCCGCCACGCTCGAGCGACCCTTCCCGTCAACCGTTCCGAAAATGATGATGGCGCGCCATGGCCGACGGCCGTGGCGAAGTTATGACGGACGATGAGGTTATATCCTCAAAAGTTTAAGGGCGCGTCAACTGTGGGCGAAAATGTCCGTCTCCGGCCAGCCGAGCAGGTCGAGCTGCGCCCGGGTCGGCAGGAAGCCGAAGCACTGGTGGGCGATGCCGAGCCGGTTCTCCCGCTCCAGCATGGCGTCGAGCCTCTCCTTGAGGGCGTGGAGGTAAAGCACGTCCGAGGCGGCGTAGTCGAGCTGGGCGGAGGTGAGGGTCTCCGCGCCCCAGTCCGAGGACTGCTGCTGCTTGGAGAGCTCCACCCCCAGGAGCTCCCGCGACAGGTCCTTGAGGCCGTGGCGGTCCGTGTAGGTGCGCACGAGCCGCGAGGCGACCTTGGTGCAGTAGACCGGGCGGGGCATGACCCCGAAGGTGTGGAACAGGACCGCGAGGTCGAAGCGCGCGTAGTGGAAGATCTTGAGCACGCTCTCGTCCGCCAGGACCCGGATCAGGTTCTCGGGCGCGGGGCCGTCCTTGAGGATCTGCACCACGTCGGCGGTGCCGTCCCCGGTCGAGATCTGCACGACGCACAGCCGGTCCCGGTGGGGGTTGAGGCCGAGCGTCTCGGTGTCGATCGCGATCGCCGGGCCGGGGCGGTAGTCGGCGGGAAGGTCGCCGCGGTGGAAGCGCGTGGTCATGAAAGGTCCCGCATGGAAGGTCCCGATGGAGTGCGAGGGCCCGGAAAGGCCCTGCCCGAGGCTCTAGCCTGTTCCGGCCGCCGCATCAACGCACAAGAGCGCAAGAGCGGCGGAAGGGGGAACGGAGCGCCGGACATCACGTTGACCGGGCCTGACGTTCCACCCTCACGCAAGGAGGCTTGTCATGCGTGTCACGTTTCTGACCACGGTCGCCGCGGCGGTTCTGTCCATGAGCGTCGCGGCGCTCGCCCAGACCGGCGGCGGCACCTCTGGAGGCACTTCGGGCGGCGCAGCCGGCGGAGCCGCGGGAGGCACCTCGGGCAGCGTGTCCGGCAGCCCGTCCGGCGGCGCCTCGACCGGCACATCCGCGCCCGCCATGCGGCCTTCGGGCTCCCCCTCCGGCGGCACGGCCCAGCCTTCCGCGGGCGCGTCCGGCAGCATGTCGGGCACGACCTCGTCCGGCACGACGAGCGGCACCGCGTCGGGCAGTGCGCCGCATACCACCGGCAGCACGTCGACGAACGTCACCGTCTCCAACGAGCAGCGCACCGAGATCAGCCACGCCTTCCGCTCCGTGCAGGTGGAGCCGCTCACCAACGTGAACTTCAGCATCAGCGTCGGGGCGGTCGTCCCGGCGAGCGTGACGACCCTGCACACCTGCCCGAGCGACGTGGTGCGCATCCTCAACGGCCTGCCCGAGTGCCGCTACATGGTGGTGCGCGACAAGATCGTCATCGTCGAGCCGAGCACCCGCAAGATCGTGACCGTGATCGAGCGCCAGGGCTGATCCGGATCCCGAACGGCCGGCGCGAAAGGCCGCGGGCGAGTCGCCCCGCGGCCCTTCCTCCGCGCCGGTGCGGGGCGAGGAAGAACCTCCCCTTCTGCGGCGCAGGTCCCAGGATGGGACGATTTGACGGGAACCCTCGGCCGCTCCGGATCTTGTCGTTGCAGAACGAAATCGGAGAGACGTCATGAAAACGCTGCTCGTTGCGGCCAGCGCTGCGGTTCTGGCTGCGTCCTGTCTGTCCGGCGCGGCCGAGGCCAAGCCCGGGCGCGGCCACGCCTACGGCTACTACAAGCACCATAAGCACCACGCCTATGGGCCTCGCGGCTACTACGCCGCTCCCCGTTACACCTACCGGCGGTCCAACAACGCCGCCATCGCGGCAGGCGTCACCGGCGCCATCATCGGCGGAGCCTTGAGCGCGGCGACGCAGCCCGCCTACCGCTACCGGGCCCCGGTCTACGAGCCGCCGCGCCGCTACTATCGCGAAGAGTACTATTACGACGACGCCTGGTAGGGCCCGGCACCGGCAGGCGCGGCCTTCTCCCGCGCCTGCTGCGCCGGGGCGTTTCCGCAATGCGCGGTGCGCAACCCGTCGCGCAGGGCCTCGAAGCGGGCGACCTGATCCGCCTTGAGGCTGCGGTCCGCGTTGCGGCCGACGAAGACCTTGAACATCGCCCCGCCCTCCCCGTTGACGAACTGCACGGAGCAGGAGCGCCGGCCGAAGAAGGGCCTGTCGACGAAATAGACGAACCGGCAGCGGTCGGCCCTGATATGGCCGCCGATGGGGCTCTCGCCGTGGACGTTGAAGCTTCCGCGCCCGAAGCTGCCGGGCGGGACCGTGCCCCTGCACTCGAACACGCCGTCGGCCGTGTGCACGATGAACACGATCTCGCCCCATCCGGTGAGATCCTTCCAGATCTCCTCGAACAGGCTGCCCGGCACGCGGATCGCCGCGCCTTCGGGAAGACGGTCGAGCACCGCCTGGAGCGGCACGCCGTGCGCGTCCGCGACCGCTTCCAGGACCCCGTCGGGCCTCTCGGCGAGGGCCTGCCGGATCGGATCGTTCGGCTTGTCCGTCATCGCGCTCACTCCGCCGCCTGACGCCTCGGGACGACGGTCTGGAAGACCTCGAAGCCCTCGAATTCCGGGTGGCCCAGGGTGAGCGGCCGTCCGCCCGCACGGGCATGGGAGGCGCGGAACTGCTCCGAGCGCGTCCAGGCCTCGAAATGCGCCTTCGACGCCCACAGGGTATGCGACGCGTAGAGGATGTGGTCCTCCCGCTCCGGTCCGCGCAGCATGTGGAATGCGATGAAGCCGTCGAGCTCGTGAAGCCGGCTTTCCCGCGTGAGCCAGCGCTCCTCGAATTCGGATGCACCGTCCTTCAGGACCTTGAAGCGGTTCATGGCGATGAACATGGGAAACTCTCCATTGCTAGTTCATGTCGTAGACGATGGGCGCGGTGAAGCTCGCGCTCGCCTGCCCGTTCTCGGGCGGGATCGGCGGGAAGGGGGAAGCGCGGCGCACCATGGCGAGGGCCTCCGCGTCGAGGAGCCCGTGACCTGAGGAGCCGGAAAGGGACACGCCCGTCACGCGGCCCCCCGCATCGAGGCCGAAGGTGACGAGGACCCGGCCGCGCATCCGCTGGCGGCGGGCGGCCTCGGGATAGAGCTTGTAGCGGGCGAGATGCGCCATCACCCGCGAGCGGTAGCTGTCGCTGAGGCCCGCCCCGGCGGTCCCGCTCCGGCCCGACGCGCCGTGCGCGGCCGCGAGGGAGGAGACCGCCTCCGCCCCCCTGCCGGTCTCGCCCCTGCCGGAAGCGGCGGGGCGCGGGGTTCCCGGCGCAGCCTTCGCCGGAACCTTGGGGACCGGACGCTGGGCCGTCTTCGCGGGAGGCATCGCAGGCGGCTTCGGCGCAGGCTCGGTCTCGGCCTGCTTCGGCGGGACCGGCGCGGGTTCGGGCTGGGCGGCGGGCTCGGCCTCCCTGTCCGGCTCGGGGGGCGGCATGTCGCGGGCCGGGATCCCCGCGGGATCCGGAACGGGCGGCGCCGCGGGAACGGCGAGGCGCTCGGGATCCGCCAGCGGCGGCACGGGCTCGGGGAGCGGGATCTCCGGCGACGGCGCGTCCGCGGGTCTCGCCTCCTGCGGAACGGCCGGCTGCGCGCCGGCCTCGGCATAGGCGGCGTCGAAGGCGTCGGCGCTGACGATCTCGACCTCCACCGGGGCCGGGGAGCCCGGCGGAGTGCCGTCGCGGGCCTCCAGCATCAGGAGAACGGCCGCGAGGCCCGCCCCGGCGTGGAGGGCGAGCGACAGGGCCGCTCCCAGCCGCAGGCGCCGCGCCGGCGCCGGCACGGGCCAGCGCGCATCCGCCGCGACGGCGGGCCATTCGACCCGCTCCGCGGTTCGCGGTTCTGCGGCTCGCGGCACGGAGACCCGGAGCCCGAAGGCCCGGGGCTGCGCCTTCGGCGCGGCGGTCCGGCGCAGCCGCCGTCCGCCGGGCCGCACGATCCGTCTCACCCTGGCCCTCGCGGATCCCATGGCTCACCGCCCCGCCGCCCGGCCGCGGGGACGGTTCCCGCCGGCGGCCTTCGAACACGTGCCCGGACGGGCGGATGGACGAACCGGGCCCGTCATCGGCTGGCGAACTTCACGGTGAGGCCGAACTTCGCCGTGAGGCCCGGGCTCGGGCTGCTGTTCCGGTACTGGGTGTACTGCCGGTCGAAGAGGTTCTGGATGCTGAGATCGCCGCTGACGTTCTCGCTGTGGCGATAGGAGGCGAACAGGTCGACGAGGCCGTAACCCTTCTCCGGATTCGTCACGGTCCGCCTGGTGTCGTCGACGAAGGTCAGGCGCGTCCCGACCGTCAGCTTCTCGTCGAGGAGGCGGAACCCGACGGTGGTGCTGACCCGGTTCGGCAGGACCGTGTTGAGCGGGCCGCCCGTCTCCTCGTTCCTGCCGCTGACGATGGTGCCCGCCACCGACACGAACCCGCCGCCCCAGTCGTACGCGGCTTCGAGCTCCGCCCCCTGCAGGCGCGCGCTGGCGATGTTCCGGTACTGCTGGTCCTGGATGCCGATGGCGCAGAGCCTGGGCGCGAAGGCGCAGACGCGCACCGGCATGCCCGGGACGACGGGCACGTTGTAGACCGGCCCCACCGCGACGCTGTCGATGTAGTCGTCGACCTCGTTGCGGAAGACCGACGCCTTGGCGCGGAAGCTGTCCCCGGCCCGCAGCACGCCGTCGTACTGGACGTTCACGCCCCCTTCCAGGTTGTGCGCCACTTCCGGCCGCAGGTTCGGATTCGGCAGGATGTTGAAGATCGGGAAGGGATGGGAGCCCCGGATGAGGGTCTCGGTGATCGACGGGGCGCGGTAGCCTTCCGCGTAGGTGCCGTAGAACTCGATCCCCTCGATCGGCTCGATGCCGACGGTGAGCTTCGGCGAGACGCGGGATCCGTCGGAGGCGATGCCGCCGCCGCTCAGCTCGTAGCTGTCGAACCGCAGGGCGCCGATGGCGCGCAGCCAGGACGTGAAGCGCACCTCGTCCTGGACGAAGCCGCCGAACAGGTTGCGCTGCCCGGAGGGCGTGAAGGCCGCGCCGTAGCCGCCGGCCCGGTCCCGCGTGCGGGCCTGGTCCTGCGCGCCGTCGATGCCGACCGTCAGGGCGTGGTTGAGGCCGAAGGTCTCGAAGCGGGCGGTGTTGCTGAAGTCGAACCCGGCCGTCTCCATGCTGTAGTTCAGCGGCGCGCCGGGTCTCACGCCGAGCGCGCTGTAGGTCGTCGTCGGCGCGACGACCCGCTTCCGGTCCTCCGTGGAGGTGTAGAAACCCTTCAGGCTCAGGTCGAGCCAGGGAATGTCCGGCCGGTTGAACCGGTAGCCGAGCGTGAAGGTGTTGGCGGTGACGTCGTTCCTGAACCGCGTGCCGGCGCCCGTGTCGCCGTTGTTGGTGAAGTCGTAGTTCTGCAGGAGCGCGGAACCGCTCACCGTGTGCCCGTCCGCCGGGTAGAGGTTGAACTTGAACAGGCCCGCCGTCAGCTCGGAATCGGAATCCCGGACCTTGTCGTTGCTGCCGTCGCGGTAGTTGCCGGTGTTCCGGTACAGGAACTGGCCGAACACGTCCGCCGCGGTGCCGATGCGCGCGCCGGCCATGCTGTTCGTCAGGATGCCCGCGCCGTTCGTGCCGACGCCGAACGTCTGGACGGCGCCGTAATTCTCGTCGGGCTTGAGAATGTCGTCGATGGTGCGGGTGCGGAAGGAGACCACGCCGCCGATAGCACCCGAGCCGTAGACGGTGGAGACCGGGCCGCGCGTCACGTCCACCTGCCCGATCAGCGCGGGATCGAGATAGAACGTGCCGTTCGCCCCGTGGCCGCTCACCTGGTAATCCTGCCGCGCGCCGTCGACGAGCACGTTCACGCGGCCGAAATCCTGGAGCCCGCGGATGTTGACGGCCTGCCCGGGATCGGTGCCCGTCTCCTGCACGCTCACGCCGGGCACGCCCTGCAGGACGTCCGAGACGCGCGACGACTGGAAGAGATCGATCTGCCGCCGCGTGACGACGCTCGATCCCGCGAGGTCGTCGATCGCCTTGTCCTCCGTCTTGCCCGACGTGACGGTGATCGTGTCCAGCGCCACGGCCTCGCCGCCCGGCGCGGCGGGCGCGGTCTGCGCCTGGGCCGGCGCGGCGAGGGGAAGCCCGGCCAGGGCTGCGAGGACGAGGGTGCGGGGAGAAGCGGACGCGCGAAGCCGTTCGCGCAGGAAGGTGATCATCCTGTCGATTCCAGTCGTTAGCGATGTTTTTCTTGATGACTGGCTGGCTTGCGGAAGAAAAATTCGCGCTGGCTGGCTATCTCCCTCTTCGATCCGGCGAAGAGGGTTTGCATTCGATATCCAAATCAAGTAACGGCGTCAATACTGACTCGAAGCTTCGTAGTTTTACATGATTCTAAACTACGAATACATAGAGTTTCACATCGATAATCAGTTTAGAACGCATCGAAACTGGAGACAGCCGTGCACAACCCGCCTCCGCCGGACAGCAAGGGCGACAGGACGACAGCAGCCAGGGAAATCGACGTGGCGAGCCTCATCGGGGCGGGGCGCGAGGTGGTGCTGCTGCATCGCGGGGAGCGCTACCGCCTGCGGGTCACCGCGAACGGCAAGCTCATCCTCACCAAATGAAGGCTCCTGCCATGACCGCTGCCATGACCGCTGCCATGACCGCACTCTCCCGACGGACCCTGCTCCTCGCCCCGGCCCTCCTGGCCGCCCTGCCGCGCGCCCGGGCCGCCTCCCCGCGCCGGATCGTCAGCATCGGCGGCGCCGTGACCGAAATCCTCTACCGCCTCGGGCGCGGCGGGGAGATCGTGGGGGTCGATTCCACCAGCCAGCATCCGGCGGAGGCCCTGCGGACGAAGGCGAATGTCGGCTATGTCCGCGCCCTCGGCGCGGAGGGAATCCTCTCCCTTCGCCCCACCCACGTTATCGCCGTCGAGGGAGCGGGACCGCCCGACGCCCTGCGCCTGGTGGAGCAGGCGGGCGTGCGGATCGTCCGCGTTCCGGAGGAATTCGGCGAGGAGGGAACCGTCCGCCGGGTCCGGACGGTCGCGGAGGCGGTCGACGCTCAGGCGGAAGGCGCGGCCCTCGCGGCCGAGATCGAGGAGGGTTTCGCGAAGCTCTCCGCCGTCCGGGCCAAGGTGACGCGCCCGGCGAAGGCGCTCTTCGTCCTGTCGCTCCAGAACGGCCGCCCGGTGGTGGGCGGCAGGGGCACGGCGGCGGATGCGATGCTCGCCCTCGCCGGAGCGGAGAACGCCGCCTCCGGCCTGACGGGCTGGAAGCCCCTGTCGGACGAGGGGCTGATCGCGGCGGCGCCGGAGGCGATCGTGACGATGGCGCACGGCCCGGGCGGCGACGCGCCCGACCCCTTCGCCCTTCCCGCCTTCGCCGCGACCCCTGCGGCGGCGAAGCGGCGGCTGATCGTCATGGACGGGGTTTATCTCCTCGGCTTCGGGCCGTGCGCGCCCTCCGCGGCGCTCGAACTCCTGGCGGCGCTCCATCCCGACCGGGCCGGAACGGCGCGGCCATGACCCTCGCGGCCGCGCCCCGTTCCTTCCCGGAGGGGAAGCGTCTTCCGGCGCTTCCCCTCGACCGCAGGCCGCTGCTGTTCGCAGGGCTCCTGGTCGCCCTCGCGGCGTCCGGGATCGCGGCCCTCGGTCTGGGCGCGACCGGCATCCCGGCCGCGCGCGCCCTCTCGATCCTCGCGGAGGCCGCCACGGGGCGGGCGGCCTCGGGCGGCGATGCGCTGATCGTCCTGCAGGTCCGCCTGCCCCGCCTCCTGCTCGGGCTCCTCGTCGGGGCGGCGCTCGCCTCCTCGGGCGCCCTCATGCAGGGCCTGTTCCGCAACCCCCTGGCGGATCCCGGCCTCGTCGGCGTCTCCGCCGGGGCGGCGCTCGCGGCGGCGGCGACCATCGTCCTGGGGGACGCGCTTCTCGCGCCCCTCGTGGGTCCCCTGCCCTTCGCCGCCCTGCCCCTCGGCGCCTTCGCGGGAGGGCTCCTCACGACGCTCGCGCTCTACCGCATCGCCACGCGCGGCGGGCGCACCTCCATGGCGACCCTGCTGCTCGCGGGCGTCGCCTTCGGCGCGCTTTCGGGAGCCGTCATGGGGCTGCTCTCCTATGTGAGCGACGACAGGCAGCTGCGCGATCTCGCGTTCTGGTCCCTCGGCTCCTTGAGCGGCGCCACCTGGACGAAGGTCGCCGCGGCGGCGGCGCTGATCCTGCCCGGCCTTCTGCTCGTCCCGGCCCTGTCCCGCGGGCTGAACGCCCTCGCCCTCGGCGAGGCCGAGGCCTATCACCTCGGCGTGCCGGTGCAGCGGGTCAAGGCGGCGGCGGTCCTTACGGTGGCGGTGGCGGTCGGGACCTCCGTCGCCTGCGCGGGCATGATCGGCTTCGTCGGCATCGTCGTGCCGCACGTGCTCAGGCTCCTCGCCGGCCCGGATCATCGCATGCTGCTGCCGGCCTCCGCCCTGGCGGGGGCGGCCCTGCTCGTCGCCGCCGACACGGTGGCGCGCACCCTCGCCGCGCCTGCGGAGCTGCCCATCGGCATCCTGACGGCCCTGATCGGCGCGCCCTTCTTCCTCTGGCTCCTGCTGCGCCGCCGGGGAGGGCTCCTTACGTGAGCGCCATCCTCGAGGCGGAGAACCTTTCCTGCATCCGCGGCGGACGCAGGCTGCTCGACGGCGTCGGCCTCGCCGTCGGCGAGGGCTCCTTCACCGTCGTCCTCGGGCCGAACGGGGCCGGCAAGTCGACCCTCCTGCGCGTGCTCTGCGGCGAGCTCTCCCCCGATTCCGGCGAGGTGCGGCTCGCGGGAGAGCGCCTGTCCCGCATCCCGCCCTGGCGGCTCGCCCATCGCCGGGCGGTGATGCCCCAGGCCTCGGAGCTGGCCTTTCCCTTCACCGCCTTCGAGGTCGCGAGCCTCGGCGTCGAGGGCCTCGGACGCGGCCTGTCGCGGGCCGACCGCCGCCGCATGGCCTTCGATGCCCTCGAACGGGCGGATGTGGGCCATCTGGCGGAGCGCGACTACCGGACCCTTTCCGGCGGCGAGCGGCAGCGGGTCCATTTCGCCCGCGTGCTGGCGCAGCTCATGGCGGGCCGCACCGTCGAGGCCCGGCAGGTCCTCTTCCTGGACGAGCCCATCGCGAGCCTCGACCTGAAGCATCAGCTCGCCCTGCTCGACGCGGCGCGCGGCCTGTGCCGGGACGGCGTGACCGTCGTCGCCGTGCTCCACGATCTCCAGCTCGCGGCGGGGGTCGCCGACCGGGCGGTGCTCCTCTGCGGCGGGCGCCCGGTCGCGCAGGGCCGGCCGGAGGCGGTGCTGACGCCCGCCCGGCTCGCCGCGGTCTTCGGCGTGACCCTGGCGACGCCGCGCCTTCCGCCGCACCCCTGGACGCCGGCGCCCGCGCCGCAGGCCTGATGCCTACGCGCCGGGCGCCCCGTCGAGGCTGGCGCCGGCCACGAGCGGGGCGTCGACGGTGCAGACGACCCCCTCCCGCGTGAAGCGGATCTCCGCCCGGCCGTCCAGGTCGTGCGCGAGGCTGCGCTCGATGAGACGGGTGCCGAAGCCCCGGCGGCTCGGCACCTCGACGGGCGGCCCGCCGGTCTCCGACCAGACGAGGTGCAGGCACGGCCCGCTCCGGTGGGACACGGTCCAGCGGACGCTCACCTCCCCGGTCGCGTTGGAGAGGGCGCCGTACTTCACCGCGTTGGTGGCGAGCTCCTGCAGGGCCATGGCGATGGCGAGCGCCATGCGCGGGGGCAGCCGGACGGCCGGGCCCTCCATGCGCAGCCGGCTCTCCCTTTCGTGGCGGTAGGGCGCCATGGCCTCGCCGACGATCTCCCTCAGGTCCGCGCTCCCCCAGTTCTCGCGGGTCAGCACGTCGTGGGCGCGCGAGAGGGCGAACAGGCGCTCCTCCATGGCCGCCCGCGCCTCGTCGATGGAACCGGAGTTGCGCAGCGTCTGGCTTGCGATGGACTGCACGGTGGCGAGGGTGTTCTTCACCCGGTGGTTCAGCTCGTTGATGAGGAGCCGCTGGTGCTCCTCGGCCTTCTTCTCCTGGTCGATGTCGACGATGGCGACGACCGCGGCGACCGTGTCGCCCTCCGCATTGCGGATCGGCGCGGCCGCGAGGCGCATCCAGGCCATGGTCCCGTCGCCGCGCTGGTAGAGGTATTCCTCGTCCCCCGTCGCCCGGCCCTCCACGAGCGCGCGCGCCACCGGGTAGTGGCGGGGCGGAACCGGCTGTCCGTCCGGGAAGTGGAGCCTCCACTGCGGATAGGCGTCGAACCCCGGCGTGGGCAGGATCGGATGGCGGAAGATGCGCTCCGCCTGCGGGTTGCCCATCGCCACGCGCCCGTCGGGAGCCTCGGTGATGATGATCCCGACCGGCACGTTCTCGAGCACGGCCTTGAGCCGCGCCTCGCTGGCGCGGAGCGCCTCCGCCGCCTCCCGGCGGCTCGTGACGTCCCGGAAGAAGGCCGCCACGCCGCCGTCCTCCACGGGAAAGATGCGCAGCTCCAGCCAGACGCTGCGGTCGCCGAAATCGTAGCAGTGCTCGATGGTGACGGGCACCCGCTCGGTCATGGCCCTGCGGTAGGCCTCCTCGACCGGGGTGCCGACGGAGGCGGGCCAGACGTCCCAGTGGGAGCGCCCGACGATCTCGCCCTCGGGCCGCCCGTCGATCCTCAGGCCTTCCCGGTTGATCTGGAGGACGCGGAAGTCGCGGTCGAGGAGCATGAACCCCTCCGTCATCCCCTCCAGCACGCCCCGGGCGCGGGCCTCGCTGGCGCGCAGGGCCTCCTCGGCCCTGCGGGCGTCCGTGACGTCGCTGCCCTCGGCGAAGATGCCGAAGATCTGCCCGTTCACGTCGCGGATCGGCTGGTAGACGAAATTGACGAAGCGCCGCTCGGGCCGGCTGTTCGGCTCCCGCTGCAGCATGACCGGGAGGTTGCTGCCGACGAAGGTCTCGCCCGTGGCGTAGACCGTGTCCAGCAGCTCCTTGAAGCCCTGCCCCGCCATTTCCGGCAGGGCCTCGAGAACCGGCTTGCCGAGAATGTCCCGGTGGCCCACCAGCTGGTAATAGGAGGTGTTGACCATCTCGAACCGGTGCTCGGGGCCGAGCAGCATGGCCATGAAGCCGGGCGCCTGGTGAAAAAGCTCGCGCAGCCGCTCCCGCTCGGTGCTGACCCGCCGCTCCGCGAGCACCTTGTCCGTCGTCTCGGTGGCGGCGCAGAACATGCCGGCGATGGCGCCGCTCTCGTCGTGGACCGGCGTGTAGGAGAAGGTGAAGTACGCATCCTCCCGGAAGCCGTTCCGCTCCATGGGGATGAGCAGGTCCTGCTGCCAGATTGCCTCCCCGGAGAGGGTGCTGTCGACGAGCGGCTTGATCTGGTCCCAGATGTCCGACCACACCTCCGCGAAGGGCCGCCCGAGGGCTTGGGGGTGCTTGGCGCCGAAGATCGGCGCGTAATCGTCGTTGTAGAGGAAGGCAAGCGCGGGCCCCCAGGCGACGAACATGGCCTGCTTGGCGTCGAGCATGAGCCGGACGAGGGTGCGCAGGGATTGCGGCCAGGTCTCCGGCTGCCCCAGGGGCGAGCGGGACCAGTCGTGCGCGCGCATGCGCGCGCCCATCTCGCCGCCGCCCTCCAGGAAATCGCGTGTCGCCCACGCCGCCCCCGCGGGCGGATCAGCGAGCATCGAAGCCCCCGCGCGCCCGGCGCGGACCTGTCCGGTCGGCCTGTCCGGGCAAAGTCCCGGCTTCCGGCATGGAAAGAACCTGTGAGACGGGCATCGATATCATTGCCGGGAACTAGGAGGAGAAGGCCCTCCTGTCAACGATTCCCGCCCCTGCGGGTTTCCAGCGCGTCGGAACGGCGCAGCGGGCACGGTGGGGCGGCGATGGCGCCGGAAAAGGACCTGCGGGCGCGACGGCGGCAACCCAGTCGCCCGCACGGACGACGCGCCTCCCGGCAGGCGAACGCCCGCCCTCAACGGCGCCGTACGGACGATCTTGGAAGAATGGAGACTTTTCACGCAGCGGCGTCGCGCCGGCACCGATTGGCGCCGGCCGGGCGTGGATCTTCGACAGTGTCTGGAAAGCGGTCGAGAGATGGTGCCCAGGAGAGGACTCGAACCTCCACGGTGTTACCCACTGGTACCTGAAACCAGCGCGTCTACCAATTCCGCCACCTGGGCATGCCTCGTCGGCGAGGCACCGTTTAAGGCCATGCGGGCGGCGCGTCAATCGTCCTTTGCGATCCTTTTTGCGTTCCGCCTCCCCGCGCCCCTTCACAGGGGTGCGGGCTTTGACTAGAGACGTGGCAGGTTTCACTCGGGAAGGGGCCGGGCGGCCGGGATGGCCGCCGCCGGTCCCCCTTCCACGTCCTCGGGGACAGGAGGCTTTCATGATCGGCCCGATTCGTACGCCCGCGCAGCAGCTCGTGACGGTCTTCGGCGGCTCGGGTTTCCTCGGGCGCTACGTGGTGAGCGCCCTCGCCAAGCGCGGCTACCGGATCCGGATCGCCACCCGCCAGCCCAACCGGGCGACCCTGCTGCCGCAGGGCATGGTGGGGCAGATCCACGCGGTCCAGGCCAACCTGCGCCACCGGGACTCCGTCGCCCATGCGGTCGCCGGGGCGGACCACGTGATCAACCTCGTCGGCATCCTCAAGGAAGGCGGCCGCCAGCGCTTCGACGACCTGCAGGCCCAGGGGCCGCGCCTC
Source organism: Microvirga thermotolerans (assembly GCF_009363855.1). Classification (GTDB taxonomy): domain Bacteria; phylum Pseudomonadota; class Alphaproteobacteria; order Rhizobiales; family Beijerinckiaceae; genus Microvirga; species Microvirga thermotolerans. The sequence goes on from NZ_CP045423.1 coordinate 193,873, forward strand.
ATCGCCGAGCTCGCGCCGCGCGAGGCGACCCTGGTCCATATCTCCGCCATCGGCGCCGATCCGGCGTCCGAATCCGCCTATGCCCGCTCCAAGGCGGCGGGCGAGGCGGGCCTGTTCCAGGTCCGGCCGGATGCGGTGGTGCTGCGGCCCTCGCTCATGTTCGGCCCCGGCGACAGCTTCTTCAACCGCTTCGCGGCGCTCGCCCGCATGCTGCCCGTCCTGCCCCTCGCCGGCGCCGACACCCGCATGCAGCCGGTCTACGCGGCCGACGTGGCGGAGGCCATCGCCCGCGCCGTCGAGGGCCGCGTGGAGAAGGGCCGCGTCTACGAATGCGGCGGGCCGGAGATCCGCACCTTCCGCGAGCTCGTGCAGTTCGTGCTCGACGCGACCGAGCGCAAGCGCCTCATCCTGTCCCTGCCGGCTCCGGCGGCCCGCATGCAGGGCTCGCTCCTCGGCTTCCTCGACAGGCTCACGCTCGGCCTGATGCCCGACGCCTTCTCCATGACCCGCGACCAGGCGATCCTGCTCGAGACCGACAACGTGGTCTCGGAGGCCGCGAAGGCGGAGGGGCGTACCCTCGAGGGGATGGGGATCCTGCCCGCCTCCTTCGAGGCCATCGTGCCATCCTATCTTGTGCGCTTCCGCAAGACCGGCCAGTTCGACCTGCGGCGCAACACGGTGCCGTCCCCCGCGCCGGACCTCCTGCGCCGCGAATCAGAAGGGCCGGCTCCCGGCGTCGATACGCTCGGGCCCGTCTCCCGCGGCGAGACGGCGCGCCGCTAACCCCTTGTGCAGGTGGACCATCATCGCCGCGCCGAAGATCGGGATGAGCAGGTTCACCACCGGGACCAGGACGAGGGCGGCGAGCACCGCGCCGCCGGCGAGCACGGTGAGCCGGTGGGACGCGCGCAGGCGCGCCACCTCCTCCTGAGGCCGGAAGCGCCCCGCCGCCAGCTCGAAATATTCGCGCCCGAACAGGTAGGCGTTGGCCGCGAAGAACACGATGACGTTCGGCCCGGGAATGAAGAACAGCAGCAGGGCGATCAGGTTCACCAGCAGCGACAGGCCGGCGAAGCGCAGGCCGTAGAGCAGCGCCTGGCCGAGGGGCAGGGCCCGGCCGGGCCGGTCGGCCGGATAGTGGCGGGTTTCCACCGCCTCGGCCACGTCGTCCAGGAAATAGCCCGCGACGACCGCCGAGACCGGCGGCAGGAGATAGGCGAGCCCGACGAAGATGCCCGCCCCCGCGAGGAAGGAGGCGATCCCGTCGACGATGGGATAATCGGCGCTCAGGGGATGGCCGTCGAGGAAGAGGCCGATCAGGCGCGTCAGCCCGGCCCAGACCAGGGCGAGCAGGGCGACGGTGAGCGCCAGCGACCGCCACAGGACGCGGCGCAGCGGCGGCGAGAGCACGTCGCGGGCCGCGGCGACGACCGATGCGATCAGCATGGCAGCGCCCTCGCGCGGGGCCTGCGGGAAACGGACGGAACGGGCATGGGCTCTCCTGAAGGACGGGGCGGACTTTACTTATGAACGCACCCTCCGCAAGACGAGGGGCGGAGGGTCCGATGCCGTCGTCCAGCGCGCGTTTCCTAGAAGAGCCTGCGGGCGAGGTCGACGTCGCGATCGTCGGCGCGGGCGCGGCCGGGATCGCCGCCGCCCGCCGCCTCCTCGCTTCCGGTCTCACGGTCGCCGTGCTGGAGGCGAGGCGCCGCGTCGGGGGACGCGCCGCCACGACCCTCCTCAACGGGCACCCCGTCGATCTGGGGGCCCACTGGCTGCACAACGGGCCCATCAATCCGCTCGTGCGCCTCGGCCGGGCGCGGGGCGAACCCCTGCGGCCCGCGCCGGGCGAGCGCCACCTCTTCATCGGCTCCCGGCCCGCGACCCGGGCCGAGCGCGCCGCCCTGGCCCGCGCCTTCGCCCTTGCCGACGCAGCCATCGGACGGGCCATGGCGGGGCCGGACCGGCCGGCGGCGAGCGTGCTCCCGCCCTTGGGCCCCTTCGGGCGGCGGGTGGTCGCCACCGAGGGCCTCGTCTCCGGCCGCCCCTTCGGCGAGGTGAGCCTGCACGACGTGCCCGACATGGCCTATGGGGACAACCTCTTCGTCGCTGGCGGCCTCGGCGCCTACGTGGCGCGGCTCGCGCGCGGCCTGCCCGTGCGCCTCGCCACCGCGGCCCGCAGCCTCGACTGGTCCGGGGAGGGCGTGAGGATCGGGACCGGCGCGGGAACGCTCCGGGCCCGGGCGGCCGTCGTGACGCTGCCCATGGCGGTGCTGCAGCGGGAGGGCCTGCGCTTCACGCCTGCCCTGCCCGTTCCCGTGCAGGAGGCGATCCACGGCTTCCTTCCCGGCGTCTACGAGCACGTGATCCTGCATTGGCCGGACGCGCCCTTCCGGGGACCCGACCGCCTCGCGGGCCTCCTTTCGGGCCCTGGGAGCGGGCACGAGGAGCCGCCGGGCCTCCTGACCCGGATCGACGGCACGCCGTTCCATTTCTTCGAGCTCGACTTGCCCGCCGCCTCCCGCTTCGACGGCCGGGACCCGGACGCGCCGGGCCGCTACGCCCGCGCCGTCCTCGCCGACCGGTTCGGCCCCCGGGCGATCCGCCGCCTGCGGGTCTGCCGCAGCACCGCCTGGCGGCACGACCCGCTCTCCCGCGCCTCGTGGGCGGTGGTGCCGCCCGGCCTCGTTCCCATCCGCGACCGGCTCAGGGCCCCCGTGGGGGAGCGGATCTGGTTCGCCGGCGAGGCCCTGTCCCGCGCCCAGTGGGGCACGGTCGGCGGCGCCTGGGAGGAGGGCGAGCGGGCCGCGTCCGAAATCGCCGCCCGCCTCCGCCGGGGCTGACCAGGCGCCCCGGCGGGCGCCTCAGGGCTTCGCCGGCGCGATCTCCCAGACCATCTGGACGTGAGACGTGTAGCGCAGGGTCGCGGGGGGAACGATGGGGATCTCCTCGGCGGGGCCGCCCGCCTTCATGGCCATGGCGCGCATCTCCCGCGGCGGCTCGTAGGGCTGGGCCGACCCGTCGCGGATCTCGAGGAGCCGGCCGAGCGTCACCCCGGCGGCCTGGGCATAGAGCTCGGCCTGGCGCCGGGCGTCCCTGACGGCGGCGCGGCGGGCCTCGTCGCCGCCCTCCTCCTGCCTGTCGAGGCCGAAGGACACCGACTGGAACAGCATGTTGGGGCTCGCCATGATCTCGCCGGCGAGGCGCCCGACCCCGTCCAGGTCGCGGGTCGTGATCCGCAGCCGGTGGTTGGCGGTGAATTTCGGGGCCTTGACCTCCTTGCCCATGCCGTCGACCCGGGGCGGGGTCTGGAACACCTGGAAGTTCTCGGTGCGGATGTCCTCCTTCTTGACCCCGAGGGCGGAAAGCCGGGCCAGCACCTCTTCGGAGGAGGCGCGGTTCGCCTCCACCACCTTGCCGACCGTGTCTCCTTGCGTCTCGACAGCCACGAAGAGGCGGGCGAAGTCGGGCTTCAGCTGCGCCTCTCCGGAGCCCATGACGCTCACCGTCGCCGTCGGCGGGCTCGGGTCCTCGGCGAGGGCGGGACTTGCGAGAAGGGCCGCGCAGGCGGCGAGAACGGCAAGACGCATGACGTTACTTCCTCTTCCTGAAAAGAATGCCCCGCCTTGAGGGCGGGGCATCAAAGCTTGCGCGGCAGGATGGCGCGGCCATCCTGAGCGGCGGATTAACGCCCGGTCTTCACGCGGGTCCAGAGCCGGGTGACGGTGCGCTGCGAGCGCTCGTCGTAGGCCGTGTTGGTGAACAGGCGCTTGAAGGTGGCGTCGTCCGGATAGATGCCGGGATCGTTGAGGATCTCGGGCTTCACGAACTTCTTGGCGGCGAGGTTGCCCGAGGCGTAGGACACGAAGTTCGTGTTCATGGCCGCGATCTCGGGCTTGAGCATGAAGTCGATGAATGCGTGCGCCTCGGCCACGTTCTTGGCATCCGCCGGAATGGCGAAGTTGTCGAACCACATCAGCGCGCCCTCGCGCGGGATGACGTAGGCGATCTCGACGCCGTTCTTGGCCTCCTCGGCCCGCTTCTTGGCCTGGATGATGTCGCCGGAATAGCCCACCGCCACGCAGATGTCGCCGTTGGCGAGCGCGTTGATGTATTCCGAGGAGTGGAACTTCTGCACGTTGCCGCGGATGCGGAACAGGGCGTCGCCCGCCTTGGTCAGGTCCTCGTTGCGCTTGGAATCCGGGTTGAGGCCGAGATAGGCGAGGATGCCGGGGAAGAGGTCCTCCGGGCTGTCGAGCATGTAGATGCCGCAGGCCTTCAGCTTGGAGGCGATCTCCGGCTTCATCACCAGGTCCCAGGTGTTGAGGGGCGCCTCGCTGCCCAGGATCTCGCGCACCTTCTTGACGTTCACGCCGATGCCGGTGGTGCCCCACATGTAGTTGACGGCGTACTGGTTGCCGGGGTCGAACACCGCAAGGCGCTGAGTGATGTCGGGCCACTGGTTGGCGAGGTTCGGCAGCTTCGACTTGTCGAGCTTCTGGAAGATCTTGGCGCCGATCAGCCGCTGCAGGAACGGGCCGGAGGGCACGACGATGTCGTAGCCCGACTTGCCCGCCAGCAGCTTCGTCTCGACGATCTCGTTGTTGTCGTAGGTGTCGTAGACGACCTTGATGCCGGTCGCCTTGGTGAACTCGTCCAGCGCCTTCGGGTCGATGTAGTCGGACCAGTTGTAGACGTTGACGACGCGCTCCTGAGCGGCGGCGGCCGTCGCAAGGCCGAAAGCCACGGCCAGCGAAACGAGAATGCGGATCATCGAGGGTGGGGCTCCTTCTGGGTTGGACCGCGAACGGGACCGCAGGCTAAGCGGTTCCGGCCGCGGATACAACGGCGAAAGAACAATGTTCCCGGTCTAAGCCGCCCGGCGGACGGCCCTGGCCAGGCGCTCGAGCCCGGCGTCGAGGGTCGCGTCCTTCTTGGCGAAACAGAAGCGCACCACGTTCCTCACCGCGCCCTCCGCATAGAAGGCCGAGACCGGGATCGCCGCGACCCCGTGCTCCAGCACGAGGCGGCGGCAGAAGGCGACGTCGTCCGTCTCGCCGAGGGGCGCGATGTCGATGTTGACGAAATAGGTGCCCTGGCTCGGGATCACGTCGAAGCCCAGGCTCCGTAGGCCCTCCGTGAAGCGGTCGCGGCTGCGGGCGAAGTCGCGCCGCATGCCTTCGAAATAGGCGTCCTCCTTGCCCAAGCCGTAGGCCACGGCGGCCTGGAGGTTGGGCGCGGTGGTGAAGGTGAGGAACTGGTGCGACTTCGCCAGGACCTTGAGGATGTGCGGCGCGGCGCAGACGAAGCCGACCTTCCAGCCCGTGAGGCTGAAGATCTTGCCCGCCGAGCCGATCTTCACCGCCCGCTCGCGCAGGCCGTCGAGGGCGAGGACCGGCCGGTGGCGGCGGCCGTCGAAGACCACGTGCTCCCACACCTCGTCGGAAATGACGATGGCGTCGTGACGGCGGCAGAACTCCGCGAGGAGCGCCAGGTCCTCGTCGGGAAAGATCGTGGCGGCCGGGTTGAGCGGGTTGTTGAACACCACCGCCTTCGTCCTCGGCGAGAAGGCCCGGGCCAGCGCCTCCTCCGTGAGCCGGAAATGGGGCGGCTCCAGGGTGACGAACCGGGGCACCCCGCCGGCGAGCCGCACCAGCGGCAGGTAGGCGTCGTACATGGGCTCGAACAGCACCACCTCGTCCCCCGGCTCCACGATGCCGAGGATCGCCCCGGCCAGCGCCTCGGTGGCGCCGGAGGTCACCATCACCTCCGTGTTCGGATCGAGGTCGAGGCCCTGCCAGCGCCGGTAATGGGCGGCGACGGCGCTGCGCAGCTCCGGCGTCCCCATCATGGAGGGATACTGGTTGTAGCCGTTCAGGACGGCCTCCGCCGCCGCGCGCCGCACGTCCTCCGGGCCCGGATCGTCCGGGAAGCCCTGGCCGAGATTGATGGCGCCCGTCTCCCGCGCCAGGCCCGACATCACCTCGAAGACGGTCGTGGGGAGATTGGCGAAAATGGGGTTCATGCGGGCTCTCGCGGATCGGGAACGAAACGCCCGTTGGTAGCACGAGCCTCCCCGGAGCCGAAACCGCTTTCGCTCTCATCGTCATGCATAGACGGCCCCGAATGACCGGAGGCACGGGCGCAATGGAGCGTGACACCGCCCCCCGCTGTTGCTATCGCGGCCTTGCCCGAACGAAGAAACCGCCATGCCCCCCTCCCGGACGCTCCTCGTCCCCGCCCTCGCGCTCCTCGTCCCCGCCCTCGCGCTCCTCGTCGCGGTCCTCGCCTGCGCGTCGCTCGCCGTCGGGCCGGCCCCGATCGGCGCCGTCGCGGCGGTGAAGGCGCTCGTCTCGGACCAGGGCAGCGCGAGCATCGTGGTGCGGGAGATCCGCCTGCCGCGCACGGTCCTCGCCCTCCTCGTCGGCTGGATCTTCGGGCTCACCGGCGCGGGCCTCCAGGGCCTGCTGCGCAACCCCCTCGCGGACACGGCCGTATTCGGCGCGCCCCAGGCGGCGGCGCTCGGCGCCGTGATCGTGCTCTATTTCGGGCTCGCGGGCGCCCTCTCCTGGGCGCTGCCGCTCGCCGCCATTGCGGGGGCGCTCGTCTCCATCGCCCTCGTGGTCGCGGCGGCCGGGCGCGGCGCCACGGTGGTGGTGCTCGTGCTCGCCGGCCTCGCGGTGGGCAGCCTCGCCGGGGCGGGCACCTCGCTCGCCATCAGCCTGTCGCCGAACCCCTTCGCCGTCACGGAGATCGTGTTCTGGCTCCTCGGCTCGTTCGAGGACCGCTCGTCGGTCCACGTGCTCCTCGCCGCGCCCTTCGTGCTGGCGGCGAGCCTCGCCATCCTCGCGGCGGGACCGGGCCTCAGGGCCCTTTCCCTCGGCGAGGACACGGCCCGCAGCCTCGGGATCGACGTGGGGCGCCTGCGGCTCCTCGTGGTCGGCGGGGCGGCGGTGGGGACCGGCGCCTCGGTGGCGGTGGCGGGCTCCATCGGCTTCGTCGGCCTCGTCGCCCCGCACCTGGTACGCCCCTTCGCGGGCTACGATCCCGCCCGGACCCTGGTTCCCTCCGGCCTCGCCGGGGCGGCGCTGCTGCTGGCGGCCGACTGCGCCGTGCGCCTCATCCCCTCCGCCGTCGAGGTGAAGATCGGCGTGCTGACGGCGATCCTCGGCGTGCCGTTCTTCCTCTGGGTCATCGCCCGCCGCAAGGCCGAGCTGGCGGAGACCCCCGCATGACCGAGCTCGTCGCCCGCTCCCTCTCGGTCCGCCTCGGCCGCAACCAGGCCCTGGCCGGAATCGACCTTGCCCTCGCGCCGGGGCGGCTCACGGTCGTGGTCGGCCCGAACGGGGCCGGGAAATCCACCCTGCTGCGGGCGCTCGCGGGCCTCCTCGCCCCGTCCTCGGGCAGCGTCCTGCTCTCGGGCGTGCCCGTGGGGCGGCTGCGCGCCGCCGAGCGGGCCCGGTCCGTCGCCTACCTGCCCCAGAACGGGCAGGTGGCCTGGCCGCTGCCGGTGGCGGAGGTGGTCGCCCTCGGCCGCCTGCCCCACGGGGAGGCCCCCGGCGCCCTGCCCCCGGAGGGCCGGGAGGCGGTGGCCGCCGCCCTCGCCGCCGTGGGCCTGCGCGGGTTCGAGGACAGGCCCGCCACGGAGCTCTCCGGCGGCGAGCGGGCGCGGGTCCTCCTCGCCCGGGCGCTCGCGACCCGCGCCCCGGCGATCCTCGCCGACGAGCCCATCGCCGCCCTCGATCCCCGCCACGAGCTGGTGGTGCTCGACGTGCTGAAGGCCCAGGCCCGCGCGGGCGCCCTGGTGGTCGCGATCATGCACAACCTGACCCTGGCGGCCCGCTTCGCCGACGAGGTCGTGCTCCTGGACCGGGGCCGCCTGCGGGCCCATGCGCCGCCGGCCGAGGTGTTCACCGAGGCGCGGCTCGCGGAGAGCTTCGGCATCGCCGCCCACGTGGCACGGGAGGAGGGCGGCCTCCTGGTCGTCGCGGACCGGCCCCTGCCGGAGCCATGAGGGCCGGAGGCATCAGTGCGCCGGAGGCGGGGGAGGTATGGGCCGGGCTTACATTGACAAAGCCTCGGGCCCGGCGGATACCGCCGTGCAGCTTCAAGACACGGGGCCCATGACCAGGCAGGATTTCAAGAAGGTTCTCATCGTCGTGCACGACCTCGCGATGACGGCCGCCGCCGTCCTCGCGACCTTCTTCGTGCGCTTCGACGGGGCGCTCCTCGACGAGCGCCTGCGCCTCCTGCCGATGTTCCTGCCCCCCTTCGTGGCCTTCGCCGGCATCGTCTACTGGTTCTTCCAGCTCTACCGCTCCAAGTGGCGCTTCGCCTCCCTGCCGGACCTGTTCAACATCTTCAGGGCCTCCACGGTGCTGGCCCTGACCCTGCTGGTCATCGACTACGTGCTGGTCTCGCCGCAGCTTCTGGGGGCGTTCTTCTTCGGCAAGATCACCATCGCCCTCTACTGGCTCGTCCAGATGTTCCTGCTGGGCGGCCCGCGCCTTGCCTTCCGCTACGTGAAATACGCGCGCTCCCGCAACACCATCGAGCGGGACGCCAACACGCCGACCCTGCTCCTGGGGCGCGGCAGCGACACGGAGGTGGTGCTTCGCGCCATCGAGTCCGGCGCGGTCAAGCGCCTCCAGCCCAAGGGCGTGCTGTCCTACCGCTCGGACGAGCTCGGCCAGTCGATCCGTGGCGTGCCGGTGCTCGGCACCTTCGCCGACCTCGACCGGGTGATCCAGGAGTTCCAGGAGCGCGGCGTGCCGATCCGCCGCCTGGTGGCGACGCCGAGCGCCCTGGCCCCGGAGGCCCACCCCGAGATGCTGCTCGCCCGCGCCCGCCGGCTCGGCCTGCCGCTCGTGCGCGTGACGAGCCTGGGAGAGGGCATGCGCGACGCGGAGCTCGCGCCCCTCGAGATCGAGGACCTGCTCCTGCGCCCGACGGTGCAGATCGACCGGCACCGGCTGGAGAACTTCATCCGGGGCAAGCGCGTCCTGGTCACCGGCGGCGGCGGCTCCATCGGCTCGGAGATCTGCACCCGCGTCGTCGCCTTCGGCGCGAGCCGGCTCCTGATCCTCGAAAGCTCGGAGCCGTCCCTCCACCACATCCTCGAGAACCCGACGCTGCTGTCGAGCGACACCGAGGTGGACGGCGTCCTGGCCGACGTGCGCGACCGGGAGCGCGTGCACGAGATCATGAACGACTTCAGGCCCGACGTGGTGTTCCACGCCGCCGCCCTCAAGCACGTGCCCTATCTCGAGCGGAACTGGACCGAGGGGATCAAGACGAACGTGTTCGGCTCCGTGAACGTGGCCGACGCCGCCGTGGAGGTGGGCGCGAGCGCCATCGTCATCATCTCCACCGACAAGGCCATCGACCCGGTCTCCATGCTCGGCGCGACGAAGCGCTTCGCCGAGATGTACGGGCAGGCGCTCGACGCGGAGTTCATGGGCCGCAACCGGGCGACGCGCCTCATCGCCGTGCGCTTCGGCAACGTGCTGGGCTCGGTCGGCTCGGTGGTGCCCAAGTTCAAGGCGCAGATCGCCCGCGGCGGCCCGGTCACCGTCACCCATCCGGACATGGTGCGCTACTTCATGACCACCCGCGAGGCGGCGGACCTGGTGCTCACCTCCGCCTCCCACGCGGACGCGGAGGGCCGGACCCTGACCGACGGCGCGAACAGCGACGAGCGCACCTCCATCTACGTGCTCAAGATGGGCCAGCCGGTGCGCATCTACGAGCTCGCCGAGCGCATGATCCGCCTCGCCGGCTACGAGCCGGGCGAGGAGATCGAGATCGCCGTCACCGGCACGCGCCCGGGCGAGCGGCTGCACGAGATCCTCTTCGCCCGCGAGGAGCCCCGGGCCGAGATCGGCATCGACGGCGTCATGGCGGCACGGCCGATCTTCGCCGACCGCGCCCGCCTGGAAAGCTGGCTCGAACGCCTGGCCGCCGCCGTCCGCGAGGGGGACCGCGCCGCGGCGGAGGCGGTGTTCGAGGAGGCGATCCCGGAATTCAAGCGCCGGACGAAGGAGCCGCCGCCAGCCGCGCCAGCCCGTCTCGCGTCCCAGTGACCGGCTCCCAGCCGATCCGGCGCAGGGCGTCGGGGCTGGCGACCAGGGAGCCCGCGAGCCGCTCGTAGGCCTCCACGCGGCCGGCGAGGGCGGCGGCCATGCGCAGGAGCGCGGGCGGCACGGGGACGAGGCCGGGCCCGCGCCCCATCCCGGCCCGCAGGGCGGCGACGATCTCCGGCACCGTCACGGGCTCCGGATCCGCCGCGATGAAGGGCCGGCGCAGGGGACCCGGCGCCTTGAGCAGCGCATCGACCGCCGCGGTGAGGTTGTCGAGGGACAGCAGCGAGCGCCGCGCCCGCAGCGCCCCGAGCGGCAGGGGCCAGGGGGAGCGGGCGAGCGCCATCAGCGCCGCCATGTTGCCCTTCACCCCGGGTCCGTAGACGAGGACGGGGCGCAGGGCCGCCCAGTCCAGGGCGAGGGCCGCCAGGCCCTGCTCCGCCTCGAGCTTGGAGCGCCCGTAGGCGTCTGTCGGCCGGGGCTCCATGTCCTCGGTCAGCACCTCCCGGGCCGCCGGCCCGCTCTGGGCGCGGATGGAGGAGAGGAACAGGAAGCGCCGCACCCCGGCCCGCTCCGCCGCCCGGGCGAGGGCGAGGGTGCCTTCCGTGTTGATGGCCCGGTAATCGTCCTCCGGCAGGCCGGACATGGCATGGGCGAGGCCCGCGGAATGGATCACCGCGTCCGCGTCCCGCAGGGCCGCGGCCATGTTGAAGGGCTGGGCGATGTCGCCGATCACCGCGCTCGTGGCGCCTTCCGGCACCTCCGCGGGGCGGCGCAGGAGCACGCGGACGCGGTAGCCCCGCTTCGGCAGCTCCGCGAGGAGGTGGCGGCCGATGAAGCCGGTGGCGCCGGTGAGGGCGATCAGGGGTCCATTCATCGCACGACCTTCGAACGGGGACGGGAGAAGAGCCGGAGCACCAGGATCACCAGGGCGAGGCCGGCCGCCAGGGCCGCGGCCTGCACGGCGGCCGAGCGCCAGACCAGGGTCATGGCCGCGAGGCCCGCGAGGGCGAGGTTCAGCCCGAACACATGGGCGCTGACCGCAAGCGCCGAAAAGCCGTTGTCGGTGGCCTTCTGGTAGAAATGGGTGCGATGCGCCTCCCAGACCTTCTCGCCCCGGGCGAGGCGCCGCAGCAGGGTGACGGTGGCGTCCGTCAGGTAATAGAGCGGCAGCAGGAGGGCGGCGGCGATCGTCCCGGTTCCGGCAAGCTGGAGCAGCATCCAGCCGACGAGAAGCCCGATGGGCAGCGAGCCCACGTCCCCGAGGAAGAGCCGGGCGACCGGCTTGTTGAAGGGGGCGAAGCCGAGGAGCGCGCCGCAGAGGGCGAGGGCCACGAAGGTCACCAGGATCGACATCGGCAGGCCTGCCGCAGGCCCAAGAACGGCGATGGCCGCCGTCACCGGCACCATCTCGGCCACCGTGATCCAATCGAGCCCGTCCATGAAGTTGACGAGGTTCACGAACCAGACGCCGCCAAGGATGAGGATGGCCTGCTCGACGGCGAGAGGAACGACGTCCGGCAGTATTCGTAAGCCGCTTGTCACCACGACGGCGGCGACGGCTGCAACCTGAAGGACAAGGCGCAGGCCCGCCGGCAAGGGTCGAATATCGTCGACGGCACCGACGATGGCCAGGAACATCGAGGCCCCTGCAAGGATGACGAAGGCTTTGAAGAAATGCTCCGGCAAGCCCAGAACCGAGAAAGCCAGAGCCATTGTGACCAGCACAGCGCCGACAACTGCGATGCCGCCTCCCTGAGGCGTCGGGATCGTGTGGCTCGACCGCGCATTCGGTCGCGCCAGCGCATAGCGGACCAGAAGCGGCTTGAGAGCGACGATCAGGATTGCCGACAGCAAACCTGCCGACAGCATGATCGCCGAGAGAACGGCGACGGTGACGAAGGCAAAAGGATTGAACGCCACGGACAACAGAAGGCCTGCCACCACCGACGCGGCCCAAAACCCGATCAGCTTGAGGTAGTCGACGATCATCCTACGCCCCGTGATAGTCCCGGTACCAGGCCACGAAGCGGCGGACGCCCTCCTCCAGCGAGGTCGCAGGCGCGAAGCCCACGTCCCGGCGCAGGTCGGTCACGTCGGCGCGGGTCTCCAGCACGTCGCCGGGGGGCAGGGGCTTGTCGACGCGGATCGCCTTGCGGCCGAGCGCCTCCTCGATGAGGGCGACGAGGCGGTTCACCTCCTCCGGCCGGTCGTTGCCGATATTGTAGACCCGGTGGGGCGCCCCGCTCGTCGCCGGGTCCGGCGCCAGGGCGTTCCAGGACGGGTCGCCGGCGGGAATCCGCTCCACCAGCCGCACGACGCCCTCGACGATGTCGTCCACGTAGGTGAAGTCGCGCCAGACTTTTCCCGCATTGGCGACCTGGATCTCCCGCCCCTCGGCGATGGCGCGGGTGAAGGTGTAGACCGCCATGTCGGGGCGCCCCCAGGGACCGTAGACCGTGAAGAAGCGCAGGCCCGTGGCCGGGAGCCCGAAGAGGTGGGCATAGGAATGGGCCAGCATCTCGTTCGCCCGCTTCGTCGCCGCGTAGACGCTGATGGGGTGGTCGGCCGGATCGTGCTCGGAGAAGGGCAGCTTGCGGTTCGCCCCGTAGACGGAGCTCGACGAGGCATAGACCAGGTGCCCGACCCCCGCATGGCGGCAGGCCTCCAGCATGTTCATGAAGGCGACGAGGTTCGAGCGCGCGTAGGGCATGGCGTCCGCGAAGCGCACGCCCGGCTGAGCGGCGAGGTGGATCACGCGCTCGAAGCGGTGGCGGCGGAAGAGATCCTGCGTCGCCTGCGGATCGGCGAGGTCGATCCGCTCCGGCTCGAAGGCGTTGTGCGGCGTCAGGTTCGCGAACCGCGCCTCCTTGAGGCTCACGTCGTAATAGGGCGTGAAGCTGTCCACGCCCACCACCCGGTGGCCGTCCCTGAGGAGCCGCTTGGCCACGTGGAAACCGATGAAGCCGGCGGCGCCGGTCACGAGGATGGGTGCTGACATCAGGTTCTCAGGGCCCGCTTCGTGGTCGACCGTACGTGACGGGCGGCGCCCGGCCCGGAGCACCGGCCGCCGCGCTCCAGCGCACCGGGCGGAAAAGTGGACCCGACCCTCCGCCCGTTGCCCTAGACGGCGGGCACCTTAGCGGGGTTTGCCGGTTGCGCAACCGCTCCGCCCTCGCGCGGCGCGAAAGAGACGGTTTGCCGCTCGCGGGCGACGAAGGAGGAGGGCATCGCCTTCTGCATCTCGGCCTCGGCGGCCTTGAGGAAGGCGTCGTCGTGGCCGGGATAGAGGTGGAAGATGGCGAGGGACGCCACGTTCGCGGCCTTCGCCAGCGCGACGCCCTTCTCCCAGGTGGAGTGGCCCCAGCCCCGGCAGCTCGGATATTCGCTCTCGGAGAACATGCCGTCGTAGATGATCAGGTCGGCGTCGCGCACGAAGGCGAGGAGGCCGGGATCGGGCCAGGGATCGCCGTGCTCCAGGTCGCTGATGTAGCAGGCGCTGCGGCCGCCGTGCTCGAACCGGTAGCCGGTGGCGCCGCCCGGATGGTTCAGGAGATGGGTCGCGACCTTCGCCCCGTCCGGGAAGGTGAGGGTCTCGCCCGCCCGGAAGCCGCAATGCTCGAACCGGGCCGGAAGCTGCTCCAGGGTCACGGGGAAGAGCGGCGGGGCATAGAGGCGCGCAAGGGCTCCCTCGGCGCTCTCCCCGTCCATGTTGCCGCAATAGGTGCGGATCACCCGGTTGCAGCCGAGCAGGGCCGGCTTGAAGAAGGGCAGGCCGCAGACATGGTCGAGGTGGAGGTGGCTGAAGAGGAGATCGATCTCCGCCGGCGCATCGGCCCCCAGCTCGGCCCCGAGGGCGGACAGGCCGCTCCCGGCATCGACGATGAAGAGCCGGTCCCCGCACCTCACCTCGACGCAGGCCGTATGGCCGCCGAATTCGACGAAGCGCGCGCCCGACGCGCAGGTCGAGCCGCGGGTACCCCAGAATCGGACCTGGAGCGGCTCGGAGGATGCGGCACGCCTGACCATGTCAAGACAATCGCCGAACGGCGGGCCACCGCATGTGCGCTGGCGCACATGGGAACGGGGAAAGGGAGCGGCGAATGGTCCTCATGCGGTCAAGGCCTCCTGACGGCGGGTTGCGCGGCTGTCCTCCACGGGCTCGCCCCGCACGAAACGGATAACCGAATCGAAGGGCGGGCGATCCATGGCGGGGGTGATTTCGGGCGTGACGAGGATGAGGCCCCGTCCGATCATGGCGCGGCGCAGGTCCGCGACGAGCTTGTCCGCGGCGGGACCGGGCAGGCCGTCGAGGGCGCGCTGGACCACCAGGACGTCGGGCTGGCGCACCAGGCACCGCACCACGTCGACGGCGGCGATCTCGCTCAAGGTGAGGTCGCCGCCCTGGGGATCGATGGGCATGGCGAGGCCGATGCGGGACACGTCGTCGTCGAGGCCCCGGTCGGTGAGCACCCGCCGGATCGCCTTCTGCACCGCCGCCTCGGCGCCCGCCTGATCGGCGGCGATGCGGCCGAAGAGCAGGTTGTCCTGCACGCTCGCCGCCGTGCACAGGCGGTTCTCGTCGTAGAACTCGATGGCGGGCTGGAGGCTCGTCGGCAGCATGCGCGTGAAGTCGGCCCGCGCGGCGACGATGCGGGCCTCCAGGGCCGGGTCGAGGAGGCCGAGGCGGTGGCGGCTCTCGTTGTAGAGGAGCGCGAGGCCGATCAGCCGCTCCTGGTCGCGCCCGCTCCGGACGCCGCGCCGGTTCTCCTTGCGCCGCTCCACGAGGTCCTCGAAATAGGTGCGGTCGGACGCGGTGAAGAAGGAGAAGCGCTCGAAGAGCGGGTGCCCGTCCGGGATGTCGGCGAAGATCTCGATCATGCTCGTGGCCATGGACAGGCCGACGCGGGCGAGGGGCTTGGTCAGGTCCTCCGCCTCCAGGATCGCCCGCACGAAGGGATGGCGGGCGAGCCGGTCCTCCCGGAAGGTGTCGCCGATGGGCTTTCCGAACAGGAGGTTCTCGCCGATGGTCGCATAGCGGTTGTAGCGCCTCGCGTCGAAGGGGTCGACGAACCGGTCGAGCCCTTCGCGGGAGAGCGCCCTGCGCACCTCGCGGCGGGTCTCCACCAGGGCGGCGGCGAGTTCGGGCTCGCGCTTGGGGTCGACGGTGCCGGCGAGGCCTCGGGCATGGATCACCCGGTCGAGCCCGACGGCCGCGACCGCCTCGGCGAGGCGGCGGTCCAGCTCCTCCGCGGGGACGGAAGCTCCGTAGACCAGGTTGTCCCGCATGGAGCCCGGGATCAGGACCGTCTCGCCGGCGAACGCGATCCGCTGCGCCCGCGCCACCGGATCGGCGGCGCCCAGGTCCGCGCCCCCATAGGTGAGGCGGCCCGTGGAGGGCGCGAGCTGGCCGCCGACGAGGGCCGCGAGCACCCGGGGCCCCGCCTCCCCGTCGCCCACCAGGGCCACGTGCGAGGGAAAGGCGATGTGGAGATCGACGCCGGAGATCCTGGCGCCGCTCATGGGATCGTAGGCCGAGACCCCCTGGGCCACGAGGGCGCCGTTGCGCGGCAGCGGTGCCGCCGCCGGACGCTCCCGCGGCTCGAGGGCCGAGAGGCTGCGCGCCAGCTCGGTCAGCAGGACCCGGGTCCGGTCGACGAGCTGCTGCCAGGGCGCGAGCTCGCGGACGCCGAAGGCGGCGAGCGCGGCGGCGAGCGCCGAGGCCGCGAGCGCCCCCGCCGTCAGGGAGGAGCCGGGCGCGAGCCAGGCGCCCACGCCCAGGAGGGCCAGGGGGGCCAGCATCAGCACGGCGGCCGCGAAGGCCTCGGCGAGGGCGAGGCGGCGCTCCCGCCTCAGAACCGGGCGGTGGCGCTGCGCCAGGTTGCGGGCGATCCGCTCCCGCTCGAAGGCGGCGGTGCCGTGGGCCCGCAGGGCCGGGAGGCGGCGGACCAGGTCCGCCCAGGCGCTGCGGATCCCCTCCCCCTCCTTCCGCCGGGCGTTGGAGGTGTCGAGGCGCAGGACGACCCGGCGCGCGCTGAGGACCGCGCCGAAGGCGAGCATGACGGCGAGCGCGAGGCCGAGGCGCCAGTCGGTCACGAGCACATAGGCGAAGCACAGGCCGATCATGCCGCCCTGGCGCGCCGACGAGATCAGGGCCGAGCCGAGAATGCCGCCCTCGTGCGACAGGGTCTCGCTCGCGAGTTCCGTCGCCTCCTCGACGTCCGCGTTGGCGGAGGAGGTCTTCAGCACCGCGTCGAGCATGCGCGCGAGGAGGCGGGAGAGGGTCCGGGTGCGGATCCCGGCCGCCACCCAGTTGGCGAGGGTCAGGGCGAGGGCGATGAGGACGGGCACCAGGGCGAGGGCCACGACCGCGACCTTGACACGAAGGCCGGGATCGAGAGCGAAGCCAGGAAAGAGGACGAAGGGCGCTCCGCCGAAAGCCTCCGGCAGGCTCAGCACGACGGACAGGAACGGCGCGGCCGGGTCCGCCTCGCCCGCGGCGAGATCCAGGACCGTGCGCACCAGATGGAAGCCGAGCACGAGCAGCCCGCCCGCCACGGCCAGGAGCAGGAAGCCCAGCAGGTGGCATAGACGGTCGGTCTTCCAGGCGAGGCGCAGCGGATCGCGCTCCATGGCAGCTCCAGATGACGGCTCCGAGCGGAACTCCGGAGCCTCGGGCTCCGGTCCCTCCTTCCCGCCGACGTTATCCAAGCCGGACCGCGAGGGCCAGAGGCTGCGCGCCCGGAGGGTGGAGGCCGCGGCGCACGGCGACAAAAGCGCTCCCGCCCCTCGCCGCCGGACGGGAATCCGCTATGTGAAACGGCGCCGGATTCCGCGGCCGGAGATCCCACCGACAGCCATGATGTCCCCGCCATCGGCCTCCTCCCTCGATTCCGTCTTCGGGCTCGTTCTCGAGCTGCCCGCCCGCAGCCCCGCGCCGGAAGCGCCCGCCCGCCTCGATGCCCTGTTCGCGGAGCTGGCGCGCGCATCGGGCGCGCGTCCGGCGGAGGAGATCCAGGACATGATCTGGGCCATCTGGACCTCGCACGAGGACGGCGAGGCGGAGGCGACCATGGCCGAGGCCATCGCGGCCCTGTCCTCCGGCGCCCTGCGGCAGGCCCGCCCGCTCCTCGACCGCCTGGTCGCCCTGCACCCCGGCTGGGCTGAGGCCTGGAACAAGCGGGCGACCCTGAACTTCATCGAGAGACGCGACGGGGACAGCCTCGCGGACATCGCCAGGACGCTCGAACTGGAGCCGCGCCATTTCGGCGCCGTGTCCGGCTTCGGCCAGATCTGCCTGCGGCACGGGCGCCTCAACGAGGCGCGGGCCGCCTTCCAGATCGCCCTCGCGATCAACCCGCATCTCGACGACCTGCGGGCGATGGTCCGGGATCTCGCGCCGCGGAACCTGATGCTGCACTGAAGCACGCTTCACCGACGTCCCTGGGCGCGACACGGGCGACGTTGCAGGGAGCGCGGCTGCGGCTAGTCTTTGCGGATGTCCGATTCGCCCGCCCGCTCCGCCTTGCCCCTTCTCGCGCCCGACGGCCGCCAGTCGCCGGCGGCGGCCGGCGTGCAGCGGGGCGTGCGCCGCCTCTTCGCCCAGCTCGGGCATGCGACCCTGCCCGAGTTCACCCTCGCCAACGGCCGCCGCGCCGACATCATGGCCTTGGCCCCCGACGGGGCGCTCACCATCGTGGAGATCAAGTCGAGCGTGGCGGATTTCCGCGCCGACCGGAAATGGCCGGACTACGAGGATTTCTGCGACCGGTTCTACTTCGCGGTGCCGGAGACGGTGCCCTTCGACATCCTGCCCGAGGACCGCGGCCTGATCGTCGCCGACAGCTTCGGCGCCGCCATCCTGCGCGAGGCCCGGCGCCACCCGCTCGCAGGCGCCCGCCGCAAGGCCGTGACCCTGCGCTTCGCCCAGGCCGCCGCGCTCGCTCTGCACGCCCTGGCCGATCCGGACGCGGTCTTCGACGGAAGGTTGTGAGGCCTTGGTTTTTTACCAAACGTTATTGTATTTCATAAATGGCGATCTATAACCTCCTCGACACTTTACCTGTTGAGGACAAGATTATGGCGACGATCGTCGGAACGCGCGGCATCAACATCCTGAAGGGCACGGCCTCGGCCGATGCCATCTATGGCGACACGTCCCGGACCCTGAGCGTCGGCCATGGCTGGAACGACAAGCTCTACGGCTTCGGCGCCAACGACAAGCTCTTCGGCGATGCCCTGACGATCTCGTTCTCCGGCATCGGCGGCAACGATTACCTCTACGGCGATCTCGGCACCGGCAATGCCGGCAAGGATTACATCTACGGCGATGCCTTCACGATGCTGCGCTATGCCAGAGGCGGCAACGACGTCATCCATGGCAATGATGGCAACGATGCGCTCTATGGCGACGCGTATGTGATGCGCAACTACGCCAAAGGCGGCATCGACATTGTCCATGGCGACAATGGCAATGATGTCGTCGTCGGCGACGCCGCCTACATGTGGAATTCGACGCGTGGAGGAGCAGACAGGCTCTATGGCGATGACGGCGACGATACGCTGATCGGCGACGCCACGCAGATGCACGACAAGGCCATCGGCGGTAACGATTATCTCAACGGCGGTGCCGGAGATGACTTTTTGCGTGGCGATGCCTATCTCATGGACGGTTTCTCCCGCGGCGGTAACGACAAGATCTATTCGGGACAATCCCTCCCTGATCGCGGCGATTATCTTTTTGGCGACGCGGTAATTATGAAAGGGCATGCGACAGGCGGAGCTGATCTTCTGCACGCCGAAACCAGCCAACTTGCCACAATCTATGGCGACGCACAGGAGATGAGGGAATTTGCTCGAGGCGGCAACGATGTGATCTACTGCGCTCCTTGGGTAACCTGCTGGGGAGACGCCTGGTTGATGTCAGGGTCTTCTCAGGGTGGCAACGATCGTATTTACGCCACAAGCGTGACAATTGGACCTAGCTCTATAACGGGCGACGCGACCCAAATGCGCGACCAAAGTATCGGCGGACATGATACAATTATTGGAGGCATTACTGACGAGACTATCCTTGGTGATGCTGGGGAAGCCTGGGGCCTTGCCAAGGGAGGCAACGATTCGCTTTCCGGCGGTGGCGGCTACGATGAGATCTACGGTGACTTCTATAAGGTGAATGGCACCAATGTCGTCGGGGGCAACGATACGCTGAACGGCGGGGCCGGCAACGACACGCTCACCGGTGGTGGCGGCGCGGATCGCTTCGTGTTCGCTAGGGGCGACGGCAAGGACGTCATCAACGACTTCAGCCGCACCCAAAACGACAAGATCGACCTCACGGCCTACGGCTTCGAGACCTTCGCCGATCTGACGATCCGCGACAATGCGGCCGGAAATGCCGAGGTCGTCCTCGCCGCGGATGCGACGATCACCCTGCTCGGGGTGAGAGCCGCCCAGATGACAGCGAGCGACTTCATTCTCTGACCGAAGCTCTCTCCTCAGGAAAGCGCATTGTGCGGAACCGGAGGTTCCGCACAATGGGCTAAAGCATCGAGCGCAAAAGTGGGAACCGGTTTTGCGCGAAAAGATGCGTGAAATTATAAGCCTGGGGCATTGAACGTGAGTTCGAATTCTCGTCCGATGCTCTAAGTTTGGGATCGTGGGGCTGGCCCCGCACAGGCCAGCCCTTCTTCTGAGCTGAACGCCCGCATCAGAATCACGCTTTGAGCCGCCTCAGCGCGGCGCGCGCTTGGCGAGGATGCGCTGCAGGGTGCGGCGGTGCATGTTGAGGCGCCGGGCGGTTTCCGAGACGTTGCGGCCGCAGAGCTCGTAGACCCGCTGGATGTGCTCCCAGCGCACCCGGTCGGCGGACATCGGGTTCTCGGGCGGCGTCGCCCGCTCGCCCGGGCGGGCCATCAGAGCGGCGTGGATCTCGTCCGCGTCGGCGGGCTTGGCCAGGTAGTCGAAGGCGCCCATCTTCACCGCGGTGACGGCGGTGGCGATGTTGCCGTATCCGGTGAGGATGACGCCGCGCGCGTCCGGGCGGCGGTTCTTGAGGCGCTCGATCACGTCGAGGCCGTTGCCGTCGCCGAGGCGCATGTCGATCACGGCGAAGGCGGGCGCGTCGCTTTCGATCGCGGCCAGGCCCTCGGCCACGCTCTCCGCCACCCGGACCTGGTAGCCGCGGCTTTCCATGGCGCGGGCGAGGCGGGTCGAGAAGGGGCGGTCGTCGTCCACGATCAAGAGGCTCTTGTCGGCACGATCGTCGAACGCCACGGGCGCGTCGGCCATCAGAACGTCTCCTTGCATCCGGGAAGGCTCCTTGAAAGACGAGCCCGATGCGGCTCGCTCTCATATATGGGAATTGTTCCCCTCTTCCGTGAGGTCCCCTCCCTGTCCGGCCTGCGGCGAAATCGCCGCACCCTGATCAAACGCATGACGCGGCCAAACGATCCGTGCGATGGCGCCGTGGTCCGGCGGCACCGCGTTGGTGAGGGTGAGCTGGGCGCCGGAGCGCTCGATCAGCGTCTTGGCGATGAACAGGCCGAGCCCGAGGCCCGAACCGCCCTCCTCCTCCTCGCCCTCCGCCCGCTTGGCGGCGCTGCGTGTGGTCACGTAGGGCTCGCCGACCCGCAGCAGGATGTCGGGCGCGTAGCCCGGCCCATCGTCGCGGATCTCGATGGAAACCTCCTGCGCGGTCCAGCTCGCCTCCACGATCACGTGAGTCTCGGCGAAATCCGCCGCGTTGTCGAGGATGTTGGACAAGCCGTAGACCACGCCGGGATTGCGCCGGACCATGGGCTCCGGCCCCTCCCCGCGGCACAGGACCCGGATGTCGAGCCCGAGACCCCGCTGCGGCTCCGCGATCTCCTGGACCAGGTGCTGGAGGGAGACGGTCTCCAGGAAGCCGCCCTCCTCCTGCCCCATGGAGGTGAGCTTGGTGAGAATGGTCCGGCAGCGCTCCACCTGCTCCCGCAGGAGCTTCAGGTCCTCGGCGATGGGGCTGTCGGCGGGGGTGGCGTGGTCGAGCTCCTTCGCCACGAGGGCGATGGTGGCGAGCGGCGTGCCGAGCTCGTGGGCCGCCGCCGCGGCGAGCCCGTCGAGCTGGGACAGGTGCTGCTCCCGGGCGAGGACCAGCTCCGTGGCGGCGAGCGCCTGCCCGAGCTGGCGCGCCTCCTCCGCCACCCGCCAGGCGTAGATGCCGATGAACGCCGTGCCGAGCAGGATCGCCGTCCAGATGCCGGTGACGTAGAGGAAGGGCAGGGCGAAGGGCTGGCCCGGGAACCAGGGCAGGGGCCGGTGGGCGAGGGTGAGCAGGGTCGCGAGCCCGATCACCAGCAGGCCGAGGCCGAGGGTCCGCTCGGGGGTCAGCGCGGTGGCCGAGATCAGCACGGGAGCGAGGAACAGGATGGCGAAGGGGTTCTCCAGGCCGCCGGTGAGGTAGAGGAGCGCCGCGAGCTGCAGGGTGTCGAAGGCGAGCAGGACCGTCGCGGCGTTGTCCCCGAGCCGGTGGCTCGCCGGGAATTCGATGCGCAGCATCACGTTGACGGCGGCGGAGACGGCGATCACCGCGAAGCAGAGCCCGAAGGGCAGCTCGAAGCCCAGGCCGAATCGCACCACCGCGACCGCCATCGCCTGGCCCGCGATGGCGATCCAGCGCAGGCGCACCAGGGTATCCAGGCGCAGCTGGCGGGCATTATGGGCGAGGCTGGCGGGGCGAATGTCCATCAGCCAACAGGATAGGGCCGCAAGCCGCCTCGCCAAGCAAGCGGCCGTGCGCAAAGTTTCCTGCCTTTCCGCGACCTGGGCCGGGTTTCGAGGTTCATATTCTCAACGCTTCGCACGGGCCATGCGCCCGTTTCATGAAGCCTTGCTTTTGTCGGCAGGAACTTTCATCTTGTCGGTCTGGTTGAGGATAAGTCCGGCTCGATTTTTGCGAGGAGAACGAAGGGACGCCCGACCGCATGGGGATTTTCAATGAACCTTTCCTATTATTGGTATGAGACCGCCCACTGGCTGCTCAAGCCGGCCCGGGCGGCGACGGACGTCACCAAGACTCTTTTCGAGAATCCGGACAACCCCTTCGCGAACACGGCCTACGGCCGCACCGTGACCGCCGCCTGCGAGCTGTTCGAGCGCACCACGCGGCGCTACGAGAAACCCTCCTTCGGTCTTGCCACGACCCTCGTCGAGGGCCGCGAGGTCCCCGTCGCCGAGCGCATCGTCTGGTCGCGCCCGTTCTGCGACGTGATCTCCTTCGAGCGCGACTTTCCCGGCGCGAAGGCCCAGCCGAAGCTCCTGATCGTGGCGCCCATGTCGGGCCATTTCGCGACGCTCCTGCGCGGCACGGTCGACACCTTCCTCCCCACCCACCGGGTGATGATCACCGATTGGGCGGATGCCCGCATGGTGCCCCTGGCGGAGGGCTCCTTCGATCTCGACGACTACATCGACTACATGATCGGCATGTTCCGGTCCTTCGGGCCGGACCTGCACGTGATGGCGGTCTGCCAGCCGGCCGTGCCGGTGATCGCCGCCATCGCCCGCATGGAGGCGGAGAAGGATCCCTGCACGCCGCGCTCCATGATCCTCATGGGCGGGCCCATCGACACCCGCCGCTCGCCGACCGCGGTCAACGAGCTCGCCGAGCGGCGCGGCATCGCCTGGTTCGAGCGCCACTGCATCGCCAAGGTGCCGCCCTCCTATCCGGGCTTCTGGCGCAGCGTCTATCCCGGCTTCCTGCAGCTTTCCGGCTTCATGGCCATGAACTTCGACCGGCACGTGAACGCCCACTGGGAGATGTTCGAGCATCTGGTGGACGGGGACGGCGATTCGGCGGAGAAGCATCGCGAGTTCTACGACGAGTACCTCGCCGTGATGGACCTGACCGCCGAGTTCTACCTCCAGACCGTCGACAAGGTCTTCGTCCGTCACGAACTGCCCAAGGGCGAGATGATGCACCGGGACAAGCCGGTGGACCTGATGGCGATCCGCCGCTGCGCCATCATGGCGATCGAGGGCGAGCGGGACGACATCTCCGGCATCGGACAGACGAAGGCGGCCCTGGAGCTGACCCCCAACCTGCCGGAGGACAGGAAACTCTATCACCTTCAGCCGGGCGTCGGCCATTACGGCGTCTTCAACGGCTCCCGCTTCCGGGCCGAGATCGCTCCCCGCATCCGCGACTTCATCGCCACCCAGGAGGAGCGGGCGGCGGCCCCCGCGCGGACATTGGCCTGAGAACCGCGGACCGGGCCCGGGCGGATCTCCCCGGCGCCGGGCTCCGCAGGGGCGGGATCGCCGGTCCGGACGGGCTCCGGAGGGATGGGAATCAAAGGCCGTGACAGGGCAGTTCTGGCTGTGGGGGGAGTTGCAGGGACGTCAAGAGCCCGCATGCGATTTCGCCCCCGCGGGAGGAGCGGCAAACGGCTGCGCTGACAATGCTGCCCCTTCGGGGCAGATTGCGGACATGAGATTCGCCCTGTTCCGCCGCGTTCCAGCGGACCCTCCTCATCTCAAGGTTTTCCACGGCGGCCAGACCTTCAAGGTCGCCCTGAAGCGCCGCCCCACCGCCAAGCGGATCACCCTGCGCGTGTCCAACGCGACGGGCGAGGTCGTGCTGACGATCCCCGAGCGGACCGACGTCGCCACCGCCCAGCGCTTTGCCGACAGCCACGGCGACTGGATCGCCACGCGGCTCGCCCGGGTGCCCGTGCGGGTTCCCTTCGAGCCGGGGGCCCTGGTGCCCCTGCGCGGGGTGCCCCACAGGATCGTTCATTGGTCGAACATTAGGGGAACGACGCAGGCCGCCCGCGCCGCCGACGGCACGCCGATCCTGGCGGTGGCCGGGGAGCGGCCCCACGTGGCCCGCCGGGTGCAGGACTTCCTGGAGGCCGAGGCGCGGCGCGACTTCGCCGAGGCCGTGAAGCGCCACACCGCCGCCCTCGGGGTCAAGGCCAAGCGGATCACCGTCCGGGACACCAAGAGCCGCTGGGGCTCCTGCTCCGCGAGCGGGGCCTTGAGCTTCTCCTGGCGCCTCGTGATGGCGCCGCCCTTCGTGCTCGACTACCTCGCCGCCCACGAGGTCGCGCACCTGCGGGAGCTGAACCATTCCCACCGGTTCTGGAAGCTCGCGCACGAACTGTGCCCGCGCACGGAAGAGGCGGAGGCCTGGCTCAAGACCTACGGTAGCGCCCTGCACCGCTTCGGGTGAGCCTCTCCTTCTTGCCAGTTGATTTTGCACTGCAACAGGCCTAATTCCCTGCGCCGCGAAGGCGCAGGAACACGGCATCCGCATCGGGCGGGCCGCGGCTCTCCCGGCGTCGCTCGCATGGACAGCCACGATGCGGCCATGTCGCAACGAAAGTCGCAACGAAAGTCGCCACGCAGATCGGAAGGCCGGCGCTGCCTGCAGCGCAGGATCGACAGGACCGGCGCGTTCCCTCCATGGGCCTGAGGCCCTTTCCACCCGCAGGACGAGACCGTCGAGGCCGGAAGGGGTCCGCCCTTCCGCGGGCCCGCTCGGCTGAGCGTTTCCTCTTTCAAGGCAGATCAAGCGATGCCAGCGATTGCGCAGGACCGGACGGTCCTTTCCGAATCGGCCCCGAAACCCGCCGCCCATGGCTCCGGCTTCTGGACCCTCGCGCTCGGATCCCTCGGGGTCGTCTACGGCGACATCGGGACGAGCCCCCTCTACGCCCTCAAGGAATCCCTCTCCGCCGCCGCGTCCGGGGGCGCCCCGACCCGGGAGATGGTGTTCGGCGTCGTGTCCCTCATCCTGTGGGCGCTCATCGTCATCGTCTCCGTCAAGTACGTGCTGTTCATCCTGCGCGCCGACAACAACGGCGAGGGCGGAACGCTCACCCTCATGGCCCTGGCCCAGCGGGCCCTGGGCCACAACGTGTTCGTCATCGGCCTGCTCGGCATGATCGGCGCCGCCCTGTTCTACGGCGACGCGATCATCACCCCGGCGATCTCCGTGCTCTCGGCGGTGGAGGGCCTGAACCTCGCCACCCCGGCCTTCGAGCATTACGTGCTGCCCCTCAGCCTCGCGATCCTCGTCGGGCTCTTCGCCGTGCAGAGCCGCGGCACGGCGCGGGTCGCGGCCTGGTTCGGGCCGATCATGGTGCTGTGGTTCGCCCTCCTCGCCCTGGGCGGCCTGAGGCACATCGCCGACCAGCCGGGCATCGTCGCGGCGCTGAGTCCCACCTACGGGATCGCGTTTCTCGCCACCCACGGGACGGCGGGGCTGTTCGCCCTGGGGGCGGTGTTCCTCGCGGTGACGGGCGCCGAGGCACTCTATGCGGATCTCGGCCATTTCGGGCGGCGGCCGATCCAGCTCGCCTGGCTGTTCTTCGTCCTGCCCTCCCTGGGCCTCAACTATCTCGGCCAGGGAGCCATGCTCCTCCTGTCTCCGGACGCGATCGAGAACCCCTTCTTCCTGCTCTATCCGGACTGGGCGCTCCTGCCCATGGTCGGGATGGCGACGGTGGCGACGATCATCGCGAGCCAGGCGGTGATCACCGGCGCCTTCTCCCTGACCCAGCAGGCGATCCAGCTCGGCCTCCTGCCGCGCATGGACATCCGCTGGACCTCCGAGACGGAGAGGGGCCAGATCTACGTGCCGCGGGTGAACTGGCTGCTGCTCGCGGCGGTGATCTTCCTCGTGGTCAGCTTCAAGACCTCCAGCGCCCTCTCCCACGCCTACGGCCTCGCCGTGACCGGGACCATGGTGGTCACCGCGGTGATGGCGTTCTTCGTGGTCCGCTATTTCTGGAGATGGTCGCTCTGGGCCTCGGTCGCGGTCATCGCGCCCTTCCTCCTCGTGGACACGATCTTCCTCGCCGCCAACGCCCTCAAGATCCCGCAGGGCGGCTGGATGCCCCTCGTCGTGGGGGCGGGGCTCGTGGTCGTCATGTGGACCTGGCGGCGCGGCACCCGCATCCTCTTCGAGAAGACCCGCAAGATCGACGTGCCCCTGGCCGAGCTGGTCGCCATGCTCCGGAAGAGCCACCCGCACCGGGTGAGGGGGACGGCGGTGTTCCTGACGAGCGACCCGGAGACGGCACCCGCGGCGCTGCTCCACAACCTCAAGCACAACAAGGTCCTGCACGAGCAGAACGTGATCCTCACCGTCGTCATCCAGGACGCCCCGCGCCTCGATGACGAGGGCCGGGTCACGATCGAGCCCATCGGCGAATCGTTCTTCCGGGCGACGATGGCCTGCGGCTACATGGAAACGCCCGACATTCCCCGCGCGCTCGCGCTCCTGCGCAGGCAGGGCTTCAAGTTCGACATCATGGCGACCTCCTTCTTCGTCTCCCGCCGCTCGCTCCGGCCCTCCGCCCACGGCGGCATGCCGCTCTGGCAGGACAAGCTGTTCATCGGCCTCGCCAAGTCGGCGAGCGACGCCACGGACTTCTTCCGCATTCCGACGGGACGCGTGGTCGAGGTGGGCACGCAGGTCACCGTGTAGGGCCGCGCCGCCGGAAAGGGGATCGGCGCGTATCTTTTCGCGCGCGAAACCGGTTCCCACTTCCGGGTTCGATGCTTTAGAGGAGGCGGCGAGAGTCCGTCGCCACCATTCCCCGCACGGGCCTGTCGCTTCGGCGCGGAAAGCCGGATGTCCGCCCGACGCGCGAGGCCGTCCGTCCCGATCCCGCCGGTTCCATGCTCAAGCCCGACACCCTCGCCCTGACCGTCCTCCTCGCGCTCCTCACCTCGCTGGGGCCGCTCTCCACCGACATGTACCTGCCGGCGCTGCCCGCCATCGCGGCGGAGTTCTCGGCGGGCACCGGGCAGGTGCAGCTGACGCTCTCCGCCTTTCTCTTCGGCTTCGCCGCCGGCCAGTTCCTCTACGGCCCCGTCTCCGACCGGGTCGGGCGCAAGCCGGTGCTGCTGTTCGGGCTCGGGCTCTTCACCCTCGCGAGCCTCGTCTGCGCCGTCGCGCCGACGGTGGAGACGCTGATCCTCGCCCGCTTCGTGCAGGCGCTGGGCGCGTCGGGGCCCATCGTGCTCGCCCGCGCCATCGTGCGCGACTTCTACGAGGGTCCCCGCGCCGGGCGCGAATTGTCGCGCATGGGCACGATCATGGGGGTGGTGCCGGCGCTTGCGCCGGTGCTCGGCGGCCTCGTCACGCAGGCGGGGGGCTGGCGCATGAACTTCATCGTCACCATCCTCGGCGGCGCGGCCCTCGCCGCCGCCGTGGCCTGGCGGCTGCCCGAGCCGCTAAGGCAGAAATCGCCGGTGCCCGTCTCCGTCGTCTCCATCCTGCGCGGCTTCCGCGCCCTGCTCAGGCATCCGGCCTACCGGGTCTATGTGGGGCTCTCCATGCTGACCTACGGCGGGCTCTTCGCCTTCATCTCCGGCTCGTCCTTCGTGCTCCAGGGCCGCTACGGCCTCGGCCCGCTCCCTTACGCCTTCTCCTTCGGCTTCATGGTGCTGGGCTACATCCTGGGCACGTCCCTGGCGCAGCGGCTCGTCGGCGCGCGGGGGCTCGACGGCACCATCGGGATCGGCGTCGCCTGCCTTGCGGCGGGGGGCCTCGCCATGCTGGTCCTGGTGGCGACGGGCATCGGCTCCTTCATGGCCGTCACCGGGCCCATGGCGCTCTACGCGGTGGGCGTGGGGCTCACCATGCCCCAGTCCATGGCCTCGGCCCTGATGCCGTTCCCGGAGCGGGCGGGAGCGGCCTCCTCGCTCCTCGGCATCTGCCAGATGACCTTCGCGGCGATCCTCGGCATCGTCCTCGGCCGCAACCTCGGCGGCTCGGCCCTGCCGCTGCCCCTCGCCATCGCCGCCACGGGCACCCTCGCCCTGGCGCTCTTCCTGCTCACCGCGGGGGTGCGCAGGAGCGGCGCGGCGCGGTGACCGTCCGCCGGCCGCGGGCCCGGATCACAGCCCGAACAGCCGCTCGAAGAAGTTCCTGTCCCGGCCGCGGTGGCGGGCCTGCTGCGGCGGGATCCAGGCGCCCTCCCCCGCCGGCGCCGGGCCCGAGCCGGCCTGCGCCACCGGCGTCTCCGCCGGCGCGGTGCGGAAGTACTCGCTGCCGGGCAGGGGCACGGGCTTCTGGTCCTTCAGCGCCACCTTCATGAAGTTGTGCCAGACCTCGGTCGGCAGGTTGCCGCCGGTCACCCGCTTGGTGAGGGCGCCGTCGTCGTTGCCGAGCCAGACCCCCGCGACGAGGGATCCCGTGAAGCCCACGAACCACGCATCCTTGTAGTCGTTGGTCGTGCCGGTCTTGCCGGCCATGTCCCAGCCGGGGATCTGCGCCCGCCGCGCCGTGCCGATGACGAAGGTGTTGTGCATCATCTCGTTCATCATGGCGACGGCGGCGGGATCGATGACCCGGCCGAGGCCGCCGCCGGGCGGCCGCCTGTAGATCGTCTTGCCGTCCGTCGTCTTCACCTGGGTGATGATGTAGGGCACCACGCCGGTGCCGCCGTTGGCGAAGGGCGCGTAGGCGCTGACGAGTTCCAGGGGCGTGACCTCGGACGTGCCGAGCGCCAGCGACGGGTTCGCCTGGAGGGGCGACGCGATGCCGAGCCTCTGCGCCGTCTGCACCACGGCCTTCGGCCCGACCTCCAGGTTGAGCTTCACCGCGACCGTGTTGAGGGACAGGGCCAGCGCATCGCGCAGGGTCACGGGGCCGCGGAACTTGCGGTCGTAGTTCTCCGGCGCCCAGCCCTTGTAGTTCACGGGCGAGTCGTCGCGCACGTCGTCGGGCCTCCGGCCCTGCTCCACGGCCGTGAGATAGATGAAGGGCTTGAAGGAGGAGCCGGGCTGGCGGCGCGCCGTGGTGGCGCGGTTGAACTGGCTGGCCTCGTAGTTGCGCCCGCCGACGAGGGCTTTCAGCGCCCCGTCCGGCAGCATGGCGACGAAGGCGCCCTGGCTGACGTTGAACTTCTGGCCCTTGGAGTCGAGTTCGTCCACCAGCGCCCGCTCGGCCGCCGCCTGCATGGCCGGGTCGATGGTGGTCGAGACCACGATGTCGGACTCGATGGTGCCGACGAAGTCGTCGAGCACGTCCATCACGTAGTCGGCGGCGTAGTTGACGGAGCCTGCGCCGCGCGGCCGCACGGGCTGGGCCGGGGCGCCGAGGGCGGTCTTCGTCATGCCCGGCGTGATGAAGCCGAGCTCGTTCATGGCCGCGATCACGAGTTCCGCGCGGGCCTGGGCGGCCTCGGGGTTGCGGTTGGGCGCGAGCCGGGACGGGGCCTGCACGAGGCCCGCGAGGACCGCGGCCTCGGAGAGCGACACGTTGCGGGCGGACTTGCCGTAATAGCGCTGGGCCGCCGCCTCCACCCCGTAGGCGCCGGCGCCGAAATAGACCCGGTTGAGGTAGAGCTCGAGGATCTGGTCCTTGCTGTAGTTGCGCTCGAGCCAGAGGGCGAGGATCGCCTCCTGGATCTTGCGCGAGGCGGTGCGCTCCTGGGTGAGGAACAGGTTCTTGGCGAGCTGCTGCGTCAGGGTCGAGCCGCCCTGGGCGACGCCGCGGTGGGTGATGTTGCGGAAGACCGCCCGGGCGATGCCGACGGGGTCGATGCCGAAATGGTCGTAGAAGCGCCGGTCCTCGATGGCGACGAAGGCCTTCGGCAGGTAGGGCGGCAGCTCCTTGAGGGAGACGGTCTGCCCGCCGGTCTCGCCCCGGTTGGCGAGGAGCGTGCCGTCGCTCGCCAGGATGGCGATGTTCGGCGGCCGCTTCGGCACCGTGAGCTGGTCGATGGGGGGAAGCTGGGCGGCGTAGTAGGCGACGACGGCGCCCACGGCGATGACGCCCCACAGGCACAGGACCACCGCGCCGTAGGCCAGCCGGCGCAGGAACGAGCCGCTCCGGCGCCTGGCCTTCTTCGGCCGCGCCGGGCGGCGCGGAGAGGGCGTCCCGCCCTGCGAAGCCCGTTTCTGCGCCATTCTGCCCCCTGCCCGATCCTCGGGGGAGAGGCGGACATCCATCGCCCCCGCATCGGTCGCCGGCGTTTCGAAGGACGGCTCGCGCCGGTCGCGTCCGTTCGCCACGTCTTACCCCGCTTCATGCGGCCGGCATCCTCCGGCCTTCGCATGTCCTGAGCACGGTAATTGTGGCGGTTTAAGGGGCGGTTAAGCGAGAATTCACGCGGCCGGAACTGCCGAGCTTGCACGGCGTTCGCCTTCTCATGGACCCTTACATCGTCGTCCTGACCGGCTTCGGAGCGGTGGTGCTGCTCACCGCCTGGCTGCCGATGGTCCTCAAGGATCTGCCCCTGACGCTCCCGATCGCCTGCGTCGCCCTCGGCGCGGCGATCTTCGCCGTTCCCGACGTGCCGGGCGTGATCCCCCATCCCGGCGAGCGGATCGCCCTCGTCGAGCGGCTGAGCGAACTCGTGGTGATCATCGCCCTGCTCGGGGCGGGGCTGAAGATCGACCGCCCCTTCGGCTGGTTCCGCTGGAGGATCGCCTGGCGGCTCCTCGGGATCGCCATGCCGCTCACCATCGCGGCCCTCGCCCTCCTCGGCCACGGCCTCCTGGGTCTCGGGGCCGCCACGGCCCTTCTCCTCGCCGCCGCCCTCGCCCCCACGGACCCGGTGCTCGCCAGCGACGTGCAGGTGGGGCCGCCCGGCAGCGGCGAGGAGGACGAGGTCCGCTTCTCGCTCACCTCCGAGGCCGGCCTGAACGACGGCCTCGCCTTTCCCTTCGTGCTCCTGGCGGTCTTCCTCACGCGGGATGCGGGGGCCGGGACCTTCGCGGAGTGGCTCGTCTATGCGGTCGGGTGGAAGATCGCGGTCGGGGCGGGCGTCGGCTATCTCGCCGGGCGCGGCCTCGGCTGGCTGACCTTCCACCTGCCGAACCGCGCCCGCCTCTCGCGGACCGGGGTGGGCTTCGTGGCGCTCGGCATCACCTGCCTGGTCTACGGCCTGTGCGAGATGGCGCGGGGCTACGGCTTCCTCGGCGTCTTCGTGGCGGCCCTCGCCCTGCGCGCCACGCAGGCCGGGCATCCCTACCACAAGCGCCTGCACGACTTCGCGGAGGAGCTGGAGCGCCTGCTCATGATGATGGTGCTCGTGCTGTTCGGCGGAACGATCACCGGCGCGGGCCTCCTCGCGGCCCTCACCTGGCCCGCCGTGGTCTTCGCCGTCCTGGCGATCTTCCTGGTGCGGCCCCTGGCGGGCTGGATCTGCCTTCTCGGCGTCCCGCGCCCCGCCGACGAGAAGCTGGCGATCGGCTTCTTCGGCATCCGCGGAATCGGCTCGATCTACTACCTCGCCTACGCCCTGCAGCGGGGCCGGTTCGAGGCGCCGGACCTCCTGTGGAGCACGGCGGGGCTCATCGTCCTCGTCTCGATTCTCCTCCACGGGGTGACGGTGACCCCGGCCATGAGCCGGCTCGACCGCCGCCGCCGCGCCCGCGTCCCGGAGGCGCCTATTCCGCCGCGAGGGGAAGCTCTCCCGTCTGCGGATCCGCCTTCGCCAGGTCCCGGATCTGCGCCAGGTCCCTGAGGAAGTCCTCGTAGGCGCGGCGCCTGGTCTCCTCGTCCGGCAGGCGCAGCAGGTAGGAGGGATGCACGGTCACGTAGCCGTTCAGGCCGCCGAACCGGGCCCGCCCCCGCGAGCGGGAGATGGGCGTCTGCTTGCCGGTCAGCGCGAGGAGGGCGGTGCCGCCCAGGGCGACGACGAGCCTCGGCCGGACCAGCTCCAGCTCCTTCATGAGCCAGGGGCGGTAGTGCCTCACCTCCCCGGCGGTCGGCTTGGAATGGATCCGCCGGTGGCCGCGCCGCTCGAACTTGAAATGCTTCACCGCATTGGTGAGATAGACCTCGTCCCGGTCGATCCCGACCTCCTTCAGCGCCCTGTCGAACAGCCGGCCGGCGGGCCCCACGAAGGGCCGTCCCTGCAGATCCTCCTGGTCGCCCGGCTGCTCGCCGACGAAGACGATGTCCGCATGGGCCGGGCCCTCGCCGAACACGGCCTGCGTCGCCCCGGGCACGAGGGGACCGGCCGCGGCGATGGCGGCGTTGAGCTCCTGCAGGGTCCTGGGCTCCCGGGCCTTCCGCTCCGGGTCGTGCTCCGTCTCTCTCCTGTCGGCCATGGCGCTCTCCTGCTCGTTCGTTCCTTCAACGCGCGCCCGCGCGGTTTGGATCGCAGCCCCGATCGGTCCGGGGGCCGCGGCCCCCCGGAACGGATCGAACGGGGGCGGGCCGAAGGCGAGCGCCGCCCGGTCCCAGCGCACGCAGCCGAGGGGCGTGAGGATCGTCCAGGCAACGGACCGGAAGCGGTCCGCGAAGAACGGCGCCACGGCCTCCAGAACGAAATGCTCCGGCTCGTACCGCGCCACGAGCCGGTCGGGATGCGCCGCGTCGCGACGGAAGCGCAGGCGCGCCTGCATCGCGCGGATGTCGTCCTCCACCGCCCGCGCCATGCGGCCGAGGCGGTGGACCAGCGGATCGCCCGGAATCCGCAGGAGGTCGCGCTCGCCGTTCAGGACGCGCCAGACGAGCTGGTAGAGCAGGGCATAGCGCTCCGGGTCCCTGTGACGGACGACGAGGCCGACGATCTCGCCCACCGCACGGGGCAGAAGGACCGGCGGCGCCCCGTCCTTCGCCCGTCCTGCCGGATCCGGCGCGTCCGCGACCGCGAAGGCGACGTGCTGCGGCGCGAGCTCCTCGGCGATCAGGCGGCGCACGGCCCCCCTCCCGAGAACGACGCGACGGGAGCCCAGGGCGGGGCTCACGCCCGGACGCCCAGGGTTCCCGCCTTCGCGGCCGTCCGTTCCGTCCACCGGCTGCCTCCTCGTCCCTGCTTGCTTTCGTTCATGATTCGTTCTAGCAAGCGACGATCCCCCGGGCGAGAATCCCCGCGAGGGCGCGTCGTCGCACCGCCCCTTCGGCCCGGAGGCGGCGGGTCTCGTCACCGGAGGGAAGGGTCCTTATCTTGGCAGCATGCAAACCATCCTCGCCCCCGCCACCCGCCTCTGGCTCCGCCTGCGCCTCAACGAGATCGGCCCCCTGGTGTCCCTTGCCGGATGCGGGTTCTTCGCCTGGGCGTTCATCGCCCTCGCCGGGGAGGTGTTCGAGGGCGAGACGCACGCCTTCGACACGGCGATCCTGCTCGCCCTGCGCAGCCCGCAGAACCTCGCGGACCCGCTCGGGCCGGGATGGCTGGAGGAATCCGCCCGGGACATCACCGGGCTCGGAGGCTACGCCATCCTCACCCTGGTGACGGCGTCGTCGGTGATCTACCTGCTCATGGCGGGCAAGCGCGGCGCGGCGGCGCTGGTCGCGGTCGCGGTGGTGGGCGGAGCGCTGCTCTCGACCGGGCTCAAGCTCGGCTTCGAGCGGCCCCGGCCGGAGCTCGTGCCCCATGCGACCCAGGTCTACACCGCGAGCTTTCCCAGCGGCCACGCCATGCTCTCCGCCGTCACCTACCTGACCCTCGGGGCGCTGCTCTCCCGGGTGCAGGAGCGGCGGCGGATCAAGGCCTTCATCATGGGGCTCGCGGTGGCCGCCACGCTGCTGGTGGGTGCGAGCCGCATCTATCTCGGCGTGCACTGGCCGAGCGACGTGCTCGGCGGCTGGACCGTCGGCGCGGCCTGGGCCTCCCTGTGCTGGTTCGTGGCGCTGCAGCTGCAGCGGGGCGGCCAGGTGGAGAAGCCGGGCGAGAGCACGGCCCCCCCATGACCGAACCGAACCCGAAGATCGCCCGCAGGCCGCCGCGCAAGGTCACGCCCGCCTATCTCCAGCGCGCCGCGCTGGCCTATCTGGAGCGCTACGCCTCCTCGGCGGAGAACCTGCGCCGGGTGCTGCGCCGGAAGGTCGAGAAGCGCTGCCGCCTGCGCGGCGAGGATCCGGCGGAGTTCCTGGAGGCCATCGACGCGGTGGTGGAAGGGAGCGTCCGCTCCGGGCTGGTGGACGATGTCCGCTATGCGGAGGCGCGGGTCGCAAGCCTGCGCCGGCGCGGCGGCTCGGCCCGGGCGATCCGTGCCAAGCTGACCCTCAAGGGCGTCGACCGGGAGACCATCGCCGCCGCCCTGGAGGGAGAGGCCGGCGACCCGGACGCGGACCCGGAGGAGGAGGCCGCCCGGGCGCTCGCCCGCCGCCGCAGGCTCGGGCCCTTCCGCCCCGGCGAACGCGCCCCCCACCGGGACAGGGACCTCGCCGTCCTGGCGCGGGCCGGCTTCTCCTACCCCGTCGCCCGCCGCGTCGTCGACGGCGGGCGCGAGCCGGACGGCGGGTAGGGCAGCGGCCCCGAAAGGGCCGTCCGGAGGCTCAGATCAGCCCCGCGCCCACGTTCACGGCGAGGGCGAGGACGGTGGTGTTGAACAGGAAGGACAGGACGGTGTGCGCGAGCGCGAGGCGGCGCATGCGCTTGGACAGCACGACGACGTCCGAGGTCTGCGCGGCGGCGCCGAAGTTGAACGCGAAGTACATGAAGTCCCAGTAGTCCGGCTTCGGCGTCTGCATGAACTGCAGCCCGCCCCGCTCGCCCTCGTCGCCGTAGTACTCGTGCGCGTAGTGCACGGCGAAGATCGTGTGCACGAAGAACCAGGAGCAGATGATGGTGACCCCCGCGACCGCGAGGCGGAACGCGGTGTCCGCCTCGCGGTCGCCCCGGATGCCCTGCAGCTCCACGGCGATGGCGCCGAGGCTGGCGACGGCGGCGAGCAGCGTCAGCACCAGGATGACGAGCGCGCCCTCGTCCTCGAGGCGGGCGCGCCGCTGCATCTGCCCGATGGAGGAGCGGAGGGCCATGAGGCCGATCATGGCCACATAGGCGACGACCCCCACGTCCCAGCCGATCAGGATCCGCGAATTGAGGACGAGGCTTTCCGGGAGCGCCAGCGCCACGGCGGCTCCGACCAGGACCGCGAGGAGGAGGCGGGGATGGAAGCGGGCGTGAAGTCCGGTCATGGCATGCCTTTCCGTCCGAGGATCCACCGGACCCGTGGTTCCGGCAAGGCGTCCCGCGACCGACCGTGCGCTCACGGGAGGAGAGAGCACCGCCTCGATCCGAAGGCGCCTGTCCCCTTTCGGGACCGATGCTCTAGATCAAAGCGCGCAACCGGTGAAGGAGACCATGATGAATCGCAAGGCAAGGGCCGTATGGCAGGGCACGGGACGGGACGGCAGCGGCCATCTCACCACCGACTCGGGCGTCCTGTCGACCACGCCCTATTCGTTCAAGACCCGCTTCGAGAACGAGAGGGGCACCAATCCGGAGGAGCTGATCGCCGCCGCCCATGCGGGGTGCTTCACCATGGCCCTCGCCTTCCAGCTGCAGGCAGCCGGCTTCACGCCGGACGAGCTCGCCACCGAGGCGACCGTCTCCATCGAGAAGGAGGGCGAGGGGTTCCGGATCTCGAAATCCGTCCTGTCCCTCCAGGCCCGGGTGCCGGGGATCGAGCGCGCGAAGTTCGAGGAGCTCGCCCGCGCGGCCGAGAAGAACTGCCCGGTCTCGAAGGTGCTCAACGCCGAGATCGCGATGACCTTCACCCTCACGTAGGCGCGGCTCCGTCCTCCGAAAGGCCGGCCCGGGAGACCGGGCCGGAATCCCCTCTCCCGGCGGGCGGTCACAGCATGCCGGGCAGCACCCGGTCCGGCGGCTTGTGGCCGTCGATGAAGGAGCGGATGTTGACGATGACCTTCTCGCCCATGGCGATGCGGCCCTCATGGGTGGCGGATCCCATGTGCGGCAGCAGCACCACCTTGCCCTGCTTGGCGAGCCGCACGAGGCGCGGATTGACGGCGGGTTCCTCCTCGAACACGTCGAGACCCGCGCCCGCGATGGCGCCCGCCTCGATGAGCCGCGTGAGCGCCGCCTCGTCGATCACCTCGCCGCGGGCGGTGTTCACCAGGATCGCGTCCGGCTTCATCAGCTTGAGGCGGCGGGCCGAGAGGAGGTGGTAGGTGGCGGGCGTGTGCGGGCAGTTGACGGAGACGATGTCCATCCGCGCCAGCATCTGGTCGAGGGATTCCCAGTAGGTCGCCTCGAGCTCCGCCTCGATCTTCGGGGGCACGTGGCGGCGGTTGTGGTAGTGGATCGACAGGCCGAAGGCCTTGGCGCGGCGGGCGAGCGCCTGGCCGATGCGGCCCATGCCGACGATGCCGAGTCTCTTGCCGGTGATGCGCCGCCCCAGCATCCAGGTGGGCGACCAACCGGTCCACTTGCCTTCCGGAATGATGCGCGCGCCCTCCGGGATGCGCCGCGCCACGGCGAGGATCAGCGCCATGGTCATGTCCGCCGTGTCCTCGGTGAGGACCCCGGGGGTGTTGGTGACGGTGATTCCCCGGGCAAGGGCCGCCTGCACGTCGATGTTGTCGACCCCGTTCCCGAAATTGGCGATGAGCTTGAGGCCGGGCCCGGCCTGCGCGATCAGCGCCTCGTCGATGTCGTCGGTGACGGTCGGCACGAGGACGTCCGCCGTCGCCATGGCCTCGGCCAGGGCCTCCCGGGACAGGGGCTCGTCCTCCAGGTTCAGGCGCGTGTCGAAGAGTTCGCGCATGCGCGTCTCGATCACATCGGGCAACCGGCGGGTGACGACGACGACTGGTCTCTTTTTCATCGGCTCGCAAAGCCCCCACGCGCTCGAAAAACCACCAGAGGCCGGGCGCTTTCACGCTCCCTTAACTCTGTTTCAGCCACTTAAGGCGACGAGCCGCCGCGTGGCGGGACCCGTCACGCTTCTCTACCAGAGGCGCGCCCCCGCAGACAAACCCCGACGTTGAGGAAACCATGCGCAGGACCCTTCTCCTCCTTGCCTTGCTGGCCTTCGGCGCCCCGCCGGCCCTCGCGCAGCAGCAGCAGACCCCGCCCGGCGGTCGCCTCGGCACCGGCCTGCCGGTCCCCCGCTACGTCAGCCTCAAGACCGACCGGGTGAACCTGCGGGAAGGCCCCTCGAAGGACCACCGCACCGCCTGGGTGTTCCAGCGGGCGGGGCTCCCGGTCGAGATCGTCGCCGAATACGAGACCTGGCGGCGCATCCGCGATTCGGAGGGCACGGAGGGCTGGGTCCTCCACTCCCTCCTCTCCGGGCGGCGCACCGCCCTCGTGATGCCCTGGGCGAAGGGCGAGGTGCCGCCGATCCCCCTGCGCGAGGCCCCGAGCGACAGGAGCGGAACGGTCGCCCAGCTGCAGCCCGGCGTGATCGCCAACATCAAGAGCTGCGACGGTGCCTGGTGCCGGGTGGTGATCGTGATGGAGCGCGCCCGCGACGTGGACGGCTATATCCAGCAGGACAAGCTGTGGGGCGTCTATCCCAACGAGAAGGTCGAGTGACCGCCCCGCCCCTCCAGGACCCTCCCATCACAGAGCAGACCGATGACCCTGTCCTTCAGCCTCAAGAACATCATCTACATTCTGGCCCTGATCCTCGGAATCGCCTCCATCGTGGCGCCGCGCTTCCTCAATATCTTCGTGGCGATCTTCCTCATCGCCTACGCGGCGGTGGGCTTCGGCCTGATTCGCTGACCTGCCGGGAACGGAGGGCGCAAGGGCTCACACGGGCTCAGTGGAGCGGCCCGGCCCGCCCGGGATTCCGGGAAGCCGCCGAGGCCGCCGCGTCGGCCCGGGTCGCCTGCGCGGTCGCGGCGACCCAGCCCCAGAACGCGGTGAACCAGGCCCGGGCCTCGCCGACGAAGCGCGGTGAGAGGGCGATGCCGTGGCCGCGCCGGTCCTGCCGCAGCAGGCCCTTCGCCTCCGCCCGGTTGAGCACGTTGCGGACGTGCGAGTGGGAGATGCCGAGATTCTCGGCCGCGTCGCGGCTGTCGAACGCGAACCATTCCTCGCCCGCCTGGGCCGCCGCGTAGTGCCCGCGCAGGAGCAGGAGCCCGATCCTGTCGCCGCAATCGAGGCTGTCGATCCAGGTCCAGGCGGCGGCGGCGTCCGGCGGCGTGCGCGTACGCTCGATGACGGGCCGCGCCCGGGCGACGAAGGCCGCGAAGAGGGCCTCGTCCCCGCGCGCCCGCTCGGCGAATCCGGGCTCGATCAGCCCCATGATCTCGCCGCACCGCACGTGCTGGAGCATCCAGCCCTTCAGGCCCTCGATCAGCAGCGGGGTCGGCACGAGGTACCGGATGCGCCGGTCCGCCGGGTCGACCTCGACCCGGATGAGGCCGGCGAGCCGCAGGAGGGCGAAGAAGGCGGCCAGCGTGCGGGCCTTGCCCATGGCGGCCTGGATCCGGGACAGGGTCGGCCGGCACCCCCGCCCTTCGAGGGCCTCGTAGTGCATGACGATCGCGAGCCCCGCCGCATGGGACTGGGTGGCGCGGCCGAAGATCTTGTTGATGAGCTTCTCGCCCCAGTGCAGCCGCAGGATCCCGTCCACGCAGAAGCGGATCGCCTCCTCGTAGGAGGCGGAGACAGCCGGGACATCGTCGTTCGGAGCCTGCCGGTCCATGGCCGTCCTCCCTCGGCGCCGGCGGGTCCGAAGGCCGGACGGGCGCCGGCGATCCCTGCAACTTTTGGACTTTGCTCCTAACGAGGTACCCCGGAAAGTACGCCTTCCGCAAGGGAATCGATACCTGCGCCAGCGGCGCCCCCGGGCGCCTCCAACCATGAGGTCGAAACAATGTGTGACAATTGCTCCTCGGGAGCGGCCCCGCATCTCTCCCGCCGCGGCCTGCTCATGGCCGGCGCGGGAATGGCCATGGCTTCCGGCGCCGCCCTGAAGGCCGGCAGTGCCTTCGCGCAGGCCGCGCCCCAGAACGCCATCGGCGGCGAGGACGCCCTCAAGCGCATCATGGACGGAAACGCCCGCTACGTGGCCAATGCCCCGGCGCAGAAGGACTTCTCCGCCGGACGGGCCGCCCGGGCGCAGTCCCAGCATCCCGTCGCCGCCATCGTGAGCTGCTCCGATTCCCGCGTCGCGCCGGAATTCGCGTTCGACCAGAACCCCGGCGACCTCTTCGTCGTCCGGGTGGCCGGCAACTTCGTGAACGACGACGGGCTGGCGAGCCTCGAGTTCGGCACCCAGTTCCTCGGCGCCCCGCTGATCCTGGTGCTGGGCCACACCGGCTGCGGCGCGCTGGTCTCGGCGGTCAAGGCGGTCGACGAGGGGCTGGAGCTTCCCGGCCACCTGCCCGACCTGATCGGCGCCCTCAAGCCCGCCGTCGAGGCGGCGAAGAGGGAGAACGCGCCGGACCTCGCCGCCGCCGCCATCGTCGCCAACGTGAAGCTCAACGTCGAGCGTCTCAGGAACGCATCGCCGATCCTGAAGGCGCGGGCCGCCGAGAAGAAGCTCCTCGTGGCCGGCGGCGTCTACGATCTCGCCACCGGCAAGGTCTCGCTCGTCTGAGCAGCTTCGCTCTTGGCCGCGGCCCCTGGCCTCCCGGGCGGGCCGCACGACCTCCCCGGAGAGGGGGCTGTTCGGAGAGGGCCGGTTCCAGCCGCAGGGAGCCGGCCCTTTTCGCTGCGCCGCTTCCTATGACGGCCGGCGCCGGACCGCGCGGATCCCGAACATGTTGACGGCGAGCCCCAGCACGATGACCGCGCCGCCGGCCGCCTCGACCGGGTGCATGGTCTCCCCGAGGATCAGGGCGGAGCCGAGGATTCCCGCCACCGGCACCAGGAGGGCGAAGGGCGTCACGGTCGCCGCGGGATAGCGGGAGAGCAGGAAGCTCCAGACCGCGAAGGCGAAGACGGTGGTCGGATAGGCGAGGTAGGCCACCGCCCCGATCATCCCGAGATTCGCGTGGGAGACCGCCGCCAGCACCGGGCCGGGCCCGTCGAGGACGAGGGAGAGGGCGAGGAGCGGCAGGGGCGGGATCAGGCTCGCCCAGACCACGAAGCCCAGCATGTCGACCCGCCCCGCCTTCTTGGAGACGATGTTGGCGATGCCCCAGCATGCGGCCGCGGCCACGGTCATCAGGAAGGGGCCGGCGCCTCCGCCCGTGAGGCGCGGCCAGGCCATGAGCGCGAGGCCGAGGAAGGCGACCGCGCCGCCGAGGATCTGGTGCGGCCCGGGCCGCTCCCCCATGAGGAGCGCGGCGAAGAAGATGGTGAAGAAGACCTGCGCCTGCATGACCACCGAGGCGAGGCTTGCCGGCATCCCGAGCGCGACGGCGGTGAAGAGCAGCCCGAACTGGGCGATCCCGAGGAAGAAGCCGTAGGCGAGGAGGATCCGCCAGTCCGCCTTCGGCCGGGGCACGAAGAACACCGCCGGCAGGGCCGCGAACAGGAAGCGCAGGGAGGCGAGCAGCAGGGGCGGGGTCGTCCCGATCCCGAGCTTGATGACGACGAAGCTCAGGCCCCAGACGACGGTGACGGCCAGGGCGAGGAGGACATGGACGAGCGGCATGCGTTTGGATCCGGCGGCCGCTCCGGCTGGGCTGGGCGGGACGAGGAGGGACTTCAGGCGGCCTTGCGGCGCAGGCGCACGATCACCTCGACGCCCGCCACCTCCATGCCCGGGGGCGGGGGCGGCAGGTCGCCGACGCTGACGGCCGTGGACGGCATGTCGACCAGCTCGCCCTCCTCCTCGAGGAAGAAGTGGTGGTGCTCGGTCGGGTTCGTGTCGAAATAGGCCTTCGCCCCGTCCACCGCGAGCTGGCGCAGGAGGCCGGCTTCCGTGAACTGGTGGAGGGTGTTGTAGACGGTCGCGAGGGAGACGGGCACCCGGGCGCGGGTGGCCTCGTCGAAGAGCATCTCGGCCGTGATGTGGCGGTCGCCCTTGCCGAACAGCAGCCAGCCCAGGGACACCCGCTGCCGGGTCGGCCGCAGGCCCACGCGCCGCAGCTTGTCCCGCAGCTCCGAGAGCGGGCAGCCCCGCCGGTGGGCGGGGGCGGTCGTGGACTCGATATAGGCGGCCAACGGATCGGTCATCGCGGGAACTGATTGCAAGAAAAGATGCTTCTATCCCCGTAATCATAGGGAAGCGAGGCCCTTGCCGCAAGGTTGGACGCCGCGGACGGGCGGCCGCAGGGTGCAAAGTTGCAATCCCGTGGCCCCTGTCCCTTTGATGGACGGCGAAGCCTGTGCTACCAGAGCCCCGTTTCGGTGGCCTCGAGGGTTTTCGAGGCCGGTTTCGCAATGCGAGGAAAGGATCGTCATCCGGCATGGCCCGCCCGTCGAGCTTTACTTACGAGGAGCTTCTCGCCTGCGGGCGCGGAGAGATGTTCGGCCCCGGCAATGCGCAGCTTCCGCTGCCGCCGATGCTCATGTTCGACCGCATCACCTCCATCGGCGAGGACGGAGGCGAGCACGGCAAGGGCCATGTGCGCGCCGAGCTCGACGTCCGGCCGGACCTCTGGTTCTTCCCCTGCCACTTCAAGGGCGACCCGGTGATGCCGGGCTGCCTCGGGCTCGACGCCCTGTGGCAGATGGTGGGCTTCTTCCTGGGCTGGTCCGGCTCCCCCGGCCGCGGCCGGGCGCTCGGCGTCGGCGAGGTGAAGTTCTCCGACCAGGTCCTCCCCACGGTCAAGAAGGTGGTCTACGGGGTCGACCTCAAGCGCGTCTTCCGCTCCAAGCTCGTGCTCGGCATCGCCGACGGCTGGCTGGAGGCGGACGGGCGGCGGATCTACGAGGCCAAGGACCTGCGGGTCGGGCTGTTCCAGGCCGAACCGGCCGGCGGCTAGCCGTTCGTGATAGGGTTGTGACCGGGCCGGACCGGCCTTACCTCTGGTCCGCCGGAATCGGTCAGGCTTTTCTTTGGAAGAGGTAGCTATGAGGCGCGTCGTCGTCACCGGAATGGGCATCGTTTCGTCCATCGGCAACACCACGCAGGAGGTGCTGGCCTCTCTGCGGGAAGCGAAATCCGGCATCGGCAAGGCCGAGGATTACGAGAAGTTCGGCTTCCGCTGCCAGGTGCACGGCGCCCCCACCCTGAACCCGGAGGAGATGGTCGACCGCCGCGCCATGCGCTTCCACGGCAAGGGCACCGCCTGGAACCACGTGGCCATGGACCAGGCGATCCGCGACGCCGGGCTCGAGGAGAGCGACATCTCCAACGAGCGCACCGGCATCGTCATGGGCTCCGGCGGCCCCTCCACCCGCACCATCGTGGAGGCCGCCGACATCACCCGCGACAAGGGCCCGAAGCGCATCGGCCCCTTCGCGGTGCCGAAGGCCATGTCCTCCACCGCCTCCGCGACGCTGGCCACCTGGTTCAAGATCAAGGGCGTGAACTATTCGATCTCCTCCGCCTGCGCCACGTCCAACCACTGCATCGGCAACGCCTACGAGCTGATCCAGATGGGCAAGCAGGACCTGATGTTCGCCGGCGGCTGCGAGGACCTGGACTGGTCCCTGTCCTCCCTGTTCGACGCCATGGGCGCCATGTCCACCAAGTTCAACGACACCCCGGCCAGGGCCTCGCGCGCCTACGACGCGAACCGGGACGGGTTCGTGATCGCCGGCGGCGCCGGCGTCCTCGTGCTGGAGGAGCTGGAGCGCGCCAAGGCCCGCGGCGCCCGCATCTACGGCGAGATCGTCGGCTACGGCGCCACGTCGGACGGCTACGACATGGTAGCCCCCTCCGGCGAGGGCGCGGTGCGCTGCATGCGCATGGCGCTGCAGAACGTGAAGACGCCGGTGGACTACATCAACCCGCACGCGACCTCGACCCCGGTCGGCGACCTGAAGGAGATCGAGGCGATCCGCGAGGTGTTCGGTTCCGGCGACAGGTGCCCGCCCATCTCCGCCACCAAGTCGCTCACCGGCCACTCCCTCGGGGCGACCGGCGTGCAGGAGGCGATCTATTCCCTTCTCATGATGAACAACGGCTTCATCTGCGAGAGCGCCCATATCGACGAACTCGACCCCGCCTTCGCCGACATGCCGATCGTGCGCAGCCGGATCGACAACGCCAAGATCGACACGGTGCTCTCCAACTCCTTCGGATTCGGCGGCACCAACGCGACTCTGGTGTTCAGCCGTTATAACGCTTAAGGAAGCGTCACATCACCGAGACATGGCCGTGCGAGGTCTCCGGCCGGCAGAAGGGGGACCCCACATGGACACGCTCAACCGTATGG
Organism: Microvirga thermotolerans; assembly: GCF_009363855.1. Lineage (GTDB taxonomy): Bacteria > Pseudomonadota > Alphaproteobacteria > Rhizobiales > Beijerinckiaceae > Microvirga > Microvirga thermotolerans. Next base: position 236,887 of record NZ_CP045423.1, read on the forward strand.
CCATCACGGCTCGCGATGCACGCCCCGACGACGGGCGGCAGCGCACCACGGAGCCGATGCACAGGGGGACCCGAGTGACCGGTCTGATGCAAGGAAAGCGCGGCCTCATCATGGGCGTCGCGAACGACCACTCCATCGCCTGGGGCATCGCCAAGACCCTGGCCGCCCACGGCGCCGAGCTCGCCTTCACCTACCAGGGCGAGGCGCTCGGGAAGCGGGTGACGCCGCTCGCCCAGTCCCTCGGCTCGGATCTGGTGCTCTCCTGCGACGTGGAGGACCTCGCCTCCGTCGACAAGGCGTTCGAGGCCCTCGACGCCCGCTGGGACGGCCTCGACTTCGTGGTCCACGCCATCGGCTTCTCGGACAAGGCGCAGCTCAAGGGCTCGTACGTGGACGTCACCACCCGCGAGAACTTCTCGCGCACCATGGTGATCTCCTGCTTCTCCTTCACGGAGGTCGCCCAGCGCGCCGCGAAGCGGATGAGGAACGGCGGCTCGCTCCTCACGCTCACCTACGGCGGCTCGACCCGCGTGATGCCCAACTACAACGTGATGGGCGTGGCGAAGGCGGCGCTGGAGGCGAGCGTGCGCTACATCGCGGCCGATCTCGGCCCCCGCGGCATCCGCTGCAACGCCATCTCCGCCGGGCCGGTCAGGACGCTCGCGGGGGCGGGCATCTCCGACGCCCGGCTCATGTTCACCTACCAGAAGGCCCACGCGCCGCTCCGCCGCACGGTCACCATTGAGGAGATCGGCGGCTCGGCGCTCTACCTGCTCTCCGACCTGTCGAGCGGCGTGACCGGCGAGATCCACTACGTGGATTCCGGCTACAACATCATCTCCATGCCCCGCCCGGAGGTGCTGAAGGCGCAGGACGCCGCCGGCGTGACGGGCGAGGAGGGATAGCCCTCTTGCAGCCCGGCCGCACGGCCCTGGTCCTCCGCCCCGTCGTTCCCGAAGGCCACCCGTTCTCGGCCCTCGAGGAGGCCAGTCTCCGCGAAGGATATCGGATGGTGCGGCGGATCCGGGAGGAGTGGGCGGACGGCGGCAACCGGTTCGCCCGGCCGGGCGAAATTCTGCTCGGCGCCTTCCTGGGCGAGGCGCTGGCCGGCCTGTGCGGCCGCACCGTCGATCCCTATCGAAGCGATCCCCGCGCCGGGCGCATCAGGCGCCTCTACGTGCATCCGAATGTCCGGCGCCTCGGGACGGGCCGGCGCCTCGTCGAGACCCTGGCGGCCGACGCGCTGCCCTTCTTCGACGTCCTGAACGTGCGGGCGCCCGCCGAAGCCTTCCCCTTCTACGAACGCCTCGGCTTCGCCCGCGTGACGGGCGACGGAACCGTTACCCATCGCCTTCGGCTCTCCGGCCCTGAGAGGCGCCCGGAAGGCCGTCCCGCGCCGCTCACTCCGCGGGCGTGATCCCCATGTTCGGGTTCGGCGCCGCCGATGCGGCGGGACGGAACACGAAGTAGCCGAACAGGAGAATGGCGGCGAGCACGACGAGGGAGGCCAGCGCGGCCACCGGGTCCATGGCCGTGTAGCCGAGATGGATGGCGGCGACGGCGACCGTCAGCACGACCGTTCCCGCCGACCACAGCCAGACCTGGATCCTGGCGAGCCGGCTCGCGTCGAGGGCGGGACGCCGCTCGTAGTAGATGCCGAACAGGAAGAGCGACACCCATCCCAGCAGGTTCAGGTGGGCGTGCGCGGGCATGATGGCATGGTTCTGGCTCGCCGCCATGCCGATTCCCATCGCCATTCCCGCGACGACGAACAGAACTGCCAATCTGAAGCTGAGCGTGGACGCCTTCATCGATTTCCTCCTCGAAAAACCCTCTGTTGCTCGTTTCGAGCCTGTTCTTACGTAAGGGTAGAACTGTATTGGCCGAGGTGCGGGAAAGCACAACGACTATTTCGGCCAGGATTGCGCTTGCGGCCTGGGAGCGCCTCGCGGCCCGGCCGGGCCCGCGGCCGGGGCGGGATGCGCTTCACGACCCCGTGAGGCGCGAAAGCTTGGCCTTGCTCCCGACACGTTCGGGGGCCACGAGGGCGCTTTCCCGACCGTGAGTGCACAGCCCATGATTCTCCTCACCCGCCGCTCGCTCCTTGCCGGCCTCTCCCTGTCCGGCCTCGCCGCTCCCGCCCTCGCCCAGAAGGCGCCGGAGCCGGAGCGGATTCCCGTGGAGCTGTTCGAGGACACCCTGGACCTGCCCTCGGCCGTCCGGCTCGGGCACGCCCACGGGGACGTGATCGTGGTCGAGTACTTCGACTACAACTGCCCCTACTGCAAGCGCTCGGCGCAGGACCTGCCGGCCCTGCTCAAGGCGGAGCCCGAGATCACCTATGTCCTCGTCAACTACGCGGTGCTGGGCCTGCCCTCGGTGACCGCGACCAAGGCGGCCCTGGCCTATTTCCAGCTCTACGGAGCGGAGCGCTACCTGCCGTTCCACCTCGCCCTGTTCCGCCTGCGCGGCCCGGTGGACGGGGAACGGGCCCTGTCCGAGGCGGAGCGCCTCGGCGGCGACCGCAAGCGTCTCACCGAGGCGGCGAACGCGGAGCGCACGGGTCAGTGGATGAAGCAGGCCTTCACCCTCGGCAATTCCCTCGGCCTCGTGGCGACCCCCTCCTATCTCGTCGGCACGGAGGCCTATGTGGGCGGGATGTCCCTCGACCAGAAGCGCGCCGCCATCGCCCGCGCGCGGGGGTGAGGCCGCCGGGCGGGGGATTCCGGAGCATTCCCACCGGACGGATCGGGGCGGATGGCGCCTGCCGCGTTTTCGGGCGGACCCGGAGGGCCGCGCCAGCGAATGCCCGTTTCCCCTTTTCCCGAAAATGCTCTAAGCGCGGCCCTCATGTCGCTCCTGCGCTCCTCGCTCCTGGTCGGCCTCGGCACCGTGGCCTCGCGGGTCCTGGGCTTCGCCCGGGACATCCTGTTCGCGCAGGTCCTGGGCGCGGGACCGGTGGCGGATGCCTTCCTCGCCGCGTTCCGCCTGCCGAACCTGGTGCGCCGGGTCGTCGCGGAGGGCGGTCTCAACCCGGCCCTGGTCCCCGCCCTGGGGCGTCTCGAGCCCGGCGAGGCGGCGCGGGTCGCCGGAGACGTGACCATCGTCTTCGCCCTCCTGCTCCTCGGGCTCGTCGCCCTGGTGGAGATCGCGGCGGGCCCCGTCGCCCTGCTCCTGGCCCCCGGCCTTTCCGGGCAGGAGGGAGCGGCGGAGCTCGCGGCGCTCTACACCCGCCTCGCCTTTCCCACCGTGCTCGGGGTGACCCTCGCCTCCGTCGGCGCGGCCTTCCTCAACATGCGCCGCCGCTACGGCGCGGCGACCCTGGCGCCGCTCGCGGTGAACGGCGGGCTGATCCTGGCCCTCCTCGCCCTCGAACGGCTGTCCCTCCCGCCGGAGCGGGAGGCCGCCTTCCTCGCCGCCGCCTCCAGCGCGGCGGGCCTGATCCAGCTCGCCGCGATCGCGGCGGCCCTCGCCCGCGGCGACCGGCCGGTGCGGTTCCGCCGGCCCGTCCCCTCGCCCGCCCTGAAGGGCCTGCTCCTCGCAGGCCTTCCGGCCCTTCTCGCCAGCGGCGCCATGCAGCTCTTCGTCCTGGCGGGAACCCAGATCGCCTCCTTCTGGCCCTCGGGCGTGTCGTGGCTCTATTACGCCGAGCGGGTGGTGCAGCTCCCCCTCGGGCTCATGGCGGCGCTCGCCGGCAGCGTCCTCCTGCCGGAGCTCGCCTCCCGCCACCGCGAGGGGGGAACGGAGGCCCTGCGCGAGGCCCAGGATCGGGCGCTCGGCCTCGCCCTCCTCCTCGCCCTCCCGGCGGCGGCCGCCCTCGCGGTCCTGGCCGGGCCCATCGCCGCGGTGCTCTTCCGGCGCGGCGCCTTCGACGCGGCGGACGCGCAGGGCACCGCCCTGGTGCTCATGGGCCTGAGCGCCGGGCTGCCCTTCGCCACCGCGGGCAAGGTGCTGAGCCAGACCCTCTTCGCCCGGGGCGCCCTCCGGGGCACCCTTCTCGCCGCCCTCGCCGGGCTTGCCGCGACGGCGGCTGCGGGGGCCGTTCTCGGCCGCCTCCTCGGCATGGGCGGGATCGCGCTCGGGATCAGCCTCGGCTGCCTCGCCCATGCGCTCGCGCTGGTGCTCCTCCTGCGGCGGGCCGGCCTGTGGCGCCCCGGCCCCGGCCTCAGGGCGCGCGCCCTGCGGATCGTGCCGGCCACCGCCACCATGGCCCTCGGCCTCGCCGCCGCCCTCGCCCTCGCGCCGGAGCCGGGCCCGGTCGGCCTTGCCGCCCTCTGCGGCGGCGGGCTCGCGCTCTATGCCGCCGCCGCATGGCTTGCCGGCGCGGTCGGACGGGAGGATCTCGCGCTTGCGGTCAAAAAGCCTTAAAGACGCCGCTTGCGCCGCGACGGGGCCCTGTCGTAACCCCGCGCGGCAAGCTTGGGAGTCGACAAGGATGGCGCAGTTCAAGGAGCTCGTGTTCTCGGGCGTTCAGCCGACGGGCAATCTGCATCTCGGAAACTATCTCGGCGCCATCAAGCGCTTCGTCGCCATGCAGGAGACCCACGACTGCATTTACTGCGTCGTGGACATGCACGCGATCACCGTGTGGCAGGACCCCAAGGAGCTGAACCGCCAGATCCGCGAGGTGACGGCGGCCTTCCTGGCGGCGGGCATCGACCCGCAGAAGCACATCGTCTTCAACCAGAGCCAGGTGTCCGAGCACGCGGAGCTTGCCTGGGTGTTCAACTGCATCGCCCGCATGGGCTGGGCGAACCGCATGACCCAGTTCAAGGAGAAGGCGGGCAAGGACCGGGAGAACGCCTCGGTCGGCCTCTTCGCCTATCCCATGCTCATGGCCGCCGACATCCTGGTCTACCGCGCGACCCACGTGCCCGTGGGCGAGGACCAGAAGCAGCACCTGGAGCTGACCCGCGACATCGCGCAGAAGTTCAACAACGACTTCGCCGAATCGATCGCCGCCCACGGCTTCGGGGACGCCTTCTTCCCGCTCACCGAGCCGATGATCGCCGGGCCCGCGACCCGGGTCATGTCCCTGCGCGACGGCTCGAAGAAGATGTCCAAGTCGGACCCGTCCGACTATTCGCGCATCAACCTGACGGACGACGCGGACGCCATCGCCCAGAAGATCCGCAAGGCGAAGACCGACCCGGAGCCCCTGCCCTCCGAGGTGGACGGGCTCAAGACCCGCCCCGAGGCGGAGAACCTGGTGGCGATCTACGCCGCGCTCACGGACTCGACCCCGGCCGACGTCCTGCGCGAGCACGGCGGGGCGCAGTTCTCCGGCTTCAAGGCCGCCCTGGTGGACGTGGCGGTGGCGAAGCTCTCGCCCGTCGCCGGCGAGATGCGCCGCCTCATGGCCGACCCGGGCCATATCGACCAGGTCCTGGCGCAGGGCTCCGACCGGGCCCGCGTGCTCGCGGCACGGACCATGGATGCGGTGAAGGATATCGTCGGCTTCGTGCGGGCGCGCTAGTCTGCCGACCGACCGGCGCGAATCGGGAGACGGGCCTTGAGCGGCAAGCGCCAATCCTACGAGACCGGACACCGGCCGAAATTCCTGGTGGTGGTCGACGCGACGACGGAATGCTCCCGCGCCATCCACTTCGCGGCGCGGCGCGCAGCGCGCACGGGGGCGAGCATGATCATGCTCGCCGTGGTCGAGCCGCCCGACAATTTCGAGTGGATCGGCGTGGGCGAGGCGATGGTCGAGGAGGCGCGGGAGGAGGCCCGCAAGCGCCTCGACGCCGCCGCCGGCGAGGCGCGCAGCGCCGCCGGGGTCGAGCCCGAGACCGCGATCCGGGTCGGCCCGCGGGCCGAGGAGATCATCCGGCTCATCCACGAGGACGAGGACATCTCCTTCCTGGTGCTCGCCGCCGGCACCGGCAAGGACGGCCCCGGCCCCCTCGTCTCCACCCTCGCCGGCAAGGCCGCCTCCACGTTTCCCGTCCCCATCGTCATCGTGCCCGGCAGCCTGACCGACGAGGAGATCGACGCCCTCGCGGGGTGAAGGCGGGCCGCCCCGGGGCTTGGAATCGCGCCGCCCCCATTCCACATCTCCACCGGAACCTGTTAGAACGATTCCAAGCCCGCTCCCGGGCCCTCACCGCTCGGCCGGCCTTGAACCGGCGCAGAGGAAGGACCGATGTTCATTCAGACCGAAGCCACCCCCAATCCCGCGACCCTGAAGTTCCTGCCGGGGCGCGTCGTCATGCCGGAAGGCACCTTCGAGGCCCGCAGCGCCGACCAGGCCGGCGCCTCCCCGCTCGCGGAGCGGCTGTTCGCCGTGCCGGGCGTCGCCGGCGTGTTCTTCGGCCACGACTTCATCACCGTCACCAAGGCGGACGGCGAATGGCAGCACATGAAGCCCGCCATTCTCGGCGCGATCATGGAGCACTTCATGACCGGCGCCCCCCTGTTCCGCGAGGGCGCGGGCATGGACGAGGAGGACGGCGAGGAGTTCTTCGACGCGGAGGATGCGCCCACCGTCGCCACCATCAAGGAGCTCCTGGAAACCCGCATCCGCCCGGCCGTGGCCGGCGACGGGGGCGACATCACCTTCCGCGGCTACAGGGACGGCGTCGTCTATCTCGTCATGAAGGGCGCCTGCTCCGGCTGCCCCTCCTCCACCGCGACCCTGCGGCACGGCATCCAGAACCTGCTGCGGCACTTCCTGCCCGACGTGCGCGAGGTCCAGGCGGTCTGACCGGGGCCCGCGCCTTCCGCCTGTGGGAGGAGAGGCCGCCGCCTCGCGCGATCCCGCGGCCGTCCGGAAACGGCGCGGCGTCGAAATCCCATTCCCTCCCGCGAGGGACTTGCTCTAAAGAGACCGGATCGGAGGGAGACGAAGGGTGCGCATCCTTGCCATCGACACCGCGCTCGGCGCCTGCTCGGCCTGCCTGTTCGAGACCGGCGGGAACGAGCCGCTCGCGCGCGAGACCATTCCCATGGAGCGCGGGCACGCGGAGGCCCTGCTGCCCCTGATCGACCGGGTCACCTCCCAGGTGGACGGCGGGTTCGGCACCCTCGGCCGCGTCGCCGTGACGGTCGGGCCGGGCAGCTATACGGGCCTGCGGGTCGGCATCGCCGCCGCCCGCGCCATCGGGCTCGCCGCCGGGATCCCGGTGGTGGGCGTGGCGACGCTCTCCGCCTTCCTCGCGCCGCTCATGGCCGGGGAGCGGCGGGGCCTCTTCACCGCCGCCATCGACGCCAGGCACGGGCAGATCTACGTGCAGGCCATCGGCGCCGGCGGGCGCGCCATCATTCCCCCGAGCCTGATGGGTTATCGGGAGGTCATCCGCCTCCTCGGGTCCGGCCCGCTCCTGGTGGCCGGCACCGCCGCCGAGGCGCTCGCCGTCGAGGCGCGGGCGCAGGGGGTCGAGGTGGCCGTCTGCGACCAGGCGCCTGGACCCGACATCGCCTGGGTGGCGCGGCTCGGCGCCATCGCCGATCCGGCGCAGGCCCTGCCGAAGCCGCTCTACCTGCGCGAGCCGGACGCCAAGCCGCAGGACGGGGCGCGAATCGCCCGGCGATGAGCGTCCTCGGCCGGTTCCTCCAGCCGCCGGGCATCCGGATCGCCCCCCTCGGGACGGAAGCGGCCGGGCGGCTCGCGGCGATCCATGCGAGCGCCTTCGCCCGTCCCTGGAGCAGCCTGGAATTCGCCCGCCTGCTCGGCGAGCGCTCCCACGTGGCCGACGGGCTCTTCGTGGGACGGTCGGCCGAGCCCTCCGGCTTCGTGCTGTCGCGGGCGGTCCTCGACGAGGCGGAGATCCTCACCATCGCCCTCGCCCCCGCGGAGCGGGGCAGGGGCCGTTCGCGCCGGCTCCTCGACGCGCACCTGGAGGGGCTCGCCCGCCGCGGCGTGCGCCGGGTCCACCTGGAGGTGGAGGACGCCAACCGCCCGGCGCTCGCGCTCTATCGCGGGCGCGGCTTCCGCGAGACCGGCCGCAGGCCGGGCTACTACCTCAAGGAGGACGGGACGCGGGCCACGGCCCTGACCATGGCGCTGGACCTATAGCCCCGGCCCGGCGGCTCCCCTATAAGCATCTCCAGGAGTCGAATCTTGGCGGAACGGAACAGCAAGACGGCACGCATCCGACGGTCCGACGCGATCGAGCGGGCCTGCCGCGAGAAGGGCCTGCGCATGACCGGCCAGCGCCGGATCATCGCCCGCATCCTCGACGACGCCGCCGACCATCCGGACGTGGTGGAGCTGCACCGCCGGGCCGCCGCCGTGGACGAGCGGATCTCCCTCTCGACCGTCTACCGCACCGTGAAGCTCCTCGAGACGAAGGGAATCATCGAGCGGCTCGACTTCCGCGACGGCCGCTCCCGCTACGAGCAGGCGGCGCGGGAGCATCACGACCACCTCATCAACCTGGAGACCGGCGACGTGATCGAGTTCCACTCGGACGAGATCGAGGCCCTGCAGACCGAGATCGCCAGGAAGCTCGGCTACCGCGTCGTCTACCACCGGCTCGAGCTCTACGCGGTCCCTCTCGACAAGGACGAGGCGTGAGCCGGCTCGGCGTCCTCCTCAGGCTCGGCCTCCTGGGCCTCGTGGCCCTCGTCCTGATTCCGCTGCAGATGCTCGCCCTGCGCTGGAACCGGCCGGTCCTGCACCTTGCGCCCATGTGGTTCCACCGGGTGTTGCTGCGGCTCTTCAACGTGCGGGTGACCGAGCGCGGCCGCCCGCCGGGAAGCGCGCCGACCCTGGTGGTGGCGAATCACGTGTCCTGGCTCGACATCCCGGTCATCGGCTCCCTCCACCCCCTGTCCTTCATCGCCAAGTCGGAGATCGAGGGCTGGCCCGTGGTCGGGCTTCTCGCCAGGCTGCAGCGGTCGGTCTTCATCGACCGGCAGCGGCGCAAGGCGACGGCGGAGGTCAACGACGCCCTCGCCCACCGGCTGGTGAAGGGCGAGACCATCGTGCTCTTCGCGGAGGGCACCACGAGCGACGGCAACCGGCTGCTGCCCTTCCGCTCCTCCCTGGTGGGCGCGGCGCAGACCGCGCTGATGCATGACACGGTGGAGCAGGTCTTCCTCCAGCCCCTCGCCATCGCCTATATCCGCCGCGACGGCCTGCCCGTGACGCGGCGCGAGCGGCCCTTCATCGCCTGGTACGGCGACATGGAGCTCGCCCCCCATCTCCGGACCTTCCTCGAGGCCCACCCCCTGGACGTGACCGTGACCTGGGGCGAGCCGATCCCCTTCAACGGCAACCGCAAGGAGGCGACCGCGGCGGCGGAGGCCGCCGTGCGGAGCGCCCTGAAGGCGGCGTGAGCGGTCACCGTCGCTCGAACCTCCCGTCATTCCGGGGCGCCGCAGGCGAGCCCGGAATCCACGAACGCCCGCCTCGAAGGACGAGAAAAGCTGCGGCGGCCATTGCGTCCCGTCCTGCAGCGCCGACGGCTATGGGTTCCGGGCCCAGCTCTCCGGCCGTCTCGGAATGACGGGGATGGGACAAGGGGACGCGAAAGAGCCGCTATTCTCTTGTCGTCCGAAACGCTTTAAAAGAACGCTCCGTTCTCCCGTTCCGAACCCCAGCGACACAGGCCTCCCAGCGTGAAGAAAGTCTTCGTCAAATCCTACGGCTGCCAGATGAACGTCTACGACGCCGAACGCATGGCGGACGTTCTCGCGGCCGAGGGCTACAGCGAAACCGCCGCCATGGAGGAGGCCGACCTCGTCATCCTCAACACCTGCCACATCCGGGAGAAGGCGGCGGAGAAGGTCTATTCCGAGCTCGGCCGCGTCCGCAGTCTCAAGGAGGAGCGCGCCGGACACGGGCAGGAGACCAGAGTCGTGGTCGCCGGCTGCGTCGCCCAGGCCGAGGGCCGGGAGATCCTGCGCCGCGCCCCCGTGGTCGACGTGGTGGTGGGTCCCCAGAGCTACCACCACCTGCCCGAGCTCCTGCGCAAGGCGCAGACGGAGCGGGTGGTCGACACCGAGTTCCCCGTCGAGGACAAGTTCGACCACCTGCCGCAGCCGAGCCGCCAGAAGACCCTGAGCCGCGGCGTCTCGGCCTTCCTCACCATCCAGGAGGGCTGCGACAAGTTCTGCACGTTCTGTGTGGTGCCCTACACCCGCGGCGCGGAGGTCTCGCGCCCCGTGGCCCGGATCCTCGACGAGGCGGCGCGCCTCGCCGATGCCGGCGTGCGCGAGCTGACGCTCATCGGGCAGAACGTGAACGCCTATCACGGGGAAGGCCCGGACGGACGCGTCTGGTCGCTCGGACGCCTGCTCCGGCGTCTCGCCGAGGTGCCGGGCATCGCGCGGCTGCGCTACACCACGAGCCACCCCCGCGACATGGACGACGAGCTCGTCGCCGCCCACGGGGACCTCGCGGCCCTGATGCCCTACCTGCACCTGCCCGTGCAGTCGGGCTCCGACCGCATCCTCGACGCCATGAACCGCAAGCACACGGGCGACGAATACCGCCGCCTGATCGAGCGGATCCGCAGGGCGCGTCCGGACATCGCCCTGTCCTCCGACTTCATCGTCGGCTTCCCCGGCGAGACGGACGCCGATTTCGAGGAAACCATGCGGCTCGTGGCCGAGGTGGGCTTCGCCAGCTCCTTCTCCTTCAAGTACAGCCCGCGCCCGGGCACGCCCGCGGCGGAGCTCGAGGCCCAGATCCCCGAGCCGGTGAAGGCGGAGCGGCTGGCGCGGCTGCAAAACCTGTTGGAAACCCAAAGACAGGCTTTCAATCGCGGAACCGTGGGCCAGACTCTCGACGTTCTCGTGGAGAAGCCGGGCCGCCACCCGGGCCAGCTGGCGGGCAAGTCGCCCTACCTGCAGGCGGTCCATTTCGAGAGCGACGCGCACCGGATCGGCGACATCGTGACGGTCCGGATCGCCCGGGCGGGCTCCAACAGCCTGTTCGGGGAACGGGTCGGGCCCAAGGACCGGGCAGCGGCCTGAACGCCCCGCCTCCCCGGGCGGGGCACGGATCGGGCGCCTCGGCCGCCGGAAGGGGCCGCGGCCCCGGAGCATGAGGAGAGCCATTTGAGGCAAGCGGACAACGTGACCGCGCGAGCGCAGAAGGGCCGCACCCCCGCGCAGCTGCATCCCGGCGTCGAGGAGGAGGCCGAGATCATCCTCACCTTCGAAGACAACCGCCTCGCCAGCCTCGTCTTCGGCCAGTACGACCAGAACCTCGCCCATCTCGAGCGGCGGCTGAACGTGGCCGCCATCGCCAACGGCAATCGGGTCACCGTGAAGGGGACGCCGGAGAGCTCCGAGCTCGCCCGCCGGGTCCTGGAGGGCCTCTACGAGCGCGCCCGCCAGGGCATGGGCGTCGCCCTCGGGGACGTGGACGGAGCCATCGAGGAGAGCACCCTCCAGGGCAGCCTCTTCCCCGCCGAGGAGCCGACCCTGCCGGGGATCACCGCCTTCGACCAGATCGCGACCCGCAAGCGCGGCCCGGTCCGGGCCCGCAACGCGGCGCAGAACGCCTACATCAAGGCCCTCAAGCATCACGAGCTCGTCTTCGCGGAAGGACCCGCCGGCACCGGCAAGACCTGGCTTGCGGTGGGCTACGCGGTCTCCCTGCTGGAGCAGGGCCAGGCGGACCGCCTGATCCTCTCCCGCCCGGCGGTGGAGGCGGGCGAGCGGCTCGGCTTCCTGCCCGGCGACATGCGGGAGAAGGTCGATCCCTACCTGCGCCCGATCTACGACGCCCTCTACGACTTCATGGAGGCCCGGCACGTGGACCGGGGGCTCCAGACCGGCATGATCGAGATCGCGCCGCTCGCCTTCATGCGCGGGCGCACCCTCACCAACGCGGTGGTGCTCCTCGACGAGGCGCAGAACACCACCACCATGCAGATGAAGATGTTCCTCACCCGGCTCGGGGAGGGCTCGCGGATGATCGTCACCGGCGACCCGACCCAGATCGACCTGCCGCCCGGCCAGAAATCCGGCCTCGTCGAGGCGGTGCGGATCCTCGACGGGGTCGAGGGCATCGCCCGCGTCACCTTCCGGGAGCAGGACGTGGTCCGGCACGACCTCGTCCGCCGCATCGTCGCCGCCTACGACACGGATGCCCGCCGGGACCAGGCCCAGCCGCCCCGCGAGCCGGCGCGCCGGGACCAGGACCGCCGGCCGTGATCGCGGTCGAAACGGTGATCGAGGCGGGCGACTGGTCCGCTCTCCCCGGGGCGGAGGCCCTCGCCCAGCGCGCCGCGGAGGCGGCGGTCGCGGCGGCCGAGACCGACGGCGCGGACGTGGCGGGGGAGGCGCTCGAGGCGAGCGTCATGCTCACGGACGATGCGGCGATCCGGGAGCTCAACCGGGAATGGCGGGGCAAGGACAAGCCGACCAACGTGCTCTCCTTCCCGGCCCCGGAGCAGCCCGGCATCGAAGGCCCTCGCCATCTTGGCGATATTGCATTAGCCTATGAGACGCTGGTTCGCGAGGCGGAGGAGGAATCCAAGACCCTGGCGGACCATTTCGCCCATCTGATCGTCCACGGCGTCCTCCATCTTCTCGGCTACGATCACGAGGTCGAGGAGGAGGCGGAAGCCATGGAGGCCCTGGAGGTGAAGGCGCTCGCCACCCTTGGCATCGCCGATCCCTATCGCGATATGGCAGCCTGAACGCCCGTGCGTCCGGCTGAAACTCAAGGCACATGAACGAAGATCGAAGTCGCAGCGACCGCCCCGTCCGGACGAGCCCGGACCCCGACGGGCTGCGCGAGCACTGGTACGACCGGGTCCTGACCCGCCTCGGCCTGAAATCCCGCGAATCCATCCGCCACGACCTGGAGGACGCCCTCTCCGAAACCGTCGAGGACACGGACTTCTCGCCCCAGGAGCGGGCGATGCTCAAGAACGTGCTCGGCTTCCACCGCATCCGCGTCGACGACGTGATGGTGCCGCGGGCGGACATCGTGGCCGTGTCCTCCGACACCAGTCTGGGCGAGCTGCTCAGCATCTTCAGGACGGCCGGCCATTCCCGCCTGCCCGTCTACGGCGAGACCCTCGACGACCCGAAGGGGATGGTCCACATCCGCGACTTCCTCGACTTCATCGCCATGCGGGCGGACACGGGCAACGGGCGCCCGCAGGAGGACCAGGACGGCAGCCCGCCCCCCGGCCCGAACCTGGGCCAGATGGACTTCTCCATGTCCCTCGCCTCGGCCCAGATCCTGCGGCCGGTGCTGTTCGTGCCCCGCTCGATGCCCGCCATCGACCTGCTGGTGCGGATGCAGGCGACCCGCACCCACATGGCCCTCGTCATCGACGAGTACGGGGGCACGGACGGCCTGGTCTCCATCGAGGACCTGGTCGAGATGGTGGTGGGCGACATCGAGGACGAGCACGACGACGCGGCGGCCGTCGCGGTGGTGCCGAGCTCCGACGGCACCTTCATCGCCGACGCCCGGGCGAGCCTCGACGAGATCAAGGAGACCCTCGGCGTCGACCTGACGGAGGAGGAGGGTGCGGAGGACATCGACACCATCGGCGGCTTCATCGTGACGCTCGCCGGGCGCGTGCCCTCCCGCAACGAGCTGATCGAGGGGCCCGAGAACCTGGAGTTCGAGGTGCTCGACGCGGATCCCCGCCGGGTCAAGCGGCTGCGCATCCACCGCCGGGGCGCCCCCCTCGCCGCGGCGAACGGCGCCCTCCCCCCCGAGAGCACCGCCGCCGAATGAAGAGGCTCGCGCAGGCCGTGACCCTCGCCACCGGCTGGCGGCGCGGCCTCCTGGCCTGGATCGCCGGGGCCGCGGGGGCGCTCGCCATGCCCCCCCTCGGCCTCCTGCCGGCCCTCTTCCTCTCGCTCACGCCCGCGGTCTGGCTGATCGACGGCTCCGTCCGCGACACGCGCCGGGGGAGCCTCGCGGCGGCGGCGCTCGCCGGCTGGCTCTGGGGCTTCGGGTATTTCGTCGCCGGGCTGTGGTGGCTCGGCGCGGCCTTCCTCGTGGAGGCGGACCAGTTCGCCTGGGCCCTGCCCTTCGGCGTCCTCGGCCTGCCGGCCCTGCTCGCCTTCTTTCCCGCCTTCGGCTTCGCCCTCGCCCGCCTGCTGTGGTCGCCGGGGGCGGGGCGGCTCTTCGCCTTCGCCTTCGCGCTCACCGCGAGCGAGTGGCTGCGCGGCCATCTCTTCACGGGATTTCCCTGGAACGCCCTCGGCATGGCGCTCGGCCAGAACCTCTGGCTGATGCAGAGCGCCTCCCTCGTCGGCCTCTACGGGCTGACCGTCCTCGCGACCGCGACCGGCGCGGCGCCTGCCCTCCTCGCCTCGGACGGGCCGGCCCGCAGGCGCTGGGGCGCGCCCGTCCTCGCCGCCGCGCTGCTCGCCGCCATGGCCGGCTTCGGCGCCTGGCGGGTTCCCGCCGACCCGCTGCCCTCCGTGCCCGGGGTGCGCCTTCGCCTGATGCAGCCGAACCTGCCGCAGGACGCCAAGTTCCACCCGGGCAACCGGCAGGCGATCATGCAGCGCTACCTGGCCTTGAGCGCCAGCCGGCCGCTCGGCGTCTCCGGGGACGCGGCGGCGCCGACCCACATCGTCTGGCCCGAATCCGCCTTTCCCTTCCTGCTCCACCGCAGCCCGGCCGAGCTCAACCAGATCGCCACCCTGCTGCCGCCGGGCACGCATCTCGTCACCGGCGCCGCCCGCATGGACGATCCCCTGCCCGGCGAGGAGGTGGGCAAGTTCTACAACGCCATCCAGGTGATCGACGACCGCGGCACCATCCTCGGCTCCTACGACAAGGTCCACCTGGTGCCCTTCGGCGAATACGTGCCGAAATTCCTCGACGCGCTCATCAGGGCGATGGGGCTGCGCCAGTTCGTGCACATCCCCGGCGGGTTCGAGCCGAGCGGGCGCCGCACGACCCTCACCGTGCCGGGCCTGCCGCCGGTGGCTGCGACAATCTGCTACGAGGCGATCTTTCCCGGCGAGTTCATGCCGGAGGGGCCGCGCCCGCAGCTCATCCTCAACGTGACCAACGACGCCTGGTTCGGCAGAACGCCCGGGCCCTACCAGCACTTCGCCCAGGCCCGTCTGCGCGCGGTGGAGGAGGGGCTGCCCCTCGTCCGCGACGCGAATACGGGGATCTCCGCCGTGGTCGATCCCTACGGCCGCGTGACCGCGAGCCTGCCGCTGGGCGCCGAGGGCGTCCTCGACGCCGACCTGCCCGCCGCCATTCCGGCTCCGGTCCAGGCGCGCGCCGGCACGTTTGCTTTGACGGCCATGCTTCTGATCTGCTTAATGGCGGCGATGGCGCTTCGCGGTTCGCGGCCCCGTCGTGAGTAATTCCGCTGACCTAAGGGAATTTCGAAGGAAGCGTGCGCTGATGAAGAAGTCGACCGGCTCCATCGACAAGGAAATCGGAAGCAGGGTGCGCATGCGCCGGATCTCGGTCGGCATGAGCCAGGAGAAGCTCGGCGACCTGCTCGGCCTGACCTTCCAGCAGGTCCAGAAATACGAGAAGGGCACCAACCGCATCAGCGCGAGCCGCCTCGTCGACATCGCGAAGATCCTCGGCGTCGACATCCATTTCTTCTTCAACGGCATCCAGAGCGGCAAGGAGGGTTCCGGCTTCGCCGAGGAGAGCTCTCCCTACATCTCCGACGTCATGTCGACCCCGGAAGGGCTGCAGCTCGTCCGCACGTTCACGGCGATCAAGAACCCGAGGGTCCGCAAGAGCATCGTCCAGCTCGTCTCCGCCCTGGCCGCCCAGGAGGGGGAGGAGGCGGAGCGTTCGTCGTAACGAACGCGTTCGCTTGACCTTTCCAACGCTCTGCGGCATGACCATCTTCAAAGGCCTACGGCGGTAGGCGGTGATTTCTCGTTTTTTTGAAGGGGCGAGCGTCGTGCGGCGGTCAAGCTATCTGTTCACCAGCGAGTCGGTTTCCGAGGGCCATCCGGACAAGGTCTGCGACCGGATCTCGGACGCGGTCGTCGACGCCTATCTCGCCGCCGAGCCCGAGGCCCGCGTGGCCTGCGAGACCCTCGCCACCACCAACCGCGTGGTCATCGCCGGCGAGGTGCGCGGCCCCGAATCGATCACCAAGGACCGGGTGATCGAGCTCGCCCGGGACGCGATCAAGGACATCGGCTACGAGCAGGAAGGCTTCCACTGGAAGAACGCGGACGTGTCCGTGTACCTCCATGCCCAGTCGGCCCACATCGCCCAGGGCGTGGACGCCTCCGGCAACAAGGACGAGGGCGCGGGCGACCAGGGCATCATGTTCGGCTATGCCTGCAACGAGACGCCCGAGCTCATGCCGGCGCCGATCTTCTATGCCCACAAGATCCTCGAGGACCTGACCCAGGCCCGCAAGGCCAAGGCGAACGGCGCCTCCGTCCTCGGCCCCGACGCCAAGAGCCAGGTGACCGTGCGCTACGAGAACGGCAGGCCGGTCGGCGTGACCCAGATCGTGCTGTCGACCCAGCACCTGGACGAGAAGCTCACCTCCGACGACGTGCGCGAGATCGTGGAGCCCTACATCCGCAAGACCTTGCCCGCCGGCTGGGTCACGCCCGAGACCGTGTGGCACGTGAACCCCACCGGCAAGTTCGTGATCGGCGGGCCCGACGGCGACTGCGGCCTCACCGGCCGCAAGATCATCGTGGACACCTACGGCGGCGCGGCGCCCCACGGCGGCGGCGCCTTCTCCGGCAAGGACCCGACCAAGGTGGACCGCTCGGCCGCCTACGCGGCGCGCTATCTCGCGAAGAACGTGGTGGCGGCCGGCCTCGCCGAGCGCTGCACCCTGCAGCTCTCCTACGCCATCGGCGTCGCCAAGCCCCTGTCGATCTACGTGGACCTGCACGGGACCGGCCGGGTGGACGAGGGCCGGCTCGAGACCGTCCTGATGGACGCGATGGACCTGTCGCCCCGCGGCATCCGCACGCATCTCGGCCTCAACCGGCCGATCTACGCCCGCACCGCGGCCTACGGCCATTTCGGCCGCAAGCCCGACAGCGAGGGCGGCTTCTCCTGGGAGCGCACCGACCTCGCCGACGCCCTCAAGGCGGCGCTCGCCTGACCGCCATGACCGAAGCCTCCGAACGGGCCGGCGCCTTCTTCGGGCGCCGGAAGGGAAAGAGGCTGCGCGCCGGCCAGGACGACCTGATCCGCACCCTCCTCCCCGCCCTGCGCGTCGACCCGAGGACGGCGCCCGACGCGCAGTTCCCCCGCGCCGGACGGGAGACCTGGCTCGAGATCGGCTTCGGCGGCGGCGAGCACCTCGCCGCCCAGGCCCGCGCCCACCGGGACGTGAACGTCATCGGCTGCGAGCCGTTCGTGAACGGCATGGCGAAGCTCCTCGCCGCGGTCGACCAGGAGAAGCTCGACAACGTCCGCGTCTGGGACGAGGACGTGACCGACCTCCTGCCCCAGCTGCCCGAGGCCTGCCTCGACCGGGTCTACATCCTCTATCCCGATCCGTGGCCCAAGCGCCGGCAGCGCAAGCGCCGGCTCGTCTCCGACGAGACCCTGAAGGCGCTCGCCCGCGTCATGAAGCCGGGCGCGGAGCTGCGCTTCGCCAGCGACATCGACAACTATGTGGGCTGGGTCCTGGCCCGCGTGCTCCGCTCCCCCGACTTCCGCTGGATCGCCGAGCGCCCGGACGACTGGCGGAAGCCTTACGAGGGCTGGCCCGGCACCCGCTACGAGGCCAAGGCGATCCGCGAAGGCCGCGTGCCGAGCTATCTGCGCATCGTGCGGGTGTGACGGATCGTCGTCCCGGGACGCGGGAAACGCCGCAGCGACGGCCTTCTTGTCTTTCGGGCGCGGAATCGCTATATCCCTGATGTCAGCTCCGGTTGCAGTGTGAACTGCCGTTCGAGAGTGGGCCCCGCCGGGTCCGCTCTTTTTTATTGCCGCGGCCGGAGCGCAGGAACCTTTGAGAGATGGCACGCAGCCCATGGCGAACGATCGCGACAAGCGTCTGGTGACGGAATCCGGCGTGGCCGCCCGCGTCGCGGCCATCGTCGAGCCGGTGATCGAGGACCTGGGCTTCAACCTGGTGCGGGTCCGCGTGACCGGCACCAACGGCTGCACGGTGCAGATCATGGCGGAACGGCCGGACGGCACCATGTCGGTCGATGAATGCGAGGCGGTGAGCCGGGCCCTTTCGCCGGTTCTCGACCTCGAAGATCCGATCGATCGGGAGTATTATCTCGAAATCTCCTCCCCCGGGATCGACCGCCCCCTGGTGCGCGTGAGCGACTTCGAGCGGTGGACCGGCCACGAGGCGAAGATCGAGCTGGCCGTCCCCCTCAACGGCCGCAAGCGCTTCCGAGGCATCCTCCGGGGCGTCGGCGACGGAACCGTCGCGGTCGAGCTGCCGGACGTGAAGGAGGGCGAGGAGCGCACCGTGCATCTGCCCCTGGCGGATCTCGGCGAGGCCCACCTCGTCCTGACCGACGAACTGATCCGCGAATCCCTGCGCCGGGGCTCGGCGCCGCCGGCGGAGGGCGCCGGAGAGGACGAACACGATTCACAGGCGGAGCCGGCGCCTCGTCCGCGCGGCCCGCAGAAGAAGACGAAGAAGGAGTGACCTCGATGGCAGTCAGCGCCAACAGGCTTGAGCTCTTGCAGATCGCCGATGCGGTCGCGCGCGAGAAGGTGATCGACAAGCAGATCGTGCTGGACGCCATGGCGGACGCCATCGCGAAGGCCGCGCGCTCCCGCTACGGCGCCGAGACCGACATCCACGCGGAGATCAACCCCAAGACCGGCGAGCTGCGCCTGTCCCGCCACCTCCTGGTGGTCGACGACGGCGCGCTCGAGAACGATTCCCGCGAGATCACCCTCTCCGAGGCCCGCAGCCGCCACAACCCGGCGGCGCAGGTGGGCGACACCATCGCCGAGACCCTGCCGCCCTTCGATTTCGGCCGCATCGCGGCGCAGTCGGCCAAGCAGGTGATCGTGCAGAAGGTGCGCGACGCCGAGCGCGACCGCCAGTACCAGGAATACAAGGACCGCATCGGCGAGGTGGTGAACGGCGTCGTCAAGCGGGTCGAGTACGGCAACGTGATCGTCGACCTCGGCCGGGGCGAGGCCATCGTGCGCCGCGACGAGCTGATCCCCCGCGAGACCTTCCGCCCCGGCGACCGCATCCGTGCCTACCTGTTCGACGTGCGCCGCGAGGCGCGCGGGCCGCAGATCTTCCTCTCGCGCACCCATCCGCAGTTCATGGCGAAGCTCTTCGCGCAGGAGGTGCCGGAGATCTACGACGGCATCGTCTCGGTGCAGGCGGTCGCCCGCGATCCGGGCTCCCGCGCCAAGATCGCCGTGACCTCCCGCGACTCCTCCATCGACCCGGTCGGCGCCTGCGTCGGCATGCGCGGCTCCCGCGTCCAGGCGGTGGTCGGCGAGCTCCAGGGCGAGAAGATCGACATCATTCCCTGGTCGCCCGACCAGGCGACCTTCATCGTCAACGCGCTCCAGCCGGCGGAAGTGGTCAAGGTGGTGCTCGACGAGGAGGCCGACCGCATCGAGGTGGTGGTGCCCGACGACCAGCTCTCCCTCGCCATCGGCCGCCGCGGCCAGAACGTGCGCCTCGCCTCGCAGCTCACCGGCTGGGACATCGACATCCTCACCGAGGCCGAGGAATCGGAGCGCCGCCAGAAGGAGTTCGCGGAGCGGACCGAGCTGTTCATGAACGCCCTCGACGTGGACGAGGTGGTGGGCCAGCTCCTCGCCTCGGAGGGCTTCCGCTCGGTCGAGGAGATCGCCTATGTCGATCCGTCCGAAGTCGCCTCCATCGAGGGCTTCGACGAGGACACCGCGAGCGAGATCCAGAGCCGCGCCCGCGACTACCTCGCCCGCATCGAGGCGGAGAACGAGGCCCGCCGCAAGGAGCTCGGCGTCTCGGACGACCTGAAGGAGATCGAGGGCGTCACCACGGCCATGCTCGTGGCGCTGGGCGAGAACGACATCAAGACGGTCGAGGACCTGGCCGGCTGCGCCACCGACGACCTCGTGGGCTGGACGGAGGGCCGCGGCCAGGACGCCACCCGCTATGCCGGGGCGCTCGACGGCTTCGACCTGTCCCGCGCCGAGGCGGAGGCCATGATCATGGCCGCCCGCGTGAAGGCCGGCTGGATCGAGGCGCCCGCGGAGACGGCGGAAACCGAGGGGTCGGCGGACGAGGCCGAAACCGAGGCCCAGCCCTCCTGACGGCCATGGCGAGCGCATCGTGCGGACCCAGCGGGCCGCGCTGGCGAAAGGCGGACCCGGTTTTCCGCTCCGGACGATGCGCAGTTCTGGAAAGGGAGCATCGAATGGATCCCAAAGGTGGACTCCCCACTTTTGGGTCCGATGCGAGCGAGGTTACACCCCGTGCCGCGGCATGAACCGGAGCGCACCTGCATCGTCACCCGGGCGGTTCGCCCCCCGGCGGAGCTGATCCGCTTCGTCCTGGGGCCCGACCGGGAGGTCGTGCCCGACCTCAGGCACAGGCTGCCGGGGCGGGGCGTGTGGGTCGGCGCCCGGCAGGACCTGGTGGAGGAGGCGGTCAGGCGCCGCCTCTTCGCCCGCGCCTTCAAGGCGGAGGTGAAGGTCCCGGAGAGCCTGCCCGGCGACATCCGGGAGGCTTTGCGGACCGACCTGCGCCAGAGCCTGTCCCTCGCCAACAAGGCGGGGGCGGTGGTCACCGGGTTCCACAAGGTGGAGGCGGCCATCGCGGAAAAGCCCCTCGCCGCCCTTATTCATGCCGCAGAAGCGGCCGAAGATGGGCGAAGAAAGATCGCAAACCAGTTGCGAAAACGCCTCGGCGACGCAATATCTAGCTTTCCGGTCGTCCAAGTATTGTCGAATGACGAATTGGATTTGGCATTAGGCCGGTCACATGTGATACATGCTGCCCTCGTCGCGGGCGCTGGGAGCGACGGCTTTCTGAACCGCTGGCATCGTTACCGCACCTATTGCGGCCTCGATGCCGATCAGGCTGGCCTCGATCTCGAGACCGGCGAACCCACGATTTTGAAACCCGCAGGATATTGAGCGGAATGAGCGATACGAAGAATCCGGGCGACAAGACACTCCACGTGTCGTCCAAGACGCTTTCACTGAAGCGACCCGTCGAGCAGGGCGTGGTGCGCCAGAGCTTCTCCCATGGCCGCTCCAAGGCGGTCGTGGTCGAGACGGTGAAGCGTCGCCCCGTCGGCCCCGGCGGAGCGCCTGAACAGACCAAGGCGGCCCCGCCTCCGGCCGCGCCGGCCCCGGCCCAGCCGAAGCCGGCCCAGCCGCAGCAGGGCCGCGGGCAGCGCCCGGGAGCGCCCGCCGCCAACGCGCCGCGGTCGGGAGTGGTGCTGCGCACCCTCTCGGAGCAGGAGCGCGACGCCCGCGCCATGGCGCTGGCCGACGCCCGCCGCCGCGAGGAGGAGGACCGCAAGCGCCAGGAGGAGGAAGCCCGCCGCCGCGCCGAGCGCGAGGCCGCCGAGGCCCGCGAGCGCGAGGCCGCCGAGGCCCGCAAGCGCGAGGAGGACGAGCGCCGCCGCCAGGAGGACGAGCGCAAGCGCCGCGCCGAGGAGGAGGCCCGCCGCCGTCTCGGCGAGGAGCCCGCTCCTGCCCGCCAGGCCGCCGCGCCCGCCCCCGCAGGCCGCGGTCCCGGCGCCGGGCCCCGTCCCGCCGGCGAGCGCACGGGCGACCGTTCCGGTCCGCGTCCGGCCGGCGCCGGCCCGCGTCCCGGTTTCGGCGGACCGCGCCCCGGCGGCAACGACGGCCGCCGGCCGCCGAGCCTCAACCACATGGCCCGCCCGGCCGCCCCGGCCATTCCGGAGCCCACCGCGGCCAAGCCCAACGCCCGCACGGCTCCGCCCGTGGCGGCCCGCGCCGTCGAGATCGACGACGAGGACAATCCGCGCGCCGCGCGGCGTCCCGGTGCCGCGGCGAAGCCCGCCGCCCTGCCCAAGGCCCCGAAGGCCGCCCCCGGCGAGGAGAAGCGCCGCGGCCGCCTGACCCTGACGAACGCCCTCGCCGGCGACGAGGAGCGGACCCGCTCCGTCGCGTCCTTCCGCCGCCGCAACCAGCGCCTCACCGGCCACCGCCCGGTCGAGCAGAAGGAGAAGATCGCCCGCGAGGTCACGATCCCGGAGACGATCACCATCCAGGAGCTCGCCAACCGCATGTCGGAGCGCGCCGTGGACGTGATCAAGTTCCTGATGAAGCAGGGACAGATGCACAAGATCACCGACGTGATCGACGCGGACACCGCCCAGCTCGTGGCGGAGGAGCTCGGCCACACGGTGAAGCGCGTCGCCGAGTCGGACGTCGAGGAGGGCCTGTTCGACACGCCGGACGTGGACGAGAACCTGCAGCCGCGTCCGCCGGTCGTGACCATCATGGGCCACGTCGACCACGGCAAGACCTCGCTGCTCGACGCGATCCGCAAGACCAATGTGGTCTCCGGCGAGGCCGGCGGCATCACGCAGCACATCGGCGCCTACCAGGTGACCTCGCCCCTCGGCGGCAAGATCACCTTCATCGACACCCCCGGCCACGCGGCCTTCACCGCCATGCGCGCCCGCGGCGCCAAGGTGACGGACATCGTGGTGCTGGTGGTGGCCGCCGACGACGGCGTCATGCCGCAGACGATCGAGGCCATCGCCCACGCCAAGGCGGCGGGGGTGCCGCTCATCGTGGCGATCAACAAGATCGACAAGCCCGAGGCCAATCCCCAGCGGGTCCGCACCGAGCTCCTCAGCCACGAGGTCGTGGTGGAATCCATGGGCGGCGACACCCTCGAGTTCGAGGTCTCGGCCAAGACCGGCCAGGGGCTCGACTCCCTGCTCGAAGGCCTCCAGCTCCAGGCGGAGATCCTCGAGCTCAGGGCCAATCCCGACCGCTCCGCGGAAGGCACGGTCATCGAGGCCAAGCTCGACCGCGGCCGGGGCCCCGTGGCCACGGTCCTCGTCCAGCGCGGCACCCTGCGCACGGGCGACATCGTGGTGGCGGGCGCCGAGTGGGGCCGCGTGCGCGCGCTCATCAACGACCTGGGCAGCACCGTGAAGGAGGCGGGCCCCTCGGTTCCCGTGGAGGTCCTCGGCTTCAACGGCACGCCGGAGGCGGGCGACCGCGTCGCGGTGGTGGAATCGGAAGCCCGCGCCCGCGAGATCACCGAGTACCGCGCCCGCCAGAAGCGCGAACGGCAGGCGGCCCGCATGGGCGCGGCCGGCCGGACGCTGGCCGACATGATGCGCGACCTGAAGGCCGGAGCGGGCCGCAAGGAATTCCCGCTCGTGGTGCGCGCGGACGTGCAGGGCTCGGCGGAAGCCATCGTCGGCGCCCTGGAGAAGCTCGGCACCGAAGAGGTGGGAGCCCGCGTGGTCCAGGCCGGCGTCGGCGGCATCTCGGAATCGGACGTCACCCTGGCGGAGGCCTCCGGCGCCATCATCCTCGGCTTCAACGTGCGCGCCCACAAGGAGGCGCGCGAGGCGGCCGAGCGGACCGGGGTCGAGATCCGCTACTACAACATCATCTACGACCTCGTGGATGACGTGAAGGCGGCGATGTCGGGCCTGCTCGCCCCGACGCTCCGCGAGGAGCGGCTCGGCGAGGCGCAGATCCTCGAGGTGTTCAACGTGTCCAAGGTCGGCAAGGTCGCCGGCTGCCGCGTCCTCGACGGCGTGGTCCAGCGCGGCGCCCATGTCCGCCTCATCCGCGACAACGTGGTCATCCACGAAGGCAAGCTGTCCCAGCTCAAGCGCTTCAAGGACGATGCCCGCGAGGTCACGGCCGGCCAGGATTGCGGCATGGCCTTCGAGAACTACCAGGACATGCGCGTCGGCGACGTGATCGAGTGCTACCGCGTGGAAGAGGTGAAGCGGACGCTGTAAGGCCGCTTCTCCGCCGCCCGAAAAACGCAAGCGCCATGGCCGGGCCCGTCCCGGCCATGCGCTCTTTTGAACGATCCGGTCCAATCCCGGAGGCTTGAAAATGGCAAAACGCTTCGAACAGACCGCCGGACCTTCCCAGCGCCAGCAGCGCGTCGCCGAGCTCGTGCGCCACGCGCTCGCGGAGGTCCTTTCCCGCGGCGACCTGCAGGACGAGGTGCTGACGAGGAACGTCATCACCATCCCCGAGGTGCGCATGTCGCCGGACCTGAAGCTCGCCACCGCCTACGTGATGCCGCTCGGCGGCAAGGACGAGGACGCGGTGCTGAAGGCCCTGGAGCGGAACAAGAAGGTCCTGCGCCAGGAGGTCGCCCACCGCGTCAACCTGAAGTTCGCCCCGGACCTGCGCTTCCGCCGCGACGAGAGCTTCGACGAGGCCGCGCGGATCGACGCGCTGCTGCGCTCCGAGAAGGTGACGCGCGACACGGCCAGACCCGCCGACGACGCAGCCGACGACAACGACGAGTGACATTCATGACCGAAGAACGACCGCAGCGGCGACCCCAAGGCGACCGCCCGAAGAAGCGCGACGTCAATGGCTGGATCATTCTGGACAAGGGCGTGGGCATGACCTCGACCCACGCCGTCGCGGTGGTCAAGCGCAGCCTCTCCGCCAAGAAGGCGGGCCACGCCGGCACCCTCGACCCGCTCGCCTCCGGCATCCTGCCGATCGCGCTGGGGGAGGCCACCAAGACCGTTCCCTTCGTGATGGACGGGCGCAAGTCCTACGTGTTCACCGTCGCCTGGGGCGCGGAGACCGACACGGACGACTCGGAAGGCGAGATCGTCGCCCGCACCGACAGGGTGCCGGACGCCGCCGCCGTCGAGGCCCTGCTGCCCCGCTTCACGGGCTCCATCGAGCAGGTGCCGCCGCGTTTCTCCGCCATCAAGATCCAGGGCGAGCGCGCCTACGACCTCGCCCGCGACGGCGAGGCGGTGGAGCTGCAGCCGCGCCGGGTCGAGATCGACCGCCTCGCCCTCGTCCACCACGAGGGCAACCGCTCGGTCCTGGAGGCGGATTGCGGCAAGGGCACCTATGTGCGGGCCATCGCCCGCGACCTCGGCCGGGCCCTCGGCTGCCTCGGCCACATCGCCGCCCTGCGGCGCACGCGGGTCGGCCCCTTCACCGAGGCCGACGCGGTGACGGTGGACGGGATGACGACCGACCCGGCCGCCCTGCGGCCCGTGGAGGCGGCGCTCAGCGAGATTCCCGCCGTGCCGGTGAGCCGCGACATGGCGGGCCGCCTCATGCGCGGCCAGTCGATCATCCTGCGCGGCCGGGAGGCGCCCGTCTCCGGCAAGGTCTACGCCACCTGCAGCGGCGTCCTCGTCGCCGTGGGCGACGTGGAGCGCGGCGAACTGGTGCCGCACCGGGTGTTCAACCTGGGAGCCTGAGACGCGCCTCGCTCCCGAGCGCCTCGGGCGGGCCCGGAACGAGGCGGGCAAGCCGCACGGTCACCGGTCCGCCTTCAGCCCCTGGGCCTCGCGCATCAGGTACTTGCGGGTGATCGGCTCGATCTGGTCGCGGATCGCCTGGGCGGCGTTCTGCTCCTCGCGCAGGGTCTCCTGCAGGGCCGGGACGAAGCGGCCGTAGCCGCTCGCCTCGGCCATGGCGATCAGGGACATGTAGGCGGCGATCTCGAAGTTCTCGAAGGCGTGGTTGGCGAAGGTGTTCTTCAGGATCTCGTCGGCCATGGGCATGTGCCCGGCGGCGGCGAGATTCGCCATGAACTGGGTGGCCACGTCCTTCAGGAGCGAGCGGTCCTCGCCGAAGGTGTGCAGCATCTCGTCGAGGCGGCGGATCTGCTGCTCGGTCTCCTGCATGTGGCGGCGCAGGATGTCCGACATCTCGGGATAGTTCTCCAGACGCTCCAGCTGCCGGCTCATGAGCTGGACCGCCTCCTTCTCGAGGGCGTGGGCGTTCTGGAGGCCGGTGACGAAGATGGAGCGGACGGTTTCGGACGAGGCGAGGTCGGCGGTGGTGGACGCCATGGAAGCGACTCCTTGGAAGAGAGCTTGAGGTTTCGGCTTGCCTCTCCAACAGGCCGGGCGTCCGACTTGTTCCGCCCTCCCCTCGGGGGGTTGGCAGCGCCCGCCGCTTTCCCTGCGTCAGATCCTTGCAGGGCCTGGTCCTTGCAGGGCCTGGAAAAAACGATTTTTCTGGCGCTCGCACGGTTTTCGTGTATGGTGCCCCCACTTCCCGCAGGCCCTGCCCGCGTGATGCGCCTCGAGATCCGACCGCGCTGGACGACATCCCGGCCCGGCCGTCTCCGGCGAAACGGACCTCCGCTGCCCCGGAACAGGCGTTCCCCGGAGGGAGGTCGCTCTCTAGAAGCCAAGCTGAAAGGACTGACGATGTCGATCACGGCTGAGCGCAAGAACGCGCTGATCAAGGAATTCGCTCAAAAGGCCGGCGATACCGGCTCCCCCGAGGTGCAGATCGCCATCCTGACCGAGCGGATCAACAACCTGACCGAGCACTTCAAGACCCACGCGAAGGACAACCACTCCCGCCGCGGCCTCCTGAAGCTCGTGTCCCAGCGCCGCTCCCTTCTCGACTACCTGAAGAAGAAGGAAGAGGGCCGCTACAAGACCGTCATCGAGAAGCTCGGCATCCGCCGTTAAGCTCACTCGGGACATTTCCGTCCGGAGCCCGGCTCCGGACGGCCTCTTGGCGCAGACGGCCGCGGGCCCTGCGCCTTCGATCAAGAGGCGGGCGACGCGATGGCCATGGCAGGATCGCAAGGGGCTTCGAGGCGGCACGACGACCGGCCGCGGAGCCCCTTGCCGTCTTGCTCATGGCATCGAGCCCCCGCCGTGTCATGAAAGACCAATCCATGTTTGACGTTCAACGCGAAGAACTGATCTGGGCCGGGCGCAAGCTCGTTCTCGAAACGGGCAAGATGGCCCGCCAGGCGGACGGCGCCGTCGTCGCCTCCTACGGCGAGACCACCGTGCTCGCCACCGTCGTCTCGGCCAAGGAGCCGAAGGCCGGCGTCGACTTCTTCCCGCTCACGGTGAACTACCAGGAGCGCACCTACGCCGCGGGCCGCATCCCCGGCGGCTACTTCAAGCGCGAGGGCCGTCCCACCGAGAAGGAGACCCTGGTCTCCCGCCTCATCGACCGCCCGATCCGCCCCCTCTTCGTCGAGGGCTACCGCAACGATACGCAGGTGGTCGTGACCGTGCTCTCGCACGATCTCGAGAACGACCCGGACATCGTCGCCATGGTCGCCGCCTCCGCGGCCCTGACCCTGTCGGGCGTGCCGTTCATGGGCCCGGTGGGCGCCGCCCGCGTCGGCTACATCGGCGGCCAGTACAAGCTGAACCCGCCGCTCCAGGAGATGGAGCAGTCGGCCCTCGACCTCGTGGTCGCCGGCACCTCGGAAGCGGTGCTGATGGTGGAATCCGAGGCGAAGGAGCTGCCCGAGGACGTGATGCTCGGCGCGGTGATGTTCGGCCACAAGCACTTCCAGCCGGTCATCGAGGCGATCATCCGCCTCGCCGAGAAGGCCGCGAAGGAGCCCCGCGACTTCCAGCCCGCCGACCTGTCGGAGGTGGAGAAGGCGGTTCTCGAGATCGCCGAGAAGGACCTGCGCGAGGCCTACAAGATCACCCGCAAGCAGGACCGCTATGCCGCCGTCGACGCGGTGAAGGCCAAGGTGATGGACGCCCTCTGCCCGGCCGAGGGCGAGGCCCGGTTCGACCCCGAGACGGTCAAGTCCGTGTTCAAGGAGGTCCAGGCCAAGATCGTGCGCTGGAACATCCTCGACGAGGGCACGCGCATCGACGGCCGCGACGTGCGCACCGTCCGCCCGATCCTGGCGGAGGTGGGCGTGCTGCCCCGCACCCACGGCTCGGCGCTCTTCACCCGCGGCGAGACCCAGGCCCTCGTGGTGACGACGCTCGGCACCGGCGAGGACGAGCAGTTCGTGGACGAGCTGGAAGGCACCCGCAAGGAGACCTTCCTGCTGCACTACAACTTCCCGCCCTACTCCGTCGGCGAGACGGGCCGCATGGGCTCGCCCGGCCGCCGCGAGATCGGCCACGGCAAGCTCGCCTGGCGCGCCATCCACCCGATGCTGCCGCCCTCCCACGAGTTCCCCTACACGATCCGCGTCGTGTCGGAGATCACGGAGTCGAACGGCTCCTCCTCCATGGCGACCGTCTGCGGCTCGTCGCTCGCGCTCATGGACGCGGGCGTGCCCCTGCGCCGCCCCGTGGCGGGCATCGCCATGGGCCTCATCCTCGAGGGCGAGCGCTACGCGGTGCTCTCCGACATCCTCGGCGACGAGGACCACCTCGGCGACATGGACTTCAAGGTGGCCGGCACGGAGCAGGGCATCACCTCGCTCCAGATGGACATCAAGATCGCCGGCATCACCGAGGAGATCATGCGCGTCGCGCTCGACCAGGCGAAGGAAGGCCGCGCGCACATCCTGGGCGAGATGAACAAGGCGCTCACCGCGCCGCGCGCCGAGCTCGGCGAGCATGCCCCGCGCATCGAGACCATGCAGATCCCGGTCGACAAGATCCGCGAGGTCATCGGCTCCGGCGGCAAGGTCATCCGCGAGATCGTGGAGAAGACCGGCGCCAAGATCGACATCAACGACGACGGCCTCATCAAGATCGCCTCCGCCGACGCCAAGTCGATCAAGGCGGCCTATAACTGGATCCGCTCCATCGTGGCGGAGCCGGAGGTCGGCATGATCTACGAGGGCACGGTGGTGAAGGTGATGGAGTTCGGCGCCTTCGTGAACTTCTTCGGCTCCCGCGACGGCCTCGTGCACATCTCGGAGCTCGCCCGGAACCGCGTCGCCAAGGTCACCGACGTGGTGAAGGAGGGCGACAAGGTGAAGGTGAAGTTCCTCGGCACCGACGAGCGCGGCAAGGTCCGCCTCTCCATGAAGGTCGTCGACCAGGAGACTGGCGAGGACATCACCGAGAAGCTGAAGGCCGAAAGGGACGCGGAACGCACCCAGCGCGACCAGCAGAAGGCTGCGAACGCCGGCGAGTGAGGCTTCCGGCCCCGACCCGAAAACAATCGAAAGGCGCGGTCCCGGCCGCGCCTTTTTCATGTCCCGAAGCGGAGGCTCGTCCGCCGGATTGACGCTGCGGCGGGCAGCCTTTATTTAGAACTCTTCTAAACAAGGCTCTCCCATGCTCGCCCGCGTCTTCTCCTTCGGCCGCCGCCCGTTCGATTCGCTCTCCGAGCAGGAGATCCTGGCGCTCGCCATCTCGTCGGAGGAGGACGATGCGCGGATCTACCGGTCCTATGCCGAGGGACTGCGGGAGGATTATCCGCAATCGGCCAAGGTCTTCGAGGAGATGGCCGCGGAGGAGGACGCCCATCGCGCGGCCCTCATCGAGATGCACCGCAGGCGCTTCGGCGAGACGATTCCCCTAATCCGCCGGGAGCACGTGCGCGGCTATTACGAGCGGAAGCCCGACTGGCTGGTGCGGCCGCTGGGCATCGAGAAGGTGCGCGGCGCCGCGGAGGACATGGAGGCCCAGGCCCACCGCTTCTACGTGGAGGCCGCCAAGCGCACCACGGACGCCTCCACGCGCAAGCTCCTCGGCGACCTCGCGGCGGCGGAGGTGGCGCACGAATCCCTCGCCCGCCGGCTCGGCCTCGCCCACACGCCGGAATCGGTGAAGGAGGAGGAGGCCGAGACGGAGCGCCGCAAGTTCATCCTCACCTTCGTGCAGCCGGGCCTCGCGGGCCTCATGGACGGCTCGGTCTCGACCCTCGCGCCGATCTTCGCGGCGGCCTTCGCCACGCAGGACACCTGGCAGACCTTCCTCGTCGGGCTGTCGGCCTCGGTGGGCGCGGGCATCTCCATGGGCTTCACGGAAGCCGCCCACGACGACGGCAGGCTCTCGGGCCGAGGCTCGCCGGTCAAGCGGGGCCTCGCCTCCGGCATCATGACCGCCATCGGCGGCCTGGGCCACGCCCTGCCCTACCTCATCCCGCATTTCTGGACCGCGACCCTCATCGCCGCGGCCATCGTCTTCATGGAACTCTGGGCCATCGCCTTCATCCAGAACCGCTACATGGAGACGCCCTTCATGCGCGCGGCCTTCCAGGTGGTGCTCGGCGGCGCCCTGGTCTTCGCGGCGGGCGTGCTGATCGGGAACGCATAGGCCACGGATCCGCAACCGCTTGAACCGGCTGCCGGTCCGGCGCTACGAAGCGCCAGGCGGCACACGCGCGGCAAAGGGGCAGACATGGCCGATTCCCACCTCGTCACCACCCTCGCGGGGCTCGAGTCCCTCTACGGCGAAGTCGGCGAGGCCTCCCGCCTCAAGGAGACGGACCGGATCGTGCCGGTCTATCGCGCGCTCATCGAGGCCTCGCCCTTCGCGGTGCTGGCGACGGCGGGCCCGGACGGGCTCGACTGCTCGCCCCGCGGCGACGGGCCGGGTTTCGTGCGGGTGGTGGACGAGACGATGCTGCTCCTGCCCGACCGGCGCGGCAACAACCGCATCGATTCCCTGCGCAACATCCTGCACGATCCGCGCGTCGCCCTGCTCTTCCTGATTCCCGGCGTCGGCGAGACCCTGCGCGTCAACGGCCGCGCGGCGATCTCCGCCGATCCCGCCCTGTGCGAGAGCTTCGCCGTCGACGGCAGGGCGCCGAGGACGGTGATCGGCATCACGGTCGACGCCGTGTTCTTCCAGTGCGCGCGGGCCGTGGCGCGGGCGGATTTGTGGAACCCGGACAAGCGCCTCCCCCGCCACGCCCTGCCGAGCGCCGGCGAGATCCTGGCGGCGCTCAGCGACGGCCGGGCGGGAGGCGAATCTTACGACAAGGCCCTGCCGGAGCGGGTGAAGGCGACGCTTTATTGAGCCTTCAACCTTGACCTTCGCCGGCCGGCCTCCGAAAAAGCGGGTCTCCGTTCCCCGTTTTCTTCCGAAGGACCATCCATGACGATCCAACGCATCAATCCGGGCCCGCGCATGAGCGGCGCCGTCGTCCACGGCAACACCGTGTACCTCGCCGGTCAGGTCGCGGAGAAGACCGCCGGCCAGAGCGTCGCCGAGCAGACCAAGGAGATCCTTGCGAAGATCGACGACCTGCTGAAGCAGGCCGGCACCGACAAGTCGAAGCTGCTGATGGCGAACATCTGGCTCACCGACATGGCGACCTTCCAGGAGATGAACGGCGTGTGGGACGCCTGGGTCGCTCCCGGCAACGCCCCGGCCCGCGCCACCGTGGAGGCGAAGCTCGCCGCGCCGCAGTTCAAGGTCGAGATCGCCGTCATCGCGGCGAAGTAGGACCGCCGCTCCTCGCACAAACGGAAAGCGGGCCCGGAAGGCCCGCTTTTTTCATGCCATCGCGGCCGTGCCTACGGGCATGGATGCCGCCGCCCGTCGTAGCCCAGATAGGTGCCGGAGGCGGGGTCGTAGGACTTGAAGCGCTGGGCGCAGTAGGCCACCGCGCCGTTGCCCGGCGCGGCATAGACGGGGGCCGCCTGCTGCTGCTGCGCCAGCGCGCCGCCGATGATCGCGCCGGTGGCGAGGCCGATGGCTCCGGCCGCTGCCGCCGCGCCGTAGTCGCGCCGGTAATAGGGACGCCCGTAATAGTAGCCGTAGCGCGGACCGTACCAGCCGTGACGCCCGTACCAGCCGCGGTGGCCGTAATAGCGGCCGCGCCACTGCGCATAGGCCGCCTGCACCTCGCCCTTCTCCAGGGCGTTCTCGATGGCGGCGCGCGGCGCCGCGACCCGCTCCGCAGGCGACGGGATCTCCGACGCGGAGGCCGGAACGGCCGCGGTTCCAAGAGTCAGTGTCGTGGCCAGTGTCGTGGCAAGAGCCAAGTAGAGATGACGCATGGCAAACTCCTTCCTGGCCTGACGAACGTCCTTCGACAGAAGACGTTCCGAAATTTCCAGGAAGAGGCATGACGAATCGCAGATTCGTGAGCCGCGGAGACAGGCGACGGCGGCTCTTCACTTCGGGAGCCGTGCGGATCTTGGCTCCGGGCGGCTCTCAGGGCCCAACTTCTGCTGCTGCGGGAGCGCCTACAGGATGAACCGGCTCAGGTCCGTGTTCCTGGCGAGGCTCTCCACCTCGCCGCGCACATAGGCCGCGTCGATGACGACCGTCTCCCCGGAGCGGTCGGGGGCGGTGAAGGACACGTCGTCGAGGACGCGCTCCAGGACCGTCTGGAGGCGGCGGGCGCCGATGTTCTCCACGGAGTTGTTCACCTCCACCGCCACCTGGGCGAGGGCGTCGATGGCGTCGTCCGTGAAGGTGAGCTCCACGCCCTCCGTCCGCATGAGCGCCACCGCCTGTTTGATGAGGCTCGCCTCGGTCTCGGTGAGGATGCGCTTGAAGTCCTCCACGGTGAGCGGCGACAGCTCCACGCGGATCGGCAGGCGGCCCTGGAGCTCCGGCAGCAGGTCCGACGGCTTCGACACGTGGAAGGCGCCGGAGGCGATGAAGAGGATGTGGTCGGTCTTCACCGGCCCGTACTTGGTGGCGACCGTCGTGCCCTCGATGAGCGGCAGCAGGTCGCGCTGCACGCCCTCGCGGGACACGTCGCCGGCGGCGCGGCCCTCGCGGGCGCAGATCTTGTCGATCTCGTCGAGGAAGACGATGCCGTTGTTCTCCACCTGTCGGATCGCCTCCTGAACGATGGCGTCCTGGTCGAGGAGCTTGTCGGATTCCTCGGTGACGAGGGGCTCGTAGGCCTCGCGCACGGTGGTGCGGCGCGTCTTGCGCTGACCGCCGAAGGCCTTGCCGAACATGTCGGAGAGGTTGATGGCCCCCACCGACGCGCCGGGCATGCCGGGAATCTCGAACATGGGCAGGCCCTGCGGGCCGCCCTGCACCTCGATCTCGATCTCCTTGTCGTCGAGCTCGTTGTTGCGCAGCTTGCGGCGGAAGCTGTCCCGGGTCGCGGCGCTCGCGGTGGCGCCGACGAGGGCGTCGAGCACGCGCTCCTCCGCCGCCAGATGCGCCTTGGCCTGCACCTGCTTGCGGCGCTCGTCCCGCACGAGGCCGATGCCGACCTCCACGAGGTCGCGCACGATCTGCTCCACGTCGCGGCCCACATAGCCCACTTCCGTGAACTTGGTCGCCTCCACCTTCAGGAAGGGCGCGCCGGCGAGCCGCGCCAGGCGGCGGGAGATCTCGGTCTTGCCGCAGCCGGTCGGCCCGATCATCAGGATGTTCTTGGGCGCCACCTCCTCGCGTAAGCTGCCTTCGAGCTGCTGGCGGCGCCAGCGGTTGCGCAGCGCGATGGCCACCGCACGCTTGGCCTCGTATTGGCCGACGATGTGGCGGTCGAGCTCGGAAACGATTTCGCGGGGGGAAAATGTGGTCATGAACCTGTTCTTCCGATGTCGTCCCCGGCCGGAGGCGACGCCCGTCGCCGGAGGGGTTCCGGTCGCGGAGCGGGATTATTCCGTGTCCAGCGTTTCGATCACGATGTTGGAATTGGTGTAGACGCAGATCTCGGCGGCGATCGCGAGGGAGCGGCGGACGATGGCTTCCGCATCCATGCCGCCGTCGGCGAGCGCCCGCGCGGCGGCGAGGGCATAGTTGCCGCCCGAGCCGATGGCCGCGATGCCGTTTTCGGGCTCCAGCACGTCGCCCGCGCCGGAGAGCAGCAGGCCCACCTCCCGGTCGGCGACGAGCATCATCGCCTCCAGGCGCCGCAGGTAGCGGTCCGTGCGCCAGTCCTTGGTGAGTTCCACGCAGGCGCGGGTGAGCTGGCCCGGATACTGTTCCAGCTTCGCCTCCAGCCGCTCGAAGAGGGTGAAGGCGTCCGCCGTGGAACCCGCGAAGCCCCCGATGACCCCGCCCTTGGCGAGGCGGCGGACCTTCCGCGCGTTGCCCTTGACGATGGTCTGGCCCAGGCTGACCTGCCCGTCGCCGCCGATGACGACGCGGCCGCCCTTGCGGACCATGAGGATCGTAGTGGCGTGCATGGTGGGAGAGGCTGTCTCTGACAAGGGATCGCTCCGGCGGGGACGGGACTGACTTAATCATCTTCGCCGCAAAAGCAACGCGGGTGGCGTTTCTCCCGAGGGGCTGTTAGAAGGCCCCGTCACCCCAACGCGCCGTCTCTTTCGCAAAGGATGTTTCACGATGCGCGCCGCGAGCGTCAGCCGCCGCACCGCCGAGACCGACGTCGCCCTGTCCATCGCCCTGGACGGGACCGGCAAGGCCGAGATCGCCACCGGCGTGGGCTTCCTCGACCATATGCTCGAGCTCTTCGCCCGCCATGCCCTCGTCGACCTCACCGTGACGGTGAAGGGCGACCTGCACGTGGACCAGCACCATACGACGGAGGACACCGGCATCGCCCTCGGCCAGGCGCTCCTGCAGGCGCTCGGGGACAAGAAGGGCATCGCCCGCTACGCGGACATCCACCTGCCCATGGACGAGACCCTGACCCGGGTCGCGCTCGACATCTCCGGCCGGCCGTTCCTGGTCTTCCGGACGACCTTCCCGACGGAGAAGATCGGCGCCTTCGACACGGAGCTGGTGCGCGAGTTCTTCCAGGCCTTCGCGATCAATGCCGGGCTGACGCTGCACGTGGAGACCCTCTACGGGGCCAACAGCCACCACATCGCCGAGAGCTGCTTCAAGGGCGTGGCCCGCTGCCTGCGGCAGGCCGTGTCCATCGACCCGCGGGAAGGAGGTCGCATTCCCTCCACCAAGGGAACGCTCTAGATCTCTCCGGACTCTCTCGGTTGTCCCGAAGAGGCTCGCGGCCGCCCGCGGATCGCCGCGCCCGGCCTCCCGAAGGAACGGTGACATGACCACCTACACCCTGCACCTCGCGAAGGAAGCCCGCCCGGGCGACCCGGCCGCCCTGGAAGAGGCGGAGATCGTGAAGGACGGCTTCTCCTGGGGCGCGTTCTTCTTCACCTTTCTCTGGTTCTTCTTCCACCGGCTGTGGCTTGTCGGGATCGGCGTCTTCCTGACCCTGTTCGCCCTGAACCTGGCCCTCGACCTGCTCGACGTGCACCCGGCGGCCCGCTTCCTCGCCCAGCTCCTGCTGCAGGTCCTGATCGGCCTGGAGGCCGGGAGCCTCCGGCGCTGGACCTACGAGCGCCGCGGACGCCCCGCGGTCGACGTGGTGACGGCCTCGCGCCGGGACGAGGCGGAGGCCAGGAGCTTCGCCCGCTGGCTGCAGCGCCCCGCCGCGCCGCGGGTTCCCGTTTCCCCGCCCTCCCCGGCGCTGCGCCCCCTTGCGGGCACCGAGCCGGTGATCGGCCTCTTTCCCGATGCGGAGCGTCCCCGGTGAGCGTGGTGATCGTCGATTACGGGTCCGGCAACCTCCACTCGGCCGCCAAGGCCTTCGAGCGGGCGGCGCGGGAGGCAGGTCTCGACGAGACCATTACCGTCTCCTCCGACCCGGCCCTCGTCGCCAGGGCGGACCGAATCGTGCTGCCGGGGGTGGGCGCCTTCGCCGACTGCCGGCGCGGCCTCGACGCGGTCCCCGGCATGGTCGAGGCCATGGAGCGGCGGGTGCGGCAGGAGGGGCGGCCCTTCATGGGCATCTGCGTCGGCATGCAGCTCATGGCGAGCCGGGGCCTCGAGCACGCGACCACCGAGGGCCTCGGCTGGATTCCCGGCGACGTGAAGGCCATCGTCCCGCAGGATCCCTCCCTCAAGATCCCGCACATGGGCTGGAACACCCTGGAGGCGCGAGGGGCGCACCCGGTGCTGGAGGGGGTCCCGACGGGTCCCGACGGCCTCCATGCCTATTTCGTGCATTCCTATGCGTTCTCGCCCGCCGAGGCCCGGGACGTCCTCGCCACCGTCGATTACGGCGGCCCGGTCACCGCCATCGTCGCCCGGGACAACCTGGTCGGCACCCAGTTCCATCCCGAGAAGAGCCAGGCCCTCGGCCTCAGGCTCATCGCCAACTTTTTGAGGTGGCGCCCGTGATCCTCTTTCCCGCCATCGACCTGAAGGAAGGCCGCTGCGTCCGCCTGATCCAGGGCGACATGGACCAGGCGACGGTCTTCAACGACGACCCGGCGGCCCAGGCCGCCGCCTTCGAGGCGCAGGGCTTCGAATGGCTGCACGTGGTCGATCTCGACGGCGCCTTCGCCGGCAAGCCGATGAACGCGGCGGCGGTCGAGGCGATCCTGAAGCGGGTCCGGATCCCGGTGCAGCTCGGCGGCGGCATCCGCGACATGAAGACGGTGGAGGGCTGGCTCGCCAAGGGCGTCGCCCGGGTCATCATCGGCACCGCGGCGGTGCGCGACCCGGCCTTCGTGCGCGAGGCGGCGCGGCTTCATCCGGGCCGGGTGGCGGTGGGCATCGACGCCCGGGACGGCCTCGTGGCCGTGGAGGGCTGGGCCCAGACCTCGACCCTCACGGCGGAGGAGCTCGGCCGCCGCTTCGAGGACGCGGGCGTCGCGGCGATCGTCTACACCGACATCGCCCGGGACGGCATCCTCAAGGGCCTCAACATCCCCATGACCCTCGCCCTCGCCCGCGCGGTCTCGATCCCGGTCATCGCCTCCGGCGGCCTCGGCTCCATGGCCGATATCGAGCGCCTGACGCAGCCCGACTGCGCGATCCTCGGCGGCGCCATCACCGGCCGCGCCCTCTACGACGGGCGCATCGACCCGGATCAGGCCCTGGCGCTGATTCGCTCGATGCGCCAAGACTCCGCTTCGAAGAAGAGTCAATCCGCGTCTTGACGGTTCGCAGTTTGTTCACATATAATACGTCTAAATGGACTGGGGGATGTTCTCGGTCGGCGCTGGGCCTCGGATTCGTTCGGGGCCCTTCGCTTTTCAAGGAAAGATCTTCAAGCCCCAGCCGAGCGTCTTTCCCGCCGGACTCCGGCGGTATTTCTCGACGATGATCTCCCTGGTCCTGTTTGCCTGCTCGGGCCTGAGAACGCTCAGCCCGATCGGTCGTGCGAAGAGATCGGCCAGCTGGAGACCCGACGAGTTGGCCTTCTTGTCCACGAAGCAGATCTCGAGTTCATCCATCCGGATGGCGTTGTAGTTGCCCCGGTCCTTGATTCTCCGGAATTCGAGCTCAAGGATCCTGTCCTCCTTGGCTCCCCGTCTCTCGAACATGCAATGGGCAACCTTCCCCCGCTGGTCGTGTTCCATCAGGAAAGCGTGGGTTCGCTCCATGCAGAACTGAAGCCCGATATGGTAAGGGTTGTCCGGCGAAGCGTATCGTCGTTTCAGTTTTCTCTTGTCGATGACGCTCGCAATCAGCGTAAGGTCTGCATCCTTCACGATGGCGGACAGCTCGTCCATAAATCTCTGTCTGACATCCTTCTTCTGAAGAAATTTGAACGGCGCCTGCTGCTTTCTGATTTCCCGCTCGTGCAGGATGACCATGTCATGGCCAAACCACCGGAATTTAAATTCCTGAATGGCCGGAACGATTTCGTGCACGTATTGGGATTTCCTGAAAATGCAGAAGGCCAAGACGAAAAGTGGAAAGTCATCGTGGACGGAATTGAGGTCGTGGTCCCCGCTTTCATCGACATAGATGACATAATCGGAAAAGGATGGCATTGCGCCTGCGAAGGGTTGGTTCATCAATGCTGAAAGTCCGCCTCATCCCGTGCCTGGACGTCAAGGACGGCCGCGTCGTCAAGGGCGTGCAATTTGTGGATCTCGTCGACGCGGGCGATCCGGTGGAGGCCGCGAAGGCCTACGACGCGGCGGGCGCTGACGAGCTGTGCTTCCTCGACATCGCCGCGAGCCACGAGGACCGCGGCATCCTGCTCGACGTGGTGCGCCGCACGGCGGAGGCCTGCTTCATGCCGCTCACCGTCGGCGGCGGCGTGCGCACCGTCGAGGACATCCGGAGGCTGCTCCTCGCGGGGGCGGACAAGGTTTCCATCAACACCGCCGCGGTGAGGAACCCGGACTTCGTGCGCGAGGCGGCGGAGAAGTTCGGCAGCCAGTGCGTCGTGGTCGCCATCGACGCCAAGCGGGTGTCGGGGGAGGGCGAGGCGCCGCGCTGGGAGATCTTCACCCATGGCGGGCGCAACGCCACCGGCATCGACGCGATCGCCTTCGCGAAACAGGTGGCGGCGCTCGGCGCCGGGGAGCTCCTCGTCACCTCCATGGACCGGGACGGCACCAAGGGCGGCTACGACCTCGCCCTGGTGCGCGCCATCGCCGACGCGGTCCCCGTGCCCGTGGTCGCCTCCGGCGGCGTCGGCACCCTCGACCACCTGGTCGACGGGGTCAGGGAAGGCCACGCCAGCGCCGTGCTCGCCGCGTCCATCTTCCACTTCGGCACCCACACCATCGGCGAGGCGAAGCGCTACATGGCCGGGAAGGGCCTGAAGATGCGGCTGGACGGGATGGCCCTTCGAGCCGGGCTCTAAAGCATCGAGCGCAAAAGTGGGAACCGGTTTTGCGCGAAAAGATGCTCCAGATCAGAAACTTGGAGCATCGAGCGCCAAAGCGGGAACCGGTTCTGCGCGACTGGAGCATCGGACGTGAGTTCGCGTTCGCGTCCGATGCTCTAAACCCATGAACACCCATGGCGGGGGATGGAAAGCTGCAGGAGACGTCGCATTCTGCCTTGCCATGACAGCGGCTATGGGTTCCGGGCTCCGCTCCGCGGCCCCGGAACGGCGCGGCGGAGGAGGGGAAGACACCTTGCGCCGCCGGGGATGACAAAGGGCGCTCCACGCGCATGGTATGATCGGACGACACCGGAACCGGACAGATGACCTCCTTCACCCTCGACGACCTCGCCCGCATCGTCGCCGCGCGCGCGGCGGCGCCCGCGACCGAGTCCTACACGGCCAAGCTCCTGGCGGAGGGCCCTGCGAAGGCGGCGAAGAAGCTCGGCGAGGAGGCGGTGGAGGCCGCCATCGCCGCCGTGCAGGGCGACCGGCAGAACCTCACGGCGGAAGCGGCGGACGTGCTCTATCACCTTTTGGTCGTGTTGCAGGGCGCGCGCATTCCGCTAAGTGACGTGATGGCCGAGCTGGAACGGCGCACCGTCCAGTCCGGGCTTGCCGAGAAGGCCTCCCGCAAGGCCTGATGGGCAGGGCCCGGACCCGAAAGGGGGATCCACATGGACCAGCGCAACGCGGTGTCGTTCGAGGACGACAACCTCTCCCCGTACCGCGTCTTCACGCGGGAGGAATGGGCGAAGCTGCGCGCCGACGCGCCCATGACCCTCACCGCCGAGGAGGTGGTGCGGCTGCAATCCCTCAACGACCCGATCTCCCTGGACGAGGTGGCGGCGATCTACCTCCCCCTGTCGCGCCTGCTCTCCCTCTACGTCGCCGCGACGCAGGGGCTGTTCAAGGCGACCCAGCGCTTCCTTCTGGCGGAGAAGGAGGAGAAGGTCCCCTACATCATCGGCGTCGCGGGCTCCGTGGCGGTGGGCAAGTCCACCACCGCCCGCGTGCTGAAGGCGCTCCTCGCCCGCTGGCCCAACACTCCGAAG
This sequence comes from Microvirga thermotolerans, assembly GCF_009363855.1. Taxonomy (GTDB): domain Bacteria; phylum Pseudomonadota; class Alphaproteobacteria; order Rhizobiales; family Beijerinckiaceae; genus Microvirga; species Microvirga thermotolerans. Next base: position 276,157 of record NZ_CP045423.1, read on the forward strand.
GTCGATCTCGTCACCACCGACGGCTTCCTTCTGCCCAACGCGGAGCTGACCCGCCTCGGGCTCATGGAGCGCAAGGGCTTTCCGGAAAGCTACGACACGAGCGCGCTGCTCCACTTCCTCGCCGACATCAAGGCGGGCAAGCGCAACGTGCGCGCGCCGCTCTACTCGCACCTGGTCTACGACGTGGTGCCGGGGGAGGAGACGGTCGTCGACCGGCCGGACATCCTCATCGTCGAGGGGCTCAACGTGCTCCAGCCGGCCCGCCTGCCGAAGGACGGCACCGCCATTCCCTTCGTGTCCGACTTCTTCGACTTCTCGGTTTATATCGACGCGGAGGAGGAGGACCTGCACCGCTGGTACGTGAACCGCTTCCTGCGCCTGCGGCACACCGCCTTCCGCGATCCCCTGTCCTATTTCCGCCGCTACGCGGAACTGCCCGAGGACGAGGCCATCACCATCGCCGACGGGCTCTGGAACCGCATCAACCTGGTCAATCTGCGCGAGAACATCGTGCCGACCCGCCAGCGCGCCAGCCTCATCCTCAAGAAGGGCGCGAGCCACCGGATCGAGACCGTGGCCCTGCGGCGCCTGTAGAGACTAACCTTTTCGCCGTCGTGAGCGTTGTGCCCTCGTGTCGAGAGGGAGAACGCATGCCCACGCCACCGGTCGAGGAAAAGCTCAAGCGCAGCGCCCGACATGCGAAGGAGGCCGCCGTCCAGACCCAGGAAGCGGCCGAGAACACGCAGGCGGCCGCCGTGCAGACCCAGGCGGCCGCGAAGACGACGGCCACGGCCAGCGTCCAGATGAAGGACAGCGCCGACCGGCGCACGGAGCTGGCGGCGGACCGGACGGTCTTCGCCGCCGAGCGCACCTATGCGGCCTGGGTCCGGACCGGCCTCGCGGCGCTCGCCTCCGGCATCGGGGCGAAGAAGCTCCTCGAGGGTGTCGTGCCTGCGTGGATGGTGCTCGGCACCGGGTCCCTGCTGGTGCTCTTCAGCGCCTTCTGCTTCGCGGCCGCGGTGTGGCGGCAGGTCTTCGTGGGGGCGCCGCCGCCGAGGCCCGACGTGCACCGCATCCCACCCTTCCTTCTCGTGGTCCTGAACGGCTTCCTGGTGCTCGTGGCCCTCGCGGCCCTGGCGAGCCTGTGGTTCGGGCGCGCGGGCGGGTGACCCGGATTCAGTCCAGCAGCCCTTCCTGCCGCGCGAGGTCGCGCAGGTCCGCCTGGGGCCGCGCCCCGAGATGGCCGATGATCTCGGCGGCGGCGAGGCCGCCGAGGCGGGCGCAGTCCACCAGGTCGAGGTTCTGGGCGAGGCCGGCGAGGAAGCCGGCCGCGAAGAGGTCGCCCGCGCCGGTGGTGTCCACCACCTTCTCGACGGGGAAGGCCGGCACGGCCCGGGTCTCGCCGCGGCTCACCACCAGGGCCCCCTCCGCCGAGCGGGTGACGACGCCGAGCACCTTCTCCTCCCGCAGGGCCGCGAGGGCGCTGTCGGGGTCGGAGGTGCCGTAGAGGCTCTGGAGCTCGTGGATGTTGGCGAAGAGGATGTCGAGGCTGCCGTCGCGCATGAGGCCGAGGAACTCGTCCCGGTAGCGGTCGACGCAGAAGGCGTCGGAGAGGGTGAGCGCCACCCGGTTGCCGGCGCCGTGGGCGAGGTTCACCGCCTTGCGGAAGGCCTCCTTCGCCGCCGGCGGATCCCACAGATAGCCTTCGAGATAGACATAGGCCGAGGCCTCCACGGTCTCGGCCTTCACGTCGTCGGGGGTGAGGTTCTGGCAGGCGCCGAGATAGGTGTTCATGGTGCGCTCGCCGTCCGGCGTCACCAGGATGAAGCTGCGGGCGGTGGCGGGGCCGTCCTCGGCGGGGGCGACGTCGTAGTGCACGCCCGCGGCCTTGAGATCGCGGGCGAAGTGGCGGCCCGTCTCGTCGTTCTTCACCTTGCCGATGAACCCCGCCCGCACTCCGAGGGAGGCGGCTCCGGCGGCGGTGTTGGCGGCGGAGCCGCCGGACACCACGATGGCGGGGCCCATGTCCCCGTAGAGCTCCTCCGCCCGCGCCTCGTCGATGAGCTGCATGGCGCCCTTGTGGACCTTCTTCGCGGCGAGGAAGGCCTCGTCCGTATGGGCGAGGACGTCGACGATGGCGTTGCCGAGCGTGAGCACGTCGATGCGGGAATGGGACATGGGAACCGTAGCGCCTGTTGGAGACGGGGCGCTTTCGCATCCGGCGGGACGGCGGTCAAGCCTCGGCCCGGGAATCCGGGACCTGCTGGAGGACCGGAGGCGCGGACCGCACACCCTCGGGCGCCGCTTCCGCAAAGGCGGGCCGCCGGCTCCGCTCCTGCGCCTGGTCCAGGATGGCGAGCATCTCGTCCACCTCCGCCTCGGTGAGCTGGCCGATCTCCCGCGCCAGACGGTTGGCGAGCAGGGTCGCCCGGGCGTGGGTGCCGGAGGTGTCGATCTTCACCCGCGGGTCGGACAGGTCGGCGAGGCGGGCGAGCTCGTCCGCCTCGTCCCAGATGATGTTGAAATACTGGAGCACGCCCTGGATCAGGGTCCAGGTGGGCTTGCCGCGCTCGCCGCGCTCCAGGGCGGAGAGATAGGCGCTCGACACGCCCAGATGGGCGGCCATGTCCTTCAGCATCAAGCCGCGCTGGCGGCGAAGCTGCCGCACCCGTTCGCCGAAAGGGGTCATCCGTTCATCCCGCGCCGCGCCTGCGGCGTAGCCGGACATAGAGTGCACCGGATCCGCCGTGTTGGGGAGAGGCCTCCTCGAAGCCGACCACAAGAGATCTGAGGTCCGGGAGCCGCAGCCAGTGGGGCACCGACCGGCGCAGGACGCCCCGCTCCTCGAAGAGCCCGCAGGTCCCGGCGCCGCCCTTGCCGGTGATGACGAGGACGAGGGTATGGCCCGCACCCTGGGACCGGTGGAGGAAGCGGATGAGGGCCGCGTGGGCCTCGGCCTGGCGCATACCGTGGAGGTCGATGATCGCGTCCACCGCCTTGGCGCCGCGCCGCAGGGCCCTGAGGGTCCGGCGCTCCACGGGGGCCAGGGGAGGCAAGGGAGGCGGGGGCGGCTGGGCGGCCCGGCCGGCGGGGGAGGGCGCGGGCGGGAGGGGCGGGGCAGGGGGCTCTGAAGCGGGGGCCGGCACCGGGGCCGGCTCCTCCTCCGGGGCGGGCAGGATGCGCCCCTTCATGGGCGCCACGCCCCGGACCACGTGCGCCCAGAGGCGGCGTTCCTCGTCGCTCAGATGGCGGTTGCGGCGTCGGCCGGTCATGGAGACGGGACGGGCTGGAACACCACGAAGCGGACCGGATGCCGCAGGAGGCCGGCCCGGGTTCCCGCCTCCTCGCCGCTCCCGACGAAGAAATCGCCGCGCGCCGGCCCGACGATGGCGGAGCCCGTGTCCTGGGCGATCATGAGGCGCTGCAGGGGCTCCGTCCGGTCGAGGGCCACGGGCATGCGGCCGTCGAGCCAGACCGGCAGCCCGTAGGACCAGAGGGAACGGTCGACCGCGAGGCTGCGACCGGGGGTCAGCGGCACGCCCGCGCCGCCGACGGGCCCGTCCTCGGGGGACAGCTCGTCCGCCTCGCGGAAGAAGATGTAGGAGCGGTTCTCCCGCATGAGGGAGCGGGCCTTCTCCGGGTTCTCCCGCAGCCAGCCGAGGAGCTTCTCGAGGGTCATGGTCTCGAGGTCCATCTCCCCCCGCTGGACCAGCAGGCGGCCGATGGAGGTGTAGGGATGGCCGTTCCGCCCCGCATAGGCGACCCTGAGGACGGAGCCGTCCGGGAGCCGGATGCGGGCCGAGCCCTGGACGTGGATGATGAAGGCCTCGCCCGGCTCGCGCAGGAAGACCACCGGCCTCGCCCGGTCGCCCAGGGCGCCGTCCTCGATGGCGGCCCGGTCCGGATAGGGCTCGTAGCCCCTGCCCGTGCGCCGGGCGGCCTGGAAGCCAGGATCGAGCCCGGGCAGGGTCTCGCCCTGCGCGACGGTGACGAGATCGTCGGGACGGGCGAGGAGAGGGACGCGGTAGGTCCCGTCCGGAACCCGGGAGCCGGAGAACTCGGGCTCGTAGTAGCCGGTGAGGAACCCCTCGCCCGAGAGCGGAACGACGGCGGCGGGCCGGAAATGGGTCTCGAAGAAGCGCCGGGCCTCGGCGCCGGAGAGGGGCCCCGCCGCGAGGGCCCTGCGGCAGACGGCGACGAGGGGAGCCTCCGGCTCCCGGGCAGGGCGCAGGGGCGCCTTCTCCTCCGCGAGGGCCTTGCAGGTGCGGAGAAAGGCGGCGAAGGCGGCGGCGTGGTCGTCCCCGTCCCAGCCCGCGAGATCCGCGAAGGCGACCGGCTCCAGCCGCGCCTTGCCGGCCAGCGACGGGGCGGCCTCCGCGGCGGTCACGGTCAGAATCCCGAGGGCGAGGCCGAGGGCGAAGCGACCGCCATGCCTCATTGTCCCGCTTCGGTGGCGATGAGCTGCCAGTTGGGGTCGCGGCTGCCGAGGGTGCGCGCGAAGGTCCACACGTCGGTCACGTCGACCACCGTGTCGGGGCTCCCGTCGACGACCGCGCCGGAGGCGTCGCGGGTGGCGGTGATGAGCTTGGACAGGAAGCGGACCACGATCTGCGCCGTCCGGCCCTGGACCTCGGCCCCGGCCATCTCGGCCTTGTCGATGGAGACGAAGGTGGTCTCCACCTTCTCGCCGCGGCGCTCGCGCTCGGCGATGGCGCGCTCGAAGCCTTCGTAGACCTCCTTCGACAGAAGGTCCTTGAGGGTCCGGCGGTCGCCCTGGGCGAAGGCGGTCACGATCATCTCGTAGGCCATCTTGGCGCCTTCGAGGAAGGAGGCCGCGTCGAAGTTCGGCTCGGCCCGGGCGATCTCGTCGAGGCTGTGGGCCATGGGCGTGCCGGCCTCGGCATAGCCCTTCCAGCGCTCGGCGGGCGGGGCCGCCGGCTCCGGGCGGGCGCCGTTGGCGCCGGGGAGGCGGACCACGTTGTCCTGGTCGGTCTTGGCAGCGCCGGTGCGCAGCGGCGGGCCGTCGCGGCGGGCGAGGGGGTCGAAGGGCGGCTGCTCGTTGCCGGTCTTCTGGCCGAGTACCGACCGCAGGCGCCAGGCCACGAAAATGGCGAGTACGATGAATATGAGGGTCGTGATGTCGAAGGAATCCTGCATCGTCGATCCGTTAACGGCCGGCCCGGCCCGGCTGGAACGCCGGGCGGTTCACCCGCCAGGCGAGGGGGGTATCCCCCGCATATGGGGGTTTCCGGTCGTAACATCCACCTTCCCAGGGGACAAGCGACGTGAAACAGCTCAAACTTGTTCGCAGGGGTGAAGCATGGTAGCGCGGAGTTCCACGGCCCGCCGGCGGTCCGGCGCTTCAGGCAAGCGCGTCCGGCGGGCGCAACGCACACGAACCGTCGACTCTTGTCTCGGGAGCAACACCACATGGCCGACAACCCGGCAAACAACGGAGCGCAGGGCGGCATGCCCTCCCTCAACGCGCTCGCCCAGTACTGCAAGGACTTCTCGTTCGAGAACCCGAACGCCCCCCGCTCCCTCCAGCCGCAGTCGGAAGGCCCGCAGATCAACCTGCAGGTGAACGTCAACGCCAAGCAGCTGGCGGATGCGGACTTCGAGGTCGACCTGACCCTCGAGGGCGATGCGAAGGTCGGCGGCAAGGAGGTGCTGTTCGCCTTCGAGCTCACCTATTCCGGCGTGTTCCGGGTGCAGAACATCCCGCAGGACCAGCTCCATCCGGTCATCATGATCGAGTGCCCGCGCCTGCTCTTCCCCTTCGCCCGGCAGATGGTGGCCGAGGCGGTGCGCAACGGCGGCTTCCCGCCCCTCTACATCGACCCGATCGATTTCGTGGCGCTCTACCGGCAGCGGGCCGCCGAGGTCCAGGCCGCGCAGGCCGCCGGCCAAACCCTCTCCTGATCCGCCAGGGTTCCCTTGCGGCGCCCGCCGGGCGGGCGCCGCCTCACTCGGCCGCCGGCTCGCCGAGATAGTCCCGCCACAGGGGCGTTCCGCCCAGGGTCTCGACGAAGGCCGCATGGGCGGCCCTTTCCGCATCGGTCAGACGCAAGATCGCGGCCCTCGGCCGCGCCTCCCGGGGCGCCGCCGCGCCCGCGACGGCGAGGCGTCCCAGACGGCTCGCGGGCTGAATCTCCAGATCGAACCCGACCTGCTTGCCCCCGATCAGCTCGATATAGACCTCGGCCAGGATCTCCGCGTCGAGGAGCGCCCCGTGCTTGGTGCGGCGGGAATTGTCGATGCCGTAGCGGGAGCAGAGCGCATCGAGGTTGTTGGCGGCGCCGGGATGCTTGCGCCGCGCCAGGGCGAGGGTATCGACCACCTCGGCGAGGACGAAGGGCGGATGGCCGGTCCGCGCGAGCTCGGCATTGAGGAAGGCCACGTCGAAGGCCGCGTTGTGGATCACCAAGCGGCCGTCGCCCACGAATTCCAGGAACTCCTCCACGACGGCGGCGAAGACCGGCTTGTCGGCCAGGAACGCGTCGCTGAGCCCGTGCACCGCGAAGGCGCCCTCCGACATGGGACGCTCCGGATTGAGGTAGCGGTGGAAGCTGCGCCCGGTCGGGATGTGGTTGTAGAGCTCGACGCAGCCGATCTCCACGATCCGGTCGCCCTGGGCGGGATCCGTGCCCGTGGTTTCGGTATCGAGAACGATTTCACGCATGATGCCCGATGCTCCGCTTCGACGCGCCCCGCCCCGGCCGTCCGGCGAGGCAGGCGAGGATAGCCCGGACCTGGGCCTCCGCCGAAGCGAAGCCGCGGCCCGTATCAACAAGGAAATGCGCCCGGGCCCGCTTTTCGGAATCCGGCATCTGCCGGGCGAGGATCGCGGCGAGCTTCTCCTCCGTCATGCCGGGGCGGGCGAGCACCCGCTCGCGCTGGGTCTCGACGGAGGCCGTGACCACCGCCACCGCGTCGCAGCGCGCCTCCCCGCCGGTCTCGAACAGGAGCGGGACGTCGAGGACCGCGACCGGCGTGAGGGGCGGAAGGCTCCTCAGGAACGCCTCCTCCTCCTCCCGCACCAGCGGGTGGACGATGGCTTCGAGGAGCCCGATCCGGTCCGGGCGGCCGAGGACGGCGGCGGCGAGGCGGGCCCGGTCCACGGCCCCGTCCGTCACCGTGCCGGGGAAGGCCTCCCCGATCGCGGGCGCGGCGCGGCCGCGGTAGAGGGCGTGCACGGTCGCGTCCGCGTCGTGCACCGGCACGCCGAGACGGCGGAAGATGGCGGCGGTGGCCGATTTGCCCATGCCGATGGAGCCGGTGAGGCCGAGAACGAAGGTCATGTCCTCTCCCCCAGATCGGCGGCGACGAGGGCCCGCAGCTCGGGCGTGACCTGGGGCATGATCCCGAACCAGCGCCGGAATCCCGGCGCCGCCTGGTGGAGCAGCATGCCGAGCCCGTCGACGGTGCGCAGGCCCCGGGCCTCGGCGGCCGCGAGGAGGGGGGTCCTCAGGGGCACGTAGACGATGTCGGCCACGGCGGCGCCGGGCCTCGCCCCCGCAAGGTCGATGTCGAGGGGAGGCTGCCCCGTCATGCCGAGGGAGGTGGTGTTGACCACGAGCCCCGCCGCCTCGACCGCTTCGCCGAGGCGCTCCCAGGGCAGGGCTTCGAGGGCGGCGCCGGGGCCCGCGAGGTCGCGCATCAGGTCCTGGGCCTTCGAGAACGTGCGGTTCGCCACGAGGATGCGGCCGATCGGGCGCTCCTGCAGTCCCGCCGCGACGGCCCGCGCCGCGCCGCCCGCGCCGATGACGAGGGCGGTGTCCACCGCCCGTTCCCAGCCCTGCCCCAGGGTCTCGTCGAGATGGGCCATGAAGCCGAGCACGTCCGTGTTGTCGCCCCAGACGAGCCCGTCCTCGACCCATAAGGTATTGACGGCTTTCAGCTTTTCGGCACGCTCCGTCCGCCGGTCGACGGCGCGGTAGGCGGCCTCCTTGTGCGGAATCGTGACGTTTCCGCCCGCATAGCCGCGTTCCGCGAAGGTGCGGACGAATTCGGGGAAGTCGGCGGGGGCCACGTCCAGCCGCTCGTAGGAGCCTTCGAGGCCGTGGCTGAGCAGCCAGTGCCCGTGGATCAGGGGCGAGCGCGAATGCGCGATGGGATGTCCGACGACGAAGGCCCTGGTCATGGTGCGCGTCCTTCAGAACGACAGGTAGCCCCCTCGTCGGAGCACGGCGAGGAGGGGGATGAGCGGCAGGCCGAGAATGGTGAAATGGTCGCCCTCGACCTTTTCGAAGAGGTGGATTCCGAGGCCTTCGAGCCGGTAGGCGCCGACGCTCAGGAACGCCTCCGGGCCGGCGAGGTCGAGATAGCGGTCGAGGGCCGGGCCGTCGAGGGGGCGCATGGTCAGGCAGGCGCTGTCGACGAAGCTCTCGGTCACCGCCCCGTCGCGGGCGAGGGCGACGGCGGAATGGAGGGCGTGGGTGCGGCCGGAAAGCCGGCTCAGGTGCTCCTTCGCCGCCTCCCGGCCGGACGGCTTGTGGAGCACGGTCCCCTCGCAGTCGAGGACCTGGTCGGCGCCGAGCACCAGCCGGCCCGGATGGCGGCGGCTGACGGCGAGGGCCTTCTCCGCCGCGAGACGCCGGGCGAGCTGCGGGGGCGCGAGCGCCTCGGCCCGCGCGGCGGCCTCGACGGCCCGCTCGTCCACGCCGGGGCTCTGCGTCTCCACCGGCAGGCCCGCCCCGACGAGGATCGTCAGGCGGGTGCGGCTGGTGGAGGCGAGGAGGAGCGGCTGATCCGCGATCCAGGGGGATGCCATGGCCTATTCCGCGATGAAGCGCAGGCGGTGGTCCCGGTACAGGTCGATGATCGCCGCCGCCGTCTCCTCGATGGAGCGGCGGGTCACGTCGATCACCGGCCAGCCGTGGCGGGCGAAGAGGCGGCGGGAGGCGGCGATCTCCTCGGCCACCGCCTCCCGGTCCACGTAGGCGGTGTCGTCGTCCGCGTTGAGGCTCAGCAGCCGGTTCTGGCGGATCTGCACGATGCGCTCGGGCGAGGCGACGAGCCCGACGACGAGGGGCTTGCGCGTGGTCTCGAGGACCGGCGGCGGCGGCACGCCGGGCACGAGGGGCACGTTGGCGGTCTTGAGGCCGCGGTTGGCGAGGTAGATCGCCGTCGGCGTCTTGGAGGTGCGGCTCACGCCGAGCAGGATCACGTCCGCCTCCTCCAGGTCGTGGGGCAGGTGCCCGTCGTCGTGGAGAAGGGTGAAGTTCATGGCGTCGATGCGCTTGAAGTACTCCGCGTTCAGCATGTGCTGCGCGCCGGGCCGGGCCGTGGAATGGGCGCCGAGATAGGAGGAGAGGAGGGAGTGGACCGGCGCCAGGACCGAGAGGTGCGGCGAGCCGGTGGCGCGGCAGACCTCCTCGAGCCGGCCGGCGAGCTCCTGGTCCACGAGGGTGTAGAGGACGATGCCCGGCGCGGCCTCGATCTCCGAGAGGACGCGCTCCAGCTGGGTGGTGGAGCGCACGAGGGGATAGACGTGCTCGATCGCCGCGATGCCCTCGTACTGGGCCACCGCGGCGCGGGCGACGGTGATCAGGGTCTCGCCGGTGGAGTCGGAGACGAGGTGGAGATGGAAGTAGCTGCGTCCCACAGGGCCCTCCGGACAGGGAGTCGATGAATGTGGATAGTTCGCCCGGGCGAAGAGGTCCAGCGCGGGAGGCTGTGGGTACGGCCCGGCGCCGTCAACAGCCCTCGCCCGTGTGCGATTCCGGAACCGGCCGCGTGGGAGAATCCGGCACGAATCGGGGCGCCGTTCCCGGCCCCGCCCGCGCCCGGCCGCGTTAGGGATTTGTTAAGCTTTAAGAATCCGGAAAGGATTGTGGCGGGGCCGCCCGACACGTAAACGGACCGTTAACGTCCCGGAGCGTGTGGACGATCTGTGGACGCCCTTGCGGCTTTGCGATTCACGGCCCAAGAGAAACAACAGATTCTCGATTCTAAGAATTTTCATATTTGAAGAGAGGCTTCGTGAGCGAGCGTCCCACCAAAGCGATCCTGCGCGTCCTCGACGGCGAACCGGTCTGGCCCCTGCCGATCTGGATCATGCGCCAGGCGGGACGCTACCTGCCGGAATACCGGGAGACCCGGAAGCAGGCGGGTTCCTTCCTCGACCTCTGCTACACCCCGCGGCTCGCCGAGGAGGTGACGCTCCAGCCGATCCGCCGCTTCGGCTTCGACGCCGCCATCCTGTTCTCGGACATCCTCGTCATTCCCCATGCGCTCGGCCAGGAGGTGCGCTTCGTCGAGAACGAGGGCCCGAAGCTCGACCCCGTGACCTCGGCCGCCGATCTCTCCCGGCTTTCCGCGGAGCTGCCCCTCGGGCGGCTGGATCCGGTCTTCGAGACCCTCGACCGCCTGAGCTCTTCGCTGCCGAAGGAGACGACCCTGCTCGGCTTCTGCGGGGCCCCGTTCACGGTGGCGAGCTACATGATCGCCGGCAAGGGCACTCCCGACCAGGCGCCCGCCCGGCTGACGGCCTATCGCGACCCGGACTTCATGGACCGGCTCGTCGACATCCTGGTGCGGGCCTCCACCGCCTATCTCGTCCGGCAGATCGATGCGGGGGCCGAGGCGGTGCAGATCTTCGAGAGCTTCGGCGCGGCCCTTCCGCCCGCCCTGTTCGACCGGCTTTCCCTCGACCCGATCCGCCGCATCGTCACGGGGCTGAAGGAGGCGCGGCCGCAGGCGCGGACCATCGTGTTCGTGCGGGGCGGAGGCACCCATCTCCATCGCTTCGCGGCGGCGGGGGTGGGCGACGCGCTTGCCCTCGACTGGACCCTCGACCCGGCGCAGGTGCTGCCGCAGCTGCCCGGCCAGGTGGCGACCCAGGGCAACCTCGATCCGCTCGCCCTCATCGCCGGAGGGGAGCCCCTGCGCCAGGGCGTCGAGCACATCCTCTCGGCGGTGCGCAACCGCCCGCACATCTTCAACCTCGGGCACGGCATCCTGCCCGAAACCCCCATCGAGCACGTGAGCGAGCTCGTCGCCCGCGTGCGCGGCACCGGCGCCTGAACGGAGAGGGAGCGGCCATGGCGTATCTGTGGATCAAGGCGCTGCACCTGATCGCCGTCATCAGCTGGATGGCGGGAATGCTCTACCTGCCCCGGCTCTTCGTCTATCACTGCGACGCGCCGAAGGGCTCCATCCAGTCCGAGACCTTCAAGATCATGGAGCGCCGCCTCCTCAAGGCGATCATCAACCCGGCCATGATCGCGACCTGGGTCCTCGGCCTCGTCCTCGTCTGGCAGGGGGGCTGGTGGACCTCCGGCTGGTTCCACGCCAAGTTCCTGCTCGTGCTGGTCCTCTCCGGCGTGCACGGCTTTCTGTCGAAGACCGTGAAGGTCTTCGCCGCCGACGCCAACACGCGCCCGGCCAGGTTCTACCGGATGATCAACGAGGTCCCCACCGTTCTCATGATCGCCATCGTCATCCTGGTGATCGTGAAGCCGTTCTAGAACATCGGACGAGAAATCGAACTCACGTCCGATGCCCCAGGCTTATGATTTCACGCATCTTTTCGCGCAAAACCGGTTTCCACTTTTGCGCTCGATGCTTTAGAGGCGCGGCAGCCGCTTCCGTCCCGGTGCCGTCGTTCGGTTCCGCACCGTTCGTGGCCATGGCTTCCGGGTTCTCGCTCCGGAAGGAGGCGGGCAGGGCCGCCCCGCCTCCCGCCCGACCGATCCCGGGCGGTTCGGGAGAGGCGCCGTCCCGCTCCTCGAAATAGTCGTCCAAACAGCCCTTGAGGAAATCCGCCGGGGCGATTATAAGGAAGCTCTCTTCCCCTCAAAGACAGGTTGCGCCGCACCGGGCTCCAAGGCTCTTCGAAGTCACGCTCCGTGAACTGGGTGGCCCTGTCGAACGTTCCCCTTCATCTCCCGCGCGATCAGGCGTCCTGGCCGCGAATCCTACCCCGAGAGTGTTCCCCGATGAGGGAAATCAAGCTTCAAGACCTGAAATCCAAGTCCCCGACCGAGCTCATCGCCTTCGCGGAGGAGCTCGAGGTCGAGAACGCGAGCACCATGCGCAAGCAGGAGCTCATGTTCGCCATCCTCAAGCAGCTCGCGGCCCGCGACGTGGAGATCATCGGCGCCGGCGTCGTCGAGGTTCTCCAGGACGGCTTCGGCTTCCTTCGCTCCGCCGATTCCAACTACCTGCCGGGACCTGACGACATCTACGTCTCGCCCTCGCAGATCCGCCGCTTCGGCCTGCGCACCGGCGACACGGTGGACGGCCCGATCCGCGGCCCGAAGGAGGGCGAGCGCTACTTCGCCCTGCTGAAGGTCAACACCATCAATTTCGAGGATCCCGAGAAGATCCGGCACAAGGTCCACTTCGACAACCTGACGCCGCTCTTCCCCTCCGAGCGCTTCAAGCTCGAGATCGACGACCCGACGAAGAAGGACTATTCCTCCCGCGTCATCGACATCGTCTCGCCCATCGGCAAGGGCCAGCGCGCGCTCATCGTCGCCCCGCCGCGCACGGGCAAGACCGTGCTGATGCAGAACGTGGCGCAGTCGATCACCACCAACCATCCCGAGTGCTACCTCATCGTGCTGCTCATCGACGAGCGCCCGGAGGAGGTGACCGACATGCAGCGCTCGGTGAAGGGCGAGGTGGTCGCCTCCACCTTCGACGAGCCGGCCTCCCGCCACGTCCAGGTCGCCGAGATGGTGATCGAGAAGGCCAAGCGCCTCGTGGAGCACGGGCGCGACGTGGTGATCCTGCTCGATTCGATCACCCGCCTCGGCCGCGCCTACAACACGGTGGTGCCGTCCTCCGGCAAGGTGCTGACCGGCGGCGTCGACGCCAACGCCCTCCAGCGCCCGAAGCGCTTCTTCGGCGCGGCGCGCAACATCGAGGAAGGCGGCTCGCTCACCATCATCGCGACCGCGCTGATCGACACCGGCTCGCGCATGGACGAGGTGATCTTCGAGGAGTTCAAGGGCACCGGCAACTCGGAGATCATCCTCGACCGCAAGGTGGCCGACAAGCGCACCTTCCCGGCCATCGACATCACCCGTTCCGGCACCCGCAAGGAGGAACTCCTGGTTCCCCCGGACACCCTCAAGAAGATGTACGTGCTCCGGCGCATCCTCAACCCGATGGGCACGGTGGACGCCATCGAGTTCCTGCTCGACAAGCTGCGCCAGACCAAGTCGAACCAGGAATTCTTCGATTCGATGAACACCTGACCGCCTCACCCGAGGCTCCGCCGTCGACGCCCCATCCCCGGAAGCGGGGGTGGGGTTTTTCATGCCTCGACCCCCTTCGGCCCGGCGCGACGGAGGGTGCTTGACATAAATACGTTCGTACGTATTTAATGAGCCCATGGCAAAACCTTCCCTTCGCGAAAAGATCCTCGACGCCGGGCTCCGGGTCATGTTCCGCCAGGGCTACAACGGCTCCGGCATCCGCGACATCGTGGCCGAGGCCGAGGCTCCCCAGGGCTCCTTCACCAACCACTTCCGCTCGAAGGAGGCCTTCGCGGAAGAGGTCCTCGACCGCTATTTCTCCCATGTCCGCAGTCTGGCGGCCCAGGCCCTCGAGGACCGGACCCTCACGCCGCGGGAACGGCTGCGGCGCTACCTCGACATCATCACGGAGCGCCTCGAGGCCGATGCCTACGGCCGCGGCTGCCTCATCGGGGATTTCAGCCTGGAAGCCTCTTCGCACAGCGAGAGGCTGCGCCGGCGCCTTGCCGACATTTTCGTGGAATGGCGGCAGCCCTTCGCCGCCTGCATCGCCGAGGCCCAGGACAGGGGGGAAATCTCCTCCGCCTTCGCCGCCGAGGATCTCGCCGACTTCCTCCTGGCCTCCTGGCAGGGCGCCATCCTGCGCATGAAGGTGGAGCGCGGCCCGGCCGCCCTGGAGCGCTTCAAGTCCATCGCCTTCGCGACCGTCTTTCGAGAATCCCCGAACCGCACCGCAGAGGAACGCCCATGAAACCCGGTCCCGACATCGCCCTGCCCCGCCGCCCCGTTCTCGATTCGCACATGGCCTACCGGGAGGCCGGGCGTCCCGGCGCCCCGGTGGCCCTGTTTCTGCACGGCAATCCGACCTCCTCCTTCATCTGGCGGAACGTCATTCCCCATGTGGCGGGCGTCGCGCACTGCATCGCCCCGGACCTCGTCGGCTTCGGCCAGTCGGGCAAGCCGGCGATCGGCTACCGGTTCTTCGACCACGCCCGCTATCTCGATGCCTTTCTGGATGCTGCCGGAATCTCCTCCGCCTACCTCGTGGCGCAGGACTGGGGCACGGCGCTCGCCTTCCATCTCGCCGCGCGGCGGCCGGATTTCGTACGGGGCCTCGCCTTCATGGAGTTCATCCGGCCCATGGCGTCCTGGGACGACTTCCACCAGGTGCCGGCGGCGCGCGAAACGTTCAGGGCCTTCCGGACGCCCGGCACCGGCGAGCGGACGATCCTGGAGGACAACGCCTTCGTGGAGCGCGTGCTGCCCGGTTCCGTCAGGCGCCGCCTGAGCGAGGAGGAGATGGCCGTCTACCGGGCGCCCTTCCCGACGCCGGAATCGCGCCGTCCCGTCTGGCGCTTTCCCAACGAACTCCCCATCGCGGGCGAACCGGCGGACGTCGCTGCGGCGCTCGAGGAGGCCCATGCGGCCCTCGCCGCCTCGGACTACCCGAAGCTCCTGTTCGCCGGCAATCCGGGAGCCCTCGTCTCCCCGGCCTTCGCAAGGGAGTTCGCCGCCCGCCTCAAACGGTGCGATCTCGTGCATCTCGGGCCAGGCGCCCACTACCTGCAGGAGGACCATCCGGAGGCCATCGGCCGCGCGGTCTGCGACTTCATCCTGCGGGCCGAGGCGCACGCCCCGGCCGGCGTGGCAGCGTGAGGGGAGGGAAACCATGGCCTCCGTGACGATCCGCTACTGCCGGCCCTGCGGTTACGAGAAGCGCGCCAGGGCCGCTGCCTCGGCCCTCGGCCGACGGTTCGGGCTCGACGTGGATCTCGTGCCGGGCGGCGGCGGCGTGTTTCAGGTGCTCGTCGACGGTCGGGTCGCGACGGAGCGGGCGAAGGGATTCTTTCCCGACGAGGCCGCCATCGTCGCGGCGGTGGCGGCCGCCCTGGGCAAGCCGGAGCCCGGCGCCTCTTGAACGCCTCAGGCCGGTTATCCGCCGAGCATCGCCCGCGCCTGGGCGGCGAGGTCCTCTGAGTTGCCGACCGGGAGCGAGCAGCGCATGCCGGCGCAGACCAGGGCCCGCGGACCTTGTCCCGCCGCGGCAAGCGATCGGGCGGGATGGCTCTCCTCCAGGCCTTGCGGATCCGTCGCCACGTGCACGCTCCGCTCCAGGTAGGGGATTCGCAGGGCCGCCTCCCGCAGGGGCTCCGAACCCTCTCCCACGACGAGGATGCTCAGGCCCCTGAGGTGGAGATCGAGGGCGTTCAGGATCGAGGTGTGGCCGAGCGGCGCCGCGCGGGCGGCGGCCGTAAGGCGGGCCAGCACCGCCTCGGCCCGGTCGCCGTCCTCGGTGCGCCCGCCGATCTGGGCGAGCCGGACCAGGGCCTCGGCGAAGACGCCGTTGGCGTTGGGCACCGCGTCGTCGTGGCTCGGCTGCGGACGGACCACCAGCGGGTCCGCGTCCCGCGCGGTCATGGCGAGAAGCCCCGATTCGGGCAGCATGTAGTCCGACAGCAGGACGTCCCGCCAGGCGAGCGCGTCGGCGCGGCAGGATTCCTCGCCCGTCGCCTCGAACAGGGCGAGGGCCGCGCGCATCATGGCGGCGTGGTCGAGGGCGAAGCCCGGATGGACGAGGACGCCGCCGCGCCAGGAATGGCCGAGGCGCCTGTCGCGGGCCATCGTCTCGCGCACGAAGCGGTAGGCGCGCGTGGCCAGGGCGATCCAGTCCGGACGGCCGAGGAGGGGAGAGGCCCGCACCAGGGCCGCGATGGCGAGGCCGTTCCAGTCGGCCAGGACCTTGTCGTCGAGGCCCGGTCGCACGCGTCGGGCGCGCCGTTCCAGCAGTTTCTCCCGCATCGGGGCGAGCCGTTCCTCCACGGCGGGGGGCGCCTCCTCCGAGAGGAGCCGGTTGAGAATGTTGGTGCCCTCCCAGTTGCCCTCGGCGGTGACGTCGTAGACCTTCGCGAAGAGATCCGCATCCTCGCCCAGCGCCTCCCGCACCTCGCCGAGGCTCCACACGTAGAAGCGGCCCTCCTCGCCTTCCGAATCGGCGTCGAGAGAGGACGCGTAGGCGCCCCCGGGCGTGACCATCTCCCGTTCGAGCCAGGCGACGATGCCCTCGGCGGCGCCCCGGAAGAGGGGACGGCCCGTCTCCGCGAAGGCGAGGGCGTAGAGTTCCAGGAGCTGGGCGTTGTCGTAGAGCATCTTCTCGAAATGCGGCACGAGCCAGCGCTCGTCGACCGCATAGCGGGCGAAGCCGCCGCCGAGGTGGTCGTGGATGCCGCCATGGGCCATGCGCTCGAGGGCCAAGAGGGCGGCATGCCGCGCCTGATGGCTGCCGCTCCGGCGGGCGTGGCGCAGCAGGAATTCGAGGATCGGCGGGTTGGGGAACTTGGGCGCGCCCTGCAGGCCGCCGTTCACCGGGTCCGTCACGGCGACGAGCCGGGCGCCGAGGTCGTCGAGATCCTGGAGGGACAGGCCCTCGCCGCCGGCCCGGGCTTCCTCGGCGAGGTGCCGCTTCAAGGCCGTGGCATTCTTGGCGACCCGCTCCGGCTCCGCCCGGTAGATCCGTGCGATCTCGCGCAGCACCTGCACGAAGCCCGGGCGGCCGAAGCGCGGTTCCTTCGGAAAATAGGTTCCGCCCCAGAAGGGCTCGCCTTCGGGCGTCAGGAACATGGTCAGCGGCCAGCCGCCCTGCTCGCCGAGAAGGTGGAGGGCGCTCATGTAGACATGGTCCACGTCCGGCCGCTCCTCCCGGTCCACCTTGATGTTGACGAACAGCTCGTTCATCACCGCCGCGACGGCGGGATCCTCGAAGCTCTCGTGGGCCATCACGTGGCACCAGTGGCAGGCGGCGTAGCCGACCGAGAGCAGGACCGGCCGCCCCAGGCGGCGGGCTTCCGCAAAGGCCTCCGGCCCCCATTCCCACCAATGGACAGGATTGTCGCGGTGCTGCAGGAGATAGGGAGAGCTGGCATCCTTCAGGCGGTTCATGGGTCCGTCTCCACTGTCTCGCGTCTTCGCACTCGGGCCGGGCGATTCGGGGCCGAACCGGCCGGAAGGCCCTGCCAGGCATCGGGCGCAAAAGCGGGAACCGGTTTTGCGCGAAACGATGCTCGACATCGGAAGCCTGGAGCATCGAACGTGAGTGCGCGTTCTCGCCCGATGCTCCAGGCCTTAAAGCTCTCGGTCCCCTGAAGGTTCATGGTCATGCGCTCGGACGACACCATCTTCGCACCGGCCTCCGGCTACGGTCGAGCCGCCATCTGCGTGATCCGGATCAGCGGGCGGGGCAGTCGATTCATTCTCGAAACGATCGCCGGCGGAGTGCCCGCGCCGCGCCGGCTCGTCCTGCGGACCCTGCGCGGCCCGGAGGGCGAGCCTCTCGACCAGGCCTTGGTCGCCTGGATGCCGGGGCCGGAGAGCTTCACCGGGGAGGATCAGGTGGAGCTGCACATCCACGGCGGCCTCGCCACCCGCGCGGCGGTCCTGAAGGCGCTGGGCGCGTTCCCGGACTGCCGCCCCGCGGAGGCCGGCGAGTTCACCCGCCGGGCCTTCCTGAACGGCCGGATGGACCTGAGCCGGGTGGAGGGGCTGGCGGACCTGATCGACGCGGAGACCGAGGCGCAGCGGCGCCAGGCCCTCTCCCAGCTGGAAGGGCGGCTCGGCCAAGCGGCGGAGGCGTGGCGGGAGGAGATCCTCCAGGCCCTTGCGCTCCTGGAGGCGAGCCTCGATTTCTCGGACGAGGGCGACGTGCCCGAGGGCCTGGAGCGGGAGGTCGCCCGGCGCCTGGAGGCGCTGCGGGATTCCTTCGCGAAGGTTCTGGCGGAGGGCGGCGGCGAGCGCCTGCGCGAGGGCCTGACCGTGGTCCTCGCCGGGCCGCCCAATGCGGGCAAGTCTACGCTCCTGAACGCGCTCGCGAAGCGGGACGTGGCCATCGTGTCCCCCGTCGCCGGCACCACCCGCGACCTCATCGAGGTCCATTGCGACCTGAACGGGCTGCCCGTGGCGGTGGTGGATACGGCGGGCCTGCGGGAGAGCTCCGACCCCGTCGAGCGGGAAGGGGTCGCCCGCGCCCGCGCCCGCGCGGAACGGGCGGACCTCGTGCTCTGGCTGGTGCCGCCGGAAGGGACCGATGGGGAGCCTCCCCCGGCGCGGCGGCTCCTGCGGGTCGGCACCAAGGCGGATGTGAACCGCACCCGTCGCGATTGCGACGTGCTGGTCTCGGCGGCGACGGGGGAGGGGATGCCCGAGCTGCTGCAGCGGCTGGAGCGGGAGGCGGAAGCCGCCTTCGGGACCGGCGATGCGCTCCTGACCCGGGAGCGCCACCGGCGGGCCCTCGAGCGGGCGCAGGCGGCGATCCGGACCGCGCTCGACCTGCTGGAGCGGCGCGGGCCCGTGGAGCTCACGGCGGAGGAGGTGCGCCTCGCGGCGCGGGCGCTTGGGGAAATCACCGGCCGGGTGGACGTGGAGGAGATGCTGGACCGTCTCTTCTCCAGTTTCTGCATCGGGAAGTGACACCGTTTACCTTTCCCATGAGAGAACCGTCCCCGCGGCGAATCGGTGCGCAGAGGCTTGGAGAATCGCCTGAAAAGCTGTTGGAGAGAGTGTGGACGGGCTGTGGAGGGCCGTGGACGGTCGGCGATGTTTCACGTGAAACATTTTGCCCTTTTGACCTTCCGCGCCGAACCGCCTAAGGCCAGCGCTGGAGTGAGGACATGACACGACATTTCGATGTGATCGTCGTCGGAGGGGGCCATGCCGGAGCCGAGGCTGCGGCCGCGGCCGCGCGCATGGGCGCGTCCACCGCCCTCGTCACCCACAGGATCGCGACCGTCGGTGCCATGTCCTGCAATCCGGCCATCGGCGGCCTCGGCAAGGGGCATCTGGTCCGGGAGATCGATGCCCTCGACGGGGTGATGGGACGGATCGCCGACAAGGCCGGAATCCAGTTCCGCCTCCTCAACCGGCGCAAGGGGCCCGCGGTGCGGGGCCCGCGCACCCAGGCGGACCGCAAGCTCTATGCGCGGGCCATGCAGGCGGAGCTGCTGGCGACGCCGAACCTCGCCCTTGTGGAAGGGGAGGTGGACGACCTCCGCCTCGTCGCGGGCCGGGCCGCCGGCGTGGTGCTGGCCGACGGGCGCGCGCTGCCGGCCGGCGCGGTGGTTCTCACCACCGGCACCTTCCTGTCCGGCCTCATCCATATCGGCGAGCGCAAGATCCCGGCCGGGCGCATGGGCGAGCGGCCCTCCCTCGGGCTGTCCGGTACCTTCCGCCGTCTCGGCTTCGCCCTCGGCCGCCTGAAGACCGGCACGCCGCCGCGGCTCGACGGCCGCACCATCGACTGGACCTCCCTGGACAAGCAGGCGGCGGACGACGTGCCGGTGCCGTTCTCCGCCCTCACGGAGCGGATCGACGTGCCGCAGATCGAGTGCGGCATCACTCGGACCACGGCGGCGGGCCATGCGCTCATCCGCGCCAACCTGCACCGGGCGCCGATGTATTCCGGCGACATCCAGAGCGTCGGCCCGCGCTACTGCCCGTCCATCGAGGACAAGGTGGTGCGCTTCGGCGACCGGGACGGGCACCAGATCTTCCTGGAGCCGGAGGGGCTCGACGACATCACGGTCTATCCCAACGGGATCTCCACCTCCCTCCCGGAGGAGGTGCAGCGGGAGCTTCTCGCCCTGATCCCCGGCCTCGAGCGGGCGCGGATGCTCCAGCCGGGCTATGCCATCGAGTACGACTACGTGGACCCGCGCAGCCTCGCTGCGAGCCTGGAGACCAAGGCGGTGCCGGGGCTGTTCCTGGCCGGGCAGATCAACGGCACGACCGGCTACGAGGAGGCGGCGGCGCAGGGGCTGGTCGCGGGCATCAACGCGGCGCGGCGGGCGGCCGGGCAGGAGACGGTCACCTTCGACCGGGCGGAATCCTATATCGGCGTGCTCGTGGACGACCTCGTGACCCGGGGCGTCAGCGAGCCCTACCGCATGTTCACCTCCCGCTCGGAGTATCGCCTGAGCCTGCGCATCGACAATGCGGACGAGCGCCTGACGGGGAAGGGCCTTGCGCTCGGCTGCGTCGGCAGCGCCCGGGCGGCGCATTTCGCCCGCAGCCGGGACCGGCTCCGTCAGGCGGAGGCGATGCTGCGCGCCCTCACCATCACGCCCGTCGAGGCGGCTCGCCGGGGCCTGGAGCTGAACCAGGACGGCATCCGGCGCAGCGCCTATCAGCTCCTGTCCTATCCCCTCATCGGCTGGCCGGAGCTCGTGGCGCTGTGGCCGGAGCTTTCCGCCATTCCGGAGACGATCCGCGAGCGGATCGAGACCGATGCGACCTATGCGGTCTATCTCGACCGGCAGAAGGCCGACATCGCCGCCTATCGGCGGGACGAGGCCATCGTGCTGGACGAGGACCTCGACTTCCAGGCCCTGTCGGGCCTGTCCAACGAGATCAAGGCGAAGCTGACGAGAGTCCGTCCCCGCACCCTCGGGCAGGCGGCGCGGATCGAGGGGGTGACCCCGGCGGCCCTGACCCTGCTCGCCGCCCACGCCCGCAAGCGCTCCGAGGCCGCGCCGCGCGACACCGATTCGGGACTGCAACGATGACCGGCCAGGACGTTCAGCCCCGCCTCGCGCCCTTCGATGTTTCACGTGAAACATCCGAGAAGCTCGCGCTCCTCGAAAGCGAACTCAGGCGCTGGCAGGCGATCAAGAACCTGGTCGGCCCGGGCACCCTCGACCGGATCTGGGAGCGGCACATCCTCGACTCCCTGCAACTCCTCGCCTGTGCCCCCGAGGCGCGCCTGTGGCTCGACCTGGGGTCCGGCGCCGGCTTCCCCGGACTCGTCCTGGCCATCGCCGGGCAGGAGCGGGGGCTCGAGGTCCACCTCGTCGAGAGCAATTCGCGCAAATGCGCCTTCCTCCGGCACATCGCCCGCCTCACCGGGGCCAAGGCCGTGGTGCACGAGGCGCGGCTGGAAACCGTCGTGCCGGATTTCGTCGGCAAGGCCGACGTGGTCTCGGCCCGCGCCCTGGCGCCCCTCGCGACCCTCCTCGGCTGGACCGCCCCTTTGTTGAAAGCGGGGACAATCGGCCTCTTCCCGAAGGGACGGGACGCGGAGGCCGAATTGACCGAGGCCCGGAAATCATGGAAGTTCGCTGTGGAGGTCCTGCCCAGCCGAACCGATTCCGAGGCCAGGATCCTTCGCATATCCTCCATCGAGAGCCTGTCATGACAAGCGACCGCAGCGGATCCGAACCAGGGACGCGACCGGCCAAGCCGCGCGTTCTGGTCCTCGCCAACCAGAAGGGCGGCGTGGGCAAGACGACGACGGCCATCAATCTCGGCACCGCCCTGGCCGCCATCGGCGAGAAGGTGCTGATCATCGACCTCGACCCGCAGGGCAACGCCTCGACGGGCCTCGGGATCGACCGCAAGAGCCGCAGCGTCTCGACCTATCATGTGCTGGCCGGCGAAGAGACCCTGGACCGGGCCATCACCGAGACCGTGGTGCCGCGCCTGTTCGTGGCGCCCTCGACCCTCGACCTGCTCGGGATCGAGCTGGAGATCGCCAGCGAGCGCGACCGGGCCCATCGCCTGAGGAACGCCATCGCGCATCTGACGGGCGCCGAGGTAAGCGATCCTTTTACCTATATTCTGATCGACTGCCCGCCTTCGCTGAATCTCTTGACCATCAACGCCTTGACCGCGGCGGACGCCGTCCTGGTGCCCCTGCAGTGCGAATTCTTCGCTCTGGAGGGTCTCAGCCAGTTGCTGAAGACGGTCGAGCAGGTCCGCTCGGCCCTCAATCCGCAGCTGACGATCCACGGCGTCGTCCTCACCATGTTCGACCCGCGCAACAACCTGTCGGGGCAGGTGGTGGCCGACGTGCGACAGTTCATGGGCAGCAAGGTCTACGAGACCATGATCCCGCGCAACGTGCGGGTGTCGGAGGCGCCGTCCCACGGCAAGCCCGTGCTGCTCTACGATCTCAAATGCGCCGGGTCGCAGGCCTATCTGCGCCTGGCATCCGAAATCATCCAGCGGGAGCGCGCCCTGCGCGCCGCATGAACGAGCACCAGCGAGGGTCTCCATGGCAGAAGAAGCAAAGCCGCGCCTGGGAAGGGGGCTCGCCGCCCTGATCGGCGAGGTGGGCGACGAGATCGGGGTCGTCGAGCGGGGCCGCGGCCAGCGCAAGGTGCCCGTCGCCTTCCTGCGGCCCAACCCGCGCAATCCGCGCAAGCATTTCGCCGACGGCGAGCTGCAGGAGCTGTCCCAGTCCATCAAGGACCGGGGCATCATCCAGCCCATCGTGGTCCGGCCCGTGCCGAAGACGCCGGATGCCTACGAGATCGTCGCCGGCGAGCGGCGCTGGCGGGCGGCCCAGGCCGCCGGGCTGCACGAGGTGCCGGTGGTCGTCGTCGACATCGACGACAAGACCTCCCTCGAATACGCGATCCTCGAAAACGTCCAGCGCGCCGACCTCAACCCCATCGAGGAGGCGCAGGGCTATTCCCGCCTCATGGCCGAGTTCTCCTACACCCAGGAGAAGCTTTCCAAGGTGATCGGCAAGAGCCGCAGCCACATCGCCAACATGATGCGCCTGAGCGACCTGCCCGAGCCGGTGAAGACGCTCCTCGTCAACCGCCAGATCACCGCCGGTCACGGCCGCGCCCTGCTGTCGGTGAAGGATCCGGTCGCCGTGGCGAAGCGCATCCTCGACCAGGGGCTCAGCGTGCGCCAGGTGGAGGAGATCGCCCAGGCCGACCAGGCCGAGGCGACGCCGAAGCTCGAAACCAAGTCCGTGAAGTTCAAGGCGGAGAAGGACCCGGACACCCGCGCCCTCGAAAAGGCGCTCGAGGACGTCCTCGGCCTCGCTGTCTCCATCGACCACAGGGGGCAGGGGGGCGAGCTGCGCATCCGCTACAAGACCCTGGAGCAGCTCGACGGCCTGTGCCGGCGGTTGAATCCCGCAGGTTAAAGCATCGAGCGCAAAAGCGGGAACCGGTTCTGCGCGAAACGATGCTCGACATCGGAAGCCTGGGGCATCGGACGTGAGTTCGCGTTCTCGTCCGATGCTCTGCCTCATCCTGACGAGGTTGCGGAGCCGTCCGCCTCGAAGGATCGGTGACGATTCCTGAACGGGAAACCTACCGCCGCGCGGTGCGGGCGATGTCGAGCAGGGTCCGGGCGGCCACCACGTGATCGAGGTCGGACAGGCGGCGGGTGTCGAGCAGGCTCGCCTGGATCAGGGCGATGGCCTGCCTCAGGGTCTCGGAGCTCCAGCGCTGCAGGTGCCGCTCGACGAGGGGCTTGCGCCGGAAATGCAGGCTGCGCATGCCCTCCACCACGGCGCCGGCCGGCTTTCCCTCCTCGACGGCGAGCCGCGCGGGCAGGAGCATCAGGGCGTGGCGCAGGGCGGCGCCGAGCACGGTGGAGGCGGCAACGCCTTCCGCGGCGAGGCGGCGCGCGCCGGTCTCCAGCTCCGTTCCCTGGCCGGCGAAGGCCGCGTCGACCACCGCGTCCATGGCGAGGCTCGATACGTCGCTGAGCACCGCGTCGACGTCGTCGAGGGTGATCTCCCGGCGGCCGTGGGCGTAGAGCATGAGCTTCGCCAGCTCGCCCCGGGTGGCGAGGCGGTCGCCGCCGAGGCTCGCGAGGAGGGCGGCGCGCGCCTCGCGGGAGATGGCGAAGCCGCCGCTCTTCAGGGTCTCGTCCACCACCGCGCCCAGGTCCCGGCCCGTATCCGCGTAGCAGGGCAGGGCGAGGGCGTTCTGCGCCCGCTCGCACAGGACCCGCAGGGGCGCGGATTTGGCGAGATCGCCGCCCTCGATGACGATTGCCGTGTCCTGGAGCCGGCCCTTGAGGACCATCTCCACGGCCGGGGCGATGTTGCGCGAGGTCGCCTTGACCCAGATCGCCCGGCGGCCGCCGAACAGGCCGATGGTCAAGGCTTCGTCCGCGAGCCGGGCGGGATCGG
Organism: Microvirga thermotolerans; assembly: GCF_009363855.1. Taxonomy (GTDB): domain Bacteria; phylum Pseudomonadota; class Alphaproteobacteria; order Rhizobiales; family Beijerinckiaceae; genus Microvirga; species Microvirga thermotolerans. The sequence continues at coordinate 300,289 of NZ_CP045423.1, forward strand.
CGGCGATGTCGTCCCCGTCGATGCGGATGAGCTGGAACGGATCGGAGGGATCGTCCACGGAACGCTCCGCGACGGCGCGGGCGCGCTCGTTCACGAGGCCCGTGTCGGGCCCGTAGAGCAGGAAGACGCCGATGCCCGGATGGGGGCGCCGCAGCACCCCGTCCACGTCTCCGGCCTTGACCGCCACCATGGCCGTCAGCCGGCCGTGGCCAGCTCCATCGCCAGCCGGGTGCGGAGCTGCTCGGCCAGGGCCTTCGCGAGCCTGATCTCCGCGTCGCGGGCCGCGCGCACCGTGGCGAAGCGCTGCTGAAAGCGCTCGTAGGTGGCGTAGGACGTGACGGTTCCGGTCGCGACGGTCTTGGAGCCGTCCCTGGTGGTGAGCGTGTAGGTCAGGGTGCCGACGATGGTGGTGGTCTGGGCCCGTCCCGTCACCGTGTCGACGATGGGGCTCTGGAGCGTCTGGCCGAGGGAGAGCGAGAGCACGTAGCGCTTCGGCACCTCCGCGCCCGAGCCGTTCAGGGCATAGATCACCTCGCTGCGGATGTAGTGCCCGACCCGCGCCTGGGCGTCGGCCCATTTCAGCTCCGGCACCTCGATGGAGGCCAGCACGGTCTGGAGCGACTCGCCCGAGGCGGTCGGCCCGTAGAGCGGCCGGAAGCAGGCGGACAGGCCGAGCGAAAGGCCGGCCACCACGACGAGACGGGCGAGGCCCTTGAGGTTAAGCGACGACATTCACGATCCTCTGTGGGACGACGATGATCTTGCGGACGGACCGTCCTTCCATAGCCCGTTGCACCGCTTCGAGCGAGAGCACGGCGGCCTCGATGGCGGCCTGGTCCGCATCCCGCGCCACCGTCACGTCGGCGCGCTTCCTGCCGTTGACCTGGACGGGCAGGGTGATCGAATCCTCCACCAGCAGGGAACGGTCGAGGATCGGCCACGGGGCCTCCGCCGCCAGCCCGGTCTCGCCCAGCGCCTCCCAGCACTCCTCCGCCAGGTGCGGCATCATGGGCGCGAGCATCTGCACGAAGATCCGCGCCGCCTCCCGGAACGCCCCGGGCAGGCCCGACTCGTCGGCGTCCTTCGCCCGGTTCAGGAGGTCCTGCAGGGCGTTGGCGAGCTCGTAGAGATGGGCGACGCAGCGGTTGAACCGCAGGCGCTCCACGTCCTCCTCGACCGCGGCGAGCGCCTTGTGCGCCGCCTTGCGCACGGCAAGCCCGACGGGTCCCTGCGCCGCCGCGCCGTCGCCCGCTCCCGCCCGGTCGGCCAGCTCGCCCACGAGGCGCCAGACCCGCTGGACGAAGCGGGCCGCGCCCTGCACGCCCTCCTCGGTCCAGATCACGTCGCGCTCGGGCGGCGAGTCGGAGAGCATGAACCAGCGGGCCGTGTCGGCGCCGTAGGAGGCGATGATCTCGTCCGGGTCCACCGTGTTCTTCTTCGACTTCGACATCTTCTCGATGGAGCCGATCTCCACGGGCTCGCCCGTGCGCACGTGGAAGGCCCGGCGGGTGCCGCCTTCGCTCTCGATGCGCACCTCGCTGGGCTGCACCCAGGCGCCGCTCGCATCCCGGTAGGTCTCGTGCACCACCATGCCCTGCGTGAACAGGCCGGCGAAGGGCTCGTCGAGGCCCGCATGGCCGGTCCGCGTCATGGCGCGGGTGAAGAAGCGCGAATAGAGCAGGTGCAGGATCGCGTGCTCGATGCCGCCGATGTACTGGTCCACCGGCAGCCAGCGGTCGACGACCGCCTTGTCCGTCGGCTCGTCCGCGAGGGTCGGGTCGGTGAAGCGCGCGAAGTACCAGGACGAGTCCACGAAGGTGTCCATGGTGTCCGTCTCGCGGCGGGCCTTGCCCCCGCATTTCGGGCAGTCCACGTGCTTCCAGGTGGGATGCCGGTCGAGGGGGTTGCCCGGCACGTCGAAGGACACGTCCTCCGGCAGGGTCACGGGCAGCTGCTCCCGCGGCACGGGAACGATGCCGCAGGACTCGCAGTGGACGACCGGGATCGGGCAGCCCCAGTAGCGCTGGCGCGAGATGCCCCAGTCGCGCAGGCGGAAGTTCACCTTGCGCTCGGCGACGGGACGGTTGTCGCGGGTCTCCCGCTCCAGGCGGCGGGCGACCTCCTCCTTCGCCTCCGCGATGGTCATGCCGTCGAGGAAGCGGGAGTTGATCATCCGGCCCTCGCCGTCATAGGCGGTGTCGGTGATCGCGAAGCTCTCCGGGTCCGTGCCCGGCGGGCAGACCACCGGCGTGTTGCCGAGGCCGTAGCGGTTGACGAAGTCCAGGTCGCGCTGGTCGTGCGCCGGGCAGCCGAAGATGGCGCCCGTGCCGTATTCCATCAGGATGAAGTTCGCCACGTAGACCGGCAGCGTCCAGTCGGGATCGAAGGGATGGACCGCGCGGATGCCCGTGTCGAAGCCCAGCTTCTCCGCCTTCTCGATGGCCTCCTGAGCCGTGCCGACGCGGCGGCATTCCTCGATGAAGGCGGCAAGCTCGGGGTTCTTCTCCGCGGCGGCCCTCGCCAGCGGGTGGTCGGGGGCGACGGCCATGAACTTCGCCCCGAACAGGGTGTCCGGCCGGGTGGTGTAGATCTCGAGTTCGGTCTCGCCGTCGGGTGCCGTGTCGGGACGCAGGGCGAAGCGGATCAGCAGGCCCTCCGAGCGGCCGATCCAGTTGCGCTGCATCAGGCGGACCTTCTCGGGCCAGCGGTCCAGGGTGTCGAGCTTGTCGTTCAGGTCCTCGGCGAAGGCGGTGATCTTCAGGAACCACTGGGTCAGCTCGCGCTGCTCCACCAGGGCGCCGGAGCGCCAGCCGCGCCCGTCGATCACCTGCTCGTTGGCGAGCACCGTCTGGTCCACCGGATCCCAGTTCACCTTCGCCGTCTTGCGGTCCACCAGGCCCGCCTCCAGGAAGTCCAGGAACATGCGCTGCTGGTGCTTGTAGTAGCTCGGGTCGCAGGTCGCGATCTCGCGGCTCCAGTCCAGCGACAGGCCCATGGACTGCAGCTGACCGCGCATGGTGGCGATGTTGGCGTAGGTCCAGTCCTTGGGGTGGACCTTGTTCTGCATGGCTGCGTTCTCCGCCGGCATGCCGAAGGCGTCCCAGCCCATGGGATGGAGCACGTTGAAGCCCTTGGCGCGCTTGTAGCGGGCCACCACGTCGCCCATGGTGTAGTTGCGCACGTGGCCCATGTGGATGCGCCCGGACGGGTAGGGGAACATCTCGAGCACGTAGTATTTCGGCCGCGGATCGTCGTTGCGGGTCCTGAACAGGTCGCGGTCGTTCCAGACCTTCCGCCATTTCGGCTCGGCTTCCTTGGCGTTGTAGCGCTCGGGCCTCATTTCCTCGTCACACCGTCATGAATGAAAGACGCGGCTTGCGCCGCAGGGCTGGCGCGGACTAGGACACAGCTCACCCGCGCGGTCAACGGCTTCGCGCGCGAGAATGGCGTGCAGAGGAATCATATGAGCGACACCAACCCCGTCGAAGGCCTCGGGCAGGTCCGCGCCGGCATCGCCCGGGCCGCCGCCGATTACGGGCGCGATCCCGCCTCCGTCACCCTCGTCGCCGTCTCCAAGACCTTCCCGGCGGAGGCCGTCGAGCCGGTGCTCGCCGCCGGCCAGCGGGTCTTCGGCGAGAACTACGTGCAGGAGGCCAAGGCCAAGTGGCCCGCCCTGCGCGAGCGCTATCCCGGCGTGGAGCTCCACCTCATCGGCCCGCTCCAGTCCAACAAGGCGAAGGAAGCCGTGCAGCTCTTCGACGCGATCCACACCCTCGACCGGCCCTCGCTCGCCGAGGCCCTGGCCAAGGAGATCGCCCGGCAGGGCCGGGCCCCGCGCCTCCTGGTCCAGGTCAACACCGGCGAGGAGCCGCAGAAGGGCGGGGTGATGCCGGCCGAGGCGGACGCCTTCATCGAGGCCTGCCGCACCCGCTGGGGGCTGATCGTCGAGGGCCTCATGTGCATCCCCCCGGCGGACGAGCCGCCCTCGCCGCACTTCGCCCTGCTCCGCAGGATCGCGGCCCGGCACGGCCTCGCGACGCTCTCCATGGGCATGAGCGCCGACTACGACGCGGCGATCCAGATGGGCGCCACCCATGTGCGGGTGGGCAGCGCGATCTTCGGGGCGAGGCCGCGCAAGGCTTGAATATTTTCGGGCATGCCGGGACGGGCTTTCCGCCGGCATGGAGAGCCAGCTTGCCCGTTCCCCGGTCTCCCGCTAAGGTTCCCTTAGATCCGCCACACCAACCGAAGGAGGGCTGCATGTGTGAAGCGATGCATCTACGCATGTTCGGCCCCTGGCAGGCCCTGCAGCAGCTCGTTGCAGGGCGGACCACGGCACGGATCTGACGCGACGACCCCTCCCGGCATCCCGCCGGACACGAACCCGAAGGCGTCCGTCCTCCTCTCTCGATCTGGTCTGCTCCGAACGGCTTTCGCGCGCCCGAGCCTCCGCGGCCCCGGCTGCGCCCCGCCTCGTTCACGCCTTCGCGCTGGGCCGACGCGCCCGCGCCCGACCGTCGAGACAGATCATGGGCTCCATCGGCCTCCGCAACGTTTCCGTTCTCACTCCCCATCCTCTCTTCCGCAACCTCACGCTCACCGTCGGCCGGGGCGACCGCCTCGGGATCGTCGCCGGCAACGGGTCCGGCAAGACCACGCTCCTGCGCTGCCTCGCCGGCCTCGCCGAGCCGACGGAGGGGGACGTCGTCCGCTCCCGCGGCCTGCGGATCGGCTTCGTCCCCCAGGCCGTGCCGGAGGAGCTTCTCGGCCTCTCGCTTCGGGACGCCGTCCTGAGCGGCCTCGATCCCGCGGATCGCGCCGGCAGCGGCTGGCGGGCCGACATCGTCCTCGACGAATTCGGGGCGCCGGAGCCGATGCGCGTCCAAGCCCTGCGCGCGCTCAGCGGCGGCTGGCAGCGGCTCGCCCTGATCGCCCGCGCCTGGGTGGCGGAGCCCGACGCGCTCCTCCTCGACGAACCCACGAACCACCTCGACCTCGAAAAGCTGTTCCTGCTGGAGCGCTGGATCCGCGAGGGTACCGGCGGAGCGGCGGTGGCGGTCGTGAGCCACGACAGGAGCTTCCTCGATGCCTGCACGACGAAGACCCTGTTCCTCCGGCCGGACACGTCGGTCGTCTTTTCCCATCCCTACGGCCGCGCAAGGATCCTGCTCGCCGCGCAGGATGCGGCCCTCGCCAACCGCAACGAGAAGGACCGGCGCGAGATCGGGCGGCTGCGGCAGAACGCGGGGGAGCTGCGCAACGTCGGCGTCAACAGCGGCAGCGACCTTGCGCTGACCAAGGCGAAGCAGCTCGGGAAGCGTGCCGATGCGCTCGAGGAAAGGCTGAAAATCCTGCACCGGGACCGGCCGGGCGAGGTGAGGCTCGCGAGCCGCGAGACCCATGCGCGCGTCCTGCTGCGCATCGGGAACCTGACCGTGAACAGGCCCGACGGGGAGGTGCTGTTCCATGTCCCGAAGCTCGACGTGGCCCAGGGCGAGCGCATCGTCGTGCTGGGACGCAACGGAGCCGGGAAGTCGCAGTTCGTCCGCCTCCTTCATCGTGCAGCGTCGGATCCCGACGCATGCTCCGACATTCGCGTCGGCCCGAGCGCCGTCCTGGGCTACATGGACCAAGACCTGTCGCAGATCCCGGAGCGGGAGACGCCGTTCGGCTTCGTCCTGTCCGCCTTCCGGCAGGGCGACCGGCAGACCACGGCGCTGCTGGCGGAGGCGGGCTTCTCCATCGCGCAGCAGCAGCGGCCCGTCGGGACCCTTTCCCCCGGCCAGAAGGCGCGGCTGGGACTCCTGGCCCTGCGGCTCGCGCGGCCGAACCTCTTCCTCCTCGACGAGCCCACGAACCACCTGGACATCCCGGGGCGGGAGGCCTTGGAGGAGCAGCTCCTCGCGGCCGACGCCACCGGGATCCTGGTGTCGCACGACCGCCGCTTCGTCGCGGCGGTCGGCACGCGCTTCCTCGCCGTGGAAGGGAGGAGGGTGCGGGAGGTCGCCTCTCCCGAGGCGTTCTACGCCCGGATCCAGGCCGGATAGAGCCGCTGCCGGGTCGGACGAAGCGCTATCGTCCGGCCCGCAGGCGCTTCTCGATCTCGTATACGGGATGGCGGGTGAGGTCCTTGTCCACCTCCGCCACGATACGGGTCTTGAAGGGCGCGGAGAACCGCTTGCGCAGCTCCGCCAGCGTCCGCGGCGGCGCGGCGACGATCACGGCCTTGGCCCGGGCCGCGGCCTCCTCGAACGCCTTCGCCACGTCGCCGGCGAAGCGGATCTCGGCAAGGTCGTGCCAATCGGTCTCGCCCATGGCGCTGCGCTGTCCGCCCGCCGCGAAGGCGCGCCCCGGCCTGTCCGTGCCCTGTTCGGCGGTGGACGGGTTGTCCGGCGCCTCCAGGACCCTGTCCACCGTCAGGTTCCAGTCGACCTCGTTGCCGGCATTCCTCAGCAGCAGGGCCTTCCGCCCATCGCTGACGAGCACCATTCCCTCGTGGGGCAGCTTGAGACGCTCGGTCATGGAAGTGAGCTCCGTTCCGTTAGGGAAAGAGCTTATCACGCGTCAGTCCCGCAGAGGGGAAAAGGAGACGCGGGCTCGGGTCGCACCCGGACGCCCCTGCCTCAGCGCCCGTTCCGGCGCAGGGCGGCGGCGATCTTCCTGTCGGTGTTGTACTGGCCGAGGGCGTAGACCGCCCAGATCGCCGCCGGAAGCCAGCCGATGAGCGTGACCTGGAGGATCAGGCAGATCAGCCCGGCGAAGGGCCGGCCGATCGTGAAGAAGGTCAGCCAGGGAAGGATCAGGGCGATGAGGAGGCGCATGGACGGACGGCCTTTCGTTGGGTCGTCCTGAGATAGGCACGCCGCGCCCGATTGCAAAGCTTGCGCCTGTACCGGAGGCCGATGCCCGCACCCCTCAGCCGAGGATGGCGATCCGGGTCCGCGGCCCGATCCGCTCCAGGAGGCGGCGGGCGGCCTGGGGCGCCACGGCGACGCAGCCTTCGGTGGGCGCGAAGCCCGGACGGGCGAGGTGGAGGAAGATCGCGCTGCCCCGCCCGCGGCGGATCGGCCCCCGGTTCCAGCCGATGTCGAGGACGATGTCGTAGAGGTGGTCCTCCCGCCACATCTTCTCGTGCCCGGTCGGGCAGGGGAGGGGGACCGGCCGGTTGTAGCGCCGGTCCCGCGGGTCGTCCGACCAGCCGTCCTGCGGGCGAAGGGGGCGCAGCTTCAGGCCGGTGCGGGGCCGGTTCATGCGGTCGGCGCGGTAGAATCCCTGCAGCAGGGGAAAGCGGCCGATGGGCGAGGCGCCGTCCCCCTCCCGCTTGTCGCGCCGCGGCCCCGTGCGTCCGAGGGCGCAGGGCAGGACGAGGGCGCCCGCCTCGAGGCGCCCGCGGCGGCGGTCGAGGGGGGAGCGGCGAACGACGACGAGATTGACGTAGGCGGTCTTCATGGGCAGTGGAAGGGACGGGGGCGCCCCTTGTTGTCAAGTCGGGAATGACTAGTCTAAGGGCGGCGCGCGATCCGCGGAAGCGGGCCTGCCTCCCGCACGAGATCCGCCGCCCGCACTTCGCCTGAAGGGTTTGCAATGTCGAATGCCAGCCGTCTCCTCGTGGTCGACGACGATCAGGACCTGCGCGACGCGCTCGTGGAGCAGCTCGGCCTGTACGAGGAGTTCCAGGTCGCCACGGCCGCGAGCGCGGCGGAAGCCATGCAGGCGGTCAAGAACGGGCGCGTCGACCTCGTCATCATGGATGTGGGCCTGCCCGACATGGACGGGCGCGAGGCGGTCAAGGTCATGCGGCAGGAGGGCTTCCGCAGCCCGATCATCATGCTGACCGCGCAAGGGTCCGACGCCGACACGGTGATGGGTCTGGAGGCGGGCGCCAACGACTACGTGGTCAAGCCCTTCAAGTTCGCCGTGCTCCTGGCCCGCATCCGGGCGCAGCTGCGCCAGTACGAGGCCAGCGAGGACGCGGTGTTCCAGATCGGCCCCTACACCTTCCGCCCGGGCTCGAAGCTCCTGACCAACGAGAAGGGCTCCAAGCTCAAGCTGACCGAGAAGGAAACCGCGATCCTGCGCTACCTCTACCGGGCCGGGCAGGCGGTGGTCGGCCGCGACACCCTGCTCGCGGAGGTCTGGGGCTACAATTCCAACGTCACCACCCACACCCTCGAGACGCACATCTACCGGCTGCGCCAGAAGATCGAGAGCGACCCCTCCAACTCCCGCATCCTCGTCACCGAGCCCGGCGGCTACAAGCTGATCCCCTGACGATGGCGCTCGACGACGACATCGCCGTCCTCTCCGGCGCCCCGCTGTTCAGCCTGCTCGACCGGGACGCCCTGCGCCTCGTCGCCTTCGCGGCCGAGACCCGGAACCTGCGGGAGGGAGACACCCTCTTCCGCAAGGGCGACCGGTCGGACGGAGGCTACGTGGTGAGCCGCGGCGCCATCGCGCTGGACGCCCGCGAGGACGGCTCGGCGGCCGAGTTCGTCGCCGGACCGGGCGCGCTCATCGGGCAGGCGGCCCTGTTCGCCCGCATCGAGCGCCCGGCGACGGCGATCGCCCGGGAGCCTTCCACGGTGATCCGGGTCGCGCCCAGCCTGATGCGGCGCGTGCTGGAGGAGTTCCCGGCGGCGGCGGCGGCCATGCACGAGGCGCTGGCGCTGGACCTGGTCCGCCTGACGGAGGGGCTCGAGCGGGTGCGCCGCCGGCTCGTCGCCATCGACGGCGAGGAGAGCCCGGCCGCGCGGGACGAGGGCTGACGCGTCCTGCCTGCCGGCATCAGGCCGCCTTCACGTCGGAGAGGAAGGTCTCCACCTCGCGGCCGAGATGCTCCGCGTAGCGGGCCAGCTCGTGCGCCGCGCTCAGGACCTGGCTCGCCGCGGCCCCGGTCTCGCCCGCCCCCACCTTCACGCTCTCGATGCTGCCCGTCACCTGGCCGGTGCCGCGGGCGGCCTCCTGGATGCTGCGGGAGATCTCGCTCGTGGTCGCCCCCTGCTCCTCCATGGCGGCGGCGATGCCGGTGGAGATGGCGGAGATCTCGTCGATGATCGAGCGGATGCCCTGGATCGCGCCCACCGCCTCGTGCGTCGCGCCCTGGATCTGGGCGATCTGGGCGCCGATCTCCTCCGTCGCCCTGGCGGTCTGGGTCGCCAGGTTCTTCACCTCGGCCGCGACCACCGCGAAGCCCTTGCCGGCCTCGCCCGCGCGGGCCGCCTCGATGGTGGCGTTGAGGGCGAGCAGGTTGGTCTGCGAGGCGAGGTCGTTGATCAGGGTCACCACGTCGCCGATCCGCTCCGCGCCGCTCGACAGCGCGCGCACGATCTCGTTGGTGCGCTTGGCGCTCTCCACCGCCTCCGACGAGATGCGCGAGGACTGGGTGACCTGGCGCGCGATCTCCTGGATCGAGATCGACATCTCCTCCGTGGCCGCCGCCACCGTCTGCACGTTGCCGGAGGTCTGCTCCGCCGCCGCGGCGACGCTGACCGATTCCCGGTTGGTCCGTTCCGCCGTCGCGGTCATGGTCTGGGCGGTCGCCTCCATCTCCGAGGCCGCCGCGGCGAGGCTGCGCGTGAGGGCGGAGACATTGGCCTCGAACTGGCGCGTCAGCTCGTCGAGCTTGAGGGCGCGGTGCATCTTCGCCTCGTTCTCGGCGGCCTGCTCCTGCGCCAGGCGCTGGCGCTCCGCCGCGTTGTCGCGGAAGATCTCCACCGCGCGCGCCATGGCGCCGACCTCGTTGCGCCAGCCCGCATAGGGAATGTCCCGGGAGGTGTCCCCATGGGCGAGGCGGGTCATGGCCTCGGCCAGGGTCGGGATCGGCCGGAACAGGGCGCGGGCGGCCATCGTCGCGGCCAGGGCCAGGACGAGGACGGCGGCGAGGGAGACGAGGCCCATGCGCCACATGAGCCGGTCCGCCGCGGCGGCGAGGTCGGTCGTCTCCACGCCCGTCCCGAGCACGCCGAGGATCTGCCCGCTGCGGCCGAAGACGGGGAGGTTGATCAGGAGGTAGTCCTTGCCCAGCACCCGGGCCTCGCCCACGTAGACGCGTCCCGCCGAGACCACGGGAAAGACGGCGCCGCTGCGGTCCATGGCCGTGCCGACGGCCCGCGCCCCGTTGGGGTTGCGCAGGTTGGTGGCGCGGCGGATGAAGTCGCCGCTCGCCTTGTCCCGGGCGAAGAGGGTGGCCGGCGCCTGGGTCGCCTCCGCGATGCGGTCGACCAGCGCGTCGCTGTAGAAGACCGCGTCGTCGTCGACGACGATGCCGACGATCGCTCCCGTCGCGTCCTTCCGCGTCGCAAGGCTGCCCACCGATCCTTCGAGGATTCCGGCGAAGGTGCGGACATTGGCCTGAAGCTGCGCGAGGGCATTGGCCCTCACGTCGGCGCGGGTCTGGAGGGCGACCACGGCGAAGAGGGCGGCAGCGGTCAGGACGACGAAGGCGATCATGGCGGCCGTCGTGAGATGGGACAGCTTGCGGCGGGCGAGGAACGACACGGGATTTCCCTAAGGTAAGACGTAGCCTCACACGTCGCAGAAGGCCTTTAAGAATGGGTGAACGGAGGCAGCCGAAACCGTGATGCCGCAAGGCATCCGCGGTTTGCGCTTCGATGGAATCGCGCTCCGCTCGGAGGTCCTCGGTTTGCCGCAATGTCGGACGGACCCGGAAGGGCCGCGTCGGCGAAAACCGGATCCCCCTTCTCCGGAAAATGCTCTAAGGGAGACGCGTCCCGTCCCGCCTCCGGAGTCCTCCATGCCCGTCGCCGGCGCGAACGCCCCCATCCGCATCGTCGCAGCCGTGATCCGCGACGCGGCCGGGCGGATCCTCCTCGTCCGCAAGCAGGGCACGCAGGCCTTCATGCAGCCCGGCGGCAAGCGCGAGCCCGGCGAGGACGACGCGGCGGCCCTCGCCCGGGAGCTCCGCGAGGAGCTCGGATGCGCGGTCCGGCCGGGTTCGCTGCGCTACCTGGAGACGCTCACCGCTCCCGCGGCCAACGAGGCGGGGCGCCTGGTGGAGGCGGCGCTCTATGCCGCCGCCGTCGAGGGACGGCCCGCCGTGTCGGCCGAGATCGCGGAGATGCGCTGGATCGACCCCTCGGCCCCGCCGGACATCGTGCTCGCGCCCCTCACCCGCGAGGGCGTGCTGCCCCTCCTGCGCAGAGAGACGGCGGACCGCTGAGCGGCCCGCGCCGGTCCGCGTCGCCCGCTCCGCTTCGCGGGGTCGGCCGGGAGGCCTTCAGAGTTCCAGCACCGCCGTGACGGGAGCATGATCCGAAGGACGCTCCCAGCCGCGGGTTTCCTTCGTCACGTCGATGCCGCGCAGGGTGCCGGCGAGGTCGCCGGAAAGCCAGATGTGGTCGAGGCGGCGGCCCTTGTCGGCGGCGGCCCAGTCGGGCGAGCGGTAGCTCCACCAGGAATAGATCTTTTCCGGCTCCGGCCGCAGGTGCCGCATGGCGTCGGTCCAGCCCGCCTCCTGGCGCAGCTCCTCCAGGGCCTCGGTCTCGATGGGCGTGTGGCTCACCACGTCGAGGAGCTGCTTGTGGCTCCACACGTCGTGCTCGAGGGGCGCCACGTTCAGGTCGCCCACCAGGATCGCCGGGGCGGAGGCGGGCCGCGAGCGGCCGCCCCAGGCCCTGAGCTCCTCCATGAACTGGAGCTTGTGGCGGAACTTCTCGTTGAGGTCGGCATCCGGAATGTCGCCGCCGGCCGGGACGTAGAAATTGTGGATCGTGACGCCGGAGGCGGCCTTGGCCTCCGCGAGGGTCACGGTGATGTGCCGGGCGTCCTGGCGGCCGCACATCTCCATGGTCGAGGTCTGGGAGAAGGGGTAGCGCGAGAGGATCGCGACCCCGTTGTAGCCCTTCTGCCCCACATGGACGACGAAGGGATAGCCGAAGGACTGGAGTTCCTTGAGGGGGAACTTGTCGTCCGGGCACTTGGTCTCCTGCAGGCACAGGACGTCGGGGCGGCGCTCCGCGAGGAAGCGGCGGACATGGTCGATCCGCAGGCGGACGGAATTGATGTTCCAGGTGGAGACGGTGAGATTCACGGCGCGAACGTCCTGTAGCCTCGATCTCCTTCGGCTACGACAGTTTGCGTCGCAAGGGAAGGGCGCCGGGCGCCGCCCGCCCCGGCGCTAGCGGTTGTTGCCGATCACCGGCGCGTTCGGGATCCGGAACAGGGCCTGGTCGATGGACCGGCCGCGATTGGCCTTGTTCAGGGTCACGACGGTCTGGAAACCCTGCGGGTCGGTGATCCGCCACTGGGTCAGGTTCTGCACCTCGGGATCGAAATAGAGCGCGATGCGGGACGTGCCGCCGAGGGTCGAGCTGTCCTCCAGATTGATGCGCACCGAGTTCGGATCGCTGGAGATGCCGGTGACGGCGATGTCCTGGCCGAGATTGACCCGCTCCCGGAGCAGGAACTTCAGGGGCGTCTGCTGGATGAAGTAGAGGTCCTGCGTGTTGAGCTTCTTGTCCCGCACGGCGACGGAGGTGCCGTCGGCGATGACCTCCAGGGTGGCGGGCGGGTCGTATTCGAAGCGCAGCTTGCCGGGGCGCTGCAGGTACAGCGTGCCGCCGAGCCTGCGGCCGTCGCCGCCGACCTGGGTGAAGTCGGCCACGAGGGTGCTCAGGTTGGTGAAATAGGCGTTCGCCCGCTCGAGGATCTCGCGGTTCGACAGGGGCTGCGCCGGCGGCTGGACCTTGGCGAGCGCTGCGGGGCCGACCGCCGCGGCCATCACCGGGCGCGGCGCGATCTCCACGGGCTCGGCTACGGGCACGTCCCTGAGGGTCGCGGGGCGCACGGGCGGCGGCGGCAGGGGCGCGACCTGCGGGACGGCGGCGGAGGCCTCCTTCACCGGCTCCGCGGGCTTGAGCGTTTCGGGTCTGGAGGCATCGGCCGCTGCGGGCCGGGCGGTCCTGCGCGGATGGAACGCGGCGGTGGCGGGGGGCGCCGCCGTCAGGGTGAAGCCTTCCGCTGCCGAGGCGATGGTCGCGGGTGCGGTCGGGGACACGGCCTTCGGCGGCTGGAACAGCTCGTAGGGAAGCACCTGGGCCGCAGCCGGCGCCGCTCCCGCGCCGAGGGCGGCGAGGATCGTCGCGAGGCGGATCGGGCGGGAAAGGCGCATCCGGAACATTCCTTGCATCTCAGGTCGGGCGCTGCGCTAGCCCCCTCATGTGGCCAATCGATGACGCGCTGCCCAGGGCCAAGGTTCCGGCTGCGTCGATTCGAGCCACCTCATTCGTCGCCCATGTCCGGCGTTTCGAGGAGGATCTCGCGCTTGCCGGCATGGTTGGCGGGGCCGACGATGCCCTCCTTCTCCATGCGCTCCATGAGCGAGGCGGCGCGGTTGTAGCCGATCTGCAGCCGCCGCTGGATGTAGGACGTCGACGCCTTCTTGTCGCGCAGGACCACCGCGACCGCCTGCTCGTAGAGATCGCCGCCCGGCGCTCCGAACTCGCCCTGGTCGAAGACCGGCGAGTCGCCGCCCGCGCCGCCCTCGTCCTCGTCGGCGGTGACGGCTTCCAGATATTGCGGCCGGCCCTGTCGTTTGAGGTGGGCGACGACCTTCTCGACCTCCTCGTCGGAGCAGAACGGCCCGTGCACGCGGGTGATGCGCCCGCCGCCGGCCATGTAGAGCATGTCGCCCTGGCCGAGAAGCTGCTCGGCGCCCATCTCGCCTAAGATCGTGCGGCTGTCGATCTTCGAGGTCACCTGGAAGGAGATGCGGGTCGGGAAGTTCGCCTTGATCGTGCCGGTGATCACGTCCACCGACGGGCGCTGGGTCGCCAGGATCACGTGGATGCCCGCCGCGCGCGCCATCTGCGCCAGGCGCTGGATCGCGCCCTCGATCTCCTTGCCGGCCACCATCATCAGGTCGGCCATCTCGTCGACGATCACCACGATGTAGGGCAGCGGCTCGAGGTCCATCGCCTCGTCCTCGTAGACCGCCTGGCCGGTCTCGCGGTCGAAGCCGGTCTGGACGGTGCGGGTGATGACCTCGCCGCGGGCCTTCGCTTCCGAGACGCGGGCGTTGAAGCCGTCGATGTTGCGCACCCCCAGCTTCGACATCTTCTTGTAGCGGTCCTCCATCTCCCGCACCGCCCATTTGAGCGCCACCACCGCCTTCTTCGGATCGGTGACGACGGGGGTGAGGAGATGCGGGATGCCGTCGTAGACGGAGAGCTCCAGCATCTTCGGGTCCACCATGATCAGACGGCATTCCTCCGGCTTCAGGCGGTAGACGAGGGACAGGATCATGGTGTTGATGGCGACCGACTTGCCCGAGCCGGTGGTGCCGGCCACCAGCAGGTGCGGCATGCGGGCGAGGTCCGCGATCACCGGCTCGCCGCCGATCGTCTTGCCGAGGCAGAGCGCGAGCTTCTGCTTGGTGGTCTCGAAGTCGTGGCTCGCCAGGAGCTCGCGCAGGAACACCGTCTCGCGCTTGTGGTTCGGCAGTTCGATGCCGATGGCGTTGCGCCCCTGCACCACGGCGACGCGGGCGGAGACCGCGCTCATGGAGCGGGCGATGTCGTCGGCGAGCGAGATGACCCGCGAGGACTTGGTGCCGGGCGCCGGCTCCAGCTCGTAGAGCGTCACCACCGGGCCCGGGCGCACGTTGATGATCTCGCCCTTCACGCCGAAATCCTCCAGCGTGCCTTCGAGGAGGGCGGCGTTCTGCTCGAGCGCGTCCGCCGAGATGGCGGGCGCCTGCGGCTTCTTCGGCTCCGCCAGCAGGCCGAGGGGAGGAAGCTGGTACTCCCCCTCGTCGAGGAAGGAGGGCTGCGCCTCGCGCACGATGCGCTTGCCGGGCTTCGGCGCCGCCGGCACGGGGGCGACCCGCGAGGGCGGCGGCTCCGGCGCGGCGCGGCCGGGGCCAGGAGGCGGCGCCTCGTCCCAGCCCTCGTCGTCCTCGTCGTGGAGGGGGGCGGCGGCGGGAGCGGGCTTCGGCCGCCGGGGGGCGTCGTCGAGGATCGGCTCGCGGCGGGTCCAGATGGCGTCGGGAGCGCCGCGCCGGGCGGTGCCGCCCGCCGGAACCGCCGCCTCCTCGCCGAGGCCGGCCGCGGCCCGCTTCTCGGCCCAGCGGCGGGCGGCGGCGCGCAGGCTCATGAAGCCGTGGGCGAGGGCGCCGAGGGACACGATGCCCCAGCCCGGTTCGTCCCGGCCGGGATCCTCGGCCTCGTCCCATTCGGCCGCCCGGCCGCGTCCGCGCCGGGGAGCCGCCGGCTCGTCCAGGTCGTCCAGCTCCTCCCTGTGGCGCTCCTCCGAAAGGCCGAGGCCGCCCGCGGCGCTCAGGGAGAGGATCGCGACCGCCGCGAAGACGAGGCCCAGCACCGCGCTTCCGGAACCGCTGGACAGTCCGGTCACCGCCTTCCCGGCGGCGAGGATCGCGTCTCCCACCACCCCGCCCAGCCCGGTGGGCAGGGGCCAGCGGTCGGTGGCGGGCAGGGCGCTGGCGAGGGCGGTCGCGGCGCCGGTGCCGATGATCCAGAGGGCGAGGCGCAGCTGCGCCCGGCCGAGATGGCCGGACTTCATCTGCCGCCAGCCCCAGAGGGCGAGGGGCAGCAGGGCGGCGATGGAGCCGAGCCCGAGGAGCTGCATCAGGAGATCGGCGACGATGGCGCCCGGCCAGCCGAGCAGGTTGCGGACCGGGGCATCGGTGGCGTTGTTGAGGCTCGGATCGTCCACCGACCAGGTGGCGAGGGCCGCGGCCACGGCGCCGGCGAGGACGAGCAGGCAAAGGCCGATCATCTCCTGGGCCCGCCGGGCGACGAAGGCCCGCAGGGCGCTGGAGAGACCGTCATAGGCTGACGAGGAGCGGCGTGCCGTGCGCATCGAGAACCCTGGATCGCAATCTCATTCCACGAAATCGAACTGCGACCATACGGGAATGGGGTTAAGGGTCCTTTAACCCTAAGGGCGCCGCGTCTCCCGTTGACGCCGCGCCCCGGAGGCACCAGTGTGCACCCCATGACGCGCAGGGCATTCATCGGGCGGTGGCAGCGGGCCGGGATCGTGGCCGCGCTCGCCTATGCCCTGGCGCTCCAGGCGCTCCTGCTCTCGTTCGGCGGCGCCCTCCATGCCGAGGCGGGCCTCGCGGAAGGCATCGTCTGCACCCGGGCCGCCGGGGATTCCGCGCCCCACGCGCCGGCGCAGGCTCACGATGCCCTGTGCTGCATCCTCAGTTGCCAGGCTGCGGCCGGTTCCGCCGCGCCGGAGCCCGTGCCGGCGGGCTTTGCCCATCCGCCCGCCCGCCCCACGGTTCTCGCCTTCCTGCCGGAGGCGCCGTCCTCCGTCGGGACCTCCGGCCTCCCGCCCGTCGGTTCGCGCGCACCGCCGCGCCTGGGTTGACCGATTCGCCTCGCGATCGCGCCTCCAACCCAGCCACAGGAACCCTCATGAAATCGATTCCCCTTGCGGCCGCCCTCGCTGCGGCCTCCTTCGCCATGGCCGCGCCCGTCCTCGCCCATGTCTCCTTCGAGACCGCGCAGGCGGCGGCGAATTCCGCCTACAAGGCCGTGCTGCGCGTGCCCCACGGCTGCGACGGCCAGCCGACCCTGAAGATCCGCGTCCGGATCCCGGAAGGCGTCATCGACGTGAAGCCCATGCCGAAGGCCGGCTGGACCCTCGAGACCGCGAAGGGCGCCTATGCCCGCTCCTATCCCCTGCACGGCGAGCCGGTGGCCGAGGGGGTGAAGGAGATCGTCTGGACGGGGAGCCTCGACGACGGCTTCTACGACGAGTTCGTCTTCCAGGCCCGCTTCACGGACGCCTTCCAGCCCGGCGCGACGGTCTACTTTCCGGTGATCCAGTCCTGCAGCAACGGCTCGGAGCAATGGACCCAGGTGCCCGCCGCGGGCCAGGACGCCCATTCCTTGAAGTCGCCCGCCCCCGCCGTGCGCATCGCCGCTCCCGCCGGGGCGCCGGGGCCGGTCAGGGCGGGAAGCCTCCTCATCGAGCAGCCGTGGTCGCGGGCGACCCCCGGCGGCGCGAAGGTGGCCGGCGGCTACCTGCGCATCACGAACGAGGGCCGGGAGCCCGACCGGCTGACCGGCGGCTCGTTCCCGCTCGCGGAGCGGGTCGAACTGCATGAGATGTCCATGGCCGACAACGTCATGCGCATGAGACAGGTGGAGGGCGGGCTCGTCATCGCGCCGGGCCAGACCGTGGAACTGAAGCCCGGCGGCTCCCATCTCATGTTCATGGAGCTGAAGGAACCTCTGAAGGACGGCCAGCGGGTGAAGGGCACCCTCGTGTTCGAGAAGGCCGGTCCGGTCGAGGTGGAATACACGGTGCTCGGGATGGGCGGCCAGGGCGGCGGGTCCGGCGCCATGCCGGCCGGGCACAGGCACTAGGCGGGGAGGTTTCCGATGGCGCTCAAGCGATCGCTTCTCCTGCCGCTCGTCGTGTTCCTGACGGCGGCGCTCGTGCTCCTCGTCACCCTGCTCCTGGTCCTGCCGGATCCGAGGCCGTCGGGCACGGCCTCGCGCGTGCCCATCGGCGGTCCGTTCCAGCTCACCGACCAGGAAGGCAGGCCCTTCTCCAGCGAGGCGCTGAAGGGCAAGCCCTTCGCCCTCTTCTTCGGCTTCACCCATTGTCCCGAGGTGTGCCCCACGACCCTCTACGACCTGACGCAGGATCTCGAGGCCCTGGGCCGGGACGCGGACCGGCTGAACGTGGTCTTCGTGACCGTCGATCCGGAACGGGACACGCCTGAGCCGATGAAGACCTACCTGTCGTCCTTCGATCCCCGGATCGTCGGCCTCACCGGGACGGCGGACGAGATCGCCGCCGCCGCCAAGGCCTACAAGGTCTACTACAAGAAGGTTCCGACCGAGTCCGGCTACACCATGGACCACACGGCGACGATCTTCCTCATGGACGGCAAGGGCGACTTCGTCGCGGCCTCGAACTTCCAGGAGCCCCAGGAGGTCCGGCGCGACAAGCTGAGGAAGCTCGCGAGGAACGGATAGCCCGTCCCCTTCGCACGTCATGGCCGGACGCGATCCGGCCATGCACGTCTTCTCACGGCAGTGCTGCAAAGACGGGGATCGCCGGGACAAGCCCCGGGGATGACGGCGGTGGAGTGGAAGAGGGGTGCTGCGCTGCCCGCGCACGCTGCGATCCGTGGAGGAAGAGAGCAAGGCCCCAACGGCAACCGAACTGGCGACGCGGAGTACGACGGAAACGAAGAAGCCCCGGCCGTGCGGCCGGGGCTTCCCGTTCGACGATCTCCCGGCTGGTTTCCTCCGTCGCCGGACAGTTCAGTAGTTGTAGGCGCGCTCGCCGTGATCGGCGAGGTCGAGGCCCTCGCGCTCCGCCTCGTAGCTGGCGCGCAGGCCCACCGCGAGATCGACGAGCTTGTAGAGGACGAGGGAGCCCGCGCCGGTCCACAGCAGGGTCGTGGCCACCGCGACGAGCTGGATCCAGACCTGTCCCGCGATGGAATATTCGCCCGCGCCGTAGCCGCCGAGGGAGGGCGCGGCGACGATGCCGGTGCCGATGGCGCCGACGATGCCGCCGACCCCGTGGATGCCGAACACGTCGAGGGCGTCGTCGTAGCCGAGGGCGTTCTTCACCATGGTGACCGCCACGTAGCAGACCAGGCCGGCGGCGAGGCCGAGCGCGATGGAGCCCATCGGTCCCGCGAGGCCCGCCGCGGGGGTGATCGCGACGAGGCCGGCCACCGCGCCCGAGGCGATGCCGAGGAGCGAGGCCTTGCCCTTCTCGATCGCCTCCGCCGCCGTCCAGGCGAGGCCCGCCGCGGCGGGCGCCAGGATGGTGTTGACGAGCGCGAGGGCGGCGGCGCCGGTCGCTTCCAGGTTCGAGCCCGCATTGAAGCCGAACCAGCCGACCCACAGCAGGCACGCGCCCACGAAGGTGAGCGTCAGGGAATGCGGGGCGAGCAGGTCGCGGCCGTAGCCGATGCGCTTGCCGACCATGAGCGCGCCGATCAGGCCCGCGACGCCGGAATTGATGTGCACCACCGTGCCGCCCGCGAAGTCCAGGGCGCCGAGCCTGAAGAGATAGCCCTCGGAGAACCACACCATGTGGGCGACGGGCAGGTAGACGAAGGTCAGCCACAGGGCCGTGAACAGCATCACCGCCTTGAACGTGATGCGCTCCGCGAAGGCGCCGACGATGAGCGCCGGGGTGATCGCCGCGAAGGTGAGCTGGAAGGCGACGAAGGCGAATTCCGGGATCGCCACGCCCTTGGTGAAGGTGTCGGCGGTGGAGCCCGTCGTCACGCCTGCGAGAAACGCCTTCGAGAAGCCGCCGACGAAGGCGCCGATCCCGCCGGGGCCCGCGGTGAAGGCCAGGGAATAGCCGTAGAGGACCCACAGGATCGCCACGAGGCTGAACACGGAGAACACCTGCATCAGCAGCGACAGCATGTTCTTGGTGCGCACCAGCCCGCCGTAGAACAGGGCGAGGCCGGGAATGGTCATGAGGACCACCAGGACGGTCGAGACGAGCATCCAGGCGGTGTCGCCCTTGTCGACGGTCGGCGCGGCATCCTGCGCGAGCGCCGGGCCGAGGGCGGCGAGGGTCGGGACGGCTGCGCCCGCAAGGGCGGCGAGAGAGGTGCGGATCTTCATCGGTTCGGAACTCCGGACGGAAGGAAGGATGAGGGGATCACAGGGCATCGGCGTCGGCCTCGCCCGTGCGGATGCGAACCGCCTTTTCGAGAGGCACGACGAAGATCTTGCCGTCGCCGATCTGGCCCGTGCGGGCCGCGAGGGCGATTCCCTCGATCACCTGGGGAACGATCTCGGCGGGCACCGCCACCTCGATCTTCAGCTTGGGCAGGAAGCTCACGGCATATTCGGCGCCGCGATAGATCTCCGTGTGCCCCTTCTGGCGTCCGTAGCCTTTCACCTCGGTCACGGTGAGGCCGTGCACGCCGAGGGAGGTGAGCGCGTCGCGGACCTCCTCCAGCTTGAACGGCTTGATGACCGCCATCACGATTTTCATGGGCCAAAACCCCCTTCTCGAAGCGCCCGGCGCCGGCCTCGTCGGCCGCCCGGGGAGATGCCTGGATCCGCCCCGCGGCGGGTCCCGACCGAGGATCAAGCAAGAACCGTGCCAGGGCCGGCCGCCGGGGAAACGGGCCGGCCGCGGGGGATGCGTCCGGAAAATCGGGCAGACGGGCCGATCCGTGCCTAAAATTGAGGCAACGGCTCGCGTGCCTCATGGGAAGGTCCGGCCTTGCCATCTCGGGACGAGGCCTTAGGCTGGTCGCAAGCGTCGCCGAAGAAGACGCGGGAAACGCCCCAGTCCATGCCTGCCACCGAGTCCCCTGCCGAGACCGTCCCCGCCATCGCCCTGCGCAACGTCGCCATCACCTTCGGCCCGAAGGGAACCGGCTATCGCGCCGTCTCGGCCATCGACCTCTCGGTCGGGCCCGGCGAGTTCATCGCCGTGGTCGGCCCGACCGGTTGCGGCAAGTCCACGCTCCTCAACGCCTCCGCCGGGCTGCTGAAGCCCTCGGACGGGGAGGTTTCGATCTTCGGCGCGCCCCTCCAGGGCCTCAACCGGCGGGCCGGCTACCTCTTCCAGCAGGACGCGCTCATGCCCTGGAAGACCGCCCTGCAGAACGTCGCGGTCGCCCTGGAGCCGCAGGGTGTCGCCGCCGAAACGGCGCGCGAGAAGGCGCGCCTGTGGCTCGGCCGCGTGGGCCTTTCGACCTTCGTGGACCGCTATCCGCACATGCTCTCCGGCGGGCAGCGGAAGCGCGTCGCCCTGGCGCAGATGCTGATCCGCGATCCGGAGATCCTGCTCATGGACGAGCCCTTCGGGCCCCTCGACGCGCAGACGCGGCAGATCATGGGCAACCTGCTGCTCGACCTCTGGGCCGCGAACCGCAAGGCGGTGCTCTTCGTCACCCACGACCTCGAGGAGGCCATCGCGCTCGCCGACCGGGTGGTGGTGATGTCCGCAGGCCCCGCCGCGCGGATCATCGGCGACTTTCCCGTCACGCTGCCGCGCCCGCGCGACATCGCGGAGGTGCGGCTGGAGCCGTCCTTCCACCACATCCACCGGGAGATCTGGGCCAGGCTGCGCACGGAGGTGCAGAAGGCCTACGCGCAGGGCGAGGGAGCGACGCCGTGACGATTGAGCCGCCATCGCCGTCCCGGGGGCGGCGCCGCAATGAGGGAGGAGGAGAGACTCCATGAACCGCGTCAGGCTCCTTGCGCTCCAGCTCCTGGTCGGCATCGCGTTCCTGCTGCTCTGGCACGTGTTTACGGCCTATCCGATCCTCGCGCCCGTGAAGCAGGCGCAGTTCTTCTTCTCCAATCCCGCCGACGTGCTGGCGCGGGCGTGGAAGGAGTTCGCCACCGGCGAGATCTGGCGCCATCTCGGCATCACGCTGCTCGAGACCGTTCTGGCCTTCGCCTTCGGGGCGGCGGGCGGCATCCTGTTCGGGTTCCTGTTCGCCCGCCGCGACATGCTGGCGGCGGTGTTCGACCCCTACATCAAGGCCGCGAACGCCCTGCCGCGCGTGGTGCTCGCGCCCATCTTCGCCCTGTGGTTCGGGCTCGGCATCTGGTCGAAGGTGGCGCTCGGCTTCACGCTCGTGTTCTTCATCGTGTTCTTCAACGTGTACCAGGGCGTGCGCGAGGTGAGCCCCGTGGTGCTCGCCAATGCGCGCATGCTCGGCATGAACGAGCGCCAGCTCCTGCGCCACGTCTACTGGCCGGCGGCGCTGACCTGGATGTTCTCGTCGCTCCACACCTCCGTGGGCTTCGCGCTCGTCGGCGCGGTGGTGGGCGAGTATCTCGGCTCCTCCGCCGGGCTCGGCTACAAGATCCACGAGGCCGAGAGCGTGTTCGACGTGACGGGCGTCTTCGCCGGGATGCTGATCCTGTCGGTCTTCGTCATCCTCATCGACATGGTGGTGACGGCGATCGAACGGCGGCTCCTCGTCTGGCGCCCGGGCCCGTCGACAGGCGGGCCGGGCTGAGCGATCCTTTTTGTCCAACAACCGCAACGGAACAGGGAGACGACCATGGAACGCCGCACATTCCTGATCGGCACGGGCGCCGCGGCCCTTGCCGCGGGGCTCGGCCGCACCGCCTTCGCGCAGGACAAGCCCGAGAAGACCAAGGTGACGCTCGGCGTCGGCGGCAAGCCGCTGCTCTACTACCTCCCGCTCACCGTCGCGGAGCGCCGGGGCTTCTTCAAGGAGGAGGGGCTCGATGTGGAGATCAACGATTTCGGCGGCGGCGCCAAGTCGCTCCAGGCGCTGATCGGCGGCTCCGTGGACGTGGTGACCGGCGCCTACGAGCACACCATCCGCATGCAGGCCAAGAGCCAGGACGTGCGCGCCGTCACGGAGCTCGGACGCTTCCCGGCCATCGTGATCGCGGTCAGGAAGGAGAAGGCCGGGCAGATCAAGTCCGCGGCCGACTTCAAGGGCCTCAAGATCGGCGTCACGGCGCCGGGCTCCTCCACGGCGCTCACCACGCAATACGCCATGGTGAAGGCGGGCCTGAAGCCGACCGACGCCGCCATCATCGGCGTCGGCTCGGGCGCGAGCGCGGTCGCGGCCGTGCAGAAGGGCGAGATCGACGTGATCGCCCATCTCGATCCGGTGATCGCCAAGCTCGAAGCGGACGGCGACATCGCGATCCTCATCGACACGCGCACGGAGGCCGGGACCCGCGCCCTGTTCGGCGGCTCGAATCCGGCCGCGACCCTCTACACGAAGAAGGATTTCATCGATGCCAACCCGGCGACGACCCAGCGCCTCGTCAACGCTTTCATGAAGGCGCTCAAGTGGCTCCAGGGCGCGAAGCCCGAGGAGGTGGCCGAGACCGTGCCGCCCGAATACTACCTCGGCGACAAGCCGCTCTACATCAAGGCGGTGCAGAACTCCCTGGAGAGCTATTCCCGCACCGGCATCGTCCCGCCGGACGGCATGGCGAGCGTGATGGACATGCTCAAGACCCTGGATCCGGAGCTGAAGGACGCGAAGGTCGACCTCGCGGCCACCTTCGACGACCGCTTCGTCAGGAAGGCGGCCGGCTGAGACGCGCGACAGCGGGGCGGGCGGATCCGGGATCAGCTGCGGTCGCGGATCAGGCCCTCCTGCGCGACCGAGGCGACGAGGGTGCCGTCCTGCCGGAAGACGAGGCCGCGGGAGAAGCCGCGGGCGCCGCCCGCGTTGGGCGTGTCCTGGGCGTAGAGCAGCCATTCGTCGGCGCGGAAGGGGCGGTGGAACCACAGGGCGTGGTCGAGGCTCGCCGCCTGCACCTTCGGGTCGAACACCGTGCGCCCGTGCGGGATGAGGGCGGAATCGAGCAGGGTGATGTCGGAGGCGTAGGCCAGCACCGCCTGGTGCACGGCCGGGTCGTCGGGCAGCCGGTCCGTGGCGCGGATCCAGACGTGGAAGATCGGCTTGCCGGGATCGGTAGAGGTGTAGCGCTGGATCTCGACGGGACGCATCTCGATGGGCCGCTCGCGCTCGAAATAGGTGCGCATGGGCTCCGGCATCTTCGGCAGGAGCTCCGCCTTCACCTCCGCCTCGCTGGGCAGCGCCTCGGGGCCCGGCACGTCCGGCATCGGCGCCTGGTGCGAGAACCCGTCCTCCGCCACCTGGAAGGAGGCGGACATGGAGAAGATCGCCTGTCCGTGCTGGATCGCCACCACCCGGCGGGTGGTGAAGCTGCGCCCGTCGCGGATGCGGTCGACCTCGTAGATGATCGGCACCTTGGGGTCGCCCGGGAGCATGAAGTAGCCGTGGAGCGAATGGGGCTGGCGGCCCTCGACGGTGCGGGAGGCGGCGACGAGCGCCTGGCCGATCACCTGGCCGCCGAACACCCGCTGCCACCCCGTCTTCGGGCTCTGGCCGCGGAACAGGTTCACCTCCAGGGGCTCGAGGTCGAGGATCTTGAGCAGGTTGGCGACGGCGCTGGACATGGGCGGGCTCCCTTGACGGACGCCATCCATCGGAGAGCCGGCGCGGAACGTCAAGCTTGACGCGAAGCGTTCCATCGCTGACATCCCGGTTGTGCCCTAGATTCCCCGGGGCCCGGCCAGGAGAC
Source organism: Microvirga thermotolerans (assembly GCF_009363855.1). Classification (GTDB taxonomy): domain Bacteria; phylum Pseudomonadota; class Alphaproteobacteria; order Rhizobiales; family Beijerinckiaceae; genus Microvirga; species Microvirga thermotolerans. The sequence continues at coordinate 324,339 of NZ_CP045423.1, forward strand.
CTGCATGAGCGCTGAGCTTCCCCGCATCGTCATCGCCGGCGGCGGTCTGGCCGGTCTCTCCCTCGCCCTCGCCCTGAAGCAGGCCCTTTCCGACGGGGTCGAGGTGACCATGTACGATCCCGCCCTCGGACGCGATCCGCACGCCGACAAGCGCGCCTACGCCATCGGTGCTGCGGCGCGGCGGATGCTCGAGGCCCTGCGCATCTGGGACGGCGTCGCCGACGCGGCCCAGCCGATCCACGACATGGTGATCACCGACAGCCGCCTGCAGGATCCGGTGCGGCCTTCCTTCCTCACCTTCGCCGGCGAGGTGGAGGCGGGCCGGCCCCTGGCCCACATGATCGCCGGGGGCGACCTGACAGCGGCCCTGGTCGAGGCCTGCCGGGGGGCGGGCGTGTCCCTGAAGGCGACGGGGGTGGAATCGTTCTCCCCCGACCCGGCGGGCATCGACGTGGCGGCGGGCGGCCGGACCGAGCGCGCCTGTCTCCTCGTGGCGGCGGACGGGGCGCGCTCGCGCCTGCGGGAACTGGCCGGCATCGCCTGGATCTCCTGGCCCTACCGCCAGTCGGCCATCGTCGCGACCATCCGCCACGCCCGCGATCACGAGGGGCGCGCCGTCGAGCACTTCCTCCCCTCCGGCCCCTTCGCGATCCTGCCGCTCAAGCCCGAGACCGCGCCCGACGGCAGCCGCCTGTACCGCTCCTCCATCGTGTGGTCCGAGCGCAGCGAGGCGGTGCCGCACCTGCTCGAATCCCATCCGGAGGACCTGCTGGCGGAGCTGGAGCGCCGCTTCGGGCTCCAGCTCGGCGCCCTGTCCTTCGAGACCGGGCCGCAGGCCTTCCCCCTGTCCTTCGGGGTGGCGCGGCGCTTCACCGCCGAAAGGCTGGCGCTCCTCGGCGATGCGGCCCACGTGATCCATCCCATCGCGGGCCAGGGACTCAACCTCGGCCTTCACGATGCGGCGGCGCTGGCGGAGATCGTGGTCGAGGCCCTGCGCCTGGGGCGGGATCCCGGCGCCGCGGACGTGCTCGAGGAATACGAGCGGGCCCGGCGGGCGGACATCACCGCGATGGGGCTGGTGACGGACGGACTCAACCGGCTGTTCTCCAACGATATTCTCCCGATCCGCCTGATCCGCGACCTCGGCCTCGGCCTCGTCGACCGGATGCCCGCCCTCAAGAGCTTCTTCATCCGCGAGGCGGCCGGGCTCGGCCGCGGCACGGCACCCCGCCTCCTGAGGGGCGAGGCCCTCTAGTTTCCTCGCGGCGGCCTGGACGGCGGGGGCGCATCCGCCCCTTTGAAAATTCAACGAAATATTGTAACGGTAAGGATCCCTTCTTCATTCCGGATCCTTTCATGACCAACTACTTTTTCGACGCGACCCATCCGCTTCCGGCCCCCGGCACCAATGCGCTCGTCGAGCTTGCCGACGCAGGCACCGCCTTCGTGGGTCTCGACATCGTGACCGCGACCGGCATCGCGCTCCAGGCGACGCTCAAGCAGCGGATCGCCATCGCCGAAGGCTTCATGGTCCGGGGCGGGGGCTACGCCATCGAGCTGAAGGGGAGCGACAGCGCCGTCTACAACGAGGGCTCCGTCACGTCCGACGCCAGCCACGGCATCGTCGTGTCCTCCATCGGCCCGAGCGCGGTCACGAATGTCGGCTCGATCACCGCCAACGGCGGAACGGGAATCCGGCTCTCCGGAGGCGCCGCGTTCGTCATGAACCGGGGCACGCTCACGGCAGGGACCGGAATCGATGTCGTGGCCGCGGCGCCGGCCGCCTCGGACAAGATCGAACTTCACAACACCGGGACGATCAGCGCGACGGGCGTCGCCGTGAAGGGCGGCGGGGGCGGCGACTACGTCGTCAACGGCGGCACCATCAGGACCACCTCCGCCGAGCCGCAGGCGGTTGCCATCGACCTCGGCAACGGGAACGATCTCTACGACGGCACGCGCGGGGCCGTCACGGGTCTGATCCTTCTCGGCGCCGGGGACGACACGGCCTATGGCGGCGCCCAGGCGGAAACCTTCTCCGTTGGACTGGGCAGCAACTACGTGGACGGCGGCGGCGGCAACGACACGGTGGACTATTCCTTCGCGACCGCCGGCGTGACGCTCAACCTCGCCATCGCGTCGCTGCAATACACGGGCTTCCAGGCCGACAGGATCGTCAACGTCGAGAATGCGATCGGCAGCGCGCAGGACGACAGGCTCACCGGGAACGACTTCGCGAACACCCTCGAAGGCGGCGCCGGCAACGACACCCTCGACGGCGCGTTCGGCGACGACAGGCTCGACGGAGGAGCGGGGATCGACACGGTCCGGTATGTGGGCACCTCCCCGCTCACCGTCAGCCTCGCCGTCGCCGGCGCGCAGAATACCGGGGTCTACGGCAGCGACACGCTCATAGGGATCGAGAACCTGGAGGGCGGAGCCGGCGCCGACAGGCTCACGGGGAACGGGGACGGCAACGTGCTCGCCGGCGGCGCCGGCGCGGACACGCTCGAAGGCGGCCTCGGCAACGACACCCTCGACGGCGGCGCCGGCGAGGACCGGGCGGTCTATGCGGGCAACAGCACCGCCTACACGATCACGCCCGGCACGGAGAGCGGCACCTTCAGGATCGTGGGACCCGAGGGCGAGGACACCCTCAAGGACATCCGCTTCGCGCAGTTCGCGAACAAGACCGTCGCCCTCGTCAACGGCGCGCCCACGGGCATCTTCCTCTCCGCGGGCAGCATCGCGGAGAGCACCGCCCCCAACACCAATGTCGGCACCCTGTTCGGCTCCGATCCGGACGGCGACAGCCTGACCTATTCCCTGGTCACGGATGCGGGCGGCCTCTTCGCCGTCAACGGCAGCAGCATCGTCCTGAAGGGCGCGCTCGACTACGAGACGGCCCGGAAATACGACCTCGTCGTCAAGGGGAGCGATCCCTGGGGCAAGGAGCTCGTCAAGACCGTCACCCTCTCGGTGCGCAACGTCGTCGAGACGACACCTCTCCTCCTCCAGGGCACCGCGTCCAAGGATTCCCTCGTCGGGGAGGCCGGGAATGACCGGCTGACCGGGCTCGGCGGCGACGATGCCCTGTGGGGACAGGAGGGAAACGACACGCTTACCGGCGGCACGGGGAACGATGCCCTCATCGGCGGCGCCGGCAGGGACGCCTTCGTGCTCGATGCGCGGCCCAACGTGAGGAGCAACGTAGACACGGTCTACGACTTCGCCCCGAACGACGACACCTTTCATCTCGCCCGCAAGATCTTCTCCAAGCTGCCCAAGAAGGGATGGCTGGCGAAGAGCGCCTTCTGGATCGGCGATCACGTGCACGATTCGACCGACCGAATCGTCTACAACAAGAAGACCGGGGCGCTGTTCTACGATCCGGACGGGACCGGCAAGGCGGCCGCGATCCAGATCGCGGTCCTGCAGAAGAACCTCAAGCTGACCTACCACGATTTCTTCGTGACCTGAGCTTTCCTCACGCAGAACCGGCACGAGGGAGCGCCCGTACGCCCCTCGGCCGGATGCGAGGAGGGAGAATTTTCCCGCCGCCGTTCTCCGCCCAACGCGCACCGCCGCGCATGCCGCAGGTGCCGGCCGCGGCATGCAACAAGTCCGGCCATCGAACGTTTGTCCCTCGTCGTCCGGGTCCGGCCCGGAGCGTCCCATCCGAGCGTTCGACATCGAGGGGCCTGACGTCGCGGGATCGCCTTCCCCGGCGGGCAGGGCGAGGGAGACGGTCATGGCAGAGGATATCCAGGGCGCGAGGCTGCAGGTGGCCAACGCGCGGCCGGAGGACGCGGGGCGCGGGGTCGCGCGGATCGGCCGCAAGACCCTCGCGGATCTCGGCCTCCGGGAGGGCCAGGCCGTCGAAATCGTCGGCAAGCGGCACACCACCGCCATCGCGGTCGCCCCCTATTCCGAGGACGAGGGGCTCAACATCGTCCGTCTCGACGGCCTTCAGCGCGTCAATGCCGGGGTCGGCAGCGGCGATTACGTCGAGATCCGGCGCACCGAGGTGAAGCCGGCGACGCGGGTCGTGCTCGCCCCCGCCCAGAAGAACGTCCGCCTGCAGGGCTCGGGCGAGGCGCTGCGCCGCACCTTCTACCGCCGTCCCCTGACGGCCGGGGACGTGATCTCGACCTCGGTCCATGCGCCCCGCACCGTCGATCCGCGCTTTCCGGAAGAGCTGCGCGGCCTCCTCAACATTCCCGCCTACGGCCTGCAGGAGATCCGCCTCGTGGTGGTCTCCACCCAGCCGCGCGGCATCGTGCAGGTGACGGAGGAGACGGAGGTGGAGCTGCGGCCGCAGTTCGAGGAGCCGAAGGAGGCGCGCCGCGCCGACGTCACCTACGACGACATCGGCGGCCTGGGAAACACGGTGGACCAGGTCCGGGAAATGGTCGAACTGCCCCTGCGCCATCCCGAGCTGTTCCAGCGGCTCGGCATCGACCCGCCGAAGGGCGTGCTGCTCTACGGGCCGCCCGGCACCGGCAAGACGCTGCTGGCGCGCGCGGTGGCGAACGAGACCGAGGCGCAGTTCTTCCACATCGCCGGGCCCGAGATCATGGGCCGGCACTACGGAGAATCCGAGCAGCGCCTCCGGCAGGTCTTCCAGGAAGCGCAGCAGAACGCGCCGGCGATCATCTTCATCGACGAGATCGACAGCATCGCCCCCAAGCGCGAGGAGGTGACGGGCGAGGTGGAGCGGCGCATCGTGGCGCAGCTCCTCACCCTCATGGACGGGCTCGAGCCGCGGCAGAACATCGTCGTCATCGGCGCGACCAACCGGCGCGAGGCCATCGACGAGGCGCTGCGCCGTCCGGGGCGCTTCGACCGGGAGATCGTCATCGGCGTCCCCGACGAGCCGGGCCGGCGGGAGGTGCTCGCCATCCATACCCGCGGCATGCCGCTTTCCGAGGACGTGGACCTCGACGAGATCGCCCGCACGACCTACGGCTTCGTCGGCGCCGACCTCTCGGCGCTCGCGCGCGAGGCGGCCATGGATTCGCTGCGCCGGATCCTGCCCGACATCAACCTGAAGGAGGGCATTCCCGCCGAGATCCTGGAGAAGCTCCAGGTCACCCGCGCCGACTTCATGAATGCCCTGAAGCGGGTCCAGCCCTCGGCGCTGCGCGAGATCATGATCCAGGTGCCGAACGTGACCTGGAACGACATCGGCGGCCTGGAGGAGGCGCGGACCAGGTTGCAGGAGGGCGTGGAGCTGCCGCTCAAAAGCCCGGAGGCGTTCCGCCGGATGGGGATCCGCCCCGCCAAGGGCTTCCTGCTCTTCGGGCCGCCCGGCACCGGCAAGACCCTCCTCGCCAAGGCCGTGGCGCGGGAGGCGCAGGCCAATTTCGTCGCGACGAAGTCCTCCGACCTCCTGTCCAAGTGGTACGGCGAATCGGAGCAGCAGGTGTCGCGCCTGTTCGCCCGCGCCCGCCAGGTGGCGCCGACGGTGATCTTCATCGACGAGATCGATTCGCTCGCTCCCGTGCGCGGCGGCGGGCTCGGCGAGCCTGCGGTCACGGAGCGCGTGGTCAACACCCTGCTGGCCGAAATGGACGGGCTCGAGGAGCTTCAGGGCGTGGTGGTGATGGCCGCCACGAACCGGCCCAACCTGGTCGACCCGGCCCTGCTGCGCCCGGGGCGCTTCGACGAGCTCGTCTACGTGTCCGTGCCCGACGCCAAGGGCCGCCGCCACATCCTCGGCATCCACACCAAGAACATGCCCCTCGCGGACGATGTCGACCTCGACAGCCTGGCCGAGCGCACGAACCGCTACACCGGCGCGGATCTCGAAGACCTGACCCGCCGGGCCGGGCTTCTCGCCTTGAGGGAATCCCTCGAGGCCAAGACGGTCACCCGGGAGCATTTCGAGCAGGCCCTCAAGGAGACGCGCCCCTCCGTCACGCCGGAGATGGAGCAGGAATACCAGGATATCCTGCGCACGCTGAAGCAGGAGGGCCCGCAGCGCCAGCCCATCGGCTTCATGCCGGTCCGCCAGGCGGCGGAATAGAGGCGCGCTCACGCCGGCAGGAGGGTCCGCAGGCCGTCGCGGCGGGCACGCGGCGCATCCGATCTTCCCATGGCCTTCAGAAACGCTGCGCGGAGAACGGCTTCGGATCCACGGGGCCGGGGTGGCCCTCGGCGAGGGCGGCCACGATCCGCGCCGTGACGGCGGCCTGGGTCAGGCCGTAGTGGCCGTGCCCGAAGGCGTAGATCACCCGCGGATCCCGGCGGGCGGGGCCGATTACGGGCAGCGAATCGGGAATGGAGGGGCGAAAGCCCATCCAGCGCTTCGCCGGCAGGCTCGGATCCAGGCGGGGGAGGAACCGCTTCGCCCGTTCGACCATCGCCTCGGTCCGGCGATGGTCGGGTGCGGCCTCGAGGCCTCCGAACTCGACGGCGCCGCCGATGCGGTCGCCGCTGTCGAGGGGCGTCGCGACGAAGCCTTCTCCCTCGAACATGACGGGACGCGAGAGGCCGAAGGACCCCGGCGGGAAGGTCGCGTTGTAGCCCCGCTCCGTGTCGAGGGGCACGTCGTCGCCGAGCTGCTTCGCGAAGCTGCGCGACCAGGCGCCCGCGGCGACGACCGCCCGGTCCGCCGGCAGGGCGCCTGCCTCGCCGTCCGTCCGCACCAGGAGGCCCTCCGCGCCGGTCTCGATGGCGAGGGCCGTGCCGTGCACCCTCCGCGCGCCGCGCTCGACCGCGCGCGCCAGCAGGGCCGCGGCGAGCGCCGCCGGGTCGGCCACGTGGCAGGCGTCCGGGTAGAGCACGGCCGCGGCGACGTTCTGCAGGGCCGGCTCGAGACGCCCGAGCTCTTCCCGGTCGAGCACCTCCACCGGGATGCCGAACCGCTTCTGGCAGGCCAGCACCTCCTGCGCGCCCTGGAAACCCGCGCCCGTCCGCCACACGGAGAGGATGCCCTTCTCCCGCAGGTGGCCGTCGAGGCCGAGATTTTTCAGCAGCGTCTTCCAGGCCGGCAGCGCCTCCGCGTTGATGGAGCGGATCGCCGCGATGCTCGACGCGATCCTGTCCGGCGACGAGGCCAGGACGAAGCGGACGAGCCAGGGCAGGAGCCGCGGCAGGTAGGCGGGCCTGATCGTCAGGGGGCCGAGGGGATCGAAAAGCCAGCGGGGAAGGTTGCGCCACACCCTGGGGGAGGCGAGCGGCATCACGTCCGTGTGGGCGATCCAGCCCGCATTGGCGTCGGTCGCCCGGCCCGGCCGGCCGTCGGTGTCCACGAGCGTGACCGCATGGCCCGCGTCGAGGAGCGCGTGCGAGACCGCGGAACCGACGATGCCCGCTCCGATGACGATTGTCCGCATGGTGAAGCCTGTCGTTTCTGGCGGGAGGCGTTGCCGGGAGATGCGTCCTGCGGCGTCAGGCGGGCGATCCGCGGTCGACCACCTGGAAGCCGTGGGCGAAGGGGTCGCGGTCGTCGATGACGATGGTGTTGAACCCGGTCACCCGCGCCCAGCCCTCGATGGAGGGGACGATGGCGTCCCTGTCGCCGACCTTGGCGCGGCCTTCGATCCGCCCGGTGAAGGTGGAGCCGATGATGCTCTCGTGGACGAAGGCGTCGCCCTCCTTCAGCGCGCCGCGGGCCGCGAGCTGCGCCATGCGCGCGGAGGTTCCGGTGCCGCAGGGCGAGCGGTCGATGGCCTTGTCGCCGTAGAACACCGCGTTGCGCGCCGTGCCGCCCGGCGTCTGCGCCCTGCCGGTCCACATCACGTGCGTGAGGCGGTCGATGGCGGGGTTCTCGGGATGCGCGATCCGGTAGCGGGCGTTGAAGGCCTCCCGCAGCTTCGGGCTCCAGCGCAGGATGTCGGAGGGGTTCACGTCCGCCAGGTCCGGATAGAGCGCCTGAGGCTCCACGATGGCGTAGAAGTTGCCGCCATAGGCCACGTCGACGGTCAGCGTGCCGAGCCCGTCCACCTCGACCTCGTAGCCGGTGCCGTAGAGAAAGGACGGCACGTTGGTGATGCGCACGCTGTCGACGAAGGGGCCGTTCTGCGCGTAGCGCGCCTCCACGAGCCCGGCGGGCGTGTCGAGCCGCAGGAGGCCCGGGACCTTGGGATGGATCAGCCCGTTCTCGAGGGCGATGGTGACCGTGCCGATGGTGCCGTGGCCGCACATGGGCAGGCAGCCGGAGGTCTCGATGAAGAGGATGCCCACGTCGCAGTCCGGCCGCGTCGGCGGGTAGAGGATCGAGCCGGACATCATGTCGTGGCCGCGCGGCTCGAACATCAGCCCGGTGCGGATCCAGTCGTGCTCGGCCAGGAAGTGCTGGCGGCGGTCGAACATGGTCTCGCCCTGGAGGGTCGGAATGCTGCCGCCCGTGACCACGCGGACCGGGTTTCCGCAGGTATGGCCGTCGATGCAGAAGAAGGTGTGCCGCGCCATGAGGTCGCTCGCTCCGGAGGTGTCGGTCTGAAGGAGAAGGCGGGGAGGGGCCTCTCCCCGCCGCAGGGCGTCGCGTCAGGCGGCCGGCTTGAGACCGACCTCGGGAAGGAGGGGGCGCGTCCTCAGGGCCTTGTCCATGATCGCCTCGACGGCGGCGCGCTCCTCGGCGCTCAGCGGCAGGCGCGGCGGCCGGGTGACGTCGGAGCCGCGGCCCATGATCTTCTCGCAGAGCTTGATGCACTGAACGAGATCCGGCCGGGCGTCCAGGTGGAGGAGGGGCATGAACCACTCGTAGAGCGGCAGGGCCTCCGCGTAGCGGCCGGCCTTGGCGAGGCGGAACAGGGTTTCGCCCTCGCGCGGGAAGGCGTTGGACATGCCGGAGACCCAGCCCTCGGCGCCGAGCATCACGCTCTCCACCACCACGTCGTCGAGGCCGGCGAACAGCACGAAGCGGTCGCCCACCATGTTCCGCACGTCCGTGAAGCGGCGGGTGTCGCCCGAGGAATCCTTGAAGGAAACGACGGTCTCGCAATCGGCGAGGGAGGCCAGGATCTCGGGGGTCACGTCGTTCTTGTAGATCGGCGGGTTGTTGTAGACCATCACCGGCAGGTCCGTCGCCTTCGCGACGCCGCGGAAATGCGCCGCGGTCTCGTGCGGCTTCGAGGAGTAGACGAGGGCGGGCATCACCATGATGCCGTCGAGGCCCACGCGCTGCGCCTCCCGGGCGACCTCGCAGGCGAAGCCGGTGGTGAACTCGGCGATGCCCGCGATGACCGGCACCCGGCCGCGGGCGACGTCCTTCGCCGCCTCCATGACCGCCACCTTCTCCGCCCGGCTCAGGGAGGTGTTCTCTCCCACCGTGCCGCAGACGATGAGCCCGGACACGCCGTCGCGGATCAGGCCGTCCATGACCTTGGCCGTCGCCTCGATGTCGAGGTCGAAGTTCGCCTTGAACTGTGTGGTGACCGCGGGGAAGACCCCTTCCCAACCTATCCTCGTCGCCATTCCCTGGTGCTCCTGCGGCGGGTGTTGAATGCCGTTAATGTAGATTGTATAAAATCGGCAGTGTCAAGCCAATCCCGGCCGGCGCTGCTATGATGGCCGGCCCTTCTCCTCCCGAACACCCGCCCGATGACCGTCGAAACGAAGCCCCCACCCAGCCCGGCCCGGAAGACGCTGCGCCACCGGACCATCTCCTCCGCCGTCGCGGAGGAGCTGCGCCGCAGGATCGTCGACGGCGAATTCAGGGCCGGGTTCCAGCTGCGCCAGGACGCCCTCGCGACCGAGTTCGGCGTCAGCCGCATCCCCGTGCGCGAGGCGCTCATGCAGCTCGAGGCGGAAGGGCTGGTGAAGATCCACCCCCACCGGGGCGCCATCGTGTCGGAGCTCTCCACGGAGGAGGTCGAGGAGCTCTTCGCGCTGCGCGCCCTGCTGGAGCCGCGCCTGCTGAAGGCCTCGGCCCGCCGCCTGACGGAGGAGGACTACGGGCGCCTCGAGGGCATCCTCCAGGAATACAGCGCGGAGCTGCGCGCGAAGCACGTGAGCCGCTGGGGCGAGCTGAACACGGAGTTCCACCGCCTCCTGTACCGGCACGCCGGGCAGCCCAGGACTCTCGCCATCGTCCTCAACCTCCTGCAGGAATGCGACCGGCACACCCGCCTCCAGCTGTCCCTGACCGGCGGGATGGAGCGGGCGGAGGTCGAGCACGCGGAACTGCTGCGCCTGTGCCGCGAAGGCAGGATCGCCGCGGCCGGCGCCCTGCTGAAGACGCATATCGAGAATGCCGGAAAGTCGCTTCGCCAGTACATCGCCGATCATCATAAGACATGATCCGTCGGCCGTTCGAACGCCACACGAGAGGGAGCTGTGAAATGAAGGAAAACTACATCGGCGGACGCTGGGTGAAGGGCGCGCATGCCGCGCCGGACATCAACCCGTCGAACACGAACGACGTGGTGGGGGAGTTCGCCCGGGCCGATGCGGCGGACGCGCAGGCGGCCATCGACGCCGCCTGGGAGGCGTTTCCCGCCTGGTCGCGCTCCTCGATCCAGACCCGGCACGACATTCTCAAGAGCATCGGCGATGAGATCCTCGCCCGCAAGGACGAACTCGGCCGCCTGCTCTCGCGCGAGGAGGGCAAGACCCTGCCGGAGGGCGTCGGCGAGGTGGTGCGCGCCGGCCAGATCTTCCTCTTCTTCGCCGGCGAGACCCTGCGCATGGCCGGCGACAGGCTCGCCTCCGTGCGGCCGGGCGTCGACGTGGAGATCACCCGCGAGCCGGTCGGCGTGGTCGGCCTGATCACCCCCTGGAACTTCCCCATCGCCATCCCCGCCTGGAAGATCGCCCCGGCGCTCGCCTACGGCAACACGGTGGTGCTCAAGCCCGCCGAGCTGGTGCCGGCCTCCGCCCATGCGCTGACCGAGATCGTCGCCCGCTCCGGGCTGCCGGCGGGGGTGTTCAACCTCGTCATGGGCCGCGGCTCGGTGGTGGGCGAGGCGCTGCTGTCCAGCCCGAAGGTCTCCGCCATCTCCTTCACCGGCTCGGTGCAGACGGGGCGGCGGGTGGCGCAGGCCTGCATCGCGGCCGATCCGATGAAGAAGATCCAGCTGGAGATGGGCGGCAAGAACCCGCTGGTGGTGCTCGACGACGCGGATCTCGCCGTGGCGGTGGACTGCGCGATCAACGGCGCGTTCTTCTCCACCGGCCAGCGCTGCACCGCCTCCTCGCGGCTGATCGTGACGGAGGGCGTGCACGACCGCTTCGTCGACGCCATGAAGGAGCGCATGCGCGCGCTGGTGGTGGGCGATGCGCTGAAAGCCGGCACGCAGATCGGCCCGGTGGTGGACCGGAACCAGCTCGACCAGGACCTCGCCTATATCCGCATCGGCCAGGACGAGGGGGCGAGGCTCGCCTGCGGCGGCGAGCTGCTCAACCGGGAGACCCCCGGCTTCTATCTTGCGCCGGCGCTGTTCACGGAGGTGGACAATGCCATGCGCATCGCGCGGGAGGAGATCTTCGGCCCGGTGGCGACGGTGACGCGGGTGCGCGACTACGAGGAGGCGCTGGCGGTGGCCAACGACACGCCGTTCGGCCTGTCGGCGGGGATCTGCACCACGAGCCTGAAGCACGCCTCGCACTTCAAGCGCAACAGCGAGGCGGGCATGGTGATGGTGAACCTGCCGACGGCGGGGATCGACTATCACGTGCCGTTCGGCGGCCGCAAGGGCTCGAGCTACGGCCCGCGCGAGCAGGGCCGCTACGCGGCGGAGTTCTACACCACCGTCAAGACCGCCTACACCTTCGACGGAAACAGGCCCGAGCCCCCCAAGACCAGAGCCAGCGAGTAAGGCTGCCTTCGGCCCTTTCCGCCCGGCTCGCCTCGGGCGGAAAGGCGGTCGCGCGCCGCGTCGGGACCTTCAGTCCCCGTCGGGCAGAACCACGTAGATCAGCACGCCCAGGATCGTCGCGACGAAGCGGAAGGCGGAGGGCACGCCGTTCCACTGCTGCGACATCCACATGCCGAACCATTCCCCGCCGATCGACATGAAGCCGACCTGCCACACGAGGAAGCCGACCGTGAGGCCGGCGACGGCGAAGGCCTTGGCGTCGCGGAACGCGGCGGCGTCGCGGCGCAGGGCGGCCAGCATCCGGGCCGCGCCGATCCAGCACAGCACCGCCGTCGCCGCCTCGGCGGCGATGATGAGGGCATAGGCCAGGCGGTGCAGGGCCGGGCTCGCGATCGCCCGGTAGCGGATCGTCGTGTCCGGGAACAGGGTGTCCATGTCGAGGACGTGGTCCACGAAGGCGAGGTTCGTCCCGTAGTCGGTGACGTTGCCGAAGACCACGAGCGTGGCGAAGAACGCGATGGACGCGACGAGAATCGCTTTCGAGAGGCGGACGATCACTTTCCTGTTCCCTGCGCGGCCGCGGCCCACGAAGCCGGTCCGGCTCCCGCCGCCCCGGAAGGGGCCGCCAATAAAAACGGCCGGAGAAGACCCCGGCCGTCCATTCCGTCGGGCGGGCGTCAGCCCTTCTTGCGGCCCCGCTCGATCCCCTCGCTGATGAGGCGCTTCGCTTCCGCCGCGTCGCCCCAGCGGATGATCTTCACCCACTTGCCGGGTTCCAGGTCCTTGTAGTGCTCGAAGAAGTGCTCGATCTGCTTGAGGGTGATCTCGGGCAGGTCCGTATAGGTCTGGACGCGGTCGTAGCGCTGGGTCAGCGCGTGGGAGGGCACGGCGATGATCTTCTCGTCCTCGCCCGCGTTGTCCTCCATCACCAGCACGCCCACGGGCCGCACGTTCATCACGGCGCCGGGGATCACGGCGCGGGTGTTGGCGATCAGCACGTCGCAGGGGTCGCCGTCGCCGGAGAGGGTGTGGGGAATGAAGCCGTAATTCCCCGGATAGCGCATGGCAGTGTAGAGGAAGCGGTCCACGAAGAGCGCGCCGGACTCCTTGTCCATCTCGTACTTGATCGGCTCGCCGCCGAGCGGCACTTCGATGATGACGTTCACGTCGTCCGGCGGGTTCTTTCCAATCGGAATCGCATCCAGGCGCATCAAGCATGTCTCCGGAAAGGGGGGGTGTCTCGTTGCCACGCTTCCTAGAGCATTTTCGGGAAAAGTGGAAACCGGTTTTCCCGAAAATGCTCTATAGGGGTCGGCTCGCACGATCCTTCGGATCGCAGCGCCGGAGCCCCGGCTCAATGCGCCCGGCCTTCGGGGAAGAGGAAGGCGACCTTGGCGAGGGGAATGCCGCCGATCCGCTCCTCGACTCTGGCGATCCGGCGCCCGCCCATGCCCTCGTAGAAGCGGCAGGCCCGCTCGTTGTCGGCGAGCGCCCACACGGCGACGCGGCCCATGCCCCGGTCGCGCAGGTCGTTGCGCACCGCCTGGAACAGGCGGCGGCCCAGGCCGACGCCCTGGTATTCGGGGAGGAGGTAGAACTCGTCGATCTCGCCCTCCGCCGGCAGCGAGCGGTCCCGGCAGCGGCCGTAGGAGATGTAGCCGACCGCGCCCTGGCCCATATCGAGCACCACCAGCGGCCGCCCGCGGGTGACGGTGGAGCGCCACCAGCGCGCGCTGCGCCGGGCCAGCATCCTCTCCAGCGCCACGCCGGGGATGATCCCCCGGTACGCTTCGCGCCAGGCCGCCTCGAAGACGTCCGACAGCGCCTGCGCGTCGCTGGGCTTGGCATGACGGATACTGACGAGAAGGTCGCTCATGGCGGGGCCGGAGGATAAGGAAGCGTCGCGTTCGAGTGTCCGCCCGGCAGGGTTAACGAGCCGTTAACGGTCCGTCGCTCCCCGGGCGTCGAAGCCTGGCTTTATAGGGGATCGGCCGGCGCCGGAGCTGGGCAAAAGGACGCAAGGAGCGGCTCTCGCCGACGGAGACCGCCGCCGAGGGCGCTTCCTGCCGGCATGTTCTTCCCATTCGGGAGACCGGGCCGAAAGCGGCCATGGAAAAGCCCGCCCCGGTCGGGGCGGGCCGCTTCGTTTCCGGAGGGATCCGCCGAAGAGGATCCCGGGACGGTTCGGGCCTCAGGCCGCGAGCTGGCGCAGCACGTACTGGAGGATGCCGCCGTTGCGGAAGTATTCCAGCTCGTCGAGCGTGTCGATGCGGCAGACGATCGGAACCTTCTTCACCGAGCCGTCGGGGGAGGCGATCTCCGCCTCCATCCGCTGGCGCGGCTTGAGGTCGCCCGCGAGGCCGCGGATCGTCACCGTCTCGTCGCCCTTCAGGCCCAGCGACTGCCAGGAGGTGTCGCCCTCGAACACGAAGGGCACCACGCCCATGCCGACCAGGTTCGAGCGGTGGATGCGCTCGAAGCTCTCGGCGATCACGGCGCGCACGCCGAGCAGGTTCGTGCCCTTGGCCGCCCAGTCGCGGGAGGAGCCGGTGCCGTATTCCTTGCCCGCGAGGACCACGAGCGGCACGCCCTCCGCTTGGTAGCGCATGGCGGCGTCGTAGATGAACATCCGCTCGCCGGAGGGCTGGTGGATGGTGTAGCCGCCCTCCACCACGTTGCCGTCCTCGTCCTTCACCATCTGGTTCTTGATGCGGATGTTGGCGAAGGTGCCGCGCATCATCACCTCATGGTTGCCGCGCCGCGTGCCGTACTGGTTGAAGTCGGCGACGGCGACCTGGTGCTCCTGCAGGTACTTGCCCGCGGGGGAGTTCACGCGGATGTTGCCGGCCGGCGAGATGTGGTCGGTGGTGATGGAGTCGAGGAAGAGCCCGAGGATGCGCGCGTTCACGATGTCGGTGACGGGCTTCGGCTCCTTGGTCATGCCCTCGAAGTAGGGCGGGTTCTGCACGTAGGTCGAGCCGATGTCCCACTCGAAGGTGAGGCCGGGCTCCACCGTGACCTTCTTCCAGTTCTCGTCGCCCGTGAACACGTCCGCGTAGCGGGTCTTGAACAGCTCGCTCGTGATCGTGCGGTCGATGAATTCCTGCACCTCCGCCGAGGACGGCCAGATGTCCTTCAGATAGACCGGCTGCCCGTCCGAACCGATGCCGAGCGGATCCTTGGTGAGGTCGATCAGCATGGTGCCGGCGAGCGCGTAGGCCACCACGAGAGGCGGGGAGGCGAGGTAGTTCGCCCGCACGTCGGGGTTCACGCGGCCCTCGAAGTTGCGGTTGCCCGAGAGCACCGACACGGCGATGAGGTCGTTGTCGTTGATCGCCTTCGAGACGTTCTCCGGCAGCGGGCCCGAGTTGCCGATGCAGGTGGTGCAGCCGAAGCCGACCAGGTTGAAGCCGAGCGCGTCCAGGTCGTCCTGCAGGCCGGCCTTCCTGAAGTACTCCTCGACGATCTGCGATCCGGGGGCGAGGGAGGTCTTCACCCACGGCTTGGACTTCAGGCCCTTCTTCACCGCGTTGCGGGCGAGGAGCCCCGCGCCGATCATCACGCTCGGGTTCGAGGTGTTGGTGCAGGAGGTGATCGCCGCGATCACCACGTCGCCGTGGCCGAGGTCGAAATTGGCGTTCTCCACCTTCACGCGCTTGCCGATCTCGGCGGCCTTGCGGAACTCCTTGTCCATGGCGTTGCGGAATTCGGCATTGGCGCTGTCGAGGGTCACGCGGTCCTGCGGCCGCTTCGGTCCGGCGAGGGAGGGCTGCACGTCGGCGAGGTCGAGCTCGAGGGTGTCGGTGAAGACCGGGTCCGGCGTCTCGGCGGTGCGCCACATGCCCTGGGCCTTGGCATAGGCCTCGACGAGGGCGATGCGCTCCTCCGTGCGGCTCGTGGTGCGCAGGTAGTCGATCGTGCGCCGGTCGATGGGGAAGAAGCCGCAGGTCGCGCCGTATTCGGGCGCCATGTTGCCGATGGTGGCGCGGTCGGCCACTGTCATGTCGTTGAGGCCGGGGCCGAAGAACTCCACGAACTTGCCGACCACGCCCTTCTTGCGCAGCATCTGGGTGACGGTGAGCACCAGGTCGGTGGCGGTCACGCCCTCGCGCAGCTTGCCGGTGAGCCTGAAGCCGATCACCTCGGGAATCAGCATGGAGATGGGCTGGCCGAGCATGGCGGCCTCCGCCTCGATGCCGCCGACGCCCCAGCCGAGGACGGCGAGGCCGTTCACCATGGTGGTGTGGGAATCGGTGCCGACGAGGGTGTCCGGATAGGCGACGTCGAACTCGCCCGCCGTCACGTCCTTGCGGGTCCAGACGGTCTGCGACAGGAACTCGAGGTTCACCTGGTGGCAGATGCCGGTGCCCGGAGGCACCACGGAGAAGTTCTCGAACGCGCTCTGGCCCCACTTCAGGAAGCGGTAGCGCTCGCCATTGCGCTGGTATTCGAGCTCGACGTTGCGGCTGAAGGCACGCGGGGTGCCGAATTCGTCGACGATGACCGAGTGGTCGATGACGAGGTCGACGGGCACGAGCGGGTTGATCTTGCGCGGGTCGCCGCCGAGGTTCTTCATGGCGTCGCGCATGGCGGCGAGGTCGACCACGGCGGGAACGCCGGTGAAGTCCTGCATCAGCACGCGGGCGGGACGGTAGGCGATCTCCTTCTCCGCCTTGCCGCGGTTGTTGAGCCACTCCGCCACGGCCTCGATGTCGGCCTTGGTGACGGTGCGGCCGTCCTCGTAGCGGAGCAGGTTCTCGAGGAGGACCTTCATGGAGAAGGGCAGCTGCGAAATGCCCTTGAGACCGTTCTTCTCGGCTTCGGCCAGGGAATAGTAGGTGTAGGACTTGTCGCCCACCTTCAGGATCTGGCGGGCATTGAAGCTATTGGAGAGCGTCACGGCGAATCCTCGCGTGCATTTGGGTTACGAACGGGTTGTTCGGCCGAAAGCGCGATAAGCGCGCGCCGCTCCGGGGGTGCCCGGACAGGGGAAAAGCGCGCGAAGCGGATTGGACGCCATGGCGCGCGGCGCAGCCGAGGGTGATATAGATCATTTCCAACGACCCCGCTACACGGTTTAGAACCATTCCGGGGTGGATCGAGGGCAGGGATGCCGAACAGGGTAAAACGGGTTCAGCGGGGCGTCGGCCTGCCCTCCGCCGGGCCTGCGGTCTAGGAGCGGCGGCTTGCATCTTCACGTCGAGAATCTGGCCTGCGTCCGCGGCGGGCGGCGCATCTTCGAGGGCGTCTCCTTCTCCCTCCGCCCGGGGGAGGCCCTGGTGGTCCTGGGGCGGAACGGGGCGGGCAAGTCCTCCCTGCTCGACATCCTGGCCGGCCGCCTCGCCCCGGCGGGCGGCACGGTGACCCTGTCGGGGGCCGACGAGCGTACCCTGCCGGAGTGCCTGCACCACGTGGGCCACCGGGACGCCCTGAAGGCGGCCCTGACCGCGGAGGAGAACCTCGCCTTCGCCCGCGCCTTCCTCGGCGACCCGGATCTCGACCCGCGGCAGGCCCTGGGCGCCCTGGGCCTCGCCCATGCGGCCGGCCTGCCTGTCGCCTACCTTTCCGCGGGCCAGCGGCGGCGGGTGGCCCTAGCGCGCCTGCTCGTGGCCCGCAGGCCGTTCTGGCTCCTCGACGAGCCGACGGCCGCCCTGGACGCCGCCTCCCAGGAGGTCCTGCTCCGGCTCATCGAGGAGCACCGGGCCGGGGGCGGCATGGTCGTCGCCACCACCCACCAGCCCCTGGCCCTCGCCGGGGCGAAGGCGATCCGGATCGAGCGGGCCGGGCCCCGAACCGAGGGAACCCTGCCGGAGGACGCCTTCCGATGACCGCCTTTCGCGCCCTCCTGGTCCGGGACCTGAAGCTCGCCGCCCGCGTCGGCGGCTCCGGGCTCATGGGCCTCGTCTTCTTTCTGTCCATCGTCACCCTGATCCCCTTCGCCCTCGGGCCGGACCTCAACCTCCTGTCGCGGATCGGCCCGGCCATCCTCTGGATCGCGGCCCTGCTCGCCACCCTCATCGGGCTCGACCGCCTGTTCCAGGCCGACCAGGAGGACGGCTCCCTCGACCTCCTGCGCCTGTCGCACGCCTCCCTGGAGACGGTGGTGCTCGCCAAGGTGACGGCCCACTGGCTCGTCACGGGCCTGCCCCTGGCGCTCGCCGCGCCCTTCTTCGGGCTCCTGGTGGCGCTCTCGCCCGAGGGCATGCTCGCCATGGTGGCGACCCTGCTCGTCGGAACGCCGGCGCTCACCTTCGTCGGTGCCGTCGGCGCCGCGCTCACCGCCTCCCTCCGCCGCGGCGGGCTGATCCTGGCGATCCTGGTCCTGCCCTTCATGATCCCGACGCTGATCTTCGGCGTCTCCGCCGCCAATGCGGCCACGGGCGGCACGGTGCCCTTCGCGACGCCCTTCCTCGTCCTCGTCGCGCTCTCCCTCTTCGCCGCCGTGGTCGGAACCCTGGGCGCCGCGGCCGCCCTGCGCGCGGGGGAGTAGGCGAGAGCTCGGGAGAAGGGCGTTTCCCGCGTCAAGGATGGCAGCCCCCGGAACGACGGCGGGTATCCCTCTTGCGGAAATTCCGTCGCCTCCCCACGCTTGGAAGCTCCGTCTCACCCCGCGAGCGCCGATGATACCCCGCAAGCCGCCCCGATCCGTGCGCAACCCCTACTATGCCGGTCCCGTCTCGGACCATTTCGACGGGGTGCGGTTCTTCTCGCCCTCGCAGCCGCCGGACAAGTCCCTGAAGGACCTGTGGCGCTGGCGGCGGGAGGGCGGCGGGACGCCCTGGCCGAAGCGCCACCCGAGCCCGTTCAGGGACCTTCCCCCGGCCCGGACGGACGGCCTCAGGGCGGCCCTGATCGGCCATGCCTCGTTCCTGATCCAGGCCGCGGGGCTCAACATCCTGGTGGACCCGGTCTTCTCGGAGCGGGCGAGCCCCGTGCCCTTCGCCGGGCCGAAGCGGGTCAACCCGCCGGGCATCGCCTTCGAAGACCTGCCGCCGGTCGACGCGGTCCTGATCACCCACAACCACTACGACCATCTCGACCTCGATGCCCTGGGCCGCCTCTGGCGGGCGTACCGGCCGCGCGTGCTCGCGCCCCTCGGCAACGACGCCATCGTCCGCGCCCGGCATCCGGAGATCGAGGTCGAGACCCGGGACTGGGGCCAGTCCCTCGACCTCGGCCGCGGGGTCGCGGCGCACCTGACGCCCGCCTGCCACTGGTCGGCCCGCGGCATGCGCGACCGGCGCATGGCCCTGTGGTGCGCCTACGTGCTGACCACGCCCGTGGGGACCGTCTATCACGTGGGCGACACGGGCTTCGGCGACGGCGGCGTCTTCCGCGAGGTGCGCGCCCGCTTCGGGCCGCCGCGCCTCGCCAACCTCCCCATCGGCGCCTACGAGCCGCGCTGGTTCATGAAGCCGCAGCACATGAACCCGGAGGACGCGGTGCGGGCGTTCCGCATCCTGGAGGCGGAGCAGGCGCTCGGCCACCACTGGGGCACCTTCCGCCTGACCGACGAGGGCATCGAGGACCCGCCGCGGGCCCTCGCCGCGGCGCTGGCCGAGGCCGGCATCCCCGAGGAGCGGTTCAGGCCGCTGCGGCCCGGAGAGGCCTGGGAGGCCCCTCACTCCTTGGGCTGAACGTAGATGTTGACCTCGAGGGTGGTGTCGGAGGCCTCCGTCATCTCGGACACGTATTCCTCGATGAAGGCGTCCTTGGCCACGATGTCCTTGGCGTCGAGATAGGCGGTGATGGTCTCGTAGGTGCCGTCGATCTCGTCGTAGGCGTCCTTGTGCACGAAGCGCATGGCCTTGCCCTCGGGCGTCCTGCCGAACCTGATCTCGGGCGTGAGCTCGGTCCTGCCCTCCGGCACCTGGGCGACGGGAATCATCGCCTCGTAGCGGAAGCCCTTGTCGTCCGTCTGGACGAAGACGGTGAGCGGCCGGCCCGCGGGCGCGATGCCCGCCTTGGCGAGCGCGTCCTCGATCCTGCGGAACACGCCCTTCAGGTTCCCGAAGGCGTCCTCCCAGTTGCTGATGCCGCTCACGACGGCCACCGGCTTGGCGGGCAGCACCACCTCCTCGACCCCGGTCGGATCGCCGGGCGTCGGGATCAGCGTCGGCCGGGCCGTCGCGGCAGGGGCAGGACCGGCCTGCGCCGGGGCGGGCGCCGCGGGCCGGGGCGGGCTTTCGGCCTGCGTCGCCGGCGCCGCCGGCTTGTCTCCGGGCGGCGGCAGGACCACCGGGGCCGGGGCGGGCGGAGGCGGGAGGCCCGCCTCGCCCGCGGGGGACGTTCCCGCGCCCGCGGCAGGCGGGGTCTGGGCGAGGGCGGGCCCGGCGCTCAGGAAGGCGAGGAGGCAGAGGAGGGAAAGACGAAGCCGCATGCGGGTGCCACCCAACGAATCACGGAGGAATCCTGTTCGCGCACCATAGAGGCCTTTCCGCGGTGCCGCGAGGCCGTGCCGCAGGGAGAGGGACGCTCCGGCGGGGGCGCCGTTGCCGCAGGCACGGCGGTTTCCCCTCGCGGTTTTCGCCGTTTTGGGCCATATAGCCGCCATGAGCGCCCTCGCGAACCACCGCTTCCTCAAGATGAACGGTCTCGGCAACGAGATCGTCGTGCTCGACCTGCGCAGCACGTCCCTGCGCGTCGGCGCCGCGGAGGCGCGCGCCATTGCCGCGGATCCCCGCTCGCGCTTCGACCAGCTCATGGTGCTGCACGACCCCGCCACCCCCGGTACCGACGCGTATCTGCGCATCTACAACACGGACGGCTCGGAATCGGGCGCCTGCGGCAACGGCACCCGCTGCGTGGCCTGGGCGATGGCCGCCGACCCGGTCATGGGCCGCCCCGGCGCCGACCGGCTCGTGCTCGAGACGAAGGCGGGCCTCCTCCCCACGGAGCGGGTCTCCCCGACCGCGTTCACCGTCGACATGGGGCCGCCCCGGCTCGGCTGGCAGGACATTCCGCTCGCGGTGCCCTTCCCCGACACCCTTGCCGTCGAGCTGCGGACCCGCCTGCCGGATGCGCCGGAGCTCGCCCGCCCCTCGGCGGTGAGCATGGGCAACCCGCACGCCGTCTTCTGGGTCGAGGACGCGGCGGCCTACGATCTTTCCGCCATCGGGCCGAAACTCGAGCACGACCCGGTCTTTCCGGAGCGGGCGAACGTTTCCCTGGCGCAGGTGCTCGCGCCGGACCGGATCCTCCTGCGGGTCTGGGAGCGCGGGGCCGGCATCACCCGCGCCTGCGGCTCCGCCGCCTGCGCCGCCCTCGTGGCGGCCGCCCGCAAGGGCCTGACGGGGCGCAAGGCCACCGTGTCCCTGCCCGGCGGCGATCTCGTGATCGAATGGCGCGAGAGCGACGGCCACGTGCTCATGACGGGCGAGACGGAGCTGGAGCACGAGGGCATCCTCTCCCCGGCCCTCTTCGCGGGGGCCGCCTGATGGGCGTCGAGGTCGTCACCTTCGGCTGCCGCCTCAACACCTACGAGTCGGAGGCCATGCAGCGCCACGCGGAAGAGGCGGGACTGGGCGAGGTCATCATCGTCAACACCTGCGCCGTGACGGCGGAGGCGACGCGCCAGGCGCGGCAGACGATCCGCAGGATCGCCCGCGAGAAGCCCGACGCGCGCATCGTGGTGACGGGCTGCGCCGCCCAGGTGGAGCCCGGAACCTTCGCCGCCATGCCGGAGGTGGCGAAGGTCCTCGGCAACCACGAGAAGATGAAGGCCGAGACCTGGGGGGCCTTACGCGACTTCGGCGTGGGCGAAAGCGAGAAGGTTCTCGTCGACGACATCATGGCGGTGAAGGAAACCGCCGTGCACCTCATCGACGGCATGCGCGGACGCACCCGCGCCTTCGTGCAGGTGCAGAACGGCTGCGACCACCGCTGTACCTTCTGCATCATTCCCTATGGCCGCGGCAATTCCCGCTCGGTGCCCATGGGCGCGGTGGTGGACCAGGTGCGCACCCTCGTGGAGCACGGCTCCCGCGAGGTGGTGCTGACCGGCGTCGACATCACGAGCTACGGCAAGGACCTGCCCGGCGAGCCGAAGCTCGGCACCCTCGTGAAAAACCTGCTCCGCCACGTGCCGGAGCTGGAGCGGCTGCGCATCTCCTCCATCGACTCCGTGGAGGCGGACGACGACCTCCTCGACGCCATCGCGAACGAGAGCCGGCTGATGCCGCATCTCCACCTCTCGCTGCAGGCGGGCGACGACATGATCCTCAAGCGCATGAAGCGCCGCCACCTGCGGGCCGACGCCATCGCCTTCTGCGAGCGGGTGAAGCGCCTTCGCCCGGACATGGTCTTCGGCGCCGACATCATCGCGGGCTTTCCGACCGAGACCGAGGAGATGTTCTCCCGCTCCCTCGACATCGTCGACGAATGCGGCCTCACCCACCTCCACGTCTTCCCCTTCTCCCCCCGCCCCGGCACCCCGGCCGCGCGGATGCCGCAGGTGGCCCGCGACATGGTGAAGGACCGCGCCCGCAGGCTCCGCGAGAAGGGCGAGGCCGCCCTGCTGCGGCATCTGACGGGAGAGGTCGGCGCCCGGCGGAACGTGCTGATCGAGACCAACCGGCTCGGCCGCACGGAAGGCTTCGCCCTCGTGCGTTTCGCGGGCGAGGTGACGCCGGGCGAGATCGTGCCCGTCACCATCGCGGGGCACGACGGGAAGGAATTGCTGGCGGCGTGAGGCGATGTGCCCTGCCGAGACTGCCTGAAGCGAGGCCGAACCGCTCCGCTTCCGTCATCCCCGCGAAGGCCGGGATCCCCACAACCGTCTCGGGTCTCCCCTTTCCGCCAGGGTTCGGAGATTCCCCTCACGGGGATGAAGCTGAAGGTTCAGACGCCCTCTTGCCGTCCTGAAGCGGCTGCGCCGTCCGGCGTGACGCCGCAGGCCCTCACCCGCTCCCGCATATGCTCCGGCACCGGCGCTTCCACATGGATCGGCGGCTTCTTCGGATAGAGCGGGACCGTCACGCTGCGGGCATGGAGGTGCAGGCCGGGCCCGCCGAAGCGCGGGGCGGTGCCGTAGATCGGATCGCCAAGGATCGGAAAGTTCATGGCGGCGCAGTGGACGCGCAGCTGGTGGGTGCGGCCGGTGACGGGGCGCAGCTCGAGGAGGGTGAGGCGCCGGGATCCCCCTCCCCCTTGCGGGGACGGGCAAGGGGTGGGGATGTCGGCGGAGCCCGTCTCCACCTCCAGCCGCCCCAGAACCTTCCACTTCGTCAATGACGGCTGGCCCTTGGGGTCCACCTTCATCCACCAGCCGCGGTCGGGCGACTTCGGCGCGAGCGGAAGGTCGATCTCGCCCTCGTCCGCCGCGGGCCCGCCCTCGACCACGGCCCAGTAGACCTTGTCGACCTCGTTCTTCCGGAAGAGCTCGTTCAGCCGCGCGAGGGCCTTCGGGTGACGGCCGAGCACGAGGCAGCCGGAGGTGTCCTTGTCGAGGCGGTGCGCGGCCTCCGGGCGGCGCGGCAGGCCGAAGCGGAGGGCGTCGAGATGCTGGAACAGGGTTTCGCCGCCCTTCGGCCCCGGATGGACGGGAAGGCCGGCCGGCTTGTCGATCACGAGCATCAGGGCATCGCGATACAGGATCTTCGACACTATCTCTTCCGCATTCATGACGCCTCGGCTATCGAGACCGGGGCGTCAAGGCAAGCGTCCACGAGAAAAGGCGAACGAGAAAACCCATGGCCGACACGAAGCCCGACAAGCCCGGATTCCTGTCCCGTCTGTTCGGACGCAAGGCCGAGGCGCCCGCCCCGGCCGCGCCGGAGACGCCCCGGGCGGGCGGCGTCCCCGAGGCCATGCCGTCGCCCCCGGCGAATGCGGCCGACGATCTCGTGCCGGCGCCTTCCACCGTCACGCAGGCCTCCCCGGACACCCCTCCCGAGGGCAAGGCCGCGCCCGAGGTCGCCGGAGCCGACCTTCAGCCCGTGGAGGGCCGCGAACCCGAAGGGGGAGGCCCCAGGGAGCCGGTCCCGCGCCCGGCCCCGGAGACCGCCCCCACCCCCGAGACCGCCCCGGCGCCGGAAGCCGCCGCGGCCCCGGCCGCCCCCAAGCTCAGCTGGTGGCAGCGCCTGACGGAGGGCATGCGCCGCACCTCCTCGTCCCTGTCGGAGAGCGTCACCGGCCTGTTCACCAAGCGCAAGCTCGACGCCGACACCCTGGAGGAGCTGGAGGACGCCCTCGTCCAGGCGGATCTCGGCGTCGAGACGGCGCTCCGCATCACCGAGGCCATCTCGGCGGGCCGCTACGACAAGGAAATCTCGCCGCAGGAGGTGAAGGCGATCCTGGCGGGAGAGGTGGAGAAGACCCTGGCGCCCGTGGCGAGGCCCCTCGTCATCGACCGGGAGAGGAAGCCCTTCGTGATCCTCATGGTCGGGGTCAACGGCGCGGGCAAGACCACCACCATCGGCAAGCTCAGCCAGAAGTTCCGGCAGCAGGGGCTCAAGGTCATGCTCGCGGCGGGCGACACCTTCCGCGCCGCCGCCATCGAGCAGCTGAAGGTCTGGGGCGAGCGCGTCGGCGCGCCCGTCGTGGCGCGCCAGCAGGGCGCGGACGCGGCGGGCCTCGCCTACGACGCGCTCGAGGAGGCGCGGGCCAGCGGCACCGACGTCCTGCTCATCGACACGGCGGGCCGCCTCCAGAACAAGGCCGGCCTCATGGCCGAGCTCGAGAAGATCGTGCGGGTGATCCGCAAGTTCGACGCGAGCGCCCCGCACGCGACCCTGCTCGTCCTCGACGCCACCGTCGGCCAGAACGCCGTGAGCCAGGTGGAGCTGTTCCGCAAGGCCGCCGACGTCACGGGCCTCGTGATGACCAAGCTCGACGGCACCGCCCGCGGCGGCATCCTGGTGGCGCTCGCCGCCAGGTTCGGCCTGCCGGTGCATTTCATCGGCGTCGGCGAGGGCGTGGAGGACCTGGAACCCTTCGCGGCGCGGGACTTCGCCCGCGCCATCGCCGGATTGGACGAAGCCGCATGACCGGGACCCTCTTCGAGACCAAGGCCGACGCCAGGCGCCTGCCGCCGCTCCTCAAGCTGGCGCTCGAGCTCGGGCCGCTCGTCCTGTTCTTCCTCGCCAACGCCTATGCCGACCGCTTCGGCTTTGCGGAGAGCCAGCGCATCTACGCGGCCACCGGCCTGTTCGTCGCCGCGACGGTGGTGGCGCTCGCCATCGGCTACGCGCTGATCCGCAAGCTGCCGGTCATGCCGGTGGTCTCCGGCGTCGTGGTGGTGGTCTTCGGCGGGCTCACGCTGTTCCTCCAGAACGACATGTTCATCAAGCTCAAGCCGACCATCGTGAACGCCATGTTCGGGCTGGTGCTCCTCGGCGGGCTCTACTTCCGCAAGCCGCTCCTGGAGATCGTGCTCGACAGCATGTTCGAGCTGACGGAGGAGGGCTGGCGCAAGCTCACCTTCCGCTGGGCCCTGTTCTTCTTCGCCCTCGCCATTCTCAACGAGGTCGTCTGGCGCACGCAGACGACGGACTTCTGGGTCGGTTTCAAGGTCTTCGGCATCATGCCCCTCACCGTCCTCTTCGCCCTCGCGCAGACGCCGCTGCTGCTGCGCCACGATGCGAGCCGGAGGACGGAGGAGGGCGCCGAGGAGGCCTGAGCTCCTCGCCTCCAGGCCTTCGCAGAGACGGATCAGGGCGCCGGCTTCATCAGCCGGATCGGGCGCGTCACGCCCGGGAGCGGCAGGTTCTCGACGGGGATCCAGCGGTCGGCCTCGCCCGCGGCGGCGACGCACGGCGCGGAGACGAGGAACGGGCAATCGGCCGCCTTGGTCGCCTGCTCGATGCGGGCGGCGGTGTTCACGGTCTCGCCGAGCACGGTGAACTCGAGCCGGTCCTCGTCGCCGACGACGCCGCAGAACACCTCGCCCGTATGGATGCCGACCCCGATCCGCACCGGCGGGTCGAAGCCGCGCTTGGCGTTCCAGCGGTCGATGAGCGCGAAGAGGGTGCGCCCGCAGGCGAGCGCGCGGGCGGCGTCGTCCGCCGACGCCGCCGGTACCCCGAACAGGATCAGTGCCCCGTCGCCCGTGAACTTGTCGATGACGCCGCCGTGCCGGGCGGCGGCGCGCATGACGCGGCGGCGGAAGGAGGAGATGAACACCGCGAGCCGCGCCGGGTCCATCGTCTCGCCGTAGGCCGAGGAGTCGCGCATGTCGACGAAGAGGAGCGTGACGGGAATGCGCCGGCCCGCCCTCAAGGAAGCGAAGGCCCGCTCGGAGAGGATCGGCGCCAGCTCCCGCGGCAGGTAGCGGGTGAGGTTGAGCCTCAGGGTCGTCTCCCGCACCGCCCGCTCCAGCAGGGCGCGGCCCTGGCCGGCCACGAGGACGAGGATCAGGCCCGCCGACAGGAGCATGGCGACGCGGGCCATGTTGGCCTCCCAGCCGACCTGGCCCGCGAACTCGGAAAGCCCCCGCGTCCGCTCCTCGAAGGACAGGGAGGCGCCCGAGAGGACGAGGAAGCCCAGCCCCGAGACGTAGAGCGCCGCCACGTAGGCCTGGAGGCGCGGGCTGTAGTGGATCGCGCTCGCCGCCATAGTGACCGGGATCACCCAGACGCCGGGAAAGACCGAGAAGAAGCTCCCGGGAATGCCGAGGACCCAGTGGCTGTAGCCGATGTTCATGAACACCAGCAGGGCGTCCAGGGTCGCGGTGACGGCGGGCAGCCACGCCACCGCGATGCGGCGCGAGGCGAGCCAGGCGCTGGCGAAGCCGACGGCGCCGAGGAGGGTCAGGGTCATCTCCGCGGCGCGGACCTGGTGAACGACGATCCGGCTGCTCGCCGGAACGTTCTGGGTCGCGACGAGCACCGTCGCGAGCAGCAGACCGGCCACGACCACCCGCGCGAATCCCGCCCGGCGCAGGGCGGCGGCGTCGGCCTCCCGCATCAGCCGGTCGGTGGCGTCGCTCAGGGAGCGCCGCGTCCCCAGCCGGCGAAGCGAGCTCCATGCGGACGAGACGCGGCTTTTCATGGGCAGGGACGTCCGTTCGGGTTAGATCGGGTCGGGCCCGCCGGAACGGTCCGGCGGAACCGGCCATGTCGGCCGATTCTGGCACAAGGATGCCAGGCTTGCGACGGAAGAAGGGAGTTTGCCATGACCGAGCGGTCCGGCACCATCGAGATCCATGTGGATGCCGATGCCTGCCCCGTCAAGGACGAGGTCTACCGGGTCGCCGAGCGGCACCGGGTGAAGGTGTTCGTGGTCGCCAACGGCTTCCTCATGGTGCCGAGAAGCCCGCTGATCGAGCGCGTGAGCGTGGGTTCGGGCTTCGATGCGGCGGACGACTGGATCGCGGAGCGGGCGAGGCCGGGGACGATCGTCGTCACCGCCGACATCCCCCTCGCCCACCGCTGCGTCAAGGCCGGCGCGGACGTGATCGGCCCCACGGGCAAGCCCTTCACGGAGGCCTCCGTCGGCATGGCGCTCGCGACCCGCAACCTGATGGAGGACCTGCGCGCCATGGGCGCCGTCTCGGGCGGGCCGAAGCCCTTCTCGGCGAAGGACCGTTCCGCCTTCCTGTCGGCGCTGGACGTGGCGGTCAACCGCCTCAAGCGCGCGGGATTTGGCGGAGCTTCTCCTTGAACTCCGCCAGATTCTCCGGCGTCAGCGGCCCGATATGCTTGTGGCGGACGATGCCGTCGGGACCGACGATGAAGGTCTCCGGCACGCCGTAGACGCCCCAGTCGATGGAGGCGCGGCCGTTGGGATCGACGCCGACCGCCGCGAACGGGTTGCCCAGGGTGCCGAGGAAGCGGCGGGCATTGTCCGGCTTGTCCTTCTGGTTGATGCCCACGACCCGGATGCCCGGGTCCTTGGCGAGCTCCACGAGGAGCGGGTGCTCCTGCCGGCAGGGGGCGCACCAGGAGGCCCAGACGTTCACCACCGTCACCCGGCCCTTGAGGTCCTCGGTGGAGAGGCCGGGCACCGGCCTGCCGTCCGCCGTCAGCCCTTCGAGGGGGGCGAGGCGGAAGGCCGGGGCGGGCCTGCCGACGAGGGCGGAGGGAATCTGCGAGGGATCCCGTCCGGACATGAGGCTCGGAACGAACATTCCGCCCACCACGCCCGCGAAGACGACCAGCGGCAGGATGAAGATCAGCCGCGAGCGCGGCGCGTTCGTCTCAGCCACGGCGCGACCTCCGGCCCGCCCCGCGGGCCTCGAGCGCGGCGAGCGCCCGCCGCTGGAGGCGGTGATCGAGAACGGCGCGCAGGATCAGCCCCGCCACCACGAGGGCGGTGATTCCGTAGGCTGCGGCGATGAAGGCGGCGTGTGACGACATGGGCGGCACCGGGTCAGGCGGCCTGCGCATCGAGACGCTCGGCCTCGAGGATGGTGAGGGTGCGCACCCGGCGGCGCAGGATCTCGGTGCGCATCCCGGACAGGTGCAGCGTCACCCCGAGCAGGGTGAAGCCCGCAGCCATCACCAGGAGGGGGATCAGCATGGAGGCGTGGATGGTCGGGCCGCCGAGGCGGAACACGGAGGCCGGCTGGTGCAGGGTGTTCCACCAGTCGACCGAGAACTTCACGATCGGCACGTTGACCGCCCCCACGAGGGTGAGGATCGACACCGCCCGGGCGGCCCGGCCGGGATCCTCGATGGCGCGCCACAGGGCCATGATGCCGAGATAGATCAGGAGCATCACCAGCATCGAGGTGAGCCGCGCGTCCCACTGCCAGTAGGTGCCCCACATGGGCTTGCCCCACAGCGAGCCGGTGACGAGGCAGATGAAGGTGAAGGCGGCGCCGATGGGCGCGGCGGCCTTCTGCGACACGTCCGCCAGGGGATGCCGCCAGACCAGGGTGCCCAGGGCCGAGGCGGCCATGGTCACGTAGAAGAACAGGGACAGCCAGGCGGCCGGCACGTGCAGGTACATGATCCGCACCGTCTCGCCCTGCTGGTAGTCGGCGGGCGCCGTGAACCAGGTCATGTAGAGCCCGGCCGCCAGCACCAGGGCCGCCGCCCCGGCGAGCCAGGGCAGCAGGCGGCCGCTGAAGGCCATGAAGCGGGACGGGTTGGCGAGGTCGCGGATCATGTGCACGATGTAGCGGCCTTCGCAAACGCCTGCAACGAGAGGATTGCCGCAAGCCGGCGAGGAAAACCGTCCTTCGCGGTCACGATCGCGTTGCCGGGGCGGCTCCGCTCCGCCTCCCCCGAAGAAGGCGAAAGCTGCCGTCGGGCTTGCACGCCCCGAAGGCCGCCGAGGCGGGAAAACCCATAGCCGCAGGCATCAGGGCTGAAGCGTTGCGGTTTTCGCTGCGCTTTGTTCTGAAGCGTCAGGGTTCATGGATTGGGATTCCGGGTCCGCCCTTCGATGCGTCCCGGAATCGCGGTGCGGCCGGGTCCGCAATCTCTTGAGAAACTCTTGGCCCGATTTCCCGGGGATGCCACCTTTCCTTGACTTTGCCGCGTTTCACCCTTACGTGCTGACCGCAAATCTGGAGAGCGAGCCCCTTTGAGCCGCCGACCAGCCCGAGAGGCTGGAGGTCAACGCCCGACAGCGCGATGCGCCCTCGGGCGCGTTTCTCTTTGGGCTTCCTCCATGTCGCCGGGCCGCATCCTGCGGCTCCGGCGGGAGAGGACGGAACGGATGTCGAGCGACGACCTGCGCATCGAGGATGCGGTCAACGAGACCTGCCCCTGGTCGGGAAAGCCCATCGCGGCGGATTCCCTGACCCTTTATCGCGGCGCGGTCGTCGGCTTCTGCAATCCCGGCTGCCGCGACAAGTTCGCAGCGGCCATCGACCACTTTGAAAAGGCCCTCGCGAAGCGCGATGTACCCCTCATCGCCAAAGGGATCGATTGACCATGTTCGAAGGCCTTTCCGACAAGCTCTCCCATATCCTCAACGCCCTCACGCGCCGCGGCGCGCTGACGGAGGAGGATGTGAACGCGGCCCTGCGCGAGGTGCGCCGCGCCCTGCTCGAGGCCGACGTCGCCCTCGAGGTGGTCCGCTCCTTCACGGACAAGGTGCGCGCCCGCGCGGTCGGGGCGGAGGTCATCAAGTCGGTCTCCCCCGGCCAGCAGGTGGTCAAGATCGTCCATGACCAGCTCGTGGAGATGCTGGGCGCCGAGGCCGAGGTCATCGACCTCAACGCCGCGCCCCCGGTCGGCATCCTCATGGTCGGCCTCCAGGGCTCGGGCAAGACGACCACCACCGCCAAGATCGCCAAGCGCCTGACGGACCGCGACAGGCGCAAGGTGCTGCTCGCCTCCCTCGACACCCGCCGCCCGGCGGCCATGGAGCAGCTCGCCGTGCTCGGCCGGCAGGTGGGCGTCGACACCCTGCCCATCGTCGCCGGTCAGTCCGCGGTGCAGATCGCCCGGCGCGCCATGGAGGCGGCCCGGCTCGGCGGCTACGACGTGGTCATGCTCGACACCGCCGGCCGCGTCACGGTGGACGAGGGCCTGATGATGGAGGCCGCCGAGGTCAAGGCGGCCACGAACCCGCACGAGGTCCTCCTCGTCGCCGACGCGCTGACCGGCCAGGACGCGGTGAACACCGCCCGCGCCTTCGACGAGCGCCTCGGCGTCACCGGCATCGTCCTCACCCGCATGGACGGCGACGCCCGCGGCGGCGCGGCCCTCTCCATGCGCGCCGTCACCGGCAAGCCGATCAAGCTCGTCGGCACGGGCGAGAAGGTGGACGCCCTGGAGGAGTTCCACCCCTCCCGCGTCGCCAACCGCATCCTCGGCATGGGCGACATCGTCTCCCTCGTCGAGAAGGCGGCCCAGAACATCGACCAGGAGAAGGCGATGGCCCTCGCGCAGAAGATGCGCAAGGGCAAGTTCGACCTGGAGGACCTGCGCGACCAGCTCGCCCAGATGGAGAAGATCGGCGGGCTCACCGGCATGCTCGGCATGCTGCCCGGCGTCGCCAAGATGAAGTCCCAGCTCGAGAGCGCCAACCTCGACGACAGGGTGATCAAGCGCCAGCGCGCCATCATCGACTCGATGACCCCCGCCGAGCGGCGCAACCCCGACATCCTCAAGGCCTCCCGCAAGAAGCGCATCGCGGCGGGCTCGGGCACCAAGGTCGAGGACGTCAACAAGCTCCTCAAGATGCACCGCCAGATGGCCGACGTCATGAAGATGATGGGCGGCGGCAAGGCGAAGGGCATGGCGGGCGCGCTCGGCAAGATGTTCGGCCTCGGCGGCGGCATGGGCGGAATGCCCCAGCCGACGCCGGAGCAGATCGAGGCGCTGCAGAAGCAGATGGGCGGCAAGCTGCCCGAGTTCCCCGGCACCGGCGGCGGCCTGTCGCCCATGCCGAAGGGCGTGCCCGGGCTCCCCGGCCTCGGCGGGCCGAAGATCCCGGGCTTGCCGGGCCTCGGCGGCTTCCCGTTCGGGAAGAAGAAGTGAGGTTTTGAAATTCGCCGTCATTCCCGCGAAAGGCGGGAATGACGGGAGAGGTTGATCGAAGGACACTGACAGGAGAAGAAACCATGTCCCTCAAGATCCGTCTGACCCGCGGTGGCGCGAAGAAGCGCCCCTACTACCGCATCGTCGTCGCCGACTCGCGCTCCCCGCGCGACGGCCGCTTCATCGAGAAGGTCGGCACCTACGACCCGATGAAGCCGAAGGACGACGCCACCCGCGTGGTGCTCGAGACCGAGAAGATCCAGGCCTGGCTCGCCAAGGGCGCCCAGCCGACCGACCGCGTCCTGCGCTTCCTCGACGCCGCCGGCCTCATGAAGCGCCCGGCCCGCAACAACCCGCAGAAGGCCGTTCCCGGCAAGAAGGCCCAGGAGCGCGCCGAGGCCAAGGCCGCTGCGGCCGCCGCCGGCGAAGGCGAGGCTGCTTAACTCTCATGACGAAGCGCGAGCGTTCCCGACAACGCTCCGCCTCTTCCCTCCCCCAGGATCCGTCAAGGGATACGCAAACCGGGACCACCCGGCTTGCGTCGGGGAGGGGCAGGGGTGGGGGTGCGAGCGTCGAGCCGACAGAGCGTGGCGCCGACACCCCCGCCTCCGACGCCTCCCCGCACGGGGGAGGAGGGCAAGCCGCGCCCCGACGTGACGATCTCGTCCTCGTGGGCGAGTTCGGCCGCGCGCACGGCCTCAGAGGGGAAGTGCGGCTGAAATCCTTCACCGGCGACCCGCAGGCGATCGCCGGCTACAGGCCGCTGATCGGAACGGACGGCAGGACCTACGCCCTCGGGGCCGTCCGCCCCGCTCCCGGCGCCGCGCCCGACATGCTCATCGCGACCGTCGAGGGCATCGCCACCCGCGAGGCCGCCGAGGCGCTCAACCGCGTGCGGCTTTCCGTGGAGCGCGACAGGCTTCCGCCGCCCGAGGAGGAGGACGAGTTCCTGCTCGCGGATCTCATCGGCCTCGCCGTTGTGGACGAGACGGGCGCGCTCGTCGGCACCGTCGTCGACGTTCCCAACTACGGCGGCGGCGACCTTCTCGACATCCGTTCCGCCGCGACCGGCGCGACCGCCCTGCTGCCCTTCGTCAAGGCCTTCGTGCCGACGGTGGACATCGCGGGCCGGCGCGTGGTCGTCGCCCTGCCGGACGACTTCTTCGCGCCCGCGCGGCCCGAACCCGGGGACGCAGCGTGACCTTTTCCGCGACGGTCCTCACCCTTTACCCCGAGATGTTCCCGGGCCCCCTCGGCGTCTCGCTCTCGGGCGACGCGCTGGCGCGCGGCGTCTGGTCGCTCGAGGCGAAGAGCATCCGCGACCACGGCCTCGGCCGCCACCGCACGGTCGACGACACGCCGGCCGGCGGCGGCGTCGGCATGGTGCTGCGCTGCGACGTCCTCGCCGCCGCCCTCGATGCGGCGGCGCCCCCGTCCGATCCGCGCCCGAGGCTGCTCATGAGCCCGCGCGGCAGGCCGCTGCGGCAGGAGCGGGTGCGGGCGCTTTCGGCAGGACCCGGCGTGGTGCTCGTCTGCGGCCGGTTCGAGGGCGTGGACGAGCGGGTCATCGAGGGCCGGGGCCTCGAGGAGGTCTCCATCGGCGACTACGTGCTCTCCGGCGGCGAGATCGCCGCCATGGTGCTCCTCGACGCCTGCGTGCGGCTCCTGCCCGGCGTGATGGGCAAGGAGGCCTCGGGCCACGACGAGAGCTTCGAGGGCAACCTCCTCGAATATCCCCACTACACGCGGCCCCGCGAATGGGAGGGGCGGACGATCCCCGACGCGCTCCTCTCCGGCAACCATGCCGCCATCGAGAAATGGCGGCGCGAGCAGGCCGAGCGGATCACGCGGGAGCGTCGGCCGGACCTGCTGGAGCGGTAGGCGCCCGCATGTCCCGGTCGGCCGCCGATTCGAGCCTCGCCCCGAAGGTCCTCAGATACTTCATCCCCGTGTCGCACATCACCGTGACGACGGTCGCGTCCGGGCCGAGCGCCTCCGCGAGCCGCAGGGCGGCGATCACGTTGGCGCCGGTGGAGGAGCCGGCGAAGAGACCTTCCTCCTGCGCCAGGCGCAGGGCCATGGCGATGGCCTCCTCGGTGGAGACCCGCTCGATGCGGTTCGCGATGCCGTCGTGCCAGAGCGGCACGACGTAGCCCGCGCCGACCCCGTCGATCTTGTGAGCGCCCGAGGGACCTCCGGACAGGACCGCGGATTCGGCGGGCTCGACGGCGGCGATCGCGATCCGCCCGTCGCGGCGGCGCAGGCCCTCGGCGACGCCGCGGAGGGAGGCCGCGGTCCCCACGCTCTGCACGAAGCCGTCGATCCGGCCGCCGGTCTGGGCCCAGATCTCCTCCGCCATCCGGTGGTAGGCCGCCAGCTGGTCCCGGTTCCTCATCTGGTCGGTCCAGAAGGCGCCTTTCGCCTCGGCGATGACCCGTGCGGCCTCGATCATGTCCTTGGTCAGCTTCTCGGTCATGCGCCCGGCGTCGCTCGGAACGACGTGAAGCGTCGCGCCGAGGATCCGCATGTGGTCGAGCTTCTCGCGGGCGAAGGCGTCCGACGTCACCACGTCCAGGGAATAGCCCTTCGCCGCGCAGACGAAGGACAGGGACACCCCGGTGCTGCCGCCCGTGTATTCGACGACCGAGCCTCCGGGCGCGAGGCGCCCGTCCGCCTCCGCCGCCTCGATCATGGCGAGCGCCATCCGGTCCTTCATGCTGCCGGTCGGGTTCTCGCTCTCCATCTTCAGGAGGATCCGGGCGCCGTTCCGGGGCACGATGCGGCGCAGGGCGAGGAGGGACGTGCCGCCGATCCGGTCGAGAACGGTCCGCTGCGCGTCGCCGACGGGGTCGCTCATGGAGTCGCTCAGGGGATCGCTCAGGGGATTGCTCATGGGGCTCTTCCTTTCGATGGCGCCCAGGCATGCGCTGCCGCCCGGGCCGTTCCCCTCCCTTTGCCGCGGGACCGGCGCCCCGTCAGGTCCGGAATCCGGACTTTCCGCGCCCGCGGGGCCGTGCTAGCGCGGGGACATGACAGGTTACGGCCAGTTCTGCGCGGTGGCGCGTTCCCTTGAGGCGCTCGGGGGACGCTGGACCCTCCTCGTCGTGCGCGAGCTCCTCTGCGGCAGCCGGCGCTTCAACGACATCCGCCGCGGCGTCCCGCGCATCTCCCGCACGGTCCTGTCCGAGCGGCTGCAGACGCTGGTCCTCGCCGGAGCCGTCCTGCGCACGGAAGGGGAGCACGGCCCCGAATACGTCCTCACCGAGGCCGGTCGGGAGCTGGCCTCGCTGATCGCGGCCCTCGGCACATGGGGCCAGCGCTGGCTGCCGCGGCATGCGGAGCGCGAGGATCTCGACCTCGAGCCCCTGCTCGTCGACATGGCGAGGCGCGTCCGTTTCGAGGCCCTGCCCGCGGAGCCCCTGGTCGTCCGCTTCGAGATCGCCGGGCACAGGCCGGCCCGCTTCCTCCTGCTCAAGGCGGCGGAGGTGTCGCTGTGCACGCAGAATCCCGGGTTTCCGGAGCCCCTCTGCGTCCGCGGGCGCCTGCCCGCCCTCGTCGCCTGGTGGCGGGGCGATGCCGGCTTCGTCGAGGCGCAGCGCATGGGGCTTTCGGTCGAGGGGCCGAGGGCCCTCGCGCGACGCTTCC
The DNA here is from genome assembly GCF_009363855.1 of Microvirga thermotolerans. Lineage (GTDB taxonomy): Bacteria > Pseudomonadota > Alphaproteobacteria > Rhizobiales > Beijerinckiaceae > Microvirga > Microvirga thermotolerans. Next base: position 359,125 of record NZ_CP045423.1, read on the forward strand.
CCGACTGGTTCGAGCGCTATCTCTTCGCCGCGGTGCCGCCCGCAGGGCCGGTGCCGGGGGGCTGAGCCGCCCGCGAAAGGCGCACCCCGCCCCGCATCCGGACCGAAGCCGTCAGTCGCCCGCGGCGAGCGGGCGCAGCGGCCGGGTGAGGCCGAGCCTCCACTTGAGGTTCACCCCCGCGCTGCCCAGGAGGATGAGCGCGATCCCGGTCCATTGCGCGAGGGAGAGCTCGCGCCCGTAAGCGAGATAATCGACCAGGATCGCGACCGCCGGATAGACGAAGGACAGGACCGCCACCCGCGCCGTCGGCAGCTTCTGGATCGCGGAATAGAGCAGGATGTACATCAGGCAGGTATGCCCGAGCCCCAGGACGACGAGATAGCCCCATTGCCGGGGCTGCGCCGGCAGGGCCGAAAAGTCCGCGAAGGGGGCGAGCATCGCCGTGCCGAGCACGGCCTGGACGAGGGCGATCAGGTGCGGCGGGACCTCCTGCAGCCGCTTGGCGACGATGGAGGTCACCGCGTAGAGGGCCGCCGCGCCGAGCGCGAGGCCGAGCCCGGCGAGATAGCCGCCCGTCAGGGAGAAGCCGGACAGGTCGAGCCGCACCACCATGAGCAGCCCGGCGAAGGCGATGGCGATGAAGCCCCACGCGTCTCCCGTGGGACGCTCGCCGAACAGGACGATCCCGAGAAGGATCAGGAAGAAGGGCTGCATGTTGTAGACGGCGGTGGCGATGGAGATCGACGTCAGCCCGTAGGCGGAGAACAGCAGCACCCAGTTCAGCACGATGGCCACCCCGCCCACCAGGGCGAGGCCGAAGGTGCGGCGCGTGAACCGCCAGGGCACGAGAAGGCCGCGCCATCCGCAATAGGCGAGAAGGCCCAGCGCGCCGAAGAGGCAGCGGAAGAACACCACGTTCCAGATCGATTGGCCGGATTCGACCACGAAATAGCCGATGGTGCCCGACATCGCCATGGCCCCCGTCATCTCGATCCATCCGCCGCGTCGCGCCTGCCGTTCCATCGGAGCCTCCCTTCAATGGCTGCACTTTACGGAGCGAGAAGGGCGGCGTATCGTGGAATTGTTAGGCGAAACCCGAAAGGAGCCTCGAAATCCATGGCACAACTCGTTCGGAAGCTGCGAAACGAAGGCCATGCCCTTGACGGCATCGACCGGAGGCTGATCGAGGCTCTCGCCGCCAACGCCCGCCAGTCCCTGGCCGATCTCGGCCGCGCGGTCGGGCTGTCGGCGCCGAGCGTCGCCGAGCGGCTGCGCCGCCTGGAGGACTCCGGCCTGGTGAACGGCTACACCCTGGACCTCGACCCTCGTGCCCTGGGCTACGGGCTGACGGCCATCGTGCGCATCAAGCCCCTGCCGGGTCAGCTCCACATGGTCGAGAAGCTCCTGACGGAAAGCCCGGAGGTCGTCGAGTGCGACAAGGTCACGGGGGAGGATTGCTACATCGCCCGCTTCGTCCTGCGCAGCATCGACGAGCTCGATCCGGTCCTCGACAGGATCGCCCAGCGGGCGCAGACCAGCACCTCCATCGTCAAGAGCTCGCCGGTCCGGCGCAGGCTGCCGCCCCTGCCCGCCGACTGACGGCGGGTTCCGCCCCCGCGCCCGGACGCCCGCGGTCGGGGAGGGGACGGCGCAGGCCAAGGGGTCGCAGGCGAAGCCCTTGAACAAGGCATCGTTAGTATATAACGATGCCGGTACCTGATTGCTTTGCACCGGAGTTTTCCATGACCGATACCGTTATTTCCGCCGATCGCACGGTGAGCGGAGCCAACGCCTTCGAATTTGCGGCGGATCTCGACACCCTGACGGTGAACCCGGGGATCCACGTCTCGGCCACCGGCGCCGCGGGGAACGGGATCCATTCCACGAAAGTCGGGAATATCGTGACGGTCGCCGAGCGGGCCGAGGTCACGAGCCAGAGCGAGGCCGGCATCCTGCTCTCGGGCGTCACGGCCACCGGGATCGGCGCGCACAGCCTTTACGTGCGGGCGAACGCCCTGGTTGCCGGCGCGTCCGTGGGCGCGCAGCTTTCCGGCAGTTACGTCACGCTCGACAATTCGGGCGAGATCAGGGGACGGCTGGGGGCCCTGGTTGGGAGCATGAACGGCCATGACAACGTGGTCCTTCAGAAGGGAACCATCGTCGGGACCTTCGGGGACGGACTTTTCGTTTCCGGAGGCGGGCTGATCGACAACACGGGGGTGATCCGGGGCGCGGGTTCGGGGCTGACCGTGGGCGGCAATGCCCGCATCGTCACGGTCAACAACTCCGGGCAGATCGTCGGCACGACCGGTGTCGGGATCGACATCTCGGCCACAGGCGCGGCCACAATCAACAACAGCGGCCGGATCGAGGGCGGCATCAGCTTCAACGGACCCGGGGTCAGCCTCTATGACGGCCGGACCGGCGTGGTGACGGGCGAGGTCTATCTCGGCGACGGCGACGACCGGGCCTATGGCGGCGCCGGGACGGAGATCTTCAAGGGCGCCGGCGGCAACGACACCATCGACGGCGGCGGCGGCAACGACATCGCCCGCTTCAACGACTCGCGCGCGAACTACACGATTGCCACGAACGCGGACGGAAGCGTCACGATCGCCCACAATCTCCCGAATTCGGACGGTGCGGATCTCTTGAAGAACGTGCGCTTTGCGCAGTTCGCCGACCAGACGGTGACGCTCCGCAACAGCGCGCCGGCGAACCTCGCGCTCTCCGCCACCGCCGTCGCCGAGGACCTCCCGGCGGCGTCCATCGTCGCCAGCCTCTCCGCCCGCGACGCGGACGGCGACGCGATCACCTACAGCCTCGTCGCCGACCCGTCCGGCCGCTTCCGCCTCGACGGCAACCATCTCGTGCTCACCGGCGCCCTCGACTACGAGAGCCAGCGCCAGCACACCGTCACCGTCAAGGCGAAGGACGCCTATGGCGGCGAGAGCGTGCAGAGCTTCACCCTCGAGGTGATCGACACGGTCGAGACGACCCCTCAGAGCCTCACCGGCACCGCCGCGGCCGATGCGCTGACCGGCGAGGCGGGCGGCGACACCCTGCTTGGCCTTGCCGGCAACGACACCTTGCGCGGCCTTGCGGGAAACGACCGGCTTTCCGGCGGCCTGGGCCGGGACGTGCTCGCCGGCGGGGCGGGCAGGGACGTGTTCGTGTTCGACACCAAACCGGGCAAGACCAACCTCGACCGGATCACCGACTTCAACGTGGCCGAAGACACGATCCATCTGGCGAGGAAGGTCTTCAAGGGCATCGCCAAGAAGGGCGTGCTGGCGAAGGGCGCGTTCCATGCGGGCGCGAAGGCGCACGATGCGGACGACCGGGTGGTCTACGACAAGAAGACCGGCGCGCTCTTCTACGATGCCGACGGCACCGGCAGCGCGGCGGCGGTGCAGATCGCGACGCTGCAGAAGAACCTCAAGATGACCGAAAAGGACTTCTACCTCGTCTGAGTGCCGCGACACGCGGCATTCCCGTCGGCGCCTGCGGAGCCTTCCCTTCCGGAGACCTGCCGCCCGTGATACTCTGGGCGGCAGGCCACGGCCTGCGCGGGCCTTCGCCCGCTCGACAACAGGCCGGGATTCCTGTATAGGGCCCGCCTCAACTGAAAACAGGACGCCGAAATCCCACGGGCTCGGAGCTTTTCCGGGACCCCGTAACGGCAGGAGTTAGATCCATGAACCTCATCCAGCAGCTCGAGCAGGAGCAGATCGCCAAGCTCGGCAAGACCATTCCGGACTTCCAGCCCGGCGACACGGTCATCGTCAACGTCAAGGTGAAGGAAGGCGACCGCACCCGCGTGCAGGCCTACGAGGGCGTCTGCATCGCCCGCTCCGGCGGCGGCCTCAACGAGAACTTCACCGTCCGCAAGATTTCCTACGGCGAGGGCGTCGAGCGCGTCTTCCCGGTCTACTCGCCGATGATCGACTCCATCAAGGTCGTGCGCCGCGGCGCCGTCCGCCGCGCGAAGCTCTACTACCTGCGCGACCGCCGCGGGAAGTCGGCCCGCATCGCCGAGCGCTCCGAGCGCCAGGACAAGGGCGAGGCCGCTCCGGCCGCCGCCGAGTAAGGCGACCGCAGGACTTCCTCCAGAAGCGCGGCTCCACGGCCGCGCTTTTTTGTTGCCGGGCTCCCGTCTTCCGCCGCGCGCCAAAAATTTTGTTGCGCCGTGCGGCCTGCCCGCTATGCATTGATTTCAAGCCCATGCGCTCCCGGGACGCCTTTTCGTCCCGCCGGAGACCGGCTAAACACCCGATCATAATCCATCGACGTACCCTGGACCCGAGAACCATGGCCGAGCCCCGCACCCTCTACGACAAGATCTTCGACGACCATGTCGTCGACCGGCAGGACGACGGGACGTGCCTTCTCTACATCGACCGCCACCTCGTCCACGAGGTGACGAGCCCGCAGGCCTTCGAGGGCCTGCGCATGGCGGGCCGCAAGGTGCGCCAGCCCGGCAAGACCCTGGCGGTGGTGGACCACAACGTGCCGACGACCGACCGCTCCAAGGGCATCGACGATCCCGAATCCGCCATGCAGGTCGAGACCCTGGCCCAGAACGCGCGGGAGTTCGGCGTCGAGTACTACGACGAGCGCGACAGCCGCCAGGGCATCGTGCACGTGGTGGGCCCGGAGCAGGGCTTCACCCTGCCCGGCATGACCATCGTCTGCGGCGACAGCCACACCTCGACCCACGGCGCCTTCGGCGCGCTCGCCCACGGCATCGGCACCTCGGAGGTCGAGCACGTCCTCGCCACCCAGACGCTGATCCAGAAGAAGGCCAAGAACATGCGCGTGACCGTGGACGGGCAGCTGCCCCCCGGCGTCACGGCGAAGGACATCATCCTCGCCATCATCGGCGAGATCGGCACCGCCGGCGGCACCGGCCACGTGATCGAGTACGCGGGCGAGGCCATCCGCTCCCTCTCCATGGAGGGCCGGATGACCGTGTGCAACATGTCCATCGAGGGCGGCGCCCGCGCCGGCATGGTCGCACCCGACGAGAAGACCTACGCCTACCTGAAGGACCGTCCCAAGGCGCCGAAGGGCGAGGCCTGGGACGCGGCCCTGCGCTACTGGGACACCCTGCGCTCGGACGAGGGCGCGTTCTTCGACGCGGAGATCCACCTCGACGCGGCCAACCTGCCGCCCATCGTGACCTGGGGCACGAGCCCCGAGGACGTGGTCTCGATCACCGGCGCCGTGCCGAACCCGGACGAGATCCAGGACGAGAACAAGCGCCTCTCCAAGTGGCGGGCCCTCGAATACATGGGCCTCAAGCCGGGGCAGAAGATCACCGACATCGCCCTGGACCGGGTCTTCATCGGCTCCTGCACCAACGGCCGCATCGAGGACCTGCGGGCGGTGGCGAAGATCGTCGAGGGCAGGAAGGTGCACGAGGCGGTCAACGCCATGATCGTGCCCGGCTCGGGCATCGTGAAGATGCAGGCGGAGGCGGAAGGGCTCGACCGGATCTTCAAGGCCGCCGGCTTCGAATGGCGCGAGCCCGGCTGCTCCATGTGCCTCGCCATGAACGCGGACCGCCTCGCCCCGCACGAGCGCTGCGCCTCCACCTCGAACCGCAACTTCGAGGGCCGCCAGGGCTTCAAGGGCCGCACCCACCTCGTCTCCCCCGCCATGGCGGCGGCGGCGGCGATCGCGGGGCGGTTCGTGGACATCCGCACCTGGGCCTGACCGCCTTCGCACGGACGGAAAAAAGGCGGCGCCCGTAGGGACGCCGCCTTTTTGCTGCGACGATGCCGGAACGGTCAGTCCACGTAGACCCGCCGGCCGCCCACGACCTCGCGGCACACCTCCGCCGGACGGCGGACGACCACGCCGCTCGGGCGGACATGCTCGCGGATCACCGTGCGGCAGACGGTGCGCGACCGGACCGGGCGCTCCACCACGCGCCGCTCGATGACGCGCTCGCGATAGGCGGGACGGTAGTCCTCGCGCTCGACGCTCACGCCGCCGGGGCCGATGCGCAGGTTCATGTCCTGGGCCGAGGCGACGCCCGGGCCGAGGACGGCCAGCCCGGCCGCAGCCAGGATTCCGAGAAAGTAACGCATGAGAACCTCATCTCTGCTAAACGGTATTCGGGACGGTCAACGTCAGGCTCACCGACGCGTTCCCTTGCGCAACTGCGCGCGGGCCCGTCGGGAGCGGCTTCAGGAGGGTGTCATGGCAGACAGGAAGGACGATCCCCGCGAGATCCTCGACCGGGTCGCCCGCGATTCGGAAACCCTCGGCTCCTCCTCCCTCGGCCGCGCGACCCGTCGCATGGCCGACCATTTCGGCGCCCGCGACGCCGTCGGTGCGGCGGAGGGCGGCGGCACCGACCCCATCGAGCTGTGGGGGCGCCGCATCGGCCGCGCCTTGTCCCTCGTCGGCGTGATCGTCCTCGCCTATTGGCTCGCCGTGCAGCTGCGCCTCCTGTGAACGCCTCGATGACGAACCCCCTCGCTTCCCTCCAGGCGCCGAGCATCGCCGATCTCGAGATCCTCGCGCAGGAGGCCTTCGCGCGCCTGCCGCGGGAGTTCCGCCGGCTCTGCGACGGGGTGGTGATCCGGGTCGAGGACTTTCCCGACGACGAGACCCTGCAGGAGATGGGCTGCGAGAGCCCCTTCGACCTGCTCGGCCTGTTCCGCGGCGTCGGGCTCGCGCAGGCGGGCGCCGTCATGGAGACGGGCCAGTTCCCCAACATGGTCTGGCTCTACCGCCGCCCGATCCTCGACTACTGGGCCGAGCACGAGGAGAGCCTGGGCGATCTCGTCACCCACGTGCTGGTGCACGAGATCGGGCACCATTTCGGCCTCTCGGACGAAGACATGGAGGCCATCGAGGCGGCCGCCGGATGAGCGGGTTGCCCTCCTGGAAACCGCGCATGGATGCCGACGACGTGTCTCTGGCGCAGGCTGCCGCCTGCCTGAACGGGATTGCCGCCTACCTCGCCCTCGACGACCTCGCCGGGAGCGATCCCGCCGCCATGCCCGTGGATTGCGTGATCCTCGCCGGAAACAGCGTGCTGGCGACGGCCGAGGGCGCCTTCCGGGCGGCGGGGGGCAGGGCCCGCCCGCTCCTCGTCCTTTCCGGCGGGATCGGCCATTCCACCGAGCTCCTGTGGCAGGCCGTCGCCGCGCACGACACCTATCGCGCGGTCCCCGCCCACGGGCGGCCGGAGGCTGCGATCCTCGCCGACATCGCCCGGACGTTCTGGGGCATCGACCCGTCCCGCATCCTCGTCGAGGACGCCTCCGCCCATTGCGGCGAGAACGCCGCCTTCTCGCGCCAGATCCTGGAGCGGTCGGGCCACGTGCCGCGTTCCGTCCTCCTGGTGCAGGATCCGACCATGCAGAGGCGCACGGACGCCACCTTCCGCCATGTCTGGCGGGACATGGCCGGCGTAGCGTTCCTCAACTGGCCGACCTTCGTGCCAAGGGTGATGCCGGCCGGGAACGTTCTCGTCTTCGCCGACCCCGGCATCGCCGGGCTCTGGCCGATGGACCGGTTCGTCACCCTCGTCATGGGCGAAATCCCCCGGCTGCGGAACGACGCCGGGGGCTACGGCCCGAACGGGCGGGGCTTCATCGCGCCCGTCGAGATTCCCGCCCGGATCGAGGCCGCCTATGCGGCCCTGAAGGAGGGCTTCGGGCGCGATTTCGGCGCCCGCGCCGTCCCGCAGGGCCGCCCTGCTCCGGAGCGGGGTGTCGGCGCCGTCAGGCGGTGATCTCGACCCGGACGTCGCCGGTCCGGCGCAGGACGTGGGGCGCCACCTCGCCGCCCGCGCGGCGCACCGCGAGGTCGAGGCGGCCTTCCTCCACCGCGAGGTTGCGCAGCACGATCTCGTCGAGGAAGTCCGGCAGCACCGGGCGGTCCAGCCGGATCGTCCGCGTGGCCGGGTCGAAGTCGAGCCCGAGGCAGGCCTGGATCAGGCTCAACGGAGAGGCCGCCGCCCAGGCCTGCGGCGCGCACGCCACGGGATAGAAGGTCGGCCCCTCGCCGCGCCGGCGCGGGAAGCCGCAGAACAGTTCTGGCAGACGCCGCAGGTCGATGTAGATGGAGGCGCGGAACAGGCCGTCGAAGATGCGCGCCGCCTCCCGCTTGAAGCCGTAGCGGGCGAGGCCCAGGGCGATGAGGGCGTTGTCGTGCGGCCAGACCGAGCCGTTGTGGTAGGACATCGGGTTGTAGCGCGCCTCCGTCGCCGCGACGGTCCTCACGCCCCACCCCGAGAACGACGTGCGGTCCATCAGGGTCTCGGCGAGCCGCGCCGCGCGCTCCGGCAGCGCGATGCCGGTGAACAGGGCGTGGCCCGCATTCGAGGAGCGCACCCGGCACAGGCGCTTCCCGCCGTCGAGGGCGAGGCCGTAGGTGCCAAGGTCCTCGCACCAGAAGGCGCGGTCGAACCGCTCCTTGAGGCTCTCCGCCTCGCTCTCGAGGGCCCGCGCGCGGTCCGGAAGGCCGAGCCGGGCGGCGACGGCGGCGGCGGCGCGCTTTGCGGCATAAACATAGGCCTGCACCTCGCACAGGGCGATCGGCCCGCGGGCCATCGCCCCGTCGGCGTGGAAGATGGAATCGTGGCTGTCCTTCCAGCCCTGGTTGAGGAGGCCCTCCTCCGTCCGCCGCCCGTACTCGACGAAGCCGTCGCCGTCCCGGTCGCCATAGGCGTCGATCCAGCGCAGGGCGGCCTCCATGTGCGGCCAGAGCCCGTGCAGGGTCGCCACGTCCCCCGTGCGTTCCAGGTAGGCGCCGGCCAGGAGGACGAAGAGGGGGGTCGCGTCGACGCTGCCGTAGTAGCGCCGGAACGGCACCTCGCCGAGCTCCGCCATCTCGCCGTAGCGCACCTCGTGGAGGATCTTGCCCGGCTCCGCGTCGGCCGCCCGGTTCTCCTCCTTCGCCTGGTTGGCCGCCAGGAACCGCAGGACGCCGCGGGCGAGGCTCGGGTCGGCCCAGAGCGCCATGTAGGCGGTGATCAGGGCGTCGCGCCCGAAGGCGGCGCTGAACCAGGGGGTTCCCGCATAGGGGTAGGGGCCCTGCGGCGTGTCCGTCACCAGCATGTACAGGTCGGCGACGCAGCGCCTCACGGCCTCGTTGAAGATGTCGTTCGAGGTCTCGACGGCCGCGGCCTTGGAGGACGAGCGGCGCAGCGCCCGGCGCGCCTCGACCATGGAGGACAGGAAGCGGTCGCGCAGGGGGCGCGGGGCCGCCTGCGTCTCCGCGCCCTCCGGCGGCAGACCGTCGTCGCAGCGGACCTCCATGAAGATCACGGAGCGGCCGCCCGGCGCGACGTCGATGTCGAAGAGGGCGCCTCCCGCCTCGAGCCGGGCGGGAGCGGGGTCGAACCGCAGGATCGTGCTCCGCCTGCGCCCGTCGAGGCCCGTGTAGGAGAGGACCACCGTGTCCGTCCCGACCTCGGCGGGGTGGAAGGAACCCCTCTGCCGGCGCCGCGTCCCGCGCACCTCGAAGAGGTCGGCGAAATCGGCCTCGAAGCGCAGCGCGACGGAAAGGCGCCGGGGCCGGTCGTCGAAGTTGCGCACCAGCAGTCGCTCGAAGCAGGTCCCGTTCCAGAGGAACTTCGAGCGCCTGACATGGACGAGGTCGTGCTCGAGCACGAGCCGTCCCGTCCCGTCGTGGAGGTCGGGGTTGGTCAGGTCGCAGGTGAGCATGCTGTTGTCGTCCCGCGGGGAGGACGACAGCAGGATCGGGCGCGCGCCGTCGACCAGGAGGTCGAGATGCGAGAGATAGCGCGTGTCGCGATGGAACAGTCCGTCCGGGCTGCCCTCGCCCGAGAGAAGGTCGCCGCTGCGGTCGAACACGGCGAAGGTGTCGCCGTGCTTGAGGACGCGCGGACGCCGCTCCTGCAGGGAGGACTGGGAGGCGACGGCGAACTGCCCGATGACGGGTCCCGTCGCCGGTTCCGGCGCTTCGACGCGAAGGTCCATGGCATCGTCTCTCCGTGTGAGAACCGACATGCGCTTCGGACTCAGACCACCGCCTGGAGGGGCGTCGTCCTGCCGCTGGCCCGTCGCAGATGGGCCGCATCGAGGCGCACGCCGGGCAGGCTCCGGTAGAGATCGAGATAGTCTTTCGTCATCCGCTCCACCGTGAAGCGCCGCTCGAAGCAGCGCCGCACCTCCGTCCGGTCCAGGGCGTGGAGCGTCTCGACCGCCGCCACGGCCTCCTCGACGGAATCGACGATGAAGCCGGACACGCCCTGCTCGATCACCTCCGGCACCGATCCGCGGCGGAAGGCGATCACCGGGGTGCCGCAGGCCATCGCCTCGATCATCACGAGACCGAAGGGTTCGGGCCAGTCCACGGGGAAGAGCAGCGCGTCCGCGTTGCCGAGGAAGTCGCCCTTCTCGTGCTCGCCGATCTCGCCGACGAACTCGACGTTCGGATGCGCGTCCACCATCGGCTTGATGACCTCGTCCCAGTAGGCCTGGTCGGCCTTGTCGACCTTGGCCGCCATGCGCAGCGGCATCCCGCTCTCGGCGGCGATCCGGATCGCGCGGTCGGGGCGCTTCTCGGGGGAGATCCGCCCGAGGAAGGCGAGATAGCCGCCGCTCGTGGTCGGGTGGAAGGGAAGCAGGTCGCTCGGCAGGCCGTGGTGGACGGTTCCGATCCAGTTCGCATCCGGCAGCGGCGTCCGCTGGTCCTGGGAGATGGAGACGAGGGGGATGTCGGGGAACATCCGGTAGAACGGCGCGAGGTCGACGAGGTCCAGGCGGCCGTGGGTCGTGGTGAGGGTCCGGTCCGCGAATTCGCGGACGAGGGGGAAGTGCAGCAGGTCGATGTGGAAGTGGATGACGTCGAACTCGCGGGCCCGCTGCCTGACGAGCTCCAGCATCATGACGTGGTAGGGCAGCGGGTCCTTGACGGCGGGGTTGAGGCGCAGCGCCAGATCGCAGCACGGCACGAGCTCGGCCTGGGTGATCGAGTCGCCCGATGCGAAGAGCGTGACGTCGTGGCCCTGCCGGACCAGCTCCTCGGTGAGATAGGAGACGATCCGTTCCGTCCCCCCGTAGAGCTTGGGCGGAACGCGTTCGTAGAGGGGAGCCACCTGGGCAATCTTCATCGGCAAGACCTCCTCGGAGAGCGAAGTTTCGACGAATGAGATTCACGCGGCAGCGAAGGGTCGGCCCGCGTGGCACGAGGCCTTATCGAGATAGGCGCTCCGCCCGCCCCTGCAAGGGGCGGGCGGAGCGGAGGCCTCGCGGCCGGTCCGCCGGAAGCCCTTGACAAGGGCGGCGGCGCAACCCAACTCATTGTTTGCCAAGGCTTTTGTGGAGCTTGGCATCACGGGCGCCGGCAGGTGTCCGGCGCTCTGATAGTTACGTTGCTCGAAGGAGGATGTAGCTATGAGAACGACTTTCGATCTCTCTCCCCTCTATCGCTCGACCATCGGCTTCGACCGCCTGTTCGACATGCTCGACCAGGTGTCCCGCGTCGAGCCGATGACCAATTGGCCGCCCTACAACATCGAGAAGACGGGCGAGGACGAATACCGCATCAGCATGGCCGTCGCCGGCTTCACGCGGGACGAGATCGAGCTCGTCCAGCAGGAGAGCACGCTGACCGTGACCGGCCAGAAGCGTGCCGAGCCGGAAGGCGTGCAGGTGCTGCATCGCGGCATCGCGACCCGCGCCTTCAAGCAGTCCTTCAGCCTGGCCGACCACGTGAAGGTCACGGGGGCCGATCTCGACAACGGGCTGCTCACGATCGCGCTGAAGCGCGAGGTGCCGGAGGAGCTCAAGCCGCGCCGGATCGAAATCGCCACCGGCTCCGCGGCGAAGGCCCTCGCCCAGGACAACCAGCCCCCGCAGATCGGGCACGGCTCGCAGGCGAAGGAGGCCGCGTAAGGACGCGGCGTTCCGCCTGCGCGGCGGCGCCGGGACCCTCCCGGCGCCGGATCCCCGCGCTCGCCCGCGAGGGCCGCCCCATGCGCAGCCGAACAGGAAGGATGACGATGAACACATCGCATGTCGCACCGGACATCGCCCCGGCTTCGGGGCCTGGAACCGTTCCGCCGGCCGTCTCCGGGCCGTCCTTCGTGGAGGCGCTGGTCGATCCGGCGAACGTCTTCGGCCGTCCGGAGGCGGTGGCCGCGCATCCGTGGTTCAGCGACGAGGAGAAGCGGACGATCCTGCTCTCCTGGGCGCGGGACGCGCTCGCCATCGAGCAGGTCGCCGCCGGCCGGCTGCCGGCCGATCTGCGTCCCCGCTCGTGCACGGACGCGGTGATCGAAGCCCTTGCGCGCTTCGATCCGTCGGCGGCCCGGGAATATGTCGGCGCCGTTCGCGCCATCCGCGGAGACAGGACCGGCAGGCGCGGCCGCCGCTCCGCCTCGCCGGAACGGGGCGGGATTAACCGCCTTTCCGCGTGATCGGGGAGAGTCCGGCGGAGGGCCGCACGAGGGTGGCGCCGACAGTGGAGGGGCTGCGGATGCGGGAGGATGCCAGGAGGCAGAAACCGTCGGCGCCGGCGGGGAGCCGAATCCCGCCGGGCGCCCGACCGTAGGTCTCCGTTGCGAGAAAGGAGGTCAGCCATGATCGGCCTGAAACATTCGAGCGAACTCACCGCGGCGAACGTGCTCGGCGCCGTCCTCGGCGCGCTGCTGATCGTCTCGCCGTGGCTTCTCGGCTTCTCGGGAGAGGCAACGGCGCTCTGGAGCGCGTGCGTGACCGGGCTCCTCATCGGCATCGCGGCCCTGGCGGCGCTCGTCGACCTGCGTGAATGGGAAAGCTGGACCGCACTGGTCCTCGGGCTCTGGGCCGCCGCGGCCCCCTGGGTGCTGGGCTTCTCGGGCGTGAGCGCCGCGATGGGCGTTCATGTCCTCGTCGGCCTCGCCGTCGCGGCTCTCGCCGCCTTCGAGCTGTGGATGCTGCGCGGCCGGGAGAAGAACCTCGCATCCTGACGCATGCCGGGCGGGAGGCGTTCGCCTCCCGCTCTCCCGATCCCGCTCTGCTGGGATTTCGGGCATTCCGTCACGCCTGCGCGCCCGCGGCGAGGAGCCGCGGCGCTCCCCTTCACGGCAGCAGGCGGTAGCTCACCGGATTGTCGGGACACACGCCCGCCCCGCACTCGACGAAGGTGCCCGCCACGTTCGCGAGGGTCACGGCGATGACGAGGAGAACGGCGGCCCTCTCGAACGGGCCCGGCCGCGGCGGCGCCTCGCCCGGCGCCGGGAACTGCCGCTCCGACAGGAGCAGGGCCGCTACCGCGGCGATGGCGGCCGCGAAGCACAGGAAGGCCCAGGTGTAGTAGTGCAGCCCGAACACGGCGGAGCCGTATCCCGGGTCGCCCGGTGCGATGTGGAGCAGGATCTGCCGCGCGGCGACGCCCGCGCCGAACAGGGCGGCGAGGAGCGAGAGGGCGTAATGGCTCGGCCTCGGGCCGAAGCGGATGTTGAGGACCGGCCCGACCGCGAGCGCCGCGAAGGCCACCCGCTGCAGCAGGCACAGGGGGCAGGGCAGCTCCCCGAGCAGGACCTGCAGCGCGAAGGCGGCGAGCAGCACGAACGCGACGGCATAGAGTCCGAGCGCGTTGAGGACCAGGGAGCGGCGCGGCGTCAGCATCGGTGGGCACCCGAACCTAGAAGGAGAGGGGAAGGGCGTCGGTGGCGTGGTGCCCGTAATCGGCGATGCCTGCGACGAGGCCCGCGGCGAAGAGGGCGAGGGCGAGCCCCCGGCGGCCGGTCCAGCCGGCGATCATCGCGCCCGCAAACAGCAGAAAGAGAAAGGTCTGGTCCATGCGCACCCCCGGGTACCGCTGCCTAGCATATATTCCTTAACGGAATGTCCGGGCCGCCCCGAGCGCATCGTCGCATGGGCGAGAACCGGCGCGCTTTCGCGCAGGATGCGCTGGTCCTGCCCGAAAGCCTTTGCTATGACGCTGCCCGGCGGGTCTGCTCCCGGTCGAGGATCAAGAGACGATGGACAAGTTCACTGTGCTGGAAAGCGTCGCGGCGCCGCTGCGGATCGTCAATGTCGACACCGACATGATCATCCCCAAGCAGTATCTGAAGACCATCAAGCGCACGGGTCTCGGCAAGGGCCTCTTCTCCGAGATGCGCTACCGCGAGGACGGCTCGGAGAACCCGGACTTTGTCCTCAACAAGCCCGCCTACCGCAACGCCAAGATCCTGATCGCCGGCGACAATTTCGGCTGCGGCTCGTCCCGCGAGCACGCGCCCTGGGCGCTGCTCGATTTCGGCATCCGCTGCGTCATCTCCACGAGCTTCGCGGACATCTTCTACAACAACTGCTTCCAGAACGGCATCCTGCCGATCACGGTGAGCCCCGAGGACCTGGAGAAGCTCTTCGACGACGCGGAGCGCGGCGCCAACGCCACGATCACGGTCGACCTCGAGAACCAGGAGATCCGCGGGCCGGACGGCGGCACGGTGCGCTTCGACATCGACCCGTTCCGCAAGCACTGCCTGCTCAACGGCCTCGACGGCATCGGCCTGACCATGGAGAAGGCCGCCAGCATCGACACCTACGAGAAGAAGCTCAGCCAGCGCGCCTGGGCCTGAGGCGCGCCGGGCGCTCCTTTCGGCCCGGTTGCCCAATATTAACCAAATTGGCCGCACAATGGGGGGCATGAACCGTACCCTTGCCCCCACGCTTCTCGCTCTCCTCGGGCTCGCCGCCGCGACGCCGGCCCTCGCCCAGGGAGACTTCCGCTCCTGCCTCTCCTCCCTGCGCGCCCAGGCCGCCGCCAAGGGCATCTCCGGCCAGGCCTTCGACCGGGCGACGGGCGGCATCGAGCCGGACCTCAAGATCCTCGAGCTGATGGACAACCAGCCCGAGTTCAAGACGCCCATCTGGGACTATCTCGCCGCCCTCGTCGACGACGAGCGCGTCCAGGACGGCAGGGCCGCCATGCGCCAGTGGGGCCAGGCGCTCGCCGCCGCGGAGGCCCGGTTCGGGGTGGACCGCCACGTGATCGCCGGGGTCTGGGGCGTCGAATCCAACTTCGGCAAGGACATCGGCGGGCGGCCCCTGGTGCAGTCCCTCGCGACGCTCGCCTGCTACGCCCCGCGCCGGCGCGAGTATTTCACGGGCGAGCTGATGGCGACGCTCAAGATCGTCCAGGACGGCGACATCGACCCGGCGAACCTGCGCGGCTCCTGGGCCGGGGCCTTCGGGCACACCCAGTTCATGCCCTCCACCTTCCAGCGGCTCGCGGTGGACGGGGACGGGGACGGCCATCGCGACATCATGATGTCGGTGCCGGACGCGGTCGCCTCCACGGCCAACTTCCTCAAGAAGGCCGGTTGGGTGAACGGCCTGCCCTGGGGCTACGAGGTGCGCCTGCCGGCGGGGTTCGACGCGAGGCTCGCCGGACGCAGGAACAAGAAGCCGCTCTCCGCCTGGGCGGCCATGGGCGTCACCCATGTCGACGGGCGGCCGCTCTCCGGCAACTACCCGGCGGGCATCCTCATCCCCGCGGGCGTCCAGGGCCCGGCCTTCGTGGTCACGAAGAACTTCGACGCGGTCTATTCCTACAACGCCGCCGAGTCCTACGGCCTCGCCATCGCCCTCCTGGGCGACCGGCTGAAGGGCCTGCCGGGGATCCGCACCGCCTGGCCCACCGACGACCCGCCGCTCTCCCGCGCCCAGCGCCGGGAGCTCCAGCGGCTCCTGGCCGCCCGCGGCTACGACGTGGGCGAGCCGGACGGCAAGATCGGGGCCAAGACCCGCGAAGCGATCAAGGACGTGGAGCGCCAGATCGGCCTGGAGCAGCGCGGCCGTCCCGGCGCCAAGGTCCTGCAGGCCCTGAGGGGGTAACGACGCCCATGAGCTGGAGCACGTTCCTCCTCTTCGTGCCGGCCTGCTTCGCCCTCAACCTGGCGTTCGGCCCCAACAACCTCCTGTCCCTCACCTACGGCCTGCAGCAGGGGGTGCGCACCGCCGTGCTCGCCTCGGGCGGGCGGCTCGTCGCCTTCGCGCTGATGATCGCGCTCACCGCCCTCGGCGTCGGCGCGGTGCTCGCCGCGTCCGAGGCGGCGTTCACGGCCCTCAAATGGGCGGGAGCCGCCTATCTCGTGTGGCTCGGGATCAGGATCCTGCGCGCCTCCGGACCGGCGGCATCCGCCGTCGGGGCCGCGCCCCGGCGTACCTTGAGGGCTCTCAGCCTGCAGGAGTTCTGGACCGCCATCGGCAACCCCAAGGCGATCCTGATCTTCACCGCCTTCCTGCCGCAGTTCGTCGATCCGCAGTCCTACTGGACCGGCTTCGCCCTGGCGGGGCTGATCTTCCTCGTGCTGGAAGCCGTCGCGGTGCTCTTCTACGCCGTCCTCGGCCAGCGCCTGGGCGCCTTCGGCCGCAACGGCCGCGTCTTCGGCTGGCTCAACCGCGCCTCCGGCGCGACCATGATCGGCTTCGGCGTCGCGCTGCTCTTCGCCCGGCGCCCGGCCTGAGGGGCGTCGCGGCGGCCGTCCAACGGCTAGGTTGTGGCGCGCGCCGGTTTGGGGTTGTACTGCCCCATGCTCATCGCCATCCTCACGGACATCCACGGCAACCGGGAGGCCCTGTCCGCCTGCCTCGACCATGCGCGCCGGCAGGGGGCGGACCGCTTCGTGTTCCTCGGGGACTATGTGGGCTACGGCGCCGATCCGGCCTTCGTGGTCGACACGGTGAGGGACCTCGTGGACAGGGGCGCCGTCGCCCTGCGCGGCAACCACGACGCGGCCGTCGACGGGTCGGACGCGGACATGAACGGCATCGCCCGGGAGGCGATCCGCTGGACCCGCGAGCGGCTCGACCCGGAGCAGCGCAGGTTCCTCGCGCATCTTCCCCTCGTCCACGAGGAGGGGAGCGTCCTCTACGTCCACGCCAACGGCTACGCGCCGGGCAACTGGGACTACATGAACGGCACCATGGAGGCCGTCCGGCACTTCAGCCGGGTCGACGCCCACATCACCTTCTGCGGCCATGTGCACGTGCCCATGCTCTATCACATGAGCACCGCCGCGAAGGTCGGCTCCTTCTCGCCGGTCGGCGACAACGAGATCCCGCTGCTGGCGACCCGCACCTGGCTCGCGGTGATCGGCTCCGTGGGGCAGCCCCGGGACGGGGTGCCGGCGGCAAGCTACGCGCTCTTCGACACGGCGCGCCAGACCCTGCGCTTCCTCCGCGTGCCCTACGACACGGCGGCGGCCGCCCGGAAGGTGAGGGAGGCGGGGCTTCCCGAGAAGCTGGCGCTTCGCCTGGAACAGGGACGGTGACCCATGCGCTGGCGCCT
Source organism: Microvirga thermotolerans (assembly GCF_009363855.1). Lineage (GTDB taxonomy): Bacteria > Pseudomonadota > Alphaproteobacteria > Rhizobiales > Beijerinckiaceae > Microvirga > Microvirga thermotolerans. The sequence goes on from NZ_CP045423.1 coordinate 376,399, forward strand.
GAAACAGGGCATGACGGTCGACGGCTTCGAGCTCCGGGAGCACCTGGCCACGGGCGGCATGGCGCAGCTCTGGGCCGTCGCCCGCCCGGGCGACCCGATGCCGCTCGTCATGAAGATCCCGATGCTCATCGATTCGGGCGATCCCCTGCCCATCGTCTGCTTCGAGACCGAGCAGATGATCATGCCGCGCCTGTCGGGCCCGCACGTGCCGCGCTTCGTCGCCGCCGGTCCCCTCGATCCGATGCCCTACATCGTCATGGAGCGGATCCCGGGCGAATCCCTGAAGGCCCGCCTCCGGGAGGTGCCCCTGCCCTGGGCCGAGGCGGTCACGATCGGGGCCAGGGTGGCCCATGCCCTCCACGACCTCCACCGGCAGCACGTCATCCATCTCGACGTGAAGCCGAGCAACGTAATGACCCGGGAGACCGGCGAGGCCGTGCTCATCGACTACGGCTTCGCCCGCCACGGGCAGCTGCCTGACCTCCTCGCGGAGGAGTTCCGCGAGCCCTTCGGGACCACGCCCTACATGGCGCCCGAGCAGGTGCTCCAGGACCGGGCCGATCCGCGCAGCGACCTCTTCGCCCTCGGCGTGATGCTGTACTTCTTCGTCACCGGCGAGCGCCCCTTCGGCACGCCGCGCGGCGGGCAGATCCGCCGGCGCCTGTGGCGGGACCCGGTGCCGCCGCGGGCCCTGCGGCCCGACTGCCCGCCCTGGCTGCAGGAGGCGATCCTGCGCTGCCTCGAAATCGACCCGCAGGACCGCTACGCGACCGCGGCGCAGCTCGCCCTCGACCTGGAGAATCCCGGACAGGTGACGCTCACGGAGCGGGCCTCCCGCCTGGAGCGGGACGGAGGGATGAAGACCTTCCGGCGCTGGCTGAAGGCCCGCAGGGCCCAGCCCCTGGAACGGCCCAACATCGCGGGCCAGCTCTCCCGCGCCCCCATCGTCCTCGTCGCCATCGACCTCTCGCCGGGCGGCGAGGACCTCGCCGAGGCCCTGCGCCTCATGGTCAGGCGCATCCTCTCCATCGAGGGCGAGGCGCGCCTCGCCTGCGTCAACATCCTCAAGACCTCGCGCCTCGCCGTCGACATCCTGGAGGACGAGGAGGGCCGGAGCCTCCACGTCCAGCGTCTCGTGCAGCTCAGGCACTGGGGCGCCTCCCTCGGCGTTCCCGAGGGGAGGATCTCCTACAGCGTGCTGGAGGCGCCCGATCCGGCGGCCGCCCTCGTCGACTACGCGCGGCACAACGACGTCGACCACATCGTGATCGGCGCGCGGGCCTCCTCCGCGCTCCGGCGCTATCTCGGCAGCGTCTCGTCCCAGGTGGTGGCACAGGCGCCGTGCTCGGTCACGGTGGTGAGGACGGCGAGAGACCGCGGCACGGCCGAGGCGCCTCCGTCCGACGAACGGCGCGACTGAGACGGCGCGCGACATTTCCGGACGGAAAAACGCCTCCCACCTTTTCGAAAAGTGCTCCGGCGCTTGCCAAGCGGCCCGTTCGGCCTTTTAAGGACCCTGCAATTCGACCACGACACAACAGGGGGCCTTCATGGCAACGCACAAGCTTCTCCTTCTCCCCGGCGACGGCATCGGTCCGGAGGTCATGCGCGAGGTGGAGAAGATCGTGGGCTGGTTCGCCAGGAACGGCGTCGGCTTCGAGACGGAGGCGGACCTCGTCGGCGGCGCGGCCTACGACGCCCACGGCGTCTCGATCTCGGAAGCCGCCATGGCGCGCGCCCAGGAGGCCGATGCGGTCCTGTTCGGCGCGGTCGGCGGCCCGAAATGGGACGGCGTCCCCTATGCGGTGCGCCCGGAGGCCGGCCTCCTGCGCCTGCGCAAGGATCTCGGCCTGTTCGCCAACCTGCGCCCGGCCATCTGCTACCCGGCCCTCGCCGACGCCTCCTCCCTCAAGCGCGAGGTGGTGGAGGGGCTCGACATCATGATCGTGCGCGAGCTCACCGGCGGCGTCTATTTCGGCGAGCCGAAGGAGATCGTCACCCTCGAGGACGGGTCGCAGCGCGCGGTGGACACGCAGCTCTACACCACGGGCGAGATCGAGCGCATCGCCCGCGTCGCCTTCGACCTCGCGGGCAAGCGCCGCAACAAGGTCTCCTCCGCCGAGAAGAGCAACGTCATGAAGACCGGCGTGCTCTGGCGGCAGATCGTGACCCGCATCCACAGGGAGGAGTTCCCCGCAACGCAGCTCGAGCACGTGCTCGCCGACAATTGCGCCATGCAGCTCGTGCGCAACCCGAAGCAGTTCGACGTGATCGTCACGGACAACCTCTTCGGCGACATCCTCTCCGACATCGCGGCGATGCTCACCGGCTCGCTGGGCATGCTGCCCTCCGCCTCCCTCGGCGCGGTGGACCCGAAGACCGGCAGCCGCAAGGCGCTCTACGAGCCGGTTCACGGCTCGGCCCCCGACATCGCCGGCAAGGGGCTCGCCAATCCCATCGCCATGATCGGCTCGTTCGGGATGGCGCTGCGCTACTCCTTCGGCCTCATCGAGGCGGCGGACATGCTCGACAGGGCCATCGCCAACGTGCTGGCCTCCGGCACCCGCACCAGGGACATCGCCGCCCCCGGCGCCAACGCCGTCGGCACGCAGGAGATCGGCGACGCGATCGTGAAGGAGCTCTCCGCCCTGTCGTAAGGCCGGACCCGGCTGCGGGGCGGCGGCCGCCCCGCGCCGTCAGCGGATCGAGCCCGTCGCCTCCACGTTCGGGGTGAATCCGAACGGCGGGAACGGATTGGTCGAGCCGACGAACGGCCCGTTGGTGACGGGATCGGGCAGGAGTGCGCCGCCGCTGAAGCGCTCGTTCTGCCCGTAGGGCGGGCTCAGCAGGTAGGACTGGGCCTGGCCGTAGCCCGTGTAGCCGGGATTGATCGAGTTCGGCGCCACCACGTTGCCGGGGTCGAGGAAGCTGCGCGGCGCGACGCGGAAGGTGAGGGGGCGTCCCCGGTCCTGCGCCTCCGCCGCGGTTGCGAAGGCCGCGGCCGCGACCAGGGAGATGAGACCCAGAGAAACGATGCGGCGCATGGAAGCCTCCAGCTTGGCCTTCGAAGACGCGCTCTTCCGCTCCGCCCGCGCCTTCCGGAAAACGGCGGACCTGAGAAACGGCGGACACTTGGAAAAATGGCAGGGCGGCCTAAATTGTTCCGCTCTCCGAAAGGGGCTGGCCCGAAGGGCATGGAGGGAGAAGGCGGCGTGGATCGGCGCGACGGCATCCCGGAGCTGACGTCGAAGGACGGCCTGTCCGTTCTCGGGCGCGTTCCGCTCGTCGCGGAGACGCCGGAGGAACTGCTCGACGACGCGACCACCCCGATCTCCCGGTTCTTCGTGCGCAACAACGGGCTCCTGCCGGAGCTCCCCGCCGATCCGGAGAGCTGGAGCCTGATCGTCGACGGGGAGGTGGAGCGTCCCCTGCGCCTCAGCGTGGCCGAGCTGAAGCGCCGGTTCCCGGTCCGGACCTTCCGCATGGTGCTGGAATGCGGCGGCAACGGCCGCTCCTTCTTCACGCCCGCGGCGGAGGGCAACCCGTGGACCAACGGCGGCGTGGGCTGCGCGGAATGGACCGGCGTCCCGCTCCGGGACGTCCTGGACGCGGCGGGGCTGAAGCCCTCCGCCGTCTACACCGCCCATTACGGAGCCGATCCGGACAAGGACGGCCGCCGCGACCGGCCCTCCCTCTCGCGCGGCATGCGCATCGCGAAGGCCCTCGAGGAGCACACCCTCCTCGCCTTCGCCATGAACGGCGAGCCCCTGCCGTTCCTGCACGGCGGCCCCTTGCGCCTCGTCGTGCCGGGATGGCCGGGCTCGCTCAGCCAGAAATGGCTGACGCGGATCTGGATCCGCGACCGGGAGCACGACGGGCCCGGCATGACCGGCCTGTCCTACCGCCTGCCCGTGCATCCGATCCCGCCGGGCGCGGGCGTGGAGGGGGTGCCCCTGCGCATCCTCGAATCGATGCCCGTGCGCAGCATCGTCACCCATCCCGCCGACGGGGCCCGCTACGCGCCGGGCACGCGCCGCATCGCGGTGCGCGGCGCCGCCTGGGCGGGGGACGATTCGGTGGCGCGGGTGGCCCTGTCCCTGGACCGGGGCGCGACCTGGACGGAGGCGGCCCTCGAACCCCTGCGCAACCGCTACGACTGGGCCCGCTGGTCGGCGATTCTCGCCGTGCCGGGGGACGGGGATTACGAGATCTGGGCCCGGGCGACCGATTCCGCCGGCCGCTCCCAGCCGCTCGTGCCGGAGAACTGGAACCCCAACGGCTACGGCTGCAACGCCGTCCACCGGGTCGCGGTCACGGTCGGGCCGGAGGCCTGACCCCGAGGGCGGCGGTGCGCGCCGCGAGGGCGCAGACGTCGCTGCGGTTGCGCTCGGCCCGGGCGAAGAGGGCCTTGAGGGCGGCGCCGTCCGCCGCCGCCAGGGAAATCCGGTCGATCAGGCACACCGCCTGAAGCGCGCCGGCGCTCTCGGGATCGGCGCCGCACAGCCAGCCGTGGAAGCCGAAGGCCGCCTCGGCATCCGCGAAGCGGAAGGCCTGGCAGGTCTGCTCGGCCGTCCCCGCAAGAGTTCCCGCAAGAGTTCCCGCAAGGGTCACCTCGGCCATCTCCACGGGGCCGAACTTCGTCGCCTCCATCCGGCTCTGCGCGGTGCGGCCCACGGAGAGGCCGGCCTCCGCCGCGCGGCGCACGGTCTCGACGAAGAGGCTGCGCCTCTCCGTCCCGACCTCGCCCTGGACGAGGGCGATCCGCGCGTGGCGGGCCTCGCCGAATCGGCCGAGGACCAGGTTGTCCTCGCGCCCGCCGGACACGTGAAGCCGGGCCGAGAAGACCGGAGGCGCGAAGGGCTTGTCGAGGCTGTAGGCCGGGGCGGCCTGCGGAAGCGGCCGCCACGGGGGCGGCGGCGCGATCAGCACGGAGGCGGGAACCGCCCCCGGCGCGCCGGGGGCCGGGGGGCGGGCCTTCTCCTCGCGGGCGAAGTGAACGAGCCCGGCGACGGTGAGGCCGGACAGGAGCGTCATCCGCAGCCAGGGCAGACGCCGCGCGCGGCGACGCGGGCGCGGCGGGTCCTCGCCGGTCCCGTCGAGGTCCTCCTCCCACCCGCTCTCGTCCCAGTCGGCGTGGATCGCCTTCGGCATCGTGCTCCCGTCGCAGCGTTGGCATTCCGAAGGAGTGTTCTACCGTAGCGCCCGCGAGCGTTCGAAAGCTTTCGTTCATCATCGTGAATCGAAGGTTACCGCGTGCCCGAAGCGGCTTCTCCCTCGCACCCGACGGCCGCGGCCTGCCCGGCGCAGGAATCACTTGACGGCGCAACGGGTTTGATGTGTTTCTGAAAAGACCTATCGGCCCGGCGAACGGGCTTTCCGATGGACGAAGGCGATGACGCTGCTCACCACGACGAGCAAAACGAAAACCGTCACGACGGCCGCGAAAACGGCCGGCTGAAGCCTCGTCGTCCCCGGTCCTCTCTCCCGTCGGGGCGAGAGGCGACACCCGAAAAGGGTTCTCGAAGATCTCCCGGGGAGAGCGAAGACAGGAGAAGTTCCATGGGTTACAAGGTCGCCGTCGTCGGTGCGACGGGCAATGTGGGCCGCGAGATGCTCAATATCCTGGCCGAGCGCGCGTTTCCCGCCGACGAGGTGGTGGCGCTGGCCTCCCGCCGCAGCCAGGGCACGGAGGTTTCCTACGGCGACAGGATCCTGAAGACGAAGGCCCTCGACACCTTCGATTTCTCGGACGTGGACCTGTGCCTCATGTCCGCGGGCGGCGAGGTCTCGAAGGAGTGGTCGCCCAGGATCGCCGCGCAGGGCGCGGTGGTGATCGACAACTCCTCCGCCTGGCGCTACGACCCCGAGGTGCCCCTGGTGGTGCCGGAGGTGAACGCCGGGGCGGTGCGCGAGATGAAGAAGAACATCGTCGCCAACCCGAACTGCTCCACGGCGCAGCTCGTGGTCGCCCTCAAGCCCCTTCACGACCGCGCCACCATCCGGCGCGTGGTGGTCGCCACCTACCAGTCCGTCTCCGGCGCCGGCAAGGAGGGCATGGACGAGCTCGACCGCCAGACCAAGGCCCTCTACTCCCTCCAGGAAGTGCAGGAGAAGAAGTTCCCCAAGCGCATCGCCTTCAACCTCATCCCCCACATCGACGTGTTCATGGAGGACGGGTTCACGAAGGAAGAGTGGAAGATGACGGCCGAGACCAAGAAGATTCTCGACCCGAAGATCAAGCTCACCGCCACCTGCGTGCGCGTGCCGGTCTTCATCGGCCATTCGGAGGCGGTGAACGTGGAGTTCGAGAAGCCGATCACCGCCGACGAGGCGCGGGAGGTCCTGCGCTCCGCCCCCGGCGTGGTCGTCATCGACAGGCGCGAGCCCGGCGGCTACATCACCCCGCACGAGGCGGCGGGCGAGGACGCCACCTACGTGTCGCGCATCCGCGAGGACATCACCGTCGAGAACGGCCTCGCCTTCTGGTGCGTCTCCGACAACCTCCGCAAGGGCGCGGCGCTCAACGCGGTGCAGATCGCCGAGGCCATGGCCAACCGCGGCCTCCTGCCTTCCAAGAAGAAGGCTGCATGAGACGCAGGGCTGCATAAGCCGTGACGGGGAGGGCGGGATCCGGCGATCCCGCCCTCTTCCGTCTCGCGGCCGGTCTTCCGGCGGAGCGTCAGGGGGCGTCGACCCGGCGGGCGCTGAACATGGAGACCCGCTTCGGCATGTCCTCGACGGCCGCCCGGTACTCCCCCGTCTCGGGATCGCGCACCATCAGGACGCCGGAGGCGACGCCGAAGAAGGCGCCGTGGAGCTCCAGCTTGCCGCGCTCCACGAGGGTGCGCACGCACGGAAACGTCATCAGGTTGTTGAGGCTGTTCTCGATCGCCGCGAGTTCGAGGCGCGTCAGGTAGTCGGAGAAGTCCGTGTCCCCGCGCGGGCCGATCCGCTCGGCGGCGGGGGCGATGAGGTTCATCCAGCGGCCGATGAAGTCGCCGGGCGACAGGGGGGCCGTGTCGTCCGCGAAGGCGCGGATGCCGCCGCAGCGGGCATGGCCCAGCACCACGATGTGCTTCACGCGCAGGGCCTGGACCGCGAATTCCAGGGCGGCGGACGTGCCGTGGTAGTCGCCGCCGGTCTCGAAGGGCGGCACGAGGTTCGCCACGTTGCGGACCACGAAGAGCTCGCCCGGGCTCGCGTCGAAGATCACCTCCGGCGAGACCCGGCTGTCGCAGCAGCCGATGATCAGGATTTCGGGGGATTGTCCATGCTGCGCGAGGGCTTCGTATCGGTCCTTCTCGCGGGAGAAGCGTTCGCCGAGGAAGGCGCGGTAACCGTCGGTCAGGCGTTTCGGAAACACGGGCAGGCTCCTGTTTTGGCGCCCGTTTCCTAGAGCATCGGATCCGAAAGTGGAATCCACTTTTGCGATCGTCGGGGCTCAAGGGCGGAGGGAGCGTCTCCTCAGCCGGGAAGCCGCGCCGCCTCGGCGAGCTTCGCCAGCTCCACGTTCGCGCCGCAGAGAAGGACGCCGACCCGCTCCCCGGGCCGCGGCCGGTAGGCGCCGGAGACGAGCGCCGCGAGGGCGGCCGCCCCGCCGGGCTCCGTGGCGATGCGCCAGTCGCGCCAGAGGAGTCCCTGGGCGTCGCGGATCGCGGCGTCGCTCACCAGGGCCACGTGGTCGACGGCCCCCTTGCAGATCCCGTACACGAGCGCCCCCGTGTTGCGGGCGCCGAGCGAATCGGCCGCGAGCGAATCGACCTCCACGTCCACCGGGCCGCCCGCCGCGAGGGCCGCGTGGAGCGCCCGCGAGCCTTCCGGCTCCACGCCCACCACCTTCACGCGGCCGGCCCACCAGGCCGCGATGCCGCCGATGAGGCCGCCGCCGCCCACCGCCACCAGAACCGTGTCGAGGGGAGGGGCGTCCTCCTCCCATTCGAGCCCGACCGTGCCCTGGCCCGCGATGGTGCTCTCGGCGCCGAAGGGATGGACCCGCAGCGCGCCGCTCTCCGCCACGTAGAGGTCGCAGGCCTCCTGGGCGTCCGCATAGCGCGCGCCGCCGATCACGACCTCGGCCCCGTGGGAGCGGATGACGGCGATCTTCGCGGGGCTCGAGATCTCCGGCACGAAGATGCGGGCCTTCACGCCGAGCCGTTTCGCCGCATAGGCGACCGCCGCGCCGTGGTTGCCGCCCGAGGCCGCCGCCACGCCCGCGGCGGGCACCGGCTTCGACAGGAGCGTGTTGAAGGCGCCGCGCGCCTTGAACGAGCCCGCGTGCTGGAGGAACTCGAGCTTGAGGCTCACCGGCCCCGCATGGCCGAAGGCCTCGGGCAGGGTCCAGACGGGCGTGCGGCGGATGTGCGGGGCGATGCGCCGGTGCGCCTCCTCGATATCGCGGCGGGTGACGGGAAGGGTCTCGGTTGCGGAGACGGAAGCGGGCATGGCGGCAATCTCGGGAACGGGCGCGGAAACCGGGCGGGCGAGGGTCCAGATGGCGACCGGGAGGCCGTGGGCGTCGCGGTCGGGCGGCGAGGGAAAGGAGCGTCCTCCACCTCTAGCGATATCGAGGGCGACGGCCAACCCCGCGAGGGCGTCGACGAGGTCGTCCTCCCCCGCGCCGCGGGGCGGATGCGAATCGACGAGCCCGGGAGGAAGGCCCGCCCGGCGAAGGAGCTCCCGTCGCAGGACGAGGCCCGGCGCATGGGGCCTGCCCTTCACCTTCTTCGGCTCCGCGAGGGCGCGCTCGCCGTTCAGGGACCAGAAGGCGAGCTCCGGGTGCACCTCCACGACCCGGGGGACGAGGTCGGGCCGTCCGCGGAGCAGCGCGTCGATCTCGCGGATCTTCGGGAAGAGGTGGAAGCCCTGCATGGAGACCTTGCGCGGCGGGTCGGAGGTTTCGAGCGCCAGGGCGCAGGCGGTCGCGAAATCCGGCGCCTCCACCGCGCGGCGGGAGGGAATCGCGAAGACGGACGACTGGCGCGCGCCGAGAAGCGGGCGGATCGTCCGCTCCGGGCGCCGCCCCGGGCCTTCCGTGCGGTCCGGAAGGCCGATGGGCATGTCGACGGCGACGACCTGGGGGCGCTCCGGCGAATCGACGATGTCGGCGAAGCGCCGCTCGATCCGCACGACGGGAGCGCGGCGCCCGTCGCAATCGGCGAAGACCGCGATCCAGCCTCCGGGACAACCGTCGATTCCGACCGCCCACATCCTTCGCGCGCTCCTCCGTTTCCGCGGCCCGCCGCCGCCGCTACATTCGGCCCCGAGGGGAGGCCATCATGACCGAGATTCGCCCGCGCCGCAGCGCCCTTTACATGCCCGGCTCGAACGCCCGCGCCCTGGAGAAGGCCAGGACCCTGCCCGCGGACGTGGTGATCCTCGATCTCGAGGATTCGGTGGCGCCGGAGGCGAAGACGGAGGCGCGCGCACAGGTCTGCGCCGCCCTGCGGCAGGGCGGCTTCGCGCCGCGCGAGGTGGTGGTGCGCGTCAACGCCCTCGACACGCCCTGGGGCGAGGAGGACCTGGCGGCCGTCGCCGCCGCGGCCCCCGATGCGATCCTCGTCCCCAAGGTGTCCTCGCCCGAGACCCTGGCGGCGGTCGGACTGCGCCTGCGGCGGGCGCGGGCGCCGGAGCGCGTGCGCGTCTGGGCCATGATCGAGACCGCCCACGCGATCCTGCGGGCCGACGCGATCGCCGGCGCGGCCCACGACGTGGACACGCGCCTCGACTGCTTCGTGCTGGGCCTCAACGACCTTGCCCGCGAGACCCGCGCCCGGCTCGTTCCCGGACGCGCGCCCATGCTGCCGTGGATGGCGACGGCCCTCGCGGCGGCGCGCGCCAACGGCATCGACATTCTCGACGGGGTCTGCAACGACCTTTCCGACGCGGCGGCGCTGCGGGCCGAATGCGTGCAGGCCCGCGACTGCGGCTTCGACGGCAAGACCCTGATCCACCCGAACCAGATCGGAACGGCGAACGAGATCTTCTCGCCCACTCCCGAGGAGGTGAGCGAGGCGAGGATCGTCGCGGAGGCCTTCGAGAAGCCGGAGAACGCCCGCAAGGGCGCCATCGCCCTCGGCGGCCGCATGGTGGAGCGCCTCCATGCGGACATGGCGCGGCGGGTGCTCGGCCTGGCGCGGGCCATCGAGGCGCGCGGAAGCTGACGGCCGCCGCAAGCGCGCGGGCCGTCCGGAGGTTCCTCACTCCGTCAGCGGCCGCGCCTCCTCCGGCAGCATGATCGGAATGCCGTCGCGGATCGGATAGGCGAGCTTGGCCTGCCGGCTGATCAGCTCCTGCCGCACGGGGTCGTAGTCGAGGGATTCCTTCGTCAGCGGGCAGACCAGCATCTCGAGGAGCTTGGGGTCGATGCGCGTCGCTTCGACGGGTGTGGTGTCGGTCATGGGGTCTCCTATTGCAGCGGCGTCTCGGAGCCGTTGGTGCCGCGGGCGAGCTCGATCTCGGTGAGCGCGATCAGCACCTCGGCGCGGGTCTTGAGGTCCTGCGCCTCCAGCAGCGCCTGCTTCTCCCTGACGCCGAAGGGGCTCATCATGCAGAGCGCGTTGACCAGGGCCTCGTTGGGGGCCTCCTCGATTCCCTTCCAGTCCACGCGCACGTCCGCCGCCTCCACGAAGTCGCGCAGCGCCTTGACGACGCCTGCGCGGTCGACCTCGTTCTCGCCCGCGCGGGCGACGAAGTCGTTCGCGTAGGGCGTGAAGTCGACGCGGCACTGCCGGTAGAGCGTCGGCACGGACAACTCCTCCTCGATGCGGAACCGGGCGATGCCGACGAGGGTGATGAGATAGCGCCCGTCGCCCGTCTCGGCGAACTGGGTGATGCGGCCCGCGCAGCCCACGTGATAGAGCTGCGGGAAGTGCCGCGTTCCGCCTCCGTCCGCGTCGGGCTGCACCATGCCGACGATGCGGTCGCCCTTCAGGGCATCGTCCACCATGGCGAGATAGCGCGGTTCGAAGATGTTGAGGGGAATCTGGCCCCGCGGCAGGAGAAGGGCGCCTGGAAGGGGAAAGACCGGAATGACCGACGGGCAATCCTCTGGCCCCCGGTAAACCGCGTTCATTCCCATTCCCATCTCCCTGTCCGTGGAACGGCGGCGTCAGGCAAACAGGATCGAGGAAAGCCTCCGCCGTCCCGCGACCGTCGCCGGGTCCATCGGGCCCCAGGCCTCGAAGAACTGGACGAGCTGCTTGCGTGCGCCGTCCTCGTTCCAATTGCGGTCGCGGCGGACGATTTCAAGGAGCTGGTCGACCGCTTCTTCGCGCTTCCCGCGGGCGTTGAGGGCGATGGCGAGATCGAACCGGGCCTGGTGGTCGAGGGGATTGGCCGCGACGCGGCGTTCGAGCTCGGCGGTGTCGCCGAGGGAGCCGGCCTGCTCCGCGAGTTCCAGGGCGGCGCGGGCGCCGGCGATGGCCGGGTCCCGGGCCTTGTCGGCGGGCGCCATGTCGATGAGGCGCCGGGCGCCCTCCAGGTCGCCGAGCTCCACGTGCAGCTTGGCGAGGGCGGCGAGGGCCGGCGCGTGGGAGGGGTCCTGCGCCAGGATGCCCGCATAGAGCTCCGCCGCGCCGGAGGCGTCGCCCGCCGCCGCGAGGCGGTCCGCCTCGGCCATGACCTCCTCGACCGCGCTCGGGCCGAGGGGGCCGACGAGCCGCTCGATGAAGGCCCTGATCTGGCTCTCGGGCAGGGCGCCCATGAAGCCGTCCACCGGCTGGCCGCGCTGGAAGGCGAAGACCGCCGGAATCGACTGCACGCCGAGCTGGCCCGCGATCTGCGGATGCTCGTCGATGTTCATCTTCACCAGCTTGACCTTGCCGCCGGCCTCCCGGACGACCTTCTCGAGAACCGGCGTCAGCTGCTTGCAGGGGCCGCACCACGGCGCCCAGAAGTCCACGAGAACCGGCTGCTTCATGGATTCGGAGAGGACGTCCTGGCGGAAGGCCGCCGTGGTGGTGTCCTTGATCAGGCCGTCGGCAGGGGGGGCGTTGCGGGGGGTGTCGGCGAGCATGCGATCCTCGGATGCGGTCTCTTGAGGGTTCGGTCTTTTCGTCTCTGTCAGATGGGGGCGTCCGGGCCGTCCGGCAATTCCGCCGGCGGTTCGGGCAGGCGCACGATCAGCGGGTCGTGCCCGGTCGCCCGCAGGAATTTCAGCAGATCCTCGCGGGAGACGCCCGTGGTCATGGAATTGACGAGGGGGTGGAAGTTCACCCGCTCGTGCTCCATCAGGTTGGCGTCGAGGATCATCGTCACCCTGTTCTCCCGGTCGTTGACCACCGCGAAGGGCGTGACCGAGCCCGGCTCGACCCCGAGCAGGGCGCGAAGCTGCTCGGCGGAGCCGAAGGACAGGCGGCCGGAGGCGCCGATGGCCTCGTGGGCCCGCTTGAGGTCGATCGCCGTCTCGTCCTTGGCGGTGATCAGGAAGAAGCGGCCCTTCTTGTCCTTCACGAAGAGGTTCTTGGAATGGGCGCCGGGGATCCGGGCCTTGACGGGGCGGGATTCCGCCACCGTGAACACGGGCTCGTGCTCCACCGTCTCCGCGGCGATGCCGAGGGCGGCGAGCCGGTCGAGAAGGGCGCTGGGCGAGAGATGGGTCACGGTTCGGCAGCCTCCGGAGATCAGGGGCGTTCTAGAGCAATTCCCGCGAAAGTGGGAACCGTTTCTGTCGCGCCGGGCGCCGGGCGCCGTCTTCGTCCAGAAAACCTCTTGCCAAAAACCTCTTGCCAAGCGGATCGTTTTGAGGCACATGAGCGGCCTCGCAACGGCGCAAGCCGCGGAGCGCGGGTGTAGCTCAGGGGTAGAGCACAACCTTGCCAAGGTTGGGGTCGAGGGTTCGAATCCCTTCGCCCGCTCCAAATTTCCAGGCGATTCGTCGAAAAGGCCGCAACCGTGCGGCCTTTCGCGTTTTTCGGCCCTGCCTTCGCCCGTGCAGGGCCGCGGGCGGCCCGATTCGCCGGCCCGCGGCCGGTTCAGGCCTGCGCCCGCTCCGCCTCCATCGATTGCGCGATCCGCCGCTCGATCTCGTCGCGGTCGACGATCCCCGAGGGATTCGCCTTGGAGGGCATGAACTTGCGGTAGTGCAGGTAGCGCCCGCGGCTCACCTCCTCGAGGCGCGCCAGCTCGCTCAGGGGATCCGCATGGTCGTCCACGCGGATGTCGAGATAGGGATACTCCTCCTCGTCGTGGATCAGGATCGCGGCCGACTGCCTGCCGCGCTTGTCGCCGCCGGCCGCCTCGCCCGCCTTCAGGGCCGCCAGGAAGCGCCGCGCGAGGGGCAGGTCCGCCGCCGCCTCGAAGGCGCGCGCAGTCTCGGCGATCACCTCTTCGCCCGCCAGCATGTTGCCCGCGACCGAGAAGGTGTCGCGGATCAGGTGTCCGCACCAGGGCACGCAGTCCGCGCCCGTATGGGCCGCGAAGCGCCCCTGCCGGTCCATCACGTGGACCTGGCGCTGCCCTCTTCCCTCGTCGGCCGCCGTCAGGATGCGGATCGCATCCTCCGCCGGGGCGCCGGCCCGCAGCAGCTCGAGCCCGCGGTAGCCGTAGTAGGGATTGACGAAGGCCTGGGTGGCGATCGCCCCCACGCCCGTGGCGACGAAGGGCACCCGCGCCCCCACCGCGAAGGCGCAGGTCGCGACAGCGATCCCGATGTGCCCCGTCTTCGGGTCCCTGGCTACGATCGACCACGTCATGCCGTTTCCTTTCATGCCGCCGGAGTTTCGGAGCATTCAAGCAAGCCGCCCGAACGAATGCAAAGGCCGAGTTCGGGAAAGGTATGATATAACGGGGGTAGTATAAGCAAATATTCCGGGGAAATCGGACTCCGATTCTGCTTTTCGGCAACACATGAGCCCAGGAAGACGAAAGATGAGGCCAAATAACGGGCTTGTCGTCTTCCTTTAAGAGGTTGTTCACGCGCGGATGCGTTCCTGCTCATGCCTGTGGATTGTGCGCCAGGGGGGCGTGCGCTTCCCGCGGCGTTGCGGGCGGGCCAACGAAAGACGATGCGATTTCTCGACAACTTCAGAATCCTGACCAAGCTGGCGATTCCGGTGACGATCTTCGTCGCCGTCGCCGTCGGTCTGATCGCGATGGCCGTGACGGGCCTGGACACCTTGGCCTACGACGCACAGAAGATCGTCGACAACGACGCGCAGCGCCTCAGCCTGGTGCAGAGCATCAGCGCCAGGGTCAACGAGGCGACGATCCAGGAAAAGAACATGATCCTCGCGCCCAAGGACCAGCCCGAGCGGATCCGGAGCGTGGAGAACTCGTACAGGAACGCCGTCCAGAAGGCCTCCACGGAGCTCGATCAGCTGGTGTCCCTGTCCAGCTCGCCCGAATTCAGGCGGCTGAACGAGGAGCTGAAGGCGGCCGTCCTGACCTACTTCAAGACGCTCGAGCAGAGCATGGCGTTCTCGGTGGGCGGCCAGGAGGACAAGGCGGTCGAGCTGACGAACGGCACGGGGCGCAACCAGCGCATGAAGCTGCGCGAGCAGATGGCCCAGAGCATCGAGGGCATCGCCGGGGAGCTGCAGCAGGCCAAGGAGGAGGCCAACGCCCTCGCAAGCGCGACGAGATGGCGGCTCGTCGAGGCCGCCGCAATCGGGCTGGCCCTCGCCATCGGCCTCGTCTGCTGGATCACGATCTCCGGGGTGACGAAGCCGCTCTCCGCCGTGGCGGGCGCCATGGACCGTCTCGCCAACGGCGATCTGTCGGTGCAGGTGAGCGGCGCGCATCGCCGGGACGAGGTGGGCCTCCTGGCCCGGTCCCTCCAGGTCTTCAAGGACAATGCCGTCGAGGCCCGCCGCCTGGCGGCGGAGCAGGAGCGGGAGAACGAGGCGAAGATGCGCCGGGCGCAGGCTCTCGACCGGCTGGCGCAGGAGTTCGAGCGGAACGTCTCGGCCATGACCCAGGGACTGGCCTCCGCCGCGACGCAGATGGAGGCGACGGCGCAGGGGATGTCGGCGATTGCGGACGAGACCAACCGGCAGTCGGTGAGCGTCGCCTCGGCGGCCGGGCAGACCTCCGCCAACGTGCAGACGGTGGCCGCCGCCACGGAGGAGCTCTCCATCTCGGTGCGCGAGATCGCGTCCCAGGTGAACCAGTCCTCCCAGGTGGCGGAGCGCGCGGTCGTCGACGCGCAGCGCACCAACGGGATCGTGCAGGAGCTCGCCAACACCGCCGAGAAGATCGGCACCGTGATCCAGCTCATCAACACCATCGCCGGCCAGACCAACCTCCTCGCCCTCAACGCCACCATCGAGGCGGCCCGCGCCGGCGAGGCGGGCAAGGGCTTCGCGGTGGTGGCGAGCGAGGTCAAGGAGCTCGCCAACCAGACCGCTCGGGCCACCGAGGAGATCGCGGCCCAGATCGGATCGGTGCAGCAGGCGACCCGGGACGCCGTCGGCGCCATCGACGGGATCGGCCGCACCATCGCGCAGATGTCGCAGATCTCCATGACGATTGCAGCGGCGATGGAGGAGCAGGGCGCCGCGACGGCGGAGATCGCGCGCAACGTGCAGGAGGCCGCCCGCGGCACCGAGCAGGTGACGGCGAGCATCGGCGACGTGAAACGCGGCGCGGGCGAAACGGGGGCCGCGGCGAGCCAGGTCCTCGGCGCGGCGCAGGAGCTGGCGCGCCAGTCCAACGGCCTCGGCCAGGAGGTCGGCAGCTTCCTCGCCAGCGTGAAGGCCGCCTGACGGGACGGCTCGACGTCTCCTCGAAACCGAGAGCCCGGTCCCGGACCGGGCTTTTCTTCAAGGGCGTTCGGGGAAATGCCCTCGCCCTGGCGCAGGCCGCGGGGAGCGTTCCCAAGGGGCGATGCCCGCCCCGCGCCGATGGCAAAGCCCGCGGCTGGGAGCGCGGGCCGGAAAACCGGGTCCTCTTTTCCGCAGGATGCGCTAGAGAGGGCCGTTTCCCGGATCCTTCCCGGAAACGGGCGCTCACGAGGGACTCGCGTCATGGAACTGCCGCCGCTCCTGCGACAGGGCGTGGACGCCGCGCTGGCGGGCACCGGCCTTTCGGCCCTCGGCCGTGCGGCGGGCACGCTCTCGGCCCGCTACCGGGCGGAGGTGCGCGACGGACGGTTCCACCTCTCCGACGACCTCGCGGCGCGGGCCTACCTCGCCACGCGCCTTCCCGCGACCTATGCGGCGGTGCGGGCCGCCATGGCGGCCGTCGCCGAGGTCCGGCCCGATTTCGCGCCCGAGAACCTCCTCGATCTCGGATCGGGGCCCGGCACGGCCTTC
This sequence comes from Microvirga thermotolerans, assembly GCF_009363855.1. GTDB lineage: Bacteria > Pseudomonadota > Alphaproteobacteria > Rhizobiales > Beijerinckiaceae > Microvirga > Microvirga thermotolerans. The sequence continues at coordinate 392,649 of NZ_CP045423.1, forward strand.
TGGGCCGCCATGGACTGCTGGCCGGGCCTCGGCCGCGCCCTCCTCGTCGAGGGCAGTCCCCCCATCCGCGCCTGGGGCGAGCGGCTGGCGCGGGAGGCTCCCGTGCCGTCCGAGTGGCGCAGCGGGAACGTGGCGAAGCCCCTCGCGGATCTTCCGCCCCACGATCTCGTGACCCTCGCCTACGTGCTCGACGAGCTGGCGGAGGGCGAGCGCGGCCCCCTGGTCGACCGGCTCTGGGGCCTCACCCGCGACACCCTGCTCGTCGTCGAGCCGGGGACGCCCGCGGGATGGGAGCGGATCCTCGCCGCGCGGGACCGGCTGATCGCCGCCGGAGCCTTCCTGCTCGCCCCCTGTCCCCACGCGGCCGCCTGCCCGCTGGTGCGGCCCGACTGGTGCCATTTCTCCCGCCGCGTCGCCCGCTCGCGCCTCCACCGGCAGGCCAAGGGCGGCGAGGTGCCGTGGGAGGACGAGAAGTTCATCTATCTCGCCGCCTCCCGCCGCCTCGGAGCCCGTCCCTCGGCCCGCGTCATCGCGCCGCCCCGTGCGGGCAGCGGCCAGGTGCGGCTGAAGCTGTGCCGCGACGACGGACGCGCGGAGGAGCGGCTCTTCACGAAGCGCGAGGGCGACGTCTTCAGGCAGGCCCGCCGGGCCGGCTGGGGCGATGCGCTGTAGGGCCGCCCGTTTGCCCGCGGCGGCGCTCACGTGCTAACGCCACAAGCTTCCAAAGGCGAGAACGCGAGACGATGGCTGGCAAGAATCCGCTCCTCAGCGGCGACACGCTTCCCCTGATCCGCCGGCTCTGGCGCGACTGGATGCGGCCGCACGCCAGGACCCTGGCGCTCGTGCTCGTCCTCGTCGCCCTCGTCTCGGGCGCGACCGGGCTCTACCCGGTCCTGATCAAGGCGGCCTTCGACGCCTTCGCGGCCAGGGATGCGACGGCGATCCTGCTCGCCCCGCTCTTCGTCATCGCCGTCACCTCGGTGAAGGGCTTCTCGCTCCTGGCGCTCACGGTGCTCACCAACCGGGTGGTGACGCAGATCGAGGCCGACATGCAGACGGCCCTCTACGGGCACATGATCGACGCGGACATCGCCCAGATCGGGCGCGAGAGTCCGGCGGCGCTCACCCAGCGCTTCACCACCGACTTCCTGTTCATCAAGGAGGCGCTGACCCGCATCTCCACCGTGTTCCTGCGGGAGGTGACGACGATCGTCGCCCTCCTCGGCGCCATGCTGTGGATCGACCCGGTCCTGACCATCGTCGCCGGCGTCACCGTGCCCTTCATCGCCCATCCCATCGGCAAGATCGGCAAGAAGCTGCGCCGGGTCGCCATCTCCACCCAGGAGCAGACCGGCCAGATGGCGAGCCTGATCACGGAGAGCCTGGCGGGCACCCGCGTCGCCAAGACCTACGCGCTCGAGGGCTACCTCAAGGCCAAGGCCGCGCGGACCTTCGACGAGGTGCGCAAGCTCAAGATGAAGGCCGCCAACGCCCGCGGGCGGCTCGACCCGCTCCTGGAGGCGGGCGGCGGCTTCGCGGTGGCGGCGGTGCTGGTGCTGATCGGCCGGCGCATCGTGTCCGGCGGCAGCACGGTGGGCGACTTCACGGGCTTCGTCAGCGCCCTCATCCTCGCCGCCCAGCCGATCCGGGCGCTCGGCAACCTCAACGCCATCGTGCAGGAGGCGGCGGCGGCCCTGCAGCGCACCTTCGCGGTGATGGACGAACGCCCGCAGATCACCGACCGGGCGGGCGCGCGCCCGCTCGCGGTCGCGGGCGGCGAGATCCGCTTCAGGAATCTCGGCTTCTCCTACAACGCGGAGCAGACGGCGCTCCACCACGTGGACTTCACGGCGGAGGCCGGGCGCACCACCGCCCTCGTCGGCCGCTCCGGCTCCGGCAAGTCGACCCTCCTGTCCCTGGTGCCCCGGCTCTACGACGTGACCTCCGGGGCGGTGCTGGTGGACGGGCAGGACGTGCGGGAGGTCACGCTCCGTTCCCTGCGCAGCGCCATCGCGATGGTGAGCCAGGAGGTGGTGCTCTTCGACGACACGGTGCGGGCCAACATCGCCTTCGGCCGGCCCGGCGCCACGGAGGAGGAGATCGTCGCGGCGGCGAAGGCCGCGGCCGCGCACGATTTCATCCTCAGGCTCCCGCAGGGCTACGACACCGTCGTCGGGACGGGCGGCGGGCGGCTCTCGGGCGGCGAGCGCCAGCGCATCTCGCTCGCCCGCGCCTTCCTCAAGGACGCGCCGATCCTGCTCCTCGACGAGGCGACCTCCGCCCTCGATTCGGAATCCGAAAAGCTCGTGCAGGAGGCGATCCGGAGGCTGATGAAGGGCCGCACCACCCTGGTGATCGCCCACCGCCTCTCCACCGTGCGGGACGCGGACAGGATCGTGGTGATGGAGGCGGGCCGGGTGGCCGAGATGGGCACTCACGAATCCCTCGTCGCCTCGGGCGGCACCTATGCCCGCCTGCACCGGCTCCAGCTGTCGGGCGATGCGGAGCCGGCGAGCCCGGCCGCCTAGCGTGGCATGCGGACCCGGAGATCCGCGTGGGCGGCAGGCAAGTCCGGCATTCGATACGTTATTACAATATTAAGGCGATCCTCTTAAAAAAGGCGGTGCTTTCCCGGAGGAGATCCATGCTTCGCCAAGCCGTCGCAGCCGCCGCCTTCGCCCTTGCCGTTACATTCGCCGGAGCCTCGGGCGCCGCCGCCCAGGGACTCGTGCCCTGCGCCCGGGAGCACGGGTTCTGTCGGGTTCCCTATCCGACCCGCGTCGTCTACGGCGTCCCGGGGCGCGAGGCGGTGATGGACGTCGCCGGGCGCGGCATTCCCTGTTCCAACGAGGTCTTCGGCGACCCCGCGCCCGGCATTCCGAAACGCTGCGCCTACGTGGCCCGCTCCTACGGAGGCGGCTTCGAGAGGCCGCTGCCCCGCCCCCATCGCGACTGGCCGGGCCGGCGCGGGGAGGTCCAGGAAATCTATGAGACCGCCGCCTGGCGGACCTGCGCCGGCGAGAACGGCTTCTGCGGCTTCAGGGGCGTCCGGCGCGTCCGCTACGGAGCCCATGGCCGCTATGCGGAGGGCGTCTACCGGGGCGGGGTCGGCTGCAACAACGGCACCTTCGGCGATCCGGTCCCCGGCGTGCGCAAGCACTGCCAGGTCCTGGACTGAGAACTCTTGGACTGACAGGTCTTGGACTGACAGGCCTTGGATCGGCGCGACCTCCGCTGCGGGGCCGTGCCCTCACTCCCGCCGCATGATCCGGTCGACCAGGATGTTCGACCAGAAGCCGGGCCGGAAGTCCCGCTCCAGGGCCTCCGGGTCGTAGACGGTCTCGACCCAGGTGAGGAAGGGCATGCCCCGGGCCTCGCCCTCCCTGCGGTAGCGCTCGAAGAAGGCGTCGAGGATGCCGGTCTTCGAGAAGCGGAAATGGCCGTAGCGGGCGGAGAGCTGGCGCAGGGCCTCCTCGACGCTGCGTCCCTCGTGCACCACGAGGTAGAGGGCCGCCACGAAGCCGGCCCGGTCGGCTCCCGACTTGCAGTGGAGCACCGCCGGATACTCGATGGTTTCGAAGAAGGCCTTGGCGGACAGGATCGTCTCCCGGTCCGGCGCGCCGCGGGAGCGCACCACGAACTCCACGAGATGGATGCCGAGCCGCTCGCAGATCTCCTTCTGCAGCTGCCAGGAGCCGTGCTCCCGCCCGCCGCGCAGGTTGACGATGGTGCGGACGCCCTCGTCCTTCAGGCGCGAGATCTGGTGCGGGGCGGGCTGGGCGGAGCGCCAGAGGCGCTCCGAGACCCGGTGCTTGTTGAGGTAGAGCAGGCGGAAGACCCCGTGGTCCACCAGCAGCATGTTGGCCCAGGCGCGCACGCGCCCGAGGGGGCCATCGACGGGCCTGTCCCAGCGGGCGATGCGCGCCATGCGGCGGGCATAGCGGGTTTCAGGCTTGAGAAACCTGTTGATCACGGCGATCCATTGTTGCGGTTGCGGCCCGGCGGACCGGGCCTGCGGCGTCGGCCGCCTTATCGGGCATCGACCGGCATTAATCAATTCCGCCGTTCCGCGTTCCGGAATCCGCTCTTTTCCGGGCCGGACGGGCGCGCGGGACCCATCGTATCTGTTGCCGCCCTGCGCCCCGTCGTGTAAGGGGTGCGTTTCGATACAACCCCTCCTCGACGAACACGGCTGCCGGACCGGGCGGACGACGCCCGGGGCCCGTAGCGTCGAGACCAAGCACTTCAGGAGAGCGGCGTCATGTCGTCCACCTTCGAGACCGTCGCCGGCATCATTTCCGAGACCGCCGACATTCCGCGCGAGCAGATCACGCCGGAAAGCCATGCCATCGAGGATCTCGGCATCGATTCGCTGGCCTTTCTCGACATCGCCTTCGCCATCGACAAGGCCTTCGGCATCAAGCTGCCCCTCGAGCAGTGGACGCAGGAGGTGAACGAGGGCAAGGCGCCGGCCGAGGAGTATTTCGTCCTCAAGAACCTGGTGGCCCACATCGACGCCCTCATCGCGGCCAAGGCGGCCTCCTGACAGGCGGCCTCCCGACCGTCCTTCCGGCCGGAGCCCGCCCGGACCGGCCGAAGTTCCAGAAGCGTCCGCCCCACGGACGCGGCAGTCCCGGCGGGCCGCTCCGAGGCCGGCCCGGCAGGCGGAGGAAAGCCTTCTCCGCCCGATCCGTCCGGGAGGGGCAAGAGAGTGGTTCAAATCCCGGATGCGTCTCGAATACTTTGAAATGATCGATCGGGTGACGAGGCTCGACCGCGACGGCCGGCGGATCGAGGCCACGTCCACGGTGCCCCTGGAAAGCCCGGTCTTCGAGGGCCATTTCCCCGGCCATCCCCTGGTGCCCGGCGTGCTGCTCACCGAGACGATGGCCCAGGCCTCCGGCTACCTGGTGCTGGGGCTCATGGACTTCACCCACATGCCGTTCCTCATGGGCGTGGACAAGGCGCGCTTCCGCACCTTCGTCGGACCGGGTACGGTGCTCGGCGTCGCGGCGCAGCTCGAGCACGAGGGCTCGGGCTATGCGGTGACGAAGGCAAGGATCACGGCCGAGGGCAAGCCGGTCTGCGACGCGGAGCTCCGCTTCCGGATCATGCCGTTCCCGGCCGGCATGGACGAGCTCATGCGGGCCCAGGGGCGCCGCATCGGGCTTCTCACGGGGGCAGCCTGATGCGCGACGTGGTCATCACCGGAATCGGGATCGTCTCGGCGGCGGGGGAGGGGGTCGAGGCCCACCTCGCGGCGCTCGCCGCAGGCTCTCCCCGCACGGACACGGAAACCTTCGCGCCCTACCCGGTGCACCCGGTGGCGCCGCCCGACTACGACCGGCAGATCGCCAAGAAGTCCGACCAGCGGCAGATGGAGACGTGGCAGAAGCTCGGCTGCTACGCCGCGGGCCTCGCCCTCGACGCGGCCGGCGCCAAGGAGGACGCGGCGCTGAAGGGGCGGATGCACCTCATCGTGGCGGCGGGCGGCGGCGAGCGCGACTACGCGGTGGACGGGCAGATCCTCACCGGCCTGCGCACGGCCGGGAACCCCGGCGTCTTCCTCAACGAGCGCCTGATGGGCGACCTGCGGCCGACCCTGTTCCTGGCGCAGCTCTCCAACCTTCTCGCGGGCAACATCGCCATCGTGCACGGGGTGACGGGCGCCTCCCGCACCTTCATGGGCGAGGAATCGAGCGGCGTCGACGCCATCCGCATCGCCCATGCCCGCATCGCCTCGGGCCAGAACGACATCTTCCTCGTCGGCGGCGCCTACAACGCGGAGCGGCCGGACGTGCTCCTGATCTACGAGATGGGCGGCTTCCTCTGGAAGAAGGCCCACCGGCCCGTCTGGGAGCGCCCCGCGGAAGGCGGCGGCATGATCCTGGGCACCGGCGCCTGCTTCCTGGTGATGGAATCCCGCGAGCACGCCGAGGCGCGCGGGGCGAGGCCCCTCGCCGCCGTCGCGGGCGTCGCCTCCGACCGCAGCCGGCGCGAGCCCGGCAGCGTCGACAGGGCGCTGCGCGGCCTCGCCCGGCAGCTCGACGCCGGACCCGACGTCGTGATCTCCGGCGCCACCGGCGTGAAGGGCATCACGGAGGAGGAGCGGGCTGCGCTCGAGGACATCGCCCCGGGGGCCGCGATTCATGCGACCGCCGACGTGATCGGCCATACCATGGAAGCGCAGGCGCCGTCCGCCGTCGCCCTGGCGGCCGGCCTCATCGCGGGCGGCAGGGCGTCCGAGGCTCTCGTCACCTCCGTCGGCCACTGGCGCGGCGAAGGGGCGCTGCGCATCACCAAGGCTTAAGGGGAGAACGCCATGGCGCTTCGCGACAAACAGGGCCGGCCCCTCGTCGCCGTCACCGGCATGGGCGTGGTCACCTCCCTGGGGCAGGGCAAGGAGGACACCTGGGCCGCCCTCACGGCGGGCCGCTCCGGCATCCGCCGCATCTCGCGCTTCCCCACCGAGGGGCTGCGCACCACGATCGCCGGCACCATCGACTTCGTCGACGCGGAGCCCTTCTGCGCGCCCATGCTCTCGGAGCGGCTCGCCATGCGCGCCGCCGAGGAGGCGGTGGGCCAGTCGGGTCTGAGCCGCAGCGACTTTCCCGGCGCCCTGTTCATCGCCGTGCCGCCGGTGGAGATGGAGTGGCCCCAGCGCGAGACCCTTGCCGAGGCCTCCGGCCAGACCGGCGACGTCACCTACAGGGATCTCCTGAAGGCCGCCGCCACGGGCCGGTTCAGGACCTGGCACGACCTGTTCATCTTCGGCACGGTGGCCGACCGGGTCGCCGAGCGCTTCGGCACCAGGGGCTCGCCGATCTCGCTCTCCACCGCCTGCTCGTCCGGCGCCACCGCGATCCAGCTCGGGGTCGAGGCGATCCGGCGCGGCGAGACGCAGGCGGCGCTGTGCATCGGCACGGACGGCTCCGTGAATCCGGAATCCCTCATCCGCTTCTCGCTGCTCTCCGCGCTCTCGACGCAGAACGAGGTGCCGGAGGCCGCCTCGAAGCCCTTCTCCAAGAACCGGGACGGCTTCGTGATGGGCGAGGGCGGCGCGGCCCTCGTGCTCGAGGACGCCGAGGCGGCGAAGGCGCGCGGGGCGACGATCCTCGGCTACGTGCTCGGCTGCGGCGAGAAGGGCGACGGCTTCCACCGCACGCGCTCCTCGCCGGACGGCATGCCGGCGATCATGGCGATCCGCGAGGCGCTCGCCGATGCCGGGCTCTCGCCGGAGGACGTGGACTACATCAACGCCCACGGCACCTCGACGCCGGAGAACGACAAGATGGAGGCGATGAGCTGCACCGCCGTGTTCGGCGAGCGCATGACGCGCCTGCCGATCTCGTCGAACAAGTCGATGATCGGCCACACGCTCACCGCCGCCGGCGCCGTCGAGGCGGTGATGTCCCTGCTCACCCTCGCCACCGGGCGCATTCCGCCGACCATCAACTACCGGGTCCCGGACCCGACCATTCCCCTCGACGTGGTGCCGAACGAGGCGCGGGACGCGAATGTCCGCTACGTGCTGTCCAACTCCTTCGGGTTCGGCGGCCAGAACACCTGCCTCGTCTTCGGGGCCGAGCCGAAGGGGGCGTGACCATGGGCCGGATATTCGTGACGGGCGGCGGCAAGGGCGTCGGCGCTGCCATCGTGCGGGCGCTGGCGGCGGCGGGCCACGACGTGGACTTCACCTACCGCTCCTCCGCCGGGGCCGCCACGGCGCTCTGCGAGGAACTGATGGCCGCCCATCCGGGACGTGCCGTGAAGGCCCATGCCCTCGACCTGTCGCACAAGGAGGCCCTCGACGATTTCTGCGCGAGCCTCGAATCCGAGACCTTCTTCGGCTTCGTGCACAATGCGGGCCAGCCCTACGACGCGCTCGCCGCCATGATGCAGCAGGACAAGGCCGAGGCCGCCATGCAGGTGAACTTCTGGTCGTTCACGCGGATCGCGAAGTCCCTCATGCGCGGCATGATCCGCGCCCGCGCCGGGCGCATCGTCGCCATCGGCTCCGTCGCGGCCCTCCAGGGCAATCCCGGCAACGCCGCCTACGCGGCCTCGAAGGGGGCGCTCATCTCCTATTGCCGCACCCTCGCCATCGAGACCGCCAGGCGCGGGCTCACCGTCAACGTGATCGCGCCGGGCTTCATCGACACGGACATGATGGCGCCCTATGCCGCCTACCGGGAGGCCATGGAGAAGCAGATCCCGGCCGGACGCTTCGCCAAGCCGGAGGAGGTCGCGGGCCTCGCCGCCTTCCTCATGAGCGCGCCCGCTGCCTACGTGACGGGAGCCGTGCTCCCGGTCGACGGCGGGCTGACGTCGATGATCGGCGTGCATCGCTGACGCCACGGGTCAGCCCGGCGCCGCGCAGCGGAGCCCGGGATCCACGACCGAGCTCCCGCCCGACCTTCGGGTCGTAGCGTTGTTGCATCTGCACGGTCCGGAAAGCGCCTCCTGGGTTGTCATCCGGCGTTCCGCCCTTTAAGCGGCGACGGCAAAGCCCTTCGTGTGAAGAATCTCAAAGAAAGCCAGTCCATGCGCGCCCTTCAGCTTTTCGGCGACCGCGACCTTCGCCTCACCGAGATGGAAGCCCCGCCGCCGCCCGGGCCGGGCGAGGTGCAGGTGCGGGTGAAGGCGCTCGCGCTCAACTACCTGGACGTCTGGGGCTTCCGCGGCATGGCCTTCGCCAAGCGCAAGATGCCCCAGGCGGTGGGCGTCGAGGCCTCCGGCGAGGTCGCGGCGGTCGGCGAGGGCGTGACCCGGTTCAAGGCCGGCGATCCGGTGACCATGTACGGTGCCGAGACCTGCGGCCACTGCAAGGCCTGCCGGGAGGGCCGGGACAATCTGTGCGAGAACGTCGCCGGCATCATGGGCTTCCACATCGACGGCTTCGCCCGCGAGCTCATCAACCGTCCCGAGCGGCTGGTCATCCCGGTGCCGCAGGGCGTGTCGTTCACGGACGCGGCCTGCGCCCCCATCGGCTTCGGCACGGTCCAGCACATGCTCTTCGACAACGCCAAGCTGGAGCCCGGCGAATCGATCCTCATCCATGCGGGCGGATCCGGCATCGGCACGGCGGCCATCAAGATGGCGAAGGCCATCGGCTGCACGGTCTTCACCACGGTGGGCGACGACGAGAAGGCCGAGAAGGCGAAGGCCCTCGGCGCCGACCATGTCATCAACTACCGCACCGAGCGCTTCGAGGGCGAGGTGCGCCGCCTGACCAAGCGCAAGGGCGTGGACGTGGTGTTCGAGCACGTGGGCGCCGATACCTGGAACGGCTCGCTCCTCTGCCTCAAGCGCGGCGGCCGCCTCGTCACCTGCGGCTCGACGAGCGGCGTGTCCACGACCATGAACCTCATGCAGCTCTTCCAGCAGCAGTACCGGATCTTCGGCTCCTTCGGCTGCTCCATCCGCAACATCCGCGAATCGCTCGCCAAGATGGCGGGCGGCATGACGCCGGTGATCGATTCCGTCTTTCCCCTCGACGAGTTCCGGAAGGGGCTGGAGCGGCTGGAGAGCCGCAAGGTCTTCGGCAAGGTAGTCGTGACGTTCTGAGAACGACCGCTCCGCCGTCATTTCCTCCCGAGAACCTGCTCGATCACCCGCGCCGTCTCGGCGGCCCGCGCGTCCCAGGAATGCTCGGCGGCGATCAGGCGGGCGCCCGCCTCGCCCATGGCCCGGGCCTCGCCGGGGTTCTCCGCCAGGCGGGCGACGGCTCGGGCGAGGGCTTCCGCGTCGCCGGAGGGAATCACCAGGCCGCAGCCGCCGCTCCGCACGATGTCGGCCATGCCCCGGAAGTCGCTGACCACGACGGGGCGGCCGCAGGCCAGCATCTCGAAGAACTTGAGGGGCGTGAGCCCCTGGGCGGCGATGCCGCTCGGGTCGACGTTCGGTACCAGCCCGGCCACGGCGCCCCGGATCATCGCCGGCAGGTCCTGCTGCGGCACCCGGTCGAGCCGCACGACGGGGGGCGGCGCGCCCTCCAGGGCGGACCTCAGGCTCTCGTCGACGACGGGGCCCGCCATGAGCAGGTCCAGGCCCTGCGGCCAGGCGGGGGAGCGGGCGGCCTCCAGCATCGTCTCCACCCCGTGCCAGCGGGTCATGCCGCCGAAGAAGAGCACGTAGGGCCGCTCGCGCTCCATCCTCGGCCCGCCGGGGGCGAAGACCTTCGTGTTCGCCCCGTTGCCCACGTGGAAGGCACGCCCGTGCCCCGCCTCGCGCGTGCTCCAGTCCACGAGCTGCGGCGTGACGGCGATCAGCGCGTCCGCCCAGCGGTACTGGAGGCGCTGGAGGGCGGAGAGGACGCCCTTGAGGCGCCGGAAGCGCGGATGGGTGACGAAGGCCTCCGCATAGACGCCGTTGATCTCCTGGATCGTCGCCCGGCCCAGGATCTTCGCCGCGAGCGCGACGGGAAAGGCCGCGAAGTGGGAGCGGAAATAGACGAGGTCGGTCCGCGGCAGGGCCGCCAGGGCGGACAGCGCGATGCGGGCATAGCGCCCCAGCTGGCCGACGAGGCCGCTGCGGGCGGCGCCGCGCTCGGCCCGGAGCGTCACCGGATAGCCCCGCCGCCCGAGCCCCTCGCAGATCTCGGTGACGTGCGTCGCCGCCGCGCTGCCGGGGACGATGCGCTCGCAGCAGACGTAGAGGATGCGGGGCTTTCGGGGCGCGGGCAGGGGAGGGCTCGCCGGTTCGTGAAACGAGCGGCCTTGTACAGAGCCGCCGCCGCGCCGTCGAGTGCGTCGCGGCCCTGGCTGGACATCCCCGCCCGCGCGGTCTATCGCGCGGCTCGAGGATTTTCATCGCCCATGCGCATCGCCGTCGTCGACTTCCACTCCCTGGCCAACGATTCCCGCGTGCTGCGCACGGCCGAGGCCCTGCACCGGGCCGGGCACCAGGTCCTGCTCGTCGGCTACGGCCCGGCCCCCGCGGGCGTGTCCTACCGGGTCGCCCTGCTGCCCGACCTGCCCTCGCCCTTCGCCATCCGGGCCGGAATCCTCCTGCGGCAGGCGCCGGCGAACCTGCTGCCGGCCTCGGCCCATCTCCTCTACTGGCTCCACGAGGGGCGGCGCGCCGCCCGCCGGATCCTGCGCGGCTTCCGGCCCGAGGCGGTCCACGCCAACGACTGGACGACCCTGCCGCTCGCCCTCGACGCCAAGGCCCGCTTCGGGGCGCGCATCGTCTACGACAGCCACGAGATGGCGATCGCGGAATACGAGCACAGCCTGAAGTGGCGTCTCGCCGCCCTCGCCCATGTACGGAGGATCGAGGGACGCGGCATCCGGGCGGCGGATGCGGTCATCACCGTCAGCCCCGGCATCGCCGAGGCCCTGGCGGAGGCCTATCCGGGCCTGCCGAGGCCCGCCGTCATCCGCAACGTGCCGGATGCGCCGCTCGCCCCCTTCCGCCCGGTGGGCGAGAGGATCGGGGTGCTCTTCCACGGGCTCATGCGCAGCAACCGCGGGCTCGAGGCCATCCTCGATTCCCTGCCGCGCTGGCGGGACGAGTTCCGCCTCACCCTGCGCGGGCCGGCGGCCCCTGCCTACCGCGCCGCCCTCGAGGCCAGGGCGGCGGCCCTCGGCGTGGCGCACCGGGTGCGCTTCGAACCCGCGGTCGCGCCGCACGAGGTGGTGCCCCGGGCCGCCGAGGCGGATATCGGGCTGTGCATCCTGCCGGATTCGAGCCGCCACAACCGCTTCGCCCTGCCCAACAAGCTCTTCGAGTACCTGGCGGCGGGCCTCGCGGTCGTCACCTCGCCCCTGCCGGACATGGCCGAGATCGTCACCCGCCACGGCTGCGGCGCCCTCGCCGCGGACGACGCGGAGGCCATCGCCCGGACCGTCAACGGCTTCGACCGGCCCGCTCTCGACCGGATGAAGCGGCAGGCCCTCGTGGCGGCGGAGGCCCTGAGCTGGAACCGGGAGCGGGAGGTCCTCACCGCCCTCTACGACAGATTATCGCGCGCCCCCGCCCCTTGACGAAGCCCGGCCGGCGCGGAAAGACGCGCTCTCCCGTCGTGATTCCGTTTCAGGAGACTCCGTGGCCCATTTCTCCCAGCGTCCCCGCAGCCTCGCCTCCCGCGTGACCGAGACGGTCATGGTCGGCCTGGTGCGGAGCGTCTTCGCCTTCTCGAAGGCCATCGGCCCCGAGCGGTCCGGCGCCGTGGGGGCGGCGCTGGCCCGCGCCGTCGGTCCGCTGCTTCCCGCCCACAGGACCGCCCTCGCCAACATCCGGGCGGCCTATCCGGGCAAGCCGGAGCGCGAGGTGAGGGCGCTGGCGCGGGCCGCCTGGGACAATCTCGGCCGCACCGGGGGCGAGTACCCGCATCTGGGCACCCTGTTCGACTTCGACCCGGACCGGGCCGAGCCCGGCCGCACGGAGGTGGACGGGATCGAGCACTTCCTGAGCCTGCGGGACGACGGCCGGCCCGGCATCGTCTTCTCCGCCCATCTCGCCAACTGGGAGCTGCCGGCGATCTGCGCCGCCCGGTTCGGGCTCGACGCGACGGCGGTTTTTCGCGCCCCCAACGACCCGGCCGTCGCCCGGGTCCTGCACGAGATCCGCTCCGAGACCATGGGCGGGCTGGAGGCCGCCCGGCAGGGGGCGGCCTTCGCCATGCAGGGGACGCTCGAGAAGGGCGGCCATCTCGGCATGCTCATCGACCAGCACTTCACCCGCGGCGTGATCGTGAACTTCCTCGGCCGGCCCGCCCTGGTGAACCCGATCCTCGGCAAGTTCGCCCGCCGGTTCGACTGCCCGGTCCACGGGGTGCGGGTGATCCGCCTGCCCGGCCACCGCTTCCGGCTCCAGCTCACCCCGCCCCTCGACCTGCCCCGGGACGCGGAGGGGCTGATCGACGTGCAGGGCGCCATGCAGGCCATGACCTCGGTGGTGGAGGGCTGGGTGCGCGAGCACCCGGAGCAGTGGCTGTGGATGCACAGGCGCTGGCGGGTTCCGGCGGGCGCTCAAGCTAAAGTGAGTTCCCCTTGAGGAACGTTTCGTGTTCCATGGCCGGCACCATGGTCTCACGCCCGAACGTTTCCCGCGCGCGGACGCTCCCGGTTCTCCTGGGCCTCGCCGTCCTCGCGCAGCCGGCCCTGGCCGAGCCGCCGCGCGCCGTCGTCGAGCTCTTCACCAGCCAGGGCTGCTCGTCCTGCCCGCCGGCCGACGCCCTGCTCGCGGGCCTCGCGCGCCGGCCCGACATCGTGGCCCTGTCGTTCCCCGTGGACTACTGGGACTATCTCGGCTGGAAGGACACCCTCGCCCAGCCGCTCTTCACGGCGCGGCAGAAGGCCTATGCGGAGGCCCGCAGCGACCGGCAGGTCTACACGCCCCAGATCGTCGTGAACGGCCTGAAGCCCTGCGTGGGCTCCGACTGGTCCAAGGTCGAGACCTCGATCCAGAGCGCCGGCGAGGGACGCGCCACCCTGCCCGTCGAGGTGAGCCTCCAGGAGGAGGGCGGCACGGTCACCATCGCGGTCGAGGAGGCCGCGTCCCCGGCGCAGGCCGTCTCCCAAGCCGCGTCGCAGGCGGCGTCCCGGCCCGCTTCTGCGCGGCGGCTCCGGGGCGAGATCTGGGTCCTGCCGGTCCTGCGCGAGCGGACCGTGGCCATCGGCCGCGGCGAGAACCGGGGCAAGACCGTCACCTACGCCAACGTGGTGCGCGGCATGACCCGGGTGGGCGAGTGGCAGGGCGGATCCGCCCGGTTCCAGGTGCCGCTCGCCTCCGCCCGCGGCGATGCGGACGGCTACGTGGTGCTGGTGCAGTCCGGCGACGGCGCGAAGCCCGGTCCCATCCTGGGCGCCGCGAAGGGCGGCGGCCTCTGAGAGGGGCTGGGCGGGATGTCGTCCGCCCCGAGAAAGAAACGCTTCAGAGCAGGAAGACCTTGTTCGGCAGTTCGTCGAGATCGTCGGAGCGGGGCGGGGCGTGCTCGGCCAGGACCGCCCCCGTGCGCCGGACGGCGGCCATGAGGCCGTCCGCGAGCCGGCCCTCCCGGATCCTGTCGGTGAGGTCGTCGACGATGCTCCGCCAGACCTCCGGCCCGACCCGGTCGGCGATGCCCGTATCCGCCAGGATCTCCGCGTGGCGCTCGGCGAGGGCGATGTAGATCAGCACGCCCGTGCGCTCCCGGGTGCGGGTGAGGCCCCGGCTCAGGAATTCCCGCCGCGCCGCCTCCTGCGCCCGCGCCTTCTTGATGAAGCGCGGCACCAGGGCATGGCGGCGCGAGGGGAGGGACAGGAAGACGCTGAGGAACAGGGCCGCAAGGAGCTGGATCAGGAAGATCCGCGCCGGGCCGAGGGCGGTGATGCCGATCAGCGGCCAGGGCACGAGGAGGGCGGCCAGGAGCGCCCACAGCACGGGGAACGAGCGATAGCCGCTCGCCTGCCCGGCCACCACCACGACGATCTCCCCCGTGGTGAGGTCCTCGGCCTCGCGGATCGCCTGGCTCAGGCGGGCATGGTCCTCCGGCGACATCATCTACCAGTTCCCCGATGCGCCGCCGCCGCCGGAGGAGCCGCCCCCGCCGGAGAACCCGCCGCCGCTGCCGCCCGACCATCCTCCCCCGGACCATCCGCCCCCGGAGCCGCCGGACCAGCCGCCCCCCGTCGGGACGATCCAGGGGCCGCCGCTCCGGCCCCGGCGGCCGCGAACGTCGCGGACGATGTTCGAGATCACGACGAAGAGGATCACCATGACGACGAGGGCCACCCAGGGATCGACGGACTCGCTTTCGTCCTCGCGCACTGTGGCGCGCCGCTGCCATTCCTCCGCGTCCCCGGTGAGGATCGAGAGGATGGCGTCCACCCCGGCATCGATGCCGCCGGCGAAGTTGCCTTTCTGGAACTGCGGCGCGACGGCGGTGGTGATGATGACCTTCGACAGGGCGTCGGTCAGCGCCCCTTCCAGGCCGTAGCCCACCTCGATGCGCACCTTGCGCTCCTTGGGCGCCACGAGCAGCAGGACGCCGTTGTTCCTGTCCTTCCGGCCGAGCTGCCAGTGGCGGAAGAGCCGGTTGGCGTAGTCCTCCACCTCCAGCCCGCCGAGGGTCGGCACCGTCGCCACCACCACCTGGTCGGAGGTCCTGTCCTCGTGGGCCTTGAGCTTGGCCTCCAGGGCCGCGCGCTCCTCCGGCCTGAGCAGGTTCGCAGCGTCGACCACCCGGCCGGTGAGGGCCGGGAAGGACTGGGCGAGGGCCAGGACGGGAAAAAGGATGAGGAGGGCGAGGAGGAGGGCCGTCCATCCCTCTCCCCCCTCGTGGGGGAGAGAGGGAGAGCGGGGGAGAAAGGGAGAGCGGGGGAGAGATGGAGAGGGGGGTGCGAGCGCCCTTCCGGTTCCGGTCCGGCGCCGGCACCCCCCTCCCGAACCCTGCCCCGCGAGGGAGGAGGGGAAAGACGGCAAGCCCCTCATCGGCCTAGAACTTCACCGTCGGCGGCCGGTTGGCGTCGGGCGTCGCCGTGAAGGTCTCCATGGGCCTGGCGTCCGGGTAGAGGACGGCGGCGATCCAGCGGCCGGGAATGGTGCGCAGCTCCGTGTTGTAGGCCCGCACGGCCTCGATGTAGTCGCGACGCGCCACGGCGATGCGGTTCTCGGTGCCCTCGAGCTGGGACTGCAGGGCCAGGAAGTTGGCGTTGGACTTCAGCTCCGGATAGCGCTCCACCGTCACGAGCAGCCGCCCGAGGGCGCCGGAGAGCTGGTTCTGCGCCTCCTGGAACTGCCGGAACTTCTCCGGGTCCGTGACCGTGGAGGCGTCGACCTTGACCTGCGCCGCCTTCGCCCGCGCCTCCGTGACCTGGGTCAGCACCTCCCGCTCCTGGGCGGCGAAGCCCTTCACGGTCTCGACGAGGTTGGGGATCAGGTCGGCCCGGCGCTGGTACTGGTTCTGCACCTCGCTCCAGGCGGACTTGGCCCGCTCCTCCAGGGTCGGCACGTTGTTGATGCCGCAGGCGGAGAGCCCGAGGGCCATGGCCGCCACGGCCAGGGCGACGCGAATCCGCGCCGGCAACAGCAAACCCGTCATGTGCTCATCTCTCGAATCGGTCACCCTTCGACGGCTTCACAAATGGGGCAAGGGTGGCCGTTCGCCAAGCGGCTTTCCTATGGTCGGCGGGGCGCTCTTGAGGCATAATCCCCGCAATTTCCTACATCGGTGGCACGACCATGACCTTTCTGCCGGATCTGAGCACGCTCGTCACCTATTCGCTCGCCTGCGCCCTGCTGTTCATCACGCCGGGGCCGGACATGAGCCTGTTCCTGGCCAAGACCGTGGCCGGCGGCCGCAAGGCGGGCATGGCCGCCATGCTCGGCGCCATGGCGGGATGCTGCGTCCACACCCTGCTCGCGGCCCTGGGCCTCTCGGCCCTGCTCGCCGCCTCGGTCACCGCCTTCACGGTCCTCAAGATCGTCGGCGCCCTCTACCTGCTCTGGCTCGCGGTCGAGGCGGTCCGCCACGGCTCGGCCCTGCACGTGCGGGAGGAGGGGCGGATCGAGGTGTCGTTCTGGAAGACCTTCATGGTGGGCGTCGGCATCAACCTGACGAACCCGAAGGTGGTCCTCTTCTTCGTGACCTTCCTGCCGCAGTTCGTCCAGGCGGGGGACCCGCACGCCGCGGACAAGCTCCTCTTCCTGGGGCTCTACTTCGTCGCCCTCACCGGCCCGATGGGCGCGGCGATGATCATGGGCGCCGACAAGGTCCTCGCCGCTCTGCGCAGCCGCCCGAAGCTGCTGCGCGGCATCGACTATTCCTTCGCCGGCCTCTTCTCCGCCTTCGCGCTCAAGATCCTCGCGACCTCGGCGCGGTAGGATCGGCCGCCCGCGATGCGGGCTTCTGCGGCCCCGGCATGACGGTGAGGGGTCTTGGAGCGGCAGGCGCCTACGGCGCCGTCCCGCCCGGGAGCGGCGGGTTCGGCGCGGGCCTCGCGCCGCCCGCGTCGCGGCCCGCAATCGCCCAGTAGACGAGGCCCGCCACCGCGCCGGTCAGCCCGAGGACGGCGCTCACGTGCAGTTCCGCCGGGCTGGCGACGCGGGCGCTGCCGCGCAGGACCCAGGGAATCGCCGCCGTCAGCACGCCGACGGCGAGGGTGTACCAGAGCACCCCGCGGGCGCGGACCGCCTCGCTCACCACGGCCACGAGGAGCGGCGGGAAGAACAGCAGGAGAAAGGCGACCCGCGCCACCGCGAAGGCCGCCTCGGCGATCATCGGCCCCGGATCCTCCGAGGAGAACACCCCGTCCACGAAGACCCAGAACCCCACGAGCAGCGTGTCGCCGGTGAGCGAGCCCATGACGGGGTCGACCACGGAGGCGACGAAGAGAAAGAGGGTGCTCGCGCCCGCCGCGATCAGCAGGGCGAGGGGGATGAGGAGGAGCCAGCGGATCATCCGCCGCCTATAGCACGGAAGTGGCGTCCCGTCCGCAAATGGCGAACCATCGGTAAATCCCGATCGCTCAGGGGGCTCCGCGCGTGCACGGCCCGGAGGGCGGTGACATGACATTCAAGATGCGGAAAACGCCGCCTCCCGCATGGGCGGCGCTCTCCGGCGGGAGCCTACTCCCTCTCCCCCAGGGCATAGACGCCCTCGGCGCCGATGCCCTGTTCGGCCATCATGCGGGCGCGGGCGCGCAGCTTCTCGGTCTCGCTCTTGAGCTGGCCGCAGGCGGCCAGGATGTCGCGGCCGCGCGGCGTGCGCACCGGCGAGGCGTAGCCCGCCCGGAAGACGATCTCGGAGAAGCGCTCGATCCGCTCCCAGTCGGAGCACTCGTATTTCGAGCCCGGCCAGGGGTTGAACGGGATCAGGTTGATCTTCGCGGGGATGCCCTTGAGGAGCCGCACCAGCTCGCGGGCGTCGGCATCCGAATCGTTCACGCCCTTCAGCATCACGTATTCGAAGGTGATGCGCCGCGCGTTCGACAGGCCCGGATAGGCCCGGCAGGCGTCGAGGAGCTGCGCGATGTCGTACTTGCGGTTGATCGGCACCAGCACGTCGCGCAGGTCGTCGCGGACCGCGTGGAGCGAGATGGCGAGCATGGTGTTCGCCTCCGCGCCGAGGCGCTCCATCTGGGGCACGACGCCGGAGGTCGAGACCGTGATGCGCCGGCGCGAGAGGCCCAGCCCCTCGTTGTCCGACATGACGCCGATGGCGGCGATCACGTTGTCGATGTTGTAGAGGGGCTCGCCCATGCCCATGAACACGATGTTGGACACGAAGCGCCCGCCGTCGGTGGGAACGAAGGCGCCCTCGGGGGGCGTCGCGTCCGGCCAGTCGCCGATGGCGTCGCGGGCGACGATGAGCTGCGCCACGATCTCCGCCGAGGTCAGGTTGCGCACGAGGCGCTGGGTGCCCGTGTGGCAGAAGGAGCAGGTGAGCGTGCAGCCCACCTGGCTCGACACGCACAGGGTGCCGCGGTCGGTCTCGGGAATGTAGACGCACTCGATCTCCGCGCCCTTGTCGAGGGGGCCGGTGGAGGGCATGCGGATCAGCCACTTGCGGGTGCCGTCCTTGGACACCTGCTCGGAGACCACCGTCGGGCGCTCCAGGGTATAGGCCTCCTTCAGGGCCGCCCGCAGGGACTTGCCCACGTTGGTCATCTCGTCGAAGCTCTTCGCGCCCCGGAAATAGATCCAGTGCCAGAGCTGGGCCACGCGCATCTTGCGCTCGCGCTCGGGCACGCCGATCGCGGCGAGCTTGTCCTTCAGCTCGTCGCGGGTCAGGCCCACGAGGGAGGACTGGCCGGCGGCCTCGACGGTGAACTCGGCCTTCTTCTCGATGGATGAGAGCTCCCTTCCGGCCGCGCGCGCGGAATCGCTCACGGCCACCGGGGCCGCATTGGGGTTGTGCTTGGCGATGTCGAGCGCCGTCGCCATGGGAAATCACGCCTTCGCTTTGTGGGATCGAAGGCGGCTTATAACACGATTGCGTCGGAAACGTGAGGGGGCCCGGCGATTTCGTGTCCGGCCGCCCGGGAGGGCCCCTACTGGGCGCATTCCTTGCGGGCGCGCTCCAGGGCCTGGCCGAAGCCGTTCAGGGAATAGCGATCCGTCAGCTGGTTGCCCCGGGCGGACTGGGCCTTCACGACGACGCTCTGGGACTTGGCCATGGTGCCGATGGCCTGGCCCTCCTCGGCGGGGTTCTTCAGCCAGGCGTTGGTGTCCTTGGTGAGGAGGGCGTAGGTCGCCTTGCCGATCACCGCCTCGGCCGGGCCGTTGTCCTTGGCCGCGAAGCCCAGCACCACCGCCACCTCGTTCTTCACGTTCTCGGCGGGGCGGAACGACACGAACAGATAGGCGGGATCCCGGCTGAGGTTCTTCGGCTGCCGGTCCTTGGGCTGGCTCAGGGCGTAGCAGATCTCGGAGCGCCCGGTCTTGGCGGTGTAGACGCCCCAGTCGCCGTAGGACGCGAGCAGGGTCGCCCCGCCCGGCCCCGTGGAGGCCTGGGCCCCCTTGGCCGCAGCCGCCGCGCCCGCGGCGCCTGCCGCAGCGGCGGCGGGCTTCGCCGCCGAGCCCTTGGCGGACGCGCTGGCGGGCGACTTGGCGGAGGCCTTCTCCGCTGTCTTGGCCGATGTCTTGTCCGATGCCTTGGCGGCGGGCTTCGCCGCAGGCTTGGCCTGTGCGGATGCCGGCTTCTTGGCGGGCTGGGCCAGGGCCACGGGGCCCGCCCCCAGGGCGAAAGCGGCAGTGATGACACCCGCGGCCAGGCCGCGCTGAAGGGATGCGAGAATCATGGGACGAACTTTAGGCGGAGATGGTTAAGAACTCTTCACCATCCCCGTTAAGCCGGGTCCGGCCCCGTGGCGATGCGTCGAAACGCGGCGGGCCGCCCTCAGGCGGGCAGGTCGAGGGCCCTCTTCGCCTTGGCCCGGTGCTCCTCCGTGATCGCGCCCGCCACCTGGGCGATGGCGGTGGCGAGGACCGCCGCGTCGTCCGCGAAGCCGAGGAGGGGAAGGAAATCGGACACCGCGTCGGTGGGCAGGACGAAATAGGCGATGGCGCCCATGAGAATCACCTTGACGCGCTTCGGCGTCGCCGGGTCGGTGGCGCAGTAGAAGGCGGCGACGAGATCCTCCGCGAAGGGAATCCGGCCGCCCACCCGCCTCAGCTTGGCCCAGAACCCGGAGGCGACGCCGTCATCCCCGCCGGCCGCCCGGCGGATGGCGTCCATCTCGGCCTTCGTGAACGGGCGCGTGAACTCGCTCATGCTCTTTCTCTCGGCTCCTCGGGGCCTCCTGTGCGGAGACCTTCGTTCCCTCCCGGCGGATCATGCCCTATGACAGGCCGGGACACAGGGAGAAAACGCATGAAGCTCGACGAAAAGATGGCAGCCGTCGTCACCGGAGGCGCCTCGGGCCTGGGCGGCGCGACGGCGCGCATGCTCGCCGCCGAGGGGGTGAAGGTGGCGATCCTCGACCGGGACGTGGAGCGGGGGGAGACGCATGCCCGCGAGATCGGCGGCCTGTTCTGCGAGGCGGACGTGACGGACGAGGCCTCCATCGACGCGGCCCTGGCCCGGGCGCGGGCCGCCCACGGGGTCGAGCGCATCCTCGTCAACTGCGCCGGCGTCGCCCCGGGCAAGCGCACGGTCACGAAGAAGCGCGAGACCGGCGAGCTCGTGCCCCACGACATCGCGAGCTTCCGCCGCACGATCGAGATCAACCTCATCGGCACCTACGCGATGATCGCCAAGTGCGCCGCCGCCATGGCCGCCCTCGATCCCGTGACCGCCGACGGCGGGCGCGGCGTCATCGTCAACACCGCCTCCGTCGCCGCCCAGGACGGTCAGATCGGCCAGGCGGCCTACGCGGCCTCCAAGGGCGGCGTGCTCGGCCTCACCCTGCCGGTGGCGCGGGACCTGTCCGGCTTCGGCATCCGCGTGATGACCATCATGCCGGGCCTGTTCCACACGCCCCTGTTCGAGGGCATCGCCGAGGATTACCGCAAGGCGCTCGAGGCCAACGTGCCGTTCCCCTCCCGCCTCGGGCGGCCGGAGGAATACGCGCAGCTCGTCCGCAGCATCGTCGAGAACGACATGCTCAACGGCGAGGCGATCCGCCTCGACGGGGCCCTGCGCATGCAGCCGAAATAGGGGCGGCGCCTCAGGCGAGGCGGAGGAAGCGGGCGGTGTCGGGATCGACCGGGATGCCGGACCTCTCCCGCTCCTCGAGGGTCCGCCACTCCCGGTCGCCGGGCGCGAGGGCCTGGGACGCCGGCGCCCGCCGCAGGCCCTCCAGGTACTGCGCCATGAGCGCGTCGTAGCCTGCGCGTCCCACGAAGCGCTCCGGGTCGATGGCCAGGCAGAAATGGCCGATGTCGTGCGCCTGCGGGAGGCTGCCGTCCTCCGGGTTCATCGGGGGCACCAGGTGGTCCGGCCGCGCTCCGGCGATCACCGCCGACAGGATCGTGACGAGCCCCGCGAGCCCGGCTCCCTTGAAGCCGAAATCCCGGCCTCCGAGCGGCATCAGCATCTCCGCCCGGAAGGGGTCGCGCGTCGGCTCGCCGGCCGGATCCGCCGCCACCTCGGCGGGCAGCTCCCGCTGCAGGGAGCGGAAGAGCAGGATCCGGTTGTAGGGAATCGCCGAGGTCGCCATGTCCAGGAGCCAGGGTTTCGACCCCGCCACCGGCGCGGCGGCCGCGATGGGATTGGTCCCGTGGAAGCGGGCCTTCCCGCCATGGAGGGCCACCAGGGAATCGGCGTTCGTGGTGCAGATCGCGACGTAACCGGCCTCCGCTCCCGCGAGCGCATAGGCGCCGGCCGCGCCGTAATGGGTGGAGCGGACGATGCCGACGGCTCCGATCCCGCTCTCCCGCGCAAGGTCGCAGGCGGCTTCCATGCCCGCATAGGCGGCCAAGTGGCCGAGGCCCCGATCCGCATCGAGCGTCGCGGTCGCGGCGCCCGTCCTGTGCAGCCGCGGTGCCGGCCTGCCGTTGACCTGTCCGCTCCTGAGAGCCTCGGCGTAGAAGGCGGCGAGGCGCACGCCGTGGCTGTCGATGCCCAGGCGCGAGGCGTGCATCATGGCGCGGGTCGCCGCGCCGGCGGAAGCCTCGTCGGCGCCCGCTTCGCGCAGCGCCGAGAACGTTCGCGCCTCGAGCTCCGAAGCCGCGAACCTGATCTCTCCGCCCGGCATCGCATCGTCGCGCACGGTTCCCTCCCTGACATCCGGCCTTGGCTTTCCCAGCCCGCGGGCCCGGTGGCAAGCCCCGTGCGGGAAGGATCCCTCAGGCCTTCAGGAGGCCCGAGGCGTAGAGGTCCATGCGCTGCGCCAGCTCGACGTCCCGGCGGGTGAGGCCGCCGGCGTCGTGGGTCGAGAGGACCACGTCCACCCTGTTGTAGACATTGAACCATTCCGGATGGTGGCCGGCCTTCTCCGCCGCGAGGGCGACGCGGCTCATCCAGGCGAAGGCGGCGCCGAAATCCTCGAAGACGAACCGCTTGCGGATCGCGTCGCGCCCCTCGACCAGGCTCCAGCCGTCGAGGGCGGGCAGGAGTTCGGCGCGCTCGCTGTCGGAGAGAGGTTTCATGGCTCTGCCTTCGTTCGCGGAGAGCGGGTCCCTCCGTAGTGATGAAGCGCGTTCGCGCGGTTTCAAGTCCCCGGTGGCCCCCCGTACCCCGTCATTCCGGGACGGCGCGGAGCGCCGGGCCCGGAACCCATACGCTCCGTCGGATCGGAACGAAGGGCCGTGGCGGCCGCCGCACGCCGCTCGCAAAGCTCAGCGGCCGCGGGTTCCCTGCTTCGCCCGGTCCTTCGGGCCATCCCGGAGCGACGGCGGGGCAGGGGTGTTTTCATCCGAGTCACGCCACTCCGAGGAAGCGGATGAGGGCGAGGCTGATGCCGAGCAGCACGACGAGGGAGAGGCTCACCGCCAGCGTCACGCGGCCGCCCACCCGGCCGAGCACGCGCAGGTCCACCCCGAGCCCGAGAGCCGCCATGGAGACGATGGTGAGGGCCGTCGCGGCGGGCATGATCCCGCGCAGCACCGCATCCGGGATCGCGCCCGCGGAGCGCAGGGCCGCGAGGGCGAGGAAGCCGACGATGAACCAGGGCACCAGCCGGCCGAAGGAGAGGGACGCGCTCCGCCCCCGGCCGCCCGCCACGAGCGAGAGCAGGACCACCACGGGCCCGAGCATGAGCACCCGCACCAGCTTCACGAGGGTCCCGAGCTGCGTGCTCGCCACGCCGACCGGCATGGTCGCGGCCAGCACCTGCGGCACCGCATAGACCGTGAGCCCGGCGAGGACGCCGTACTGCGTCTCGGACAGGTTCAGGAGCGGCACGAGGAGCGGCAGGGAGAGCACGACGACGACGCCGAGGATCGCCGTGAAGGCGATGGAGGAGGTCACGTCCTCCCCCTTCGCGCCGATGACGGGAGCGACCGCCGCGATGGCCGAGTTGCCGCAGATGGAATTGCCGCAGGCGACGAGGACGCCCATGCGCCAGGGAAGCCCGAGCAGCCGGCACAGGCCGAAGCTCGCGCCGATGGCGGCGAAGACCACGGCGGCGATGCCGAGGACGAGGCCAGAGCCCGCCGCGGCCACCGCCTGGAAGCTGATGGAGGCGCCGAGCAGCACCACCGCGATCTCGAGCAGCGTCTTGCCGCTGAAGGCGATGCCGGGAAGGAATTTCCCGCCCGGCGTCCAGGCGGTGCGCAGCGCCGTGCCGAGGAGGATGGCGATGACGAGGGCCTCCAGCCAGGGACGGCCGGTCCAGTGCTCCTCCGCCAGCTGCAGGCCGAAGGCGACGAGGGAGATCGCCATGCACAGCCCGACACCGGGCGCCAGCGATGCGATGCGTTGCCTCTTCATCCCGTCCCGCTCTCCGATCCGCCGCCACGGGCGCGCCGTGAAGCGGCTGGGGCACTTTTCCGCCCGATGCGCTAGTCCCAAGCGGGGCGGGATGCAACCCCGAAGGCGCGGTGCGGATCAGGACGGGCCGGGCGGACCGTCCTCGACGGTGCGCCAGTCCCGGAGCAGGGCGAGGGGGTTGCGCTCGATCACCAGATAGCAGCCTCCGCCGGGATGGGAGGGGCGGCTGCCCTTGCCGATCGGCACGTTCTGGAGGTGGTCGGTCAGCAGGCTGCCGACGCCGCCGTGGGACACGACCACGATGTCGCCGGAGGTTTCGTCCGCCGCCACCCGCCGCACCGCCCGCACGATGCGCGCCTGCGCGTCGACGGCCCGCTCCCAGCCGCGGATGCTCTCCTCGGGACGGCCGAAGAATTCCGCCACCACCTCCCAGAATTCCGGCGGCGCGATGTAGCCGGTGGCGGAGCGGTCGTTCTCGCCGAGGTCGGGGTCGACCGCCACGGGCAGGCCGAGCCGCCCGGCCACGATCTCGGCCCCGTCCCGCGCCTTGCGCTCGGCGCTGGCGTAGACCGCCGAGACGCCGCGCCCGGCCAGGGCCTCGGCGAAGGCCTCCATGCGGGCGCGCCCGACGGGGGAGAGCGGCCATTCCGGAACGGGCACCTGCGGATCGATGACCACTTCGGGATGGGTGACGAAGATGAGCGACGGCATGGGACCTCGGACCGGACGGGGAATCCTGCGCCGGAGAATGCCGCAGGCACGGCCAAGTCCAAAGGGGGATTCCGGGCCGCCGTCAAGCGGGGGCCGCCGTCCGGCGGGTCCGGGTTACCCCAGCGGGTAGGCCGCCTCGACCACGTAGGGGCCGCCGCCGACGGAGCCGCGCGAGGAGAAGAGCACGAATCGCGCCGCGGTGAAGGTGAGCTTCGGGAAGGGAGCGCGGGCGGCGAAGTAGTCGGCCACGTCCAGGGGCGAGGCGTCGCGCAGGCGGGCCAGGGTCACGTGCGGGGTGAACCGGCGCGTGTCCGGCGGCAGCCCGATCCGGCGCATCAGGCGCTCGTGCTCCGCTTGCAGCTCGCTCATGTCCCGCGAGGCGGAGGCGCGGGCGAACACGACCCGCGGCCGGCCGCCGCCGAAGGTGTCGAGCCCGTCGATGGTGACGGGCAGGGGCTCGCGCCGCCGGCCCTCGCCCAGGACCGACAGGACGTCCTGCGCCGTCCGCTCGTCGATGTCGCCGATGAAGCGCAGGGTGATGTGGTAGTTCTCCGGGTCGACCCAGCGCGCCCCCGGCAGGCCGCCGCGGCAGGCGGCGAGGGCGAGGCCGATCTCGGGCGGAATCTCGAGGCCGGTGAACAGGCGGGGCATGGCGGCCTCCCGTCCGTGACGCGTCGTTGCGGAGAGGATGGGGGCAGGCGCGCCGCCCCCGCAAGAGGGAATCCGAACGGTCGACACTCTGCCCGGTTCGCTATCGTTCCTCCGGTCGTTCCGGATGGCCGCCGGGCAGGTCCGGAACCCATGGACGCCAGCAGTCCAGGATGAATGGCGGCCGTTTCGACGGCTTCCCATTCTGAAACGTTGGCGGTTATGGGTTCCGGGTTCGCCTGCGGCGCCGCGGAATGACGGTGGCGGGCATCGCTGAGCGCCGTGGCCCCTCACGGGCAGGGGTTGCAGTGCTCCAGGTGGATGGCGTCGATGCGCTTCTCGAGTTCCGGCGTGATCGTGACGTCGATGGAGGCGATGTCCGTCCTCAGCTGCTCCATGGAGGTCGCGCCGATGATGTTCGAGGTCACGAAGGGCCGGGAGTTCACGTAGGCCAGGGCCATCTGCGCCGGGTCGAGGCCGAATTCCCTCGCGAGGGCGACGTACTTGCGGATCGCCGCCTCGGCCCCGGGCGTCTCGTAGCGCTGGCCGCGGTTGAACAGGGTCGTGCGCGCGCCCGGCGGGCGGGCCCCGTCGAGATACTTGCCGGTCAGGTAGCCCTGGGCCAGGGGCGAGTAGGCGAGCAGGCTCACATCCTCGCGCATGGACACCTCGGCGAGGGCGACCTCGTAGGTGCGGTTGAGGAGATTGTAGGCGTTCTGGATCGACTGGATCCTCGCCAGGCCGGGCGTCGCCTCGGTCGCCTTCAGGAACGTCATGGCGCCCCAGGCGCTCTCGTTCGAGAGGCCGAAATGGCGGATCTTTCCGGCCTTCACCAGGTCGCTCATGATCGCGACGGTCTCTTCGATGGGGTGCGAATCGCCCTCCATGTGGCGGTAGATCGTCGGGTTCGAGCCCCAGGGCATCGGGCGGTCGGGCCAGTGGATCTGGTAGAGGTCGATGTAGTCGGTCTGGAGGCGCTTGAGGCTCTTGTTCACCGCCTCCTCGATCTGCGCGCGGGACAGTTCGGCCTTCGCGCCGTCGTCGCGGAACCAGGTGTTGTCGGAGCGTCCCACCACCTTCGTGGCGAGAATCACCTTGTCGCGGGTGCCGCGCGCCTTGAACCAGGAGCCGATGATGCGCTCCGTCGATCCCTGCGTCTCCGGCCGCGGCGGTATGGAATAGAGCTCCGCGGTGTCGAAGAAGTTGATGCCGTGGTCGAGGGCGTAGTCCATCTGGGCATGGCCGTCGGCCTCGGTGTTCTGCTGGCCCCAGGTCATGGTGCCGAGGCAGATGAGGCTGACGTTGAGGTCCGTGCGGCCGAGGCGGCGATACTGCATAGGCAAGGCTCCTCGCGGCAGGGGCTGCCGCGTTCAGGCAGGAACGGGCGCCGACGGGCGTCAGCGCCGGGGGAGGGTGGCGAGAAATGTCTCGACGGTGGGCAGGATGCGCGCGACGACGATCTCGATCCCCCTGGCCGTCGGGTGAAGGCCGTCT
Source organism: Microvirga thermotolerans (assembly GCF_009363855.1). Classification (GTDB taxonomy): domain Bacteria; phylum Pseudomonadota; class Alphaproteobacteria; order Rhizobiales; family Beijerinckiaceae; genus Microvirga; species Microvirga thermotolerans. The sequence goes on from NZ_CP045423.1 coordinate 419,302, forward strand.
TGGAGGTTGAGGCTGGGATCGCCGGCGACTCCATCCAGGAAGAAGGGATAGAGCACAAGGCCGTGCTTCTCCGCAATGTCCCGGTAGAGGGAATCGAACTTTTCCGCGTAGTCCGCGCCGAGATTGCGCGAGGCCGCCATGCCGGCGAGCATCACGGGAATGCCGCGCGCCTTCAGCCGCTCCACGATGGTCTCGATGGCCCGGCGCGGAATGGCGGGGTCGAGGCCGCGCAGCATGTCGTTGGCGCCGAGCTCCAGGATCACCCCGTCCGTCCCGTCGGGGACCGACCAGTCGAGCCGGTCGAGGCCGCCGGAGGCCGTGTCACCCGAGACGCCCGCATTGGCGATCTCCACGTTGTAGCCCTTCGCCTTCAGGGCCTTCTCCAGCACCGCCGGGAAGGCGGTGCCCTGCGGCAGGCCGTAGCCGGCGGTGAGGCTGTCGCCGAGGGCGACGAGGCGGATCGGCTCGCCGCCGCGCCCGGGCTCTCCCCTGGGCTGCGCGGCGGCGGGGAGGAGAAGAGCGGCGAGGGTGGCGACACACGCAAAAATGATCGCCATGATCGGGCCCGGTTGGCGCATCGTCGAAGGACTTCCCATATGGTTCTGACGACAAGGGGTCGCGCCCGGCCGTCTCGGCCGGACGTGTCGGCGGGTTTTTCCGGAAGATCGGGTGGATGGGCATGCAGGACAAGGCCATTGCGCTGCAGGATGTGGACCTGAGCCTCGGGCGGGGGCCCGCGCGGGTGCACATCCTCAAGGGCGTCTCCCTCGCCGTGGGGCGGGGGGAGGCGGTCGGCCTCGTCGGGCCGTCCGGCTCGGGCAAGTCCACCCTGCTCATGACCATGGCGGGCCTGGAGCGGCCGGATTCCGGCACGGTCGTCGTCGACGGGACCGACCTCACCGGCCTCGACGAGGACGCGCTCGCCCGGTTCCGCGGGCGGCGCATCGGCATCGTGTTCCAGTCCTTCCACCTCATCCCCACCATGACCGCCCTCGAGAACGTGGCCCTGCCGCTCGAACTCGCCGGCGAGCCGGACGCCTTCGAGCGGGCGGAGGCGGAAATGCGGGCCGTGGGCCTCGGCCACCGGCTCCACCACTACCCCTCGCAGCTCTCGGGGGGCGAGCAGCAGCGGGTCGCCATCGCCCGCGCCATCGTGCCGAACCCGGCGATCCTCGTCGCCGACGAGCCGACCGGGAACCTGGACGAGAGCACGGGCCGCTCCGTCGTCGACCTGCTCTTCGCCCTCCGGCGCGAGCGGGGCGCGACCCTCGTCCTCGTCACCCACGACCTGAACCTCGCCCGCCTGTGCGACCGCACCGTGCGGCTGCGGTCGGGACGCATCGACGCCGATGCGGCGGCCGCGGCCTGAGGCGCATTCCATGCACGGCACCCTGTCCGCTCCCCGAAGGCCGCCGAAGCGGGCCGCCTCCCCGCCGATCCTCCGCCTCGCCCTGCGCGAGCTGCGCGCGGGCCTGCGCGGCTTCGGCGTCTTCATCGCCTGCATCGCCCTCGGGGTCGCGGCCATCGCGGGGGTCTCCTCCCTGTCGCGGTCCCTGACGGAGGGCATCTCCCGCGAGGGGCGCCGGATCCTCGGCGGCGACATGGCCTTCTCCCTGCTCCAGCGGCAGGCGAACGACGCGGAACGCGCCTTCCTCGCCTCCAGGGGCTCTGTCTCCACCGTCGCGTCCCTGCGCGCCATGGCCAATGCGGGCGACAGGGGCGCCGCCCTCGTCGAGATGAAGGCGGTGGACGGGGCCTATCCCACCGTCGGCACCCTCGAGACGGAGCCGCCCCTGGCTCCCGCCGCCCTCTTCGCGGAGCGGGACGGCGCCTTCGGCGCGGCGGCCGATCCCGCCCTGCTCGCCCGGCTCGACCTGAAGGTGGGGGACCGGATCAGGGTGGGCGACGCGGCAATCGAGCTCCGGGCGAGCCTCATGTCGGAGCCCGACAAGATCGCCAACGGCATCGGCTTCGGGCCGCGCCTCCTCGTCTCGCAGGAGGCCCTGGCGGCGACCGGCCTGGTCCAGCCCGGCAGCCTCGTCCGCTGGACCTACCGGCTCGTCGTGCCGCCCGCCCGATCCACCGACGAGGGGCTCGCCGCCGTCGAGGCGGAGGCCGGCCGCGCGCTGCCGGAGGCGGGCTGGAACGTCCGCACCCGGGTCAATGCCGATCCGCGGTTCGCCCGCAACATCGAGCGCTTCACCCAGTTCCTCACCCTCGTCGGCCTCACCGCGCTCCTCGTCGGAGGCGTCGGGGTGGCGAACGCCGTGCGCGGATTCGTGGACCGCAAGCGGGCCTCCATCGCGACCCTCAAGAGCCTCGGCGCCCCCGGCGGGCAGGTGGTGGCGCTCTACCTCACCCAGGTTCTCCTGATCGCGGGCCTCGGGATCGCCCTCGGGCTCGCGGCGGGCGGCGCGCTGCCGTTTGCCGTGTCCGGCCTGTTCGGCTCCCTGCTGCCGACCCCGATCCGCCCGACGCTGGCCTGGATGGAGCTCGGCATCGCGCTCCTCTACGGGGTGCTCGCGGCCCTCGTCTTCGCCCTGCCGTCCCTCGGGCGGGCGCACGACATCCCGGTCTCCGGCCTGTTCCGGGACCAGGTCGAGCCGGAGCGGCGCTGGCCGCGCCGCCGCTACCTCGCCGCCCTCGTCCTGGCGCTCGCGGCCCTCGTCGGCCTTTCCGTCGCCGCCGCCTACGACCGGCGCATCGCGCTGATGTTCGTCGCGGCGGCCGCCGGGTCCTTCGCCCTCCTGCGCCTCGTGGCCCTCGGCATCATGGCGCTCGCCCGGCGCCTGCCGCGGCCCCGCCGCACCGCGCCGCGGCTCGCGCTCGCCAACATCCACCGGCCGGGGGCGCTCACGCCCTCCCTGGTGCTCTCCCTCGGGCTCGGCATCACCCTTCTCGTGACCCTCGCCCTGATCGATTCCAACCTCACGCGCCAGCTCAAGCAGACCCTTCCCGAGCGCGCGCCGAGCTTCTTCTTCCTCGACATCCCCAACGCCCAGGCGGACGCGTTCGAGGCCTTCGTGAAGGCGCAGGCGCCCGGGGCGGCGATGGACCGGGTGCCCATGATGCGCGGGCGCATCGTCAGCCTGCGCGGCGTCCCCGTCTCCGAGATCAGGGCCGACGAGGAGGTGTCCTGGGTGCTCGACGGGGACCGGGGCATCACCTACGCGAAGGCGCCGCCCGAGGGCTCCCGCCTCGTGGCGGGTGCGTGGTGGCCCGAGGACTACCGGGGCCGGCCCCTCGTCTCCTTCGACGCCAGGATCGCCGAGGGGCTCGGCCTGAAGCTCGGCGACGAGGTGACGGTGAACGTCCTCGGGCGCAACGTCACCGCCGCCATCGCCAACCTGCGGCAGGTGGAATGGCGCTCGCTCGGCATCAACTTCGTGATGGTGTTCTCGCCCAACACCTTCGCGGGCGCCCCGCACACGCATCTCGCCACCGTCACCTTCCCGAACGGCTCCGACGCGGCCACCGACGCCCGCCTCCTGCGCAGCGCCGCGCAGGCCTTTCCGGCGGTCACGAGCGTGCGGGTGAAGGACGCCCTCGACGCGGTGAACGACGTGGTCTCCCAGCTCGTCACGGCGATCCGCGGCGCGAGCGCCGTCGCCCTGGCGGCGAGCCTGCTCGTCCTCGCCGGCGCCCTGGCGGCGGGCCACCGGGCCCGCCTCTACGACGCGGTGGTGCTGAAGACCCTGGGGGCGACCCGCGCCAGGCTCCTCCTGGCCTATGCCCTCGAATACGGGTTCTTAGGGGGTGCGACGGCGGTGTTCGGGCTCCTTGCCGGAGCGCTCGCCGCCTACATGATCGTGGTCCACGTGATGAACTTAAGCTTTGTGGCGGATCTTTCCGGGGCGATCCTTGCATCCGTTCTCGCGGTGCTGGTGAGCGTGTGTCTAGGTTTGCTCGGCACGTGGCGGATCCTGAGTCAAAAGCCGGCTCTATACTTGCGAGATCTTTGAAGGCCCTCTCCACTAGGAAGGAACCCCTCAGGGGCGGGTGGATCTAGTCGCCTCGACAAAACTTCACTGTTCTTTATCACGAAAGGTTGAAGCTTGACCTTGCCCCTTGCGGAAGCCTGGGCGACCTCTCATATTCCGGATGTCGCCGGACAAGTGCGGCGGCCGAGGGCTGACTTCCCAGCCTTTCGAGGGAACATCGACGGGACACCGTGAGAAAGGGCTCCGATGCAACCGTATGAGCAAAACCAATACGCCGCTGGCACCGGCTTTGCCCGGACGGCCGCACAGGTCGACCAAGGCCTGCGCGCCTTCATGCTCGGCGTCTACAACAACATGATCCTGGGCCTTGCCATCTCGGCCCTGGTCGCGCTCGGCATCAACATGCTGGCCACGACGAGCGATCCGTCCATGGCGGTGGCCCGGATGGGCAATGTGGGCCTGACGTCGTTCGGCGTCGCGCTGTACGGCTCGCCGCTCAAGTGGGTCGTGGCGCTCGCCCCGCTGGCCTTCATCTTCCTGTTCTCGTTCCGCATGGAGCGCATGTCGGCGGCCGCGGCGCGCGGCACCTTCTTCGCCTTCGCGGCGGTGATGGGCGCCTCGCTCTCCACGCTGCTCATCGTGTTCACCGGCGCGAGCGTGGTCCAGGTGTTCTTCATCACGGCGGCCGCCTTCGGCGCGCTGTCCCTGTGGGGCTACACCACCGGACGCAGCCTCTCCGGCATGGGCTCCTTCCTTGTGATGGGCCTGGTCGGCCTGATCCTGGCCTCGCTGGTGAACCTGGGCATGGTGGCGTTCGGCTACGTGGTGCCGGCCTTCCAGATGATCATCTCGATCCTCGGCGTTCTGATCTTCGCGGGCCTCACCGCCTACGACACGCAGAAGCTGAAGGAGATGTATCTCTACGGCAACTACGACGGCGAGGCGGCTGCCAAGGCGTCGATCTTCGGCGCGCTGCAGCTCTACCTGGACTTCATCAACATGTTCCAGTTCCTGCTCGCCCTCCTGGGCAACCGCAACGAGTAGGCGGAACGCGCAGAACCGTTCTTCGAAGCCCCGGCCCCCAGGCCGGGGCTTTTCTTCGTGGAGCGGCCGGGTCCGCTTTTTCGCTTGCGCGAACCGCCGGATCCGCGCAATGCGCTGGGGCCGCCCGCGCATCGCCCGGGCCGACCCGCTCCTCCGAAGGCTCGTTTCCATGTTCCGGTCGTTCCTCGCCGCCAGAGGCGGGCTCTGGCGCAATCCCGATTTCATGAAGCTGTGGGCGGCGCAGAGCCTGTCCGCCGTCGGCGCGCGCTTCACGCGCGAGGGGCTGCCGATCGTCGCGGCCCTGCTGCTCGACGCCTCCGCCACCGATCTCGGCCTGCTGGTGGCGCTGAGCGCCCTGCCGGGCGTTCTCCTCAGCCCCTTCGCCGGCGCCTGGATCGACCGCACCCGCCGCCGGCGCGTCCTGATCCTGGCCGATCTCGTCCGCGCCGCGGCCCTGGCGACGCTGCCGGTCATGGCCTGGCTCGACGCCATCACCATCGGGCAGGTCATGGGCGTGGCGGCGGTGGTCGCCCTCTTCTCCATGATCTTCCAGACCGCGGACAACGCCTATCTCCCGACCGTGGTCGAGAAGGAGCGGCTCCTCGAGGGCAACGCGAAGCTCGCCACCACGGACGCGGTGGCCGAGATCGCCGGGCCGGCGCTCGCGGGCGTCGCCATCCAGCTCGTGACGGCCCCCGTCGCCATTCTCTTCGATGCCCTGTCCTACCTCTGGTCGGCGGCGCTCCTCGCCTCGATCCGGCGCGTCGAGCCGGCCCGCGCGGCGCAGGACGAGGCCCCGGACATCTGGCGGGAGACGCGGGAGGGCCTGCGCTTCGTCCTCTCGCACCCGGTGCTGCGCCCGCTCAACCTGTGCCTTGCGACGCTCACCTTCTTCCTCTCGTTCTTCTCGCCCCTCTACGTGCTCTATGCGGTGCGCGAGCTCGGCATCGCGCCGGGCCCCCTCGGTCTCATCATCGCCCTGGGCGGGATCAGCGCCCTCGTCGGCGCGCGCTATGCGGAGGCGGCGGGGCGGCGCCTGGCGCCGCGCCGGCTTCTCATGGGTGCGCTTCTCGCCTACGGTCTCGTCCTCGCCTTCATTCCGCTCGCAGGCGGCCCGTTCTGGGCGGCGGCGTCCCTGCTGTGCCTCTCCCAGCTCTTCGGGGACGGGATCTCGGTGGTCTTCTTCACCAACGCCACCACCCTTCGCCAGGAATCGACCCCGGAGATCCTGCGGGGACGGGAGGGCGGGACCTACCACCTCCTGACCGGGGGGCTCGGCCTCGTGGCGGCCCTGGTCGCGGGCCTCGCCGCCGACGCGGTCGGCATCCGGCCGGTGCTCTGGGTCGCGGTCGCCGGCGTGCTGGCCTCCGGCCTCTGGCTCCTCGCCATGCCGGAGAAGGAGCGCCCGTGACCGGCGCCCCGTCCGGGCCGTCTCAGGACACCACCTTCAGGGGCTTGTCGAGGACCCGCAGCACCGTGGGAAGCTCGTGGCCGCGCTTGAGGATCAGCCCCGAGGAGACGACCACCGCGTAGGCGCCCTGCCGGCGGGAGAGCTTCGGCACCTTCTCGATCCGGTAGAGCGGCATCTCGGAGGTGCGGCGGAAGATGGAGAAGACCGCCCTGTCGGGGAGGAAGTCCATGGCGTAGTCGCGCCATTCGCCCTCCGCGACCTTGCGTCCGTAGAGGTTGAGGATGGCCTGGAGTTCCTGCCGGTCGAACGAGACGGTTCTGGGTGCGGCGGCCGGGAACGGGAGCACGTGTCCCGAATGGGAGGCCGGGCCGCCGCGGAGCGGCTCCGCGAGATCACCTTCGCTCATGTCTCCTCCGGCGGACGATCGTCGTTAGCCAGATGATGGGTCTCCCCGGCGGCGGGCGCAACCCCGGCCCCGCCGCTCCCCTCGCGGCTTTCCCGGCCAAATCTTATTTTTGCCGCAATCGTGCCGCGCGGCAGCCCCAGTGCCGGTCGATAAGCGGACCGTTGCCTCGACGGCCCGGTCCGTCGGCCGCCCTGGACACGTCAGCCCCCCAGCCCCCAGGGCAATCGGTGGGCCGGGCCACACAAACGTCGAGAGCAAAAGCCGCCTGCGCAGGGCGGCTTTCTTTTTGCCCGGTTCCCTTCCGGCTCAGAAGCCCTCCAGCACGATCTTGCCCCGCGCGCGGCCGCTCTCGATGAAGGCATGCGCGCGCCGCAGGGTCGCGGCGTCGATCGGGCCGGCGACCTCGGCGAGGGTGGTGCGGATCGTCCCGGCATCGACCAGCCGCGCCACCTCGTTCAGGATCTCGTGCTGGCGCTCCATGTCCGCGGTCTGGAAGGTGGAGCGGGTGAACATGGATTCCCAGTGCAGGGACACGCTCTTGCGCTTGAGCAGGGTCACGTCGATTCCCGCCGGATCGTCGATCACGCCGAGCCTGCCCTGCGGCGCGATCAGCTCCGCGACGGCGGGGAAATGCGCGTCGGTGTGGGTGATGGAGAAGACGAAGGAAGGGGCGCCGAGGCCGAGCGCCTGCATCTGCTCCCCGAGAGGCCTGCGGTGGTCGATCACGTGATGGGCGCCGAGGTCCCGGCACCAGGCCTCCGTCTCGGGCCGGGAGGCGGTGGCGACCACGGTGAGGTCCGTGAGCCGGCGGGCGAGCTGGATCGCCATGGATCCGACCCCGCCGGCGCCGCCGACGATCAGCAGGACGGGCGCCGCGCCGGGCACCGGACGGCGGATGTCGATGCGGTCGAACAGGGTCTCCCAGGCGGTCAGCGCGGTCAGGGGCAGGGCGGCGGCCTGGGCGAAGCCCAGGCTCCGCGGCTTCGCCCCCACGATCCGCTCGTCCACCAGGTGGTACTCCGCGTTCGTGCCGGGCCGGATCAGCGACCCGGCGTAGAAGACCTCGTCCCCCGGCCGGAAAAGGCTCGCCCCCGGCCCCGCCGCACGGACGACCCCGGCCGCGTCGAAGCCCAGGACCCGCGCCGTCCCCGGCTCCGGCGCCATCCTGGAGCGCACCTTCACGTCCACCGGGTTCACGGAGACGGCCCTCACCTCGACCAGCAGGTCGCGCCCCCCGGGCTGCGGCACCGGCAGCTCGATGTCGACGAGGGCGGCCTCGTTGTCGGCGGGAAGGGGCTCGCGGTAGGCGACGGCGCGCATGGTCGATCGCATGAATCATCTCCTGGTCTGTCGGAAACCGGGCGGCCGCCCGGTTTCTCCTTGCGGTCAGGGTGGGACATACGCAATCTGTCCGCAAGAACGCACATTTCGCGCACATAGTGTCGAAAAGGATACCGTGATGACCCGTTCCGCCCGCAGGGCGCCCGCGCCCACGACCTGTTCCGTGGAAGGCACGCTCGGCCTGATCGACGGCAAGTGGAAGATCGTGATCCTCTACAAGCTCCTGCGCGGCACCCTGCGCTTCAACGAGATCCGCCGCCTCCTGCCCGGCGTCACGCAGCGGATGCTGACGAACCAGCTGCGGGAGCTGGAGGCCGACGGCCTGGTGACGCGGACGGTCTACGCCCAGGTGCCGCCCAGGGTGGAATACAGCCTCTCGGAACTCGGCCGCAGCCTCGAGCCGGTGCTCATGGCCATGAAGGCCTGGGGGGACGCCAACCTGAAGAAGCTGAATCTGTCGTCGTCGCGGGCCGAGGCAGCCTAAGCTGTCGCGAAATTCATCAAACTGCCTCCTGCGTGTGCAGAATCGCAGGCTTCGGTTGCTTGTCGGGACCGTCTGTGGCAACGCTCCCGCAACGTTCATAAGCGAGGATGCGCGCATGAAGCTGGACCCTTCCACCAGCGGAGGCGAACTGACGGCCCAGGCCGTCGCCGTGCTCGAGACCGGGCACACGGACGTCCCCCCCACCTTCCTGCACGTGCTGTTCGGCCGGGTGCCCTCCGAGGACCTGGCCGCCTATTCGCCGCAGGCTCTCGCCGAGCTGGCGTCCAAGGCCTACGAGCACCTCAAGGCGCCCCGTCCCGAGACCGGCGCCGACGTCCGCCTCATCGACGTGGAGGTGGAGCGGGAGGGCCGCCGCCGGGACGTGACGATCCTCGAGGTCGTCAACGACAACATGCCCTTCCTTCTCGATTCGACCCTCGCCGAGCTCGTCGACGAGGGATACGAGCCGCTCCTCGTCGCGCATCCGATCCTCGCGGTCGAGCGCGAGCGGGACGGATCGCTCGTGCGCCTTCTCGGCGAGGCGACCGCCCATGCCCGGATCGGCGTGAAGCGCGAGAGCTTCATCCACATCCACCTGCCGCGCATCGACGACGCGGAGGCCCGCGAGCGCCTGACCGAGGCCCTGCGCCGGGTCTACAAGGACGTGGCCCTCGCCGTGCACGACTGGCCCGGCATGCGCGCCCGCGTCACCGAGCTCGTCCAGAACTACCGGCTCCACCCGCCGCCGCTGCCGGAGGACGAGGTGAAGGAGGCCGTCGCCTTCCTCGACTGGATCGCCCAGGACAACTTCACCTTCCTGGGACTGCGCGAATACCGCCTGCCCCTCGGCGACACCGCCGCCGATCCGGTGGAGGGCTCCGGGCTCGGCCTCCTGCGCGACCCCTCCGTGAAGGTCCTGCGCCGCGGCCGCGAGCTGGTGGCGATGACGCCGGAGATCCGCGCCTTCCTGGAGCTGCCGAAGGCGCTGATCATCACCAAGGCGAACGTCAAGTCGCGCGTGCATCGCCGCGCCCATCTCGACTATGTGGGCGTGAAGCTGTTCGACGGCGAAGGACGGCTGCAGGGCGAGCTGCGCATCGTCGGCCTGTTCACCGCGAGCGCCTACACGAACACGACGGGCGAGGTGCCCTACCTGCGCCACAAGGTGGCGAAGATCGTCGCCCGCGCGGGCTTCGACCCGGCGAGCTATTCCGGCCGTTCGCTCCTCAACGTGCTGGAGAACTATCCCCGCGACGAGCTCTTCCAGATCGACGAGGACACGCTCTACCACTTCGCCCTCGACATCATGAGCCTGTCGGAGCGGCCCCGCATCCGCGCGCTCGCCCGGCCCGACCAGTTCGACCGCTTCGTGTCGGTCCTGGTCTACGTGCCGAAGGACCGCTACGACACGGATATCCGCCGCCGCATCGGCGAGTTCCTGGCGAGCGTGTACGAGGGCCGCGTCTCGGCGTCCTACCCGGCCTATCCCGAAGGCCCCCTGGCGCGCACCCACTACATCATCGGCCGCGACGAGGGCGAGACGCCAAAGATCTCCCGCGAGACCCTGGAGGCGGGCATCGCCGGCATCGTGCGCACCTGGAGCGACGCGCTCCGCGACCGGCTCGACGACACGGTCGGCGGCGCCCGGGCCCGCGCGCTCGCCGCGCGCTACGCCCATGCCTTCAGCGCCGCCTACCGCGAGGCCTTCGGTGCCGAGCAGGCCATCGCCGACATCGCGATCCTCGAGCAGCTCTCCGAGGCGCGCCCGCGCGCGGTCGACCTCTACCGCCGGGAAGGGGACGACGGGACGCGCGTCCATCTCAAGGTCTTCTCCCGCGCCACGGCGCTGCCGCTCTCCGAGCGCGTGCCGCTCCTGGAGAATCTCGGCTTCCGCGTGGTGAACGAACGGACCTACCGGGTCCTGTCCTCGGGCGTGACCGGCATGGACCGGGTCTGGCTCCACGACATGACCCTGGAGCGCGCCTCCGGCGGCCCCATCGCCATCGACGCGATCCAGGACCTCATCGAGGCGGCGCTGCTCGCCCTGTTCCGCGGCCTCGCGGAATCGGACGCCTTCAACCGCCTCGTGCTGGAGGCGGGCCTCGGCTGGCGCGACGTGGCGATGGTGCGCGCCTTCGGCCGCTACCTGCGCCAGATCCGCATCCCCTATGCGCAGGACTATCTTGCCGGCACCCTGGCGCGCCACAGCGCCATCGCGGTGAAGCTCGTCGAGCTGTTCTACGCCCGCTTCGACCCGCGCGTCGAGAATGCGGCCGAGCGCGCCTCGTCCGAGGCCGCGCTTCGGGCCGAGATCGAGGAGATGCTGAAGGAGGTCACGAGCCTCGACGACGACCGCATCCTGCGCCGCTTCATCAACCTCATCGAAGCGGCCGTGCGCACCAACTTCTTCCAGCTCGAGAGCAACGGCCTGCCGCGCCAGACCATCGCCTTCAAGTTCGAATGCGCGAAGGTCGACGGGATCCCGCTGCCGAAGCCGCTCTACGAGATCTTCGTCTACTCGCCGCGGGTCGAGGGCGTGCACCTGCGCTTCGGCAAGGTGGCGCGCGGCGGCCTGCGCTGGTCGGACCGGCCGCAGGATTTCCGCACCGAGGTGCTCGGCCTCGTCAAGGCGCAGCAGGTGAAGAACGCGGTCATCGTGCCCGTCGGCGCCAAGGGCGGCTTCGTGCCCAAGCAGCTGCCGCCGGCGAGCGACCGCCAGGCCTGGCTCGCGGAAGGCACGGAGAGCTACCGCATCTTCGTGCGCACGCTCCTGCAGCTCACCGACAACATCGAGGGCGACCGCGTGGTGCCGCCCGCCGACACCGTGCGCCACGACGGGGACGATCCCTATCTCGTGGTCGCGGCGGACAAGGGCACGGCCACCTTCTCCGACACCGCGAACGCGCTTTCCGCCGAGAAGCACCACTGGCTCGGCGACGCCTTCGCCTCCGGCGGCAGCAATGGCTACGACCACAAGAAGATGGGCATCACCGCCCGCGGCGCGTGGGAGGCGGTGAAGCGCCACTTCCGCGAGATGGACGTGGACATCCAGTCCGAGCCGGTGACGGTGGTGGGCGTGGGCGACATGTCGGGCGACGTGTTCGGCAACGGCATGCTGCTCTCGCGGGCGATCAAGCTGGTCGCAGCCTTCGACCACCGGGACATCTTCCTCGATCCGAACCCCGATCCCGAAGCCGCGTTCAGGGAGCGCGAGCGCCTGTTCAACCTGCCCCGCTCCAGCTGGCAGGACTACGACAAGGCGCTGATCTCCAAGGGCGGCGGCGTCTTTGCGCGCAGCGCGAAATCCATTCCCCTGTCCCCGGAGGTCCGCGCCGTGCTCGGCTTCGACAAGGCCGAGGCGACGCCCAGCGAGGTGATGAGCGCGATCCTCAGGGCGCCCGTCGGCCTGCTCTGGTTCGGCGGCATCGGCACCTACGTCCGCGCCTCGACCGAGACGGACGAGCAGGTGGGCGACCGCGCCAACGACGCGATCCGCATCACCGGCGCGGAGGTCAGGGCGCAGGTGATCGGCGAGGGCGCCAATCTGGGCATGACCCAGCGCGGGCGCATCGAGGCGGCGCGGGCGGGCGTGCGGCTCAACACCGACGCCATCGACAACTCCGCCGGCGTCAACACCTCCGACGTGGAGGTGAACATCAAGATCGCCCTCGCCGTGCCCGAGCGCGACGGCCGCCTCACGCCCGACGCGCGCAACGCGCTCCTCGTCGACATGACCGACGAGGTCGCGCGCCTCGTGCTGCGCAACAACTACCTGCAGACCCTGGCGCTCTCCCTCTCGGAGCGGCGCAGCCTCGCGGGCATGGGCTTCGCCCGCCGCCTCATGCACATGCTGGAGGCGCAAGGGCGGCTCGACCGGAACGTGGAATACCTTCCCGACGACGCGACCCTGACCGAGCGCGCCCGCCGGGGCGAGGGGCTGACGCGGCCGGAGATCGCGGTGCTGCTCGCCTATGCCAAGCTCTCGCTGCACGACGAACTGCTCGAGAGCACCGTTCCGGACGATCCCTATCTCGGCAAGGAGCTGGAGCGCTACTTCCCGCAGGAGATGCGCGAGCGCTTCCCCGACGCCATCGCCGGGCACCGGCTGCGCCGCGAGATCATCGCGACCCAGCTCGCGAACGCCATCGTCAACCGCGGCGGCCCCACCGTCGTCGCGCGGCTCGTCGACCAGACGGGCGCCGACGCGCCGACCATCGCGGCGGCCTATGCGGCGACGCGGGATTCCTTCGGCCTCACGGAGCTGAACGGCGCCATCGACGCCCTCGACGGCATGGTTCCGGGCGCCCTGCAGCTGCGGCTCTACGGCGAGCTGCAGGAGCTCCTCATGAACCGCATCGTCTGGTTCATCCGCAATGTGGACTTCACGTCGACCACCCTCGACGCGGTGATCGGCACTTACGCTTCCGGCATCGCGGAGATCGAGCGCGGCCTGCGCGAGACCCTCGCGCAGGAGGCGCTGGACGCCTGGGACGCCCGCGCGAAGGCCCTCGTCGAGCAGGGCGCGCCCGAGGAACTTGCGCGCCGCCTCTCGGCCCTGCCGGACCTCGTCGCGGCCCCCGACATCGTGCTGACCGCGCAGAAGACCGGCAAGCCGGTGGTGGACATCGCCCGCATCCACTTCGCGGTGGAGGGCGCCTTCCGCCTCGGCGCGCTGATCGGGGCGGCGCGGGAGATCGCCGTGAGCGACTACTTCGACCGCCTCGCCCTCGACCGGGCCATCGACAGCATCGCCTCGGCCCACCGCAACCTCACGGCGGAGGTGGCGGCGCAGGACGCCGCGGGAGCCGACGCGGTACGGGCCTGGAGCGAGAAGCGCGGCGCGGACGTCGCCCGCATCCGCAACGCGGTCGACAGCATCGTCCTCTCCGGGCTCACCCTGTCCAAGGTGACCGTGGCGGCGAGCCTCCTGGGCGACCTGGCGCGGGTCTGACGGACCTGCGCCCCTGCGGCGCTCGCCTTGCGCGGGCGGGACGTTTAAGGAGATTCCATGAACGACCGCGACGTCCTGGAATCCCTCCCGCCCGCAGCCCTGCCGCCCCTCCCCGAAGAGCCGGCCGCGCCCGCGGGCGCGGCCTCCCGTCCGGCCATCCTCGGCTGGCTCCTGTTCGACTGGGCCTGTCAGCCCTTCTTCACCCTGGTCACCACCTTCGTCTTCGCGCCCTTCTTCGCGGCGGCGCTCGCGCCCGATCCGGTGACGGGACAGAGCCTGTGGGGCTACGCCACCGCCTGCGCGGGCCTCGTGCTGGCGTTCCTTTCGCCCGTCCTCGGCGCCATCGCCGACGCCACCGGGCCGAAGAAGCCGTGGATCGCCGCCTGCGGCCTCGTGCTCTTCGCCTCCTCCTTCGCCCTGTGGTTCGCGGCGCCGGGGGCGCCCTCCGCCATCCCGGTGGCGCTCCTCGGCTTCGGCATCGGCACCGTCGCGGTGGAGGTCGCCGCCGTGTTCAACAACGCCATGATCCCGCACCTCGTGCCGCCGGAGCGGTTCGGCCGGCTCTCCGGCACCGGCTGGGCCATCGGCTATCTCGGGGGGCTCGTCTCCCTTGCCATCGTGCTGGGCTTCCTCGCCGCGAGCCCGGAGACGGGCCGGACCGTGCTGGGCCTCCAGCCGCTCTTCGGCCTCGACGCGGGCCTCCGGGAGGGGGACCGGATCACCGGCCCGTTCTCGGCGGTGTGGTTCCTCCTCTTCGTCCTGCCGCTCTTCGTCCTCACGCCGGACATCGCGCGCTCCGCCACCGGCCTGCGCGAGGCCGTGCGCCGGAGCCTCGCGCAGGTGGCGAGCACGGTGGCCGACGCGCGGCGGCACGAGAGCGTCGGGCGCTTCCTCCTCGCCAACATGGTCTACCAGGACGCCCTGGTGGCGCTCTTCGCCTTCGGCGGCATCTACGGGGCGGGCGTGTTCGGCTGGCACGCCACGGAACTCGGCGTCTTCGGCATCCTGCTCACGGTCACCGGGACCCTCGGCGCCCTCGTCGGCGGGCGGCTCGACGACCGCTTCGGCGCGAGGCCGGTCATCCTCGGCGCCATCGCCGTTCTGGGCCTGGTCTGCGCCGGCGTGCTCTCCCTCGGCCGGGAGCACGTGTTCTTCGTGTTCGCCACCGCGCCCGCCGCGCCGGGCGACGGCCTCTACGGCACGCTGCCGGAGAAGGTCTTCCTCGGGCTCGGCCTCGTCATCGGCGCCGTCGCGGGCCCGCTCCAGGCCTCCTCCCGCAGCCTCCTGGCCCGGCTCGTCCCCGCCCGGGAGGCGGGGCGCTATTTCGGCCTCCTCGCCCTCTCGGGCAAGGTCACGTCCTTCCTCGCGCCGCTCACGGTGGCCGTGGCGACGGACCTGTTCCGCACCCAGGCGGCGGGTCCCGCCGTGCTGATCCTGTTCTTCCTGGCCGGCGGCGTCCTCGTCTCCGGGGTGAAGCGGGTCTAGAAGGCCCGGGACCCGCGGCCCACTCCTCCGCTTGAGCCGTGACGGTCCCGACGCTACGATGCCGCCCCCGAGGGAGCCAACCATGTCCTTGAAGTCGCTGTTCACCGAGCATCCCGAATCCGTCGGCGAGACCTATTTCGAGCATATGGGCGTGGCCCTCAGCTTCGCCGGGCCGCTGCTGGCGGCCGGCCTCGCCGCCCTCGTGCATGCCTTCCTGCCCTTCCTGTGCGTGACCACGGCGAGCGCCACGGTGAAGCGGCTCTACGCCCGCATGACGAACCGTGCGCCGCGGCCCGCCCAGCCCTCCGTCGCCGACCGCATGATGGGCTGGGACCCGGTCATCTGACCGGCATAGCCCCGGAACCGTCGCCGTTCCTTTCGCGTCTCACTCCTGCGCAGCTTGCCGGAGGAGGGGAGAGACATGGGGGGAGCGATGGGATGCCGCGGGGTGGGGTTTCGTGGCTTCGCGAGCCGTGGCCCGGGCATGGCGCTGGCCGCCGCCCTGCTTCTCGCGGCGGCAGGCACGGGATCTCCCGCCGCGGCCCGCGAGCTGGTGCGCTTCGAGGGTTCCGCCGCCCCCGGGACGATCCTGATCCGGACCGGCGAGCGCAGGCTCTATTACGTGCGCGGCGACGGCACGGCCCTGCGCTATCCCGTGGCGGTCGGCAAGCCGGGCAAGCAGTGGTTCGGCGAGGCGCGCGTCGACGGGAAATACGTGAAGCCCGCCTGGTCGCCGCCGCTCGAGGTGAAGCGGGACAACCCGCGCCTGCCCTCCGTCATCCCCGGCGGCGCGCCCAACAATCCCATGGGCGCCCGCGCCCTGACCCTCGACCGGGACGAATACGCCATCCACGGCACCAACCGCCCGTCCTCCATCGGAACCTATGCCTCCTACGGCTGCATCCGCATGCTCGACGAGGACATCGTCGACCTCTACGACCGAGTCTCCGTCGGGACCCGGGTGATCGTGGAACGGTGAGCGCCGCGGACCGGTTCAGCGGTAGAGGTCCGCCCGCGTCGGCGGCAGGCCGGCGGGACCCCGGCTGCGCTTCGAGGCGAGCGTCTGGTTGACCCCGACCGCCCCGCGGGCGAAAGCGAGCGAGCAGCCGGCGAGATAGAGGAGCCACATGCGGGTCTTCTCCGGCCCCACCTCGGCCTCGGCCTCCCGGCGGCGGGCGTTCAGGTTCTCCCACCACAGGCGCGTGGTGCGCTGGTAATGCTCGCGCCAGCCTTCCACGTCGTGCACCTCGAAGCCGAAGCGTTCGAGATTGGCGATCGACATGCCGAGATGGTCGAGCTCCCCGCCGGGAAAGATGTAGCGGGTCAGCGCCCGGTATTCCGGCTTCAGCTTGCGGAAGGCGCGGTCGGTGCGCTTGGCGCGCCGGGCGATGCAGTGATGCAGGTAGAGCCCGCGCGGCCGCAGGAGCCGGTGCACGGCGCGGAAATACGCCGGGTGGTTGGCGATCCCCACATGCTCGAACATGCCGATGGAGGAGATCTTGTCGAACTCCCCCTCCATCTGGGTGAAGTCCTTCACCACCACCTCGACCCGCTCCTGCAGGCCGAGCCGCGCGATCTTCTCCCGCGCCAGGGCCGCCTGCTCCTCCGCGAGCGTCACGCCGGTGGCCTTGACCCCGTAATGCTGCGCCGCATGGCAGATCAGCGCGCCCCAGCCGCAGCCGATGTCGAGCAGCCGCTCGCCGGGCTTGAGCCGGAGCTTGCGGCAGATCATGTCGAGCTTGTCGATCTGCGCCTTCGCGAGATCGTCGTGCCAGTCCGGCTGGAAGTAGGCGCAGGTGTAGACCATCTCCGGGTCGAGGAAGAGCCGGTAGAAGGCGTTCGACACGTCGTAATGATAGGCGATGTTGCCCTTGTTGGTCTCGGGCCGCCCGTCGCGGGCGTCCGGCTTCTCCCCGATCCGGTCGAGGGGGCGCGGCATGTCGGCGGGCGCGCGCCAGAACCGGTAGGCCGTCCTCAGGGCCTTCGCCTTGCTCACGCCCTTCAGGCGGCGGAGGACCTTGCCCTGCGGCCGCTGGTCCGCGAGATCGAAGAGGGTGCCGTTCTTCAGGTCGAGCAGGCCCGCCACATGGGCGTTGATGAGGGTGTCGAGGCCCGGGCGGCGCAGGAGGGCGGAGACGACGCTCTCCCGCCGGATCGCGAGGCGCATGGCGTAAGGGGGCAGGTCCCGCGGCACGGTCGAGCCGTCCCAGAGCTCGAAGCCGAACGAGAGGCCGAGCGCCCGATGGGCGTCCTCCAGAAGGCTTCGGAAGAGTTCCAGCCGCTCCGTCCCGCTCATCGCTTCTCCCCGTTGCCGGGAGCGTAGCCGCGCGCGGCGCGCGGGACAATGGCGCCGTTGCCGCCCGTTCAGGAAACCGCGACTCCCGCCGCCTCCGCCAGGTGTCCGAGCTTCTCGGGGTTGCGCACGATGTAGAGAGCGGTGATCCGGCCCTCCTCGATCTGGAGGGCGAGGCTCTGGAGGACGCCGTCCCGTCCGCGGGTGAGGAAACCGGGCAGCCCGTCGATCGGGCCCGCATAGAGGACCTGCGGCGGCTCGTAGCGCGCCTTGCGGGCGATGCCGGCGAGAAGGCCGGCGACCCTGCGGAAGCCGCGCAGGGGGTTGAGGGCCGCCGCCCGGAGGCCGCCGCCGTCCGCGTAGGCGATCACGTTCTCCGCGAGCAGGTCGCGCAGGGCTGCGACGTCGCCGCTGCGGGACGCGGCGAGGAAGGCATCGGCCACCCGCCTGCCTTCGTCCGGGGAAACGGCGAAGCGCGGGCGCGCCTCGCGCACGTGCCTGCGGGCCCGCGCCGCGAGCTGGCGGCAGGCGGCCGGGTCCCGGTCGAGGGCCGCCGCCACCTCCTCGAAGCCCATGCCGAACACGTCGTGCAGGAGAAAGGCCGCGCGCTCGAGGGGCGAGAGCCGCTCGAGCGCCAGCATGAGGGCGAAGGACAGGTCGTCGTCCCCGTCCGGGCCGAGTTCCGTCACCGGCTCCGGCAGCCAGGGCCCGATATAGGTCTCCCGCCGCACCCGGGCGGACTTCAGGTGGTCGAGGCACAGGCGCGCGACCATGCGCGACAGGAAGGCGGCGGGCTCGCGGACCGCCGCCCGGTCCGCCCCGTGCCAGCGCAGATACGCCTCCTGGACGATGTCCTCCGCCTCCGTCACGGAGCCGAGCATCCGGTAGGCGAGGCGCAGCAGCCGCGGCCGCTGCTCCTCGAAGGCCTCCGCCCCCTCGCCGTCACGCGGCCGCACGGTCCGACCCGGCGGGATGAACGGCCCGGAAGCCGACGGCGAACCGGTTCCAACCGTTGATCGTCACGATGAGAAGGGTGAGCTTCGCCTGCTCGTCCGGCGTGAAATGGGCGGCGAGCAGGGCGTAGTCCTCGTCCGGCGCGCGGGTCCGGGCGATCAGCGTCAGGGATTCGGTCCAGGCGAGCGCCGCGCGCTCGCGATCCGTGTAGAGGGGCGATTCCCGCCAGGCGTCGAGCAGGTAGATCCGCTCCTCGGTCTCGCCGTGGGCGCGTGCGTCGCGGGTGTGCATGTGGAGGCAGTAGGCACAGCCGTTGATCTGCGAGGCGCGGATCTTCACGAGCTCGATCAGGCTCTGCTCCAGGCCGCTGTTGCGCGCCTGGTGCTCGAGCGCGAGCATCGCCTTCATCGTGTCGGGGCTGAGCGCGGAAAAATCCAGACGGGGTTTCATCGTCGTCTTCTCCTTTTCACGTTCGACGGGAGAAAGACGAGGCGGGCTGCCCGGATGTGACATGCGCCGCGAAAAATTTTCAGAAATCGGTGGCGAGGCCCTTCACCTCCCAGTCCGCGTAGCGGACCGGTTCGAGGCCGCCGCGCCCGCGGTGCTCCTTCCGCTTCGCGATCTCCGCGGCCTTGGCGTCGATCCGGCGGCGGCGTTCCTCCGCCTCGCGGAGCGCCCGCTCGGCGGCGGGGGTGAGGGTCTTTCCCGGCGCCGCGCCCGCGGGAGGGCCCGCATGGCCGGCATCGGGATTCTCGGTCGGGTTCTCGTTCGTGCTCATGGGGCTTTCATACCAGTTGCCGCGGCCGCCCGCGAGGTCCGGGCGGCCGCGCACCGCGCGACATCTTGGGGGCGGGCTCCCCCGTCCCCACATAGGATTCTGGAAGGGAATGGCGCTCTGGAAGGGAATGCTCCGGGGCGCTATTCGGTCCGGAGGACGTGGAGACTGCGATGAACACCTTCAAGACCGGGTTGCTGCTGGCGGCGCTGACGGCCCTGTTCGGTGTCGTCGGGTATCTGCTCGGCGGTGCCAGCGGCATGCTGATCGCGCTCGGCCTCGCCGTCGCGACGAACCTCTATGCCTACTGGAATTCCGACCGCCTGGCGCTGGCCGCGCACCAGGCGGTGGAGGTCGACGAGGCCACGGCGCCGGATCTCGTGCGCATGGTGCGCGAGCTCGCCCGGCGCGCGGGCCTGCCCATGCCGCGGGTCTACCTCATCGAGAACCCGCAGCCGAACGCCTTCGCCACCGGCCGCAACCCGGAGAACGCGGCGGTGGCGGTCACCACCGGCCTCCTCGATACGCTCACGCCCACGGAGGTGGCGGGCGTGATCGCCCACGAGCTCGCCCACATCAGGAACCGGGACACCCTGATCATGACCGTGAGCGCCACGGTCGCCGGCGCCATCGCGAGCCTCGCCCAGTTCGGCTTCCTGTTCGGCGGGCGGGGCGACGACAGGCCGAGCCCGGCCGTCATGCTGCTCACGGCCCTCGTCGCGCCCTTCGCCGCCATGATCCTGCAGATGGCTATCAGCCGCTCGCGGGAGTACGATGCCGACCGCATGGGCGCGACGATTCTCGGCCAGCCGCTCGCCCTCGCCTCGGCTCTCGCCAAGATCGCCGGGGGCGTGGCGCACGTCCCCAACATGGACGCGGAGCGGCATCCGGCGACCGCACCGCTCTTCATCGTCAACCCTCTTTCCGGGCGCGGCATGGACAACCTCTTCTCGACGCATCCCGCGACCGAAAACCGGATCGCGGCCCTTCATGCCCTGGCGCAGGAGATGGGCCAGGCGCCCGCGCCCGCGGGGAGCTTCACCCGCACCGCCCCGTCGAGCCCGTGGAATGCGGGCGCGCGCAAGGGACCGTGGGGTTGAGCACCGTGGACCGCAGCGAAGCCCAGACCGGCCTCGGCCCCCGCCGCCTCGCCTGGAACGCCGTCACCGAGACCCTCAAGCGCCGGGTCCCCCTCGACGACGTGCTGGACGAGCTCGCGCCCGCCGAGGGGCTGCCGCCCCGCGACGAGGCCCTGGCGCGGGCCATCGCCGTCGTCACGTTCCGCCGGCTCGGCACCCTGGGCTGGGCGCTGCGCGAGCGGCTGACGAAGGGATCCCGCGACGAGCGCCTGCTCAACCTCCTCGCCGTCGGCGCGGCGCAGATCCTGTTCCTCGACGTGCCCGACCACGCCGCCGTGGACACCGCGGTGCGGCTCGCCCAGGAGGACGGGCGCCTCCGCCATGCGGGCGGGCTCGTCAACGCCGTCCTGCGGCGGGTGGCCCGCGAGCGCGACGCCGTCCTCTCCGCCCGGGATCCGTGGCTCGACACCCCCGGCTGGCTCGAGCGCCGCTGGGTCGCCCGGTACGGCGAGGAGACCGCCGCCCGGATCGCCGAGGCGCACCGCGCGGGCGCGTCCGTCGATCTCACGGCGAAGGGCGAGGCCGCGGCCGTGGCCGCCCGGGTCGGCGGCCTCCTGCTGCCGACGGGCAGCGTGCGCCTGACCGAGCGCACGGCGATCCGCGACCTGCCGGGCTATGCGGAGGGGGAATGGTGGGTGCAGGACGCCGCCGCCGCCCTGCCGGCGCGCCTGCTCCGGGTGCGGCCGGGGGAGCGCGTGGCCGACCTGTGCGCGGCGCCCGGCGGCAAGACCGCCCAGCTCGCCGCCGCAGGCGCGGACGTGCTGGCCGTCGACCGCTCGCCCCGGCGCCTGAAGCGCCTCCAGGACAACGTCGCCCGCCTCGGGCTGCGGGCCCGGACCCTGGCCGCCGATGCGGAGAAGCTCGACGAGGCCCCCTTCGACGCAATCCTCCTCGACGCCCCGTGCTCCGCCACGGGCACCATCCGCCGCCATCCCGACGTGGCCTGGACGAAGGGGGAGGAAGACGTGGCGAAGCTCGCGGCCCTCCAGGCGCGGCTCCTCGACCGGGCGGCGCATCTCCTGAAGGAGGGCGGCCGCCTCGTCTACTGCACCTGCTCGCTGGAGGCGGAAGAGGGGGAGCGGCAGGCGGAGGCGTTCCTCGCCCGCCATCCGGACTTCGTCCGCCTTCCGGTCGAGGCCTCCGAGATCGGGGGGCTGGGCGAATGCCTCACGCCGGACGGCGACCTGCGGACGCTGCCCTTCCACCTGTCCGCCCCGGACGGAGGCCGCGGCGGAATGGACGGCTTCTTCGCGGCGCGCTTCGTGAAGCGCTCGCCTTTGCAGGCGCCGGATTAAGGGAGTCTTCATTATAACGTGACGAATCGGAGGATTCCGGAGGCGATTTCGCGCTTTCGCGCGAAAGATGCCGGTCTTTGCCGCGCTCCGGTTACCCGATGTTAACCGAACGGCGAGCATTTCTTCCCTGAGAGAGAGTTAACGTGACCTAAACGAGAGGAGCGCCGCGCGTGGAATGGGGGCCGGACCGCTGGCGGCTGTACCGCCTCGCCCTCCGCGAGGGCGGGCGGGCCCTGCGCGAGGCCGCGGTCTGGAGTGTGTCGAAGCTCTCCTTCGGCGCGCCCGCGCCGACCCGGCTCCTCTTCGCTCCCCAGGACCTGCGCACGGCGGATCCCACGGTCGCGACGGACATCTATTCCGGCTTCTTCGCCTTCGCGGGCCGCGCCGTCACCACGGGCGGGCGCTCGCCCTTCGCCTTCGCACCGCCGAGCCGCGCCTGGGCCGAGGCGCTCTACGGCTTCGGCTGGCTCAGGCACCTGCGCGCCGCCGGGACCGCGCTCGCCCAGGCCAATGCCCGCTCCCTGGTGGACGAGTTCGTCTCCTCCCGGCTCGGGGACCGGCGCATCGCCTGCGACACGCAGGTGATGGCGCGGCGGCTGATCTCCTTCATCAGCCAGTCGCCCCTGATCCTGGAAGGGGCCGACCACGGCTTCTACCAGCGCTTCCTGAAGATCCTCGGCGGCTGCGCGCGCGACCTCGAGCGGCATGTCCGCGCCGGCGCCCTGCCGCAGCAGCAGCTCATGGCGGCCATCGCCCTCTGCTACGCCGGCCTGTGCTGCGAGGGTCTCGACAGGACTTTGCGCCGGGCCACGCGCCTGCTCGTGCGCGAGCTCGACCGGCAGGTGCTGGCGGACGGCGGCCATGCGAGCCGCAATCCGCGCGTCCTGGTCGACCTGCTCTTCGATCTCCTGCCCCTGCGCCAGATGTTCGCAAGCCGCGAGGTCGACACGCCGGAGGCCCTGCTGCGCGCCATCGACCGCATGCTGCCCATGGTGCGCCTGTTCCGCCACGGGGACGGGACGCTCTCCCATTTCAACGGCATGGGCGTCACCGCCGCGGACCACCTGGCGACGCTGCTCACCTACGACGACATGCGCAGCCAGCCGATCCACCACGCCGCCCGGTCGGGCTACGAGCGCATCGAGGCGGGAAACTCCCTTCTCATCGCCGACGTGGGCGCGCCTCCTCCTCCCGCCCTGTCGACGGAAGCCTGCGCGGGCTGCCTGTCCTTCGAGTTCTCCAGCGGCGCCCAGCGCATCGTGGTGAACTGCGGCACGCCGCGCATCGCCAACGACGCCATCCTCCAGGCGTCCCGCTCGACGGCGGCCCATTCCACCCTCTCCATCGACGACGCGCCGTCCTGCCAGATCGCCGGCCTGCGCGGCGGCTGGCTCGACCGCCTCGCGGCGCGCTGGCTGCTCCACCGGATCGGGCCCGTGGTGGTCGGCGGCCCCGCGCAGGTGACGGCCGAGCGCGGCGAGCGCGACCGCGTCCAGACCCTGAACGCCAGCCACGACGGCTATCTGCGCCGCTTCGGCCTCACCCACGAGCGCCGCATCCAGCTCCTCCCCTCCGGCGACAGGCTCGAGGGGGAGGACCTGCTCTGGGGCGAGGGCGCCTCCGCGCCGTCGCGGCAGGCCATCGTCCGCTTCCACCTCGCCCCCGGCGTCCGCGCGAGCCGCGCCCAGGGCGGGCGCGTCGTCATGCTGGTGCTGCCGAACCGGGAGGCCTGGCAGTTCTCGGCGAGCCCGGGCGAGGCCTTCGTGGAGGACAGCATCTTCCTGGCGGTGCCCGACGGCATGCGCCGCACGGAGCAGATCGTGCTCGTCTTCCGGCCGAGCGAGACGCCCTCGGTGCGCTGGCGCTTCGAGCGCCTGGCACGCAACTTCAATCCCGCACCGCCGTCCGGGGAGCCTGCGCCGGATCGGGAATAACGCGGGTTCCGGCGGTTTTCATCGCCGCCCCGCCGTGCTATCGCGCCCGCACATCCCTGACGGAGCGGGACCCGCGCCCGGCGCGGCCGCTTCCATCGTCCCTCGTCGCATTGCCGGGGCCGGGCCGGACGGCCCCACCCGGGAATGCCTGAATGGAGCGGCCGCCATGCCGAGCGATCCCAAGCGCATCACCCGCGCCCTGCTTTCCGTTTCCGACAAGACCGGCCTCGTGGACTTCGCCCGCGCCCTCGCGGAGCGCGGCATCGAGCTCGTCTCCACCGGCGGCACGAAGCGGACGCTGGAGGAGGCGGGCGTTCCCGTCCGCGACGTGAGCGACGTCACCGGCTTTCCGGAGATGATGGACGGGCGGGTGAAGACCCTGCATCCGGCGGTGCATGGCGGGCTCCTCGGCATCCGCGCCAATCCGGAGCACCAGGCGGCGATGCTGGCCCACGGCATAAAGCCCATCGACCTCCTCGTCGTGAACCTCTATCCCTTCGAGGCGACGGTCGCGGCGGGGCGCTCCTACGACGATTGCGTCGAGAACATCGACATCGGCGGCCCGGCGATGATCCGCGCCGCCGCGAAGAACCACGGCGACGTGGCCGTGGTGGTGGACGCGGACGACTACAAGGCCGTCCTCGACGATCTTTCCGCCTATGACGGGGCCGTGACCCTCACCCTGCGCCGCCGCCTCGCGCAGAAGGCCTATGCGCGCACCGCCGCCTACGACGCCGCCATCTCCAACTGGCTCGCCGGGGAGATCGGCGAGGCGGCGCCTGCCTACCGGGCGCTCGGCGGCTCCATCGCCGAGGTGATGCGCTACGGCGAGAACCCGCACCAGGCGGCCGCCTTCTACCGCACGCCGGAGAAGCGGCCCGGCGTCGCCACCGCCCGGCAGGTGCAGGGCAAGCAGCTCTCCTACAACAACATCAACGACACCGACGCCGCCTACGAGGCGGTGGCGGAGTTCGCGCCGGAGCGCACCGCCGCCGTCGTCATCGTGAAGCACGCCAACCCCTGCGGCGTCGCCGAGGGCGCGAGCCTGCGCGAGGCCTACGAGAAGGCCCTGCGCTGCGATCCGGTCTCCGCCTTCGGCGGCATCGTCGCCATGAACCGGCCCCTCGACGCGGAGGCGGCGAGGGCGATGGTCGAGATCTTCACCGAGGTCATCATCGCTCCCGACGCCTCGGAGGAGGCCATCGCCATCGTGGCCGCGAAGAAGAACCTGCGCCTTCTCCTCGCCGGCGGCCTGCCGGATCCCCGCCAGCCGGGGCTCGCCCTGCGCACCGTCGCGGGCGGCTTCCTGGCCCAGGGGCGGGACAACGCGGTGGTCGACGACATGGACCTGAAGGTGGTGACGAAGCGCGCGCCGACCGAGCGCGAGCTTTCGGACATGCGCTTCGCCTTCCGCGTCGCCAAGCACGTGAAGTCGAACGCCATCGTCTACGCGAAGGACGGCGCGACGGTGGGCATCGGCGCGGGCCAGATGAGCCGGGTGGATTCCTCGCGCATCGCCGCCTGGAAGGCGGCCGAGGCCGCCCGGGCGGCGGGCCTGCCCGAGTCCCTGGCGAAGGGCTCCGTGGTCGCCTCCGACGCCTTCTTCCCCTTCGCGGACGGCCTGCTCGCGGCGGCGGAGGCCGGCGCCACCGCCGTCATCCAGCCGGGCGGCTCCATGCGCGACGAGGAGGTGATCCGCGCCGCCGACGAGGCCGGCCTCGCCATGGTCTTCACCGGACACCGCCACTTCCGGCACTGAAGCGCGCCGTCCTTCCGGGGTGGTCCGAAGGACCAGGCCCGGAACCCATAACCGCTGCCGACGCCGGGCCAGACGCAACGGCTGCCGCAGCTCTATGTTCCGAGACGCTGGCGGTTATGGGTTCCGGGCTCTCGCTCCGCTCGCCCCGGAATGACGGCGCTTCACCGGTTGAGGATGACGTAAAGATCCGACCAATCGGGATTCATCTCTTCGATCAACCTGATCTTCCAATCCCGCCGCCACTTCTTGAGGCTCTTCTCGCGCGCAATCGCCTCGTCGATGCGCTCGTAGGTCTCGTACCAGACGAGCCGATGGACATCGTACTTGGCAGAGAAACCCGGAATGGCCTTGGTTTTATGCTCGTGGATCCGGCGCGACAAATCGTTGGTGACGCCGAGATAGAGCGTCCCGTAGCGTCGGCTGGCCAGGAGGTAAACGCAATACGGCATGCAACCCATGGAATGAGAGTTGCATGTTACTCTGTTCGAATCTGCTGGCAAGCTCCCCGTCATTCCGGGGTGGTCCGAAGGACCAGGCCCGGAACCCATACCCGCCGGCGTCGGAGGTGGAAGAACCGGAGTTTCCGCTGCCCTGTCCCGCCTCGCCGGCGGTCATGGGTACGGGGCCGTCCCGGAAGGACGATGACAGCGCGACCTCTTTTTCCTCCCCCTTGCGGGAAGGGATCAAGGGTGTGAGCGTCAGCCTGGATTCGGGTCCGCGCCGGCACCCCCACCTCCACCTCTTCCCCGCAAGGGGGAGGAGGGCACGGCGGCGCTTCGCGAGAAACGCCGAGATCCGGGGCGGGAGAGCAGCGCGGCGCCTAGGCCGCCTGCGTGCGCCTGTTCTGGCGGTTCGTCACCAGGTCGTCCACCACCGACGGGTCGGCCAGCGTCGAGGTGTCGCCGAGATTGCCGAACTCGTCCTCGGCGATCTTGCGCAGGATCCGGCGCATGATCTTGCCCGAGCGGGTCTTGGGCAGGCTCGGCGCGAACTGGATCAGGTCCGGCGAGGCGATGGGGCCGATCTCCTTGCGCACCCAGGCGACGAGTTCCTTGCGCAGCTCGTCGGAGGGCGTCTCTCCGGCCATCAGGGTCACGTAGGCGTAGATGCCCTGGCCCTTGATGTCGTGCGGATAGCCGACCACCGCCGCCTCGGACACCTTCGGGTGGGCGACGAGGGCCGATTCCACCTCCGCCGTGCCCATGCGGTGGCCGGAGACGTTGATCACGTCGTCGACGCGCCCGGTGATCCAGTAGTAGCCGTCCGCGTCGCGGCGGCAGCCGTCGCCGGTGAAGTACTTGCCCGGATAGGTGGAGAAGTAGGTCTGCACGAAGCGCTCGTGGTCGCCGTAGACGGTGCGCATCTGCCCCGGCCAGGAATCGGCGATCACGAGGTTGCCCTCGCAGGCGCCCTCCAGCACCCTGCCTTCCGAATCCACCACCTCGGGCTTCACGCCGAAGAAGGGCCGCGTGGCGGAGCCGGGCTTGAGCCGCGTCGCGCCGGGCAGCGGCGTGATGAGGATGCCGCCGGTCTCGGTCTGCCACCAGGTGTCGACGATGGGGCAGCGGCCGTCGCCGACCACCCGGTGATACCACTCCCAGGCTTCCGGGTTGATCGGCTCGCCCACGGAGCCGAGCAGGCGCAGGGACTTGCGGGAGGTCTTCCTCACCGGCTCCTCGCCCGCCTGCATGAGCGAGCGGATCGCGGTCGGCGCCGTGTAGAAGATGTTCACGTTGTGCTTGTCGATCACCTCCCAGAAGCGGGAGATCGACGGATAGGTGGGCACGCCCTCGAACATGAGGGTCGTGGCGCCGTTCGAGAGCGGGCCGTACACGATGTAGGTGTGCCCCGTGACCCAGCCCACGTCGGCGGTGCACCAGTAGATGTCGCCGTCGTGGTAGTCGAACACGTACTGGTGGGTCATGCCGGCCCAGACGAGATAGCCGCCCGTGGTGTGCAGCACGCCCTTCGGCTTGCCCGTGGAGCCGGAGGTGTAGAGGATGAAGAGCGGATCCTCCGCGTTCATCTCCTCCACCGGGCAGTCGGCGGTCACCATCTGCGCCGCCTCGTCGTAGTAGACGTCGCGGCCGGGGACCATGTTCACCGGCGCGCCGGTGCGGCGCACCACGAGCACGTGCTCGACCCCGCCGACCCGGGCGATGGCCGCGTCCACGTTCTCCTTCAGCGCCACCTTGCGCCCGCCGCGCAGGCCCTCGTCCGCGGTGACGACGAAGGCGGACTTCGCGTCCTCGATGCGGCCGGCGAGGGAGTCCGGCGAGAAGCCGCCGAAGACGACGGAGTGGATGGCGCCGAGCCGCGCGCAGGCGAGCATCGCATAGGCGGCTTCCGGAATCATCGGCATGTAGATGGTGACGCGGTCGCCCTTCTTGACGCCGCGGTTGCGCATGACGTTCGCCATGCGGCACACCTCGTCGTGCAGCTGGCGGTAGGTGACGGTCTTCGATTCGGACGGATCGTCGCCTTCCCAGATGATCGCCACCTGGTCGCCGCGGGTGTCGAGGTGCCGGTCGATGCAGTTGTAGGCGACGTTGGTGGTGCCGTCCTCGAACCAGCGGATCGAGACCTCGCCCGGCCCGAAATTCGTGTTCTTGATCCGGGTCGGCTCCCGGAACCAGTGGATGCGCCTGGCCTCCTCCTTCCAGAACGCCTCCGGGTCCTTCACGGACGCGGCGTACTTCGCCCGGTAGCCGGCATCGTCCAGGTAGGCCCGGCGGCTCCATTCGGGCGCTACCTCGTAGATCTTCTCCTGCATGGCGCTTCTCCCAAGCTTCCTGCTTTCTTTCTCATAGCTTTACGGAAAGACGGAGGCCGCGGGCAAGCGGGGCCGGGATCGGACTTTGGTCTTTGCTACTTTCGAGTGTCGAGGGCTCACGCGCCGAACGCGCCGATCACGATTCCTTCGACGAGCAGCACGGCCAGCCAATGGCCGCCGTCGATGACGGTCAGCATCGGGCGGGCGCCGGAAAAGCTGTGATTCACGACCATGCTGGTGGCGACGAAGCCGAGCCAGGCCAGGAAACCGGCCGTGATCCCGCTCCCGAGGGTCGCCGGCCCGAGGCGGACGACGAAGAAGGCCAGCACGAACGCCATCGCCAGTTCGGCGACAAAGGAGACGATGAACGGGCCCGCCGAAGGCTTGCCGGTCGGGCCCGCCAGCTCCTCACGGGTCTTGCCGAGAGCTGCCATCCACGGCTTTCCCAGGGCCATGTACCAGGCCGCCCCGACGAGCCAGGCCGCAACGGCGGCCGCAAGAACTGCGAGATAATCGATCCCGTAGACGGTCATGCCTTCCCCCTTCGTGGCGAGGGAGATTACGATATCACCTTTCTACAATCCGCCCATCCGGCACACGATCTCCCATTCCTCGTCCGTCACGGGCTGCACCGAGAGGCGGGAATTGTTGACGAGGATCATGTCCCTGAGCCTCGGTTCCTTCTTGATCTCGTCGAGCGTCACCGGCCGCGGCAAAGCCTTCACGGCCTTCACGTCCACCATGCCGAACCGGCCGGTCTCGTCCGTGTGGTCGGGGTAGTATTCCCTGATCACCTCGACGATGCCGACCACGGCCTTGCCCTCGTTGGAGTGGTAGAAGAAGCCCTGCTCGCCCCGTTTCATGGCCATCAGGTTCTGCTTGGCCACGTGGTTGCGCACGCCGTTCCAGAACGTGCCCTTGTCGCCTTGCGCGACCTGGCTGTCCCAGGACCAGACGGAGGGTTCCGACTTGAAGAGCCAATGGGCCATGCTGTCACTCGAGTTCGGACTTGATCGGACGGTTCATGAGGGCATCGACGGCCTGGTCGAGGGTCCAGGCGCCGTTGAGGATCTTTTCGACGGCTTCGGAAATCGGCATGTCGACCTCGCGGGCGCGGGCGAGCGCCACGAGGGCGCGGGCCGTGGAGGCGCCCTCCACCAGCCTGCCTTCGGCGGCCGCCTCCGGCGAGAGGCCCTGGCCGAGGCGCAGGCCGAAGGCGAAGTTGCGGGACTGGGCCGTGGAGCAGGTGAGGACGAGGTCGCCGAGGCCGGCGAGCCCCATGAGGGTCTCCGCCTCGCCGCCATAGGCGCGGGCGAAGCGCAGCAGCTCCGCGAAGCCGCGGGCGACGAGGGCCGCCTTGGCGCTCTCGCCGAGGCCGCGCCCGGCCACGGCGCCGCAGGCGATGGCGAGCACGTTCTTGGCCGCGCCGCCGATCTCGACCCCGCGCACGTCCGTGCGGTGGTAGATGCGCAAGGTCGGACCCGAGAGGGCGGCGGCGATGCGCCGGGCCAGGGCCGCGTCCCGGCAGGCGAGGGTCACGGCGGTGGGAAGCCCGCGCGCCACGTCGTCGGCGAAGCTCGGCCCCGAGAGCACGGCGAGGGGGCTGCCGGGGCGGACCGCCTCCGCCACGTCGCTCAGGAAGGCCCGCGTCTCGCGCTCGATTCCCTTGGCGCAGAGCACGAGGGGCGTTGCCGCAGGCAGGACGGCGGAGAGGGCGGCCGTCATCTCCCGGGTGGTCTGGGCGGGCGTGACGAGCAGGACCGCCTCCGTCTCGGCGAGGTCGGCGAGGTTCGCCGTCGGGCGGATCGCCTCGTGGAGCCGGACGCCCGGCAGGAAGCGCGGGTTGGTGCGCGTCCCGGCGAGAAGCGCCGCCTGTTCCGGGTCGCGCATCCACAGCGCCACGGCGTTTCCCGCGAGGGCCGCCGCATTGGCGAGAGCCGTTCCCCAGGCGCCCGCGCCGGCGATTCCGATCCGCATCGTGCCACTCACGGCAGGTCTCCGTCGCTTCTCACCCGGCTGAATTCCTTGCGCGAAAGGCGGTAGAGCACGTGCGGGCGCAACGGGTGACCCTCCGGGAGGGCCGGATGATCGAAGCTGCCGGCCTCGTCGCGCCTCATGCCGAGGCGCTGCATCACGCGCTGGGAGCGCAGGTTCTGCCGCGTCGTGAAGGAGACCACCTCTCCATGGTCCGTCCGTGCGAAGAAGTCGCTCAGGGCGGCCCGTGCCGCCTCGGTGGCATATCCCTGCCCCCACCAGCGACGACCGAGGCGCCAGCCGATCTCGATGGGCGGCTGGAAGGACATGGGCCGCAGGACCCGGCGCAGGCCCGCATAGCCGATGAACGAGGCGGCGCCGGGCAGCTCCACGGCCCAGAGACCGAAACCGTCCGCGTCGAAGGAGGCGTCGTGGCCGCGCGCCTCGGCGATGCTCTCCTCGCGGGTGCGGATCCTCGGATAGAAACGCATCACCTCCGGGTCGGCATTCATGGCGGCGAAGGGCCCGTCGTCCTCCTCCCGCCAGCGACGCAGAACAAGACGCTCCGTGCGGAGCTCGGCCGGGCAGGGCGGCATCACGCCCTCGCTCCGGCCTCGTCCCGGCTCGAATCGAGCGGCCAGCGGGCGCGGGCCGGGGCGGAGATGTCGTCGATGAGGCCGAGGCGCATGCGCTCGAGCCCGGCCCAGGCGATCATGGCGCCGTTGTCGCCGCACAGGGAGAGCGGCGGCGCCACGAGGCGCAGGCCCGATTCGACCGCGAGCCGCTGGAGGGCCTGGCGGATGGCCTGGTTGGCGGCGACGCCGCCCGCGACCACGAGGGCGGTGGGATGCCCGGCGATGTCCCGGAAGGCGCGCAGGCCCGCGCGGGTCCGGTCGACCACCGTGTCGACGATGGCGGCCTGGAAGCTGGCGCACAGGTCCGCCACGTCGCTCTGGGTCAGGGGCGCGATGCGCTCCGCCTCCAGCCGGACGGCGGTCTTCAGGCCCGAGAGGGAGAAGTTCGGCTCCGGCCGCCCCATCAGAGGGCGGGGCAGGGCGAAGCGTTCCGGGTTGCCCTTCGCCGCCTCCCGCTCCACGTGCGGCCCGCCCGGATAGGGAAGGCCCAAAAGCTTCGCCACCTTGTCGAAGGCCTCGCCGATGGCGTCGTCGATGGTGGTGCCGAGGCGCACGTATTCGCCCACGCCCTTCACGGCCACGAGCTGGGTGTGGCCGCCGGAGGCGAGCAGGAGGAGGTACGGGAAACCGATTCCGTCGGTGAGGCGCGCGGTGAGCGCATGGGCCTCGAGGTGGTTCACCGCCATGAGCGGCTTGCGGGTGACGAGGGAGAGCGCCTTGGCGGTGGTCAGGCCCACCAGCACGCCGCCGATGAGCCCCGGTCCCGCCGCGGCGGCGATGCCGTCGATGTCGTTGATCGTGCAGTTGGCGTTCTTGAGCGCCCGCGCGACCAGGCGGTCGATCACCTCTACATGGGCGCGGGCCGCGATCTCCGGCACGACGCCGCCGTAGCGGGCGTGCTCCGCGATCTGGCTCAGCACCTCGTTGGACAGGATTTCCCCGCGCCCGTCGAAGCCCACGCCCACCACGGCGGCGGCGGTTTCGTCGCAGGTCGTCTCGATGCCCAGGATGCGCATGGTCGGTTACGCCGTGTTGGAGAGCGGGAGCGGGCCGGAAACGGCCGTCGCGCCAGCTCCGTCGTTCGGGTGGAGCATGATCTTTCGGGCTTCACGGCCCGCCTCTCATCCCCCTATAGTCCGCCGCGCCGTCCAAGATCAAACGCCATCGCGCCCGACAGGAGAGCTCAGCCCGACATGGTTTCCCCATCCGCCTTCGTCATCGGCACGCGCGGCAGCCCGCTGGCGCTGGCCCAGGCCCACGAGACGCAGCGGCGTCTCGGCGACGCCCACGGCATCGGCCCCGAGCGGCTGCCCCTTGAGGTCATCAGGACGACGGGCGACAGGATCCAGGACCGGCCCCTCTCCGAGGCCGGTGGCAAGGGCCTGTTCACGAAGGAGCTCGACATCGCGCTCCTCGAGGGCGCCATCGACCTCGCCGTCCACTCCGCCAAGGATCTGCCGACGGCGCTGCCCGCGGGCATCGTCATCGCCGGCTACCTGCCCCGGGAGGACGTGCGCGACGCCTTCATCAGCCGCCGGGCGAAGAGCCTGCGCGACCTTCCCGAGGGGGCGGTGGTGGGCTCCGCCTCCCTGCGCCGCCAGGCCGAGATCCGCCGCCTGCGGCCGGATCTCCGGGTCACGCTCCTGCGCGGCAACGTGGAGACCCGCCTGGCGAAGCTGGACCGGGGCGAGGTCGACGCCACGCTCCTCGCCATGGCCGGCCTGCGCCGCCTCGGCCTGACGGAGCACGTGACTGCCGTCCTCGAGGTGGACGACTTCCTGCCCGCGGTGGGCCAGGGGGCCATCGCCATCGCCGTCCGGGCCGGCGACGAGCGGGTCGCGCGGGCGGTCGCGCCGATCCTCGATCCCGCGACCGGCCACGCCCTCGCCGCGGAGCGGGCCTTCCTGACCGTCCTCGACGGGTCCTGCCGCACCCCCATCGCGGGCCATGCCCGCCTCGTGGGGGAGGCCCTCGAATTCCGCGGCATGGTGCTGCGCCCGGACGGGTCGGACAGCCTCGACGTGGTGCGCCGGGGCGCGCCGGGCGACGCCGCCGCCCTCGGCCGCGAGGCCGGGCTCGACCTGCGCGCGCGCATGCCCGCCGGCTTCCTCGGCTCCTGATGCGGATCCTCGTCACCCGCGCCGCGGAGGATGCCGGGCGCACCGCCCAGCGGCTCGAAGCCATGGGGCACGATGCCGTGATCGCGCCTGTCACGCGCATCGCGCCGACCGGGGCTCCCCGGCCGTCCGGCATCTGGGACGCGCTGATCGTCACCAGCCTGCACGCGGAGGAGGCGCTCCGCACCCTGGAGGACAGGAGCCTCCCCGTCTTCGCGGTGGGAGAGCGCACCGCCGCCGCCGTGCGCGGGGCGGGGTTCGGCACCGTCGCGGTGGCGGAGGGCGATGCGGTCTCCCTCTCGGCCCTCGTCCGGGACCGGCTGCCTCCGGGCAGGACCCTACTCCACGTCACCGCGCGGCACCACAAGGACGAGCCCGCCCTGTCCCTGCGCGCGGCCGGGTTCCGGGTGGTGCAGTGGGAAGCCTACGAGGCGCGGGCCGCGGAGCGGCTTCCGGAGGCCGCCGTCGCGGCCCTGCGGGCTGGCCGGATCGACGCCGTGCTCCATTATTCCCGTCGCAGCGCGGATCTCTTCCTGCGCCTGGCCGGGGAGGCGGGCCTGTCGCCCTTCCTCTCCGGTCCGGTCCACGTCTGTCTCTCGGCGGACGTGGCGGACCCGCTCGAAGCCCTGGGCCTGCCGGTCCGGCTGGCGCGGCGGCCGGAGGAGGACGCCCTCCTGGCCGCGGTTCCGGCCGCGCTCCGGTGACGCCCGTGCGTTCTTCCTCTAGGATCTCCTTCCCGAGGGAACGAATGGCCGTGCTCAAGCTTGCCTCATTTGTTTATCAAGAGTGACCCGTGACCGATTCCTTTGACCCCCAGGCCGCCCGACCCCCTCGCAAGAAGCCCCGGCGCGAGCCCGCCACCATCGATCTCGAAGCGAAGGTGGTGGACGACGGCCGCCCGGCCGATCCGGCCGACGGCGAGACCGAGCGGCTGGTGAGCGAGGCCATGGCCGAGACCGAGCCCGCCCTCGACGCGGCGGCCGGGACCGATTCGATCGCGCCGGCGCCGGAGGCCGACACCCTGAGCGGAGGCCCCACCGCGCCCGGCGGGACGGAGGCCCCGCCTCCGCCTCCGCCCCCGCCGCAGGCCGAGCCCGGGCGACGGACCTCGCCCGCCGCCCTGGTCGGGGCCGGCCTGCTCGGCGGCCTCGTGGGAGCGGGCCTCCTCTACGGACTCCAGGCCTGGCAGAAGCCTTCCGCCCCGCCGGGCGATCCGCGCCTGGCGCAGCTCGAGCAGCGCGTGGCGGCGCTCGGCCAGCCGGCGAACGCGCAAGGGCTGGAGAACCGGCTCAAGGCCCTGGAGGAGGCGACGAAGGCCCTCGATTCGCGGCTCAAGGCGGCCGAAGCCGCCGCCCGGCAGGCCGAGGCCCGCGCCGGCGAAGCCCTGGACCGGCCCGTCCCCGAATCCCCCGCCCCGCAGGACGAGGCCGCCGTGAAGAACCTGGCGGACCGGCTCGCCGCCCTGGAGGGGCAGCTGCAGGCGCAGGGCGAGGCCGTCCGGCAGGCGGAGCGCTCCGGCGAGGCCGCGCAGCAGGCCGTCGAGGCCCTCGGCGGGCGGCTCGACGACGACGCCCGGCAGATCGCCGCGCTCGCCGGGAAGGTCGGGCAGGGGCCCGATGCCGCGACCCTCGCGGCGGTCCGCCTCTCCCTCGCCTCGCGCCTCGGCGATGCCCTGCGGCGCGGCGTTCCCTATTCCGAGACCCTGTCGGCCCTCGAGCGGCTCTCGAAGGACCCCGGCCGCCTGGCGCCTCTCAAGCCCTTCGCCGGGGAGGGGGCGCCGACCGCGTCCGACCTCGCCCGCGCCTTCGAGCCCCTGCGCGCGGCGATCCTGCGCGACGACCGGGGCGCCGGCACGGGGAGCTGGACCGACCGGCTCTGGCGCATGGCGGACCGGATCGTGACCGTCCGGCCCGTCGGCGAGGCGGGCGGCACGGGCGTGCCGGCCACCCTCGCCCGGATCGACCGGGCGCTCGACCGCGGCGACGTCGCCGGGGCCCTGGCCGCCTGGCGGAGCCTGCCGGAGCCGTCCCGGCGCCTGTCCGAGGAATGGGGCCGCCGGCTCCAGGCCCGGGCCGAGGCGGAGGCCGCCCTCCAGGCCGTGGCGGACGACGCCTTGTCCGCTCTCCCCCAGACCCCGCCAACGACGCAGCAATAAGGATCGGCCAGCATGTGGCGCGCTCTCGTCTTCATCGGTCTTCTCTGCGTCGCGGCCTTCGGGGCCGTGTGGCTGGCCGACAGGCCCGGCACGGTTCTCGTCACCTTCGGCGGCTACGAGCTGCAGACCTCCGTCGCGGTCGCGGCGGTGGCCCTCGTCGGCATCGGCCTCGCTCTCGCCGTGCTGTGGGCCGCGGTGACCGCCCTCCTTCGCCTGCCCTCGCGGCTCACCTTCGCCTCCCGCGCCCGGCGCCGGGCGCGCGGCTATCAGGCCGTGTCCCGGGGCATGGTGGCGGTGGGCGCAGGCGATCCCATCGCCGCCCGCCGCTACGCGGGAGAGGCCGAGCGGCTTCTCGGCCGCGAGCCCCTGACGCTCCTGCTCAAGGCCCAGGCGGCCCAGGTTTCCGGGAACCGCGCGGCGGCCGAGGCCGCCTTCACCCAGATGATGGAGGAGGACGAGACCCGCGTCCTCGGCCTGCGCGGTCTCTTCGTCGAGGCCAGGCGGCGGGGCGACATCCCGGCGGCCCGCGAATACGCCGCCGAGGCGGTCCGCATCGCCCCCGCCGCGACCTGGGCGAGCGACGCGATCCTCGAGGCGCGCTGCGCCGAGCGCGACTGGCGCGGCGCCCTGGAGGCGGTGGAGCGCCGCGCCTCCCTCGGCCTCGTGGACAAGGCGACCGCCAGGCGCCACCGGGCCGTTCTTCTTGCCGCCGACGCCCTCGACCGGGCGGAGCACGACCGGGAGGGTGCGCTGCGCAGCGCCCAGGACGCCCTGCGCCTCGCCCCGACCCTGATCCCGGCCGCGGCCCTGGCCGGCAAGCTCCTGTCCGACAGGGGCGACCTGCGCCGCGCCGCCAAGGTGGTGGAGGCCGCCTGGCGCAGCCAGCCGCATCCGGATCTCGCGGAAGTCTATCTCAACCTTCGCCCGGGCGATTCCGCCCTCGACCGCCTGCGGCGCGCCGAGACCCTCCTCAAGCTGTCCCAGGGCGCGGCCGAGGGCCGCCTCGCGGTGGCCCGCGCGGCTCTGGAGGCGCGCGAGTTCGCCCGCGCCCGCACGGCGCTCGAGCCGCTCCTGGCGGAGCGTCCGACCATGCGGGTCTGCCTGCTCATGTCCGACCTGGAGCAGGCCGAGCACGGCTCCACGGGCCGGGGCCGGGAATGGCTCGCCCGCGCCACCCGCGCGCCGCGCGACCCGGCCTGGATCGCGGACGGCATCGTCGCCGACCGATGGGCGCCGATCTCCCCGGTCACCGGCCGCCTCGACGCCTTCGTCTGGGAAGCCCCGCCGGACGTGCTCGTCGCGCCCGAGATCGCCCTGAGCGACGACGTGACCGCCGATCTCGACGACACGCCGAAGCCCCTGCCGGCCTCCACGGAAGCCCCTTCCGGTGCGCTTGCGGAAGCCGCGGCGGCCGGCGAGGAGCCTCCGCCGGTCCCGGCGGAGGCCGCGGCGACCGGGCCGGCAACCGTCGGGCCCGCGGCCGTCAAACCCGAACCAGCCAAGGCCGAACCGCCCAAGGCCGAACCGCCCAAGCCCGAACCGCCCAAGCCCGAGCCGGTGGTCTTCCCCGCCACTCCGCCGGACGTGCCGCGCCCGCGGGAGGAGGCCGGTCCCGCCCGGCGCAGCATGTTCTCCATCCGGTAGCGCCGTCCCGGAACGGCGCCGCTCGCCGCTCCCTCAATCCTCCCTTGCCAAGCGCCGGCGGGGAGGGTATGAGGCAGCCCTCTCCGGTCGAACGACCGCAGCGCCGCAATAGCTCAGCTGGTAGAGCACCTCATTCGTAATGAGGGGGTCGGGGGTTCGAATCCCTCTTGCGGCACCATTCCTTCCCCCGACAACCGAGTCTCGCTTCGGCGGACCCTCCTCCCCGACCTGCGCCTGACCTAAAGTCGCGTCCGGAGGACGCAATCTTTCTCTGGCCAGAATTTCCGCATGCTGTAATGCTTCCGGGCTCCGGCGGGCGAAAGGAAGAATGGCAGAGGCATCGAAACTCCTCGGAATGTCGATCCTCAACAATGTTCCGGCATTGATGGGGTATGTCGACCGCCAGGAACGCTACCTGTTCACCAACAACACCTACCGGGAATGGTACGGGGTCGAGCCGCAGGAGGTGCTGGGGCGGACCGTCCGCGAGATCCTGGGCGAGGCGAACTACGCCGCGATCAAGCCCTTTATCGAGCGGGTGCTCGCGGGCGAGCCGATCGTCTACGAGCAGACCCTCATGACCGTCGCGGGGCCGCGCTTCGTCCAGGGCAGCTATTCGCCCGACCGGTCCGAGGACGGCAGCGTCCGCGGCTTCTTCGTCCTCGTCTCGGATATCAGCCAGAGGCGCACCCTGGAGCTGAGGCTCAAGGAAAGCGAGATGCGCTTTTCCGGCGCCTTCGAGACCTCGGGCGTCGGCATGGCCCTCGTGAGCCCCGAAGGCCGCTTCCTGCAGGTGAACCGGGCCTATTGCGCGATGATGGGATACACGGCGGAGGAGCTCGCCCGCCTGTCGTTCCAGGACATCACCCATCCCGACGACCTCGCGGCGGATCTCCGGGCCGTGAGCGCGATGATCGCCGGCGAGCGGTCCGCGCATACGGCGGAGAAGCGCTACATCCACAAGCGCGGCCACGAGGTCCATGCCATCGTCAGCGCCTCGCTCGCGCGCGACGCGCAGGGAGCGCCGCTGCACTTCGTGGCCCAGGTCCAGAACATCACCGACCGCAAGGTGGCCGAGGAGAGGCTTTTCCGGGAGCACGAGCTGTCGCAGGTGACCCTCCGCTCCATCGGCGACGGGGTGCTGACGACGGACGTCAACGGATGCGTCACGTCGCTCAACCCGGCCGCCGAATCGATGACCGGCTGGACGTCCGACGAAGCGGTCGGGCGTCCCCTGCACGAGGTTCTCCGGATCGCCTTCTGCGGCGAGGACGGGCAGATTCTCTGCATCGGCTCGTTGCCGCTGGGCAGCGATCCCGCCTGGCTCGGCCGCAACACCATGCTGCTGCGCCGCGACGGCTCGGCCATCCCCGTCGAGGAAACGGCGGCCCCGATCCGCGACCGGGCCGGCGCGATCGTCGGCGGGGTGCTGGTGCTCCACGACGTGACCGAGCAGCGGGCGCTCACCTCCCAGCTGGCGCATCTTGCCCATCACGATCCGCTCACGGGGCTTGCGAACCGCACCCTGTTCAAGAGCCGCCTGGATCAGGCGCTCGCCCGGGCGCGGAGCGTGGGCACGGGCGTCGCCGTCCTGTTCGGCGACCTCGACCGGCTCAAGCTCGTCAACGACACCCTCGGCCATTCCATGGGCGACCGGCTGCTCGAGGAGGTGGCCAAGCGCCTGCGCGCCTGCGTGCGCGAGGGCGACACGGTCTGCCGCTGGGCCGGCGACGAGTTCGGCATCCTCCTCCCGGACGTGACGGACGAGGTGGCGGCTGCCGCCGTCGCGGAGCGGGTGATCGCGGCCATCGGGGAGACGTTCCATCTGAAAGGCATCGGCCAGCCGGTCCATGTGGGAATCAGCCTCGGAGCGAGCCTGTTCCCCAGGGACGGCGCCGACAGCGCCACCCTCATGCAGGCTGCCGACGTGGCGCTCTACGAGGTCAAGCGCGACGGGAAGGGCAGCTACCGGTTCTTCTCGCAGGCCATGCACGAGCAGGTCCGCGAGAGGAC
This sequence comes from Microvirga thermotolerans, assembly GCF_009363855.1. Taxonomy (GTDB): domain Bacteria; phylum Pseudomonadota; class Alphaproteobacteria; order Rhizobiales; family Beijerinckiaceae; genus Microvirga; species Microvirga thermotolerans. The sequence goes on from NZ_CP045423.1 coordinate 457,825, forward strand.
GGACACGGAGGCGATGCTGCGCCAGGCCGTCAGGACGAACGCCTTCGAGCTGCACTACCAGCCGCGCGTCCTGCTGCTTCCCCGCCGCGTCGTCGCGGTCGAGGCGCTCGTGCGGCTGCGCAGCGCGGACATCCTGATCGCGCCGTCGCGCTTCATCCGCATCGCGGAGGAGACGGGCCTCATCGTGCCCATCGGATGGTGGGTGATCGAGCAGGTCTGCCGCCAGCTGCAGCAATGGAAGGGAACAATCCTCGACGGCGTCCGGGTGTCGCTGAACGTTTCCGCCATGCAGATCCGGCGGAGCGACTTCTATCCCGCCCTGCGCGCCCTGACGGAGCGATACGGGATCGACCCGGCGCAGATCGAGCTCGAGATCACGGAGAGCAGCCTCGTCGAGCCCGAGCCCGGCGTCGCCGTCTGCCTGAACCTGCTGAAGGAGGCCGGCTTCTCCATGGCCCTCGACGATTTCGGCACCGGCTATTCGAGCTTCGCCTATCTCAACCGCCTGCCGATCGACACCCTCAAGATCGACCGTTCCTTCATCCGCGAGGTGGGCTCCTCGCAAGGCGCCGTGGTCGTCGAGGCCATCCTCGCCCTGGGGCGGGCGCTGGGCAAGAAGGTGGTCGCGGAGGGGGTCGAGACCCGGGAGCAGCTCGCATGGCTCGAAGCCCGGGGCTGCGACGAGGCGCAGGGATTCCTCCTGTGCCCGCCCGCCGTGGCGCAGGACCTCCCCCGCGCCCTCGCGGCGTCCGGCCTTATCCGGACAGAGCCGGAACGGCGTCGCTCGGCCTCATGACAGGACCACGATTCCGGCGTGCTTCGCCTTGTCGTCGGGCTCCACGTGGATCGTGATCAGCGCGTCGTCGATCTCGGACTTGAGCGCGCGTTCGAGCCGGTCGCAGATGTCGTGCGCGTCGGTGACGCTCATGGCGCCGGGCACGACGAGGTGGAAATCGATGAAGGTGACGCGCCCGGCATGGCGGGTGCGCAGGTCGTGCGCCTCGATGGCGCCCTCCGCGTTGAGGGCGATCACCTCGCGCACCCGGGTCAGGGTGCGTTCCGGCACCGCCTGGTCCATCAGCCCGCCGATGCTCTCCTTCATCAGGCCCCAGCCCGACCAGAGGATGTTGACGGCGACGACCGCGGCCATGGCCGGGTCGAGCCATTGCCAGCCCGTGAGGGGCACGAAGAGGAGGCCCGCGAGCACGCCGACGGAGGTGTAGACGTCCGTCAGCAGGTGGCGGCCGTCGGCGGCCAGGGCGGGCGAGCGCATCCGCCGCCCTTCCCGGATCAGGATCCAGGACCAGGCGGCGTTGACGAAGCTCGCGAGCGCGTTGACCCCCAGTCCCTCCAGCGGCATGTCGAGGGTCCTCGGCTGGGCGAAGGCGGAATAGGCCTCGCGGAGGATCATCATGGCCGCGACGATGATGAGGACCCCTTCGAGCACGGCGGAGAAGTATTCCACCTTGTGGTGCCCGTAAGGATGGTTCTTGTCCGCGGGCTGCGCGCTGACCCGCACGGCCAGGAAGGCCGCCACCGCCGTGACGAGGTTGATGATGCTCTCGAGGGCGTCCGAATAGAGCGCGATGCTGCCGGTGAGGAAGTAGGCGGCGATTTTCAGGGCGAAGACGACTGCGCCGATGAAAATGCTGCCAATGGCAAGTTTCTGAATCTTGTCCATCGCGTCACGAAAAGAGGAGGGCCGGGGTCAGGGCGACCTTATAGAGCGGGCGGGTCGGGGCGCAAGTCGTTGTTACTCTTTGCAAATGGCTTGCAAGAGCACATCCGGTCCGCTCGCGCGGCGGGGTGCGGCGGGGCCTTCAGGCGTGGCGGGAGAGGCGCTGCCGGATGCGTCCGTAATAGGCCTTCAGGGATGGCGCCAGGGGCTCGCAGGCCGCGACGAGGGCGAGGGCTTCCGCCGTGCGCCCGGCCCGCATCGCCTCGAGCAGGCGTTCGTGCCGCTCCGCAAGCTCGGCGAGGGCCGGATCCGGCGGTCCGGCAAGGGGGGCGACCACGGTGAAGATCGCGGACCTGGCGGCCCGCCCGCGCACGGCGATCCGGTCGAGCTCGATCAGGGCGTAGCGGTCCCGGACCGCCTCCGCCGTCGCCGGTCCCAGGATCAGCGAGACGCCGTATTCCTTCGACAGGCCCTCCAGGCGGGAGGCCAGGTTCACCGTGTCCCCGAGCACGGAATAGTCGTAGCGCCAGCGCGAGCCCACGTTGCCCACGACGCAGTCGCCGGTGTTGATGCCGACCCCGATGGCGAAGGCGGGGGCGTGTTCGCCTTCCTCCGCCCGCAGCGCGGCGTTGAGCCTGTCGACCGCTTCCAGCATGCGCAGCGCCGCGCCCACCGCCCGCGCCGGATGGTCCGGGCTCGGGAGCGGCGCGTTCCAGAAGGCCATCACGCAGTCGCCCATGTACTTGTCGATGGTGCCCTTCTCGGCCAGCACCGCCTCGGAGAGCGGGTCGAGCAGGCGGTTGATGAGGCCCGTCAGGCGCTCCGGCTCGTCCTTCAGCCGCTCCGACAGGCTCGTGAAGCCGCGCACGTCGCAGAACAGGATCGAGAGGTTCCGCCGCTCGCCCCCCAGCTTCAGGGCGGATGGGTTGCGGGCGAGCTGCGCCACCAGGTCGGGAGAGAGATAGCGCGAGAAGGCCTCCGACACCGCGTGACGCATCCGCCGTTCGTGGACGTAGTCCAGGCCGAACCGCGCCCCGAACACCCCGAGCGCCGCCGCGACGGGAAGGACGGGCGGCGCCCAGACCCGCCCGAAGCGCAGCAGCGCCCAGGCTCCCGCCAGGATCAGGATCAGGTTCAGGGCGGCGGCGAGGACGGTCCGGCGGGACATGCCGTTCCGGCACAGACAGGCCGCCAGGGCGGCCGCCGCGGCCACGAGCCCGGCCATGGCCGGGCGGGGCAGGGGCACCGCGTAGAGCCGGTGCCGTAGGTTGTCGAGGATCGTGGCCTGGACCTCCACGCCGGCGGTGAGGCTCTGGCTGAAGAGGGTGTAGGGCGTGGCGAAGGTGTCCGGAGCGCCCGCCTCGGCCGCCGTGGCCGCCTTGAGGCTCAGGCCGACGAGGACGACCGCGTCCTTGAAGTATCCCGGCCGCAGGAAGGCCTGCGGGTCGAGGGCCTGATAGAACGAGACGGTGGGATAGGTGCGCGGCCCGCCGAAATACTGGATCAGGGCTCCCTCCGGCGGGGGCTCCGTCGCCTGCCCGGCAAGGCGCAGGGCCTGCGCGGCGAAGCCGTCCGCGGCGAGGGGCATGCGGCGCAGATAGGCGTCGCCGTCCAGGTCCACCGAGGTGACGCCGGGGCGGGCGCCCGCGTCCAGGAACGGGTCGAGCGGGTTGACCCGGGTGATCTGCGTCCCCTGGTCGAGGGGCGTCGTGACGTCGTCCGCCGCCAGGACCACGTCCGGGCCGAGCGCCGCGGCGAGGCGGCGGTCCGCCTCCTCCGTGGAGGGATCGGCGAAGATGATGTCGAGGGCGACGACCTTCGCGCCCGCCTCCCGGAGACGCTCGATCAGCCGGGCGTGCAGGTCCCGGGACCAGGGCCAGCGCTGTCCGACCTCGGAGAAGGAGGGCTCGTCGATCGCCACGACGATGGCGCCCGGCCGGTCCGGCCGCGGAGGCGCCAGGGTCGAGAACAGGTCGAAGAGCCGGGCCTCGATCAGGCCGAGGGGCGGGAAGAACGAGAGGGGCGCCAGCAGCGCGGCCACGACGAGCGGGATGGCGGCGTGCCGCCGGAACTCCTCCCGCGAGGCAGGGTCCCGTCCTCCCTGAACTGTCGGCCCGCCGTTCACCCTGGGCCCGTTCTAGAACCGGGCCTTCATGGTGGCGGCGAAGGTGCGCCCCAGCCCCGGAATGCCCGGCGCGGTCTCGAAATCGCGGTCGAACAGGTTCGCCACCGTCAGGCCGAGGAGGAGGCGCCGGTCCGGCGTCTCCCAGGAGACGGAGGCGTCCGTCGTCCAGTAGTCGTCCAGCTTCACGCCGGAGAGGTTGCCGGTGCGGTCGCCCACGAAGGTCTCCGCCAGGGTGAGCTTCAGGCGGCTCGGATGCACGAAGGCGATGCCCGCGCGGGCGAAGCGCCCCGCGACGAACGGCACGTCGATCCCGGGCGCCTCGTCGGAGCGCACCTCGGTCGAGGTCATGCCCACCGTGCCGAACACGCCGATCCCGTAGCCGAGCCAGAGGTTGGCGGTGGCCGCGAGCCGCTCGACGCGGGCCTTGCCGATCGCCAGGCTGTCGAAGGTGTTGGACAGGGGCAGGTCGAGGTTGCGCATGTCCTGGCGCTGGTACTCGACGGCGGTGAACACGTGCGGCGTCCATTCCGCGTCCCAGCGCAGGGCCAGGGTGTCCGTCCGCCCGCCGAGGGCGAGCGGCAGGGCGTTGGGCACGAGGCCTACCGTCGTGATCGGCGAGAGGGTGAAGGCGAGGGGCAGGTTGCCGTCCTGGCGGTAGGCCGCCCTCAGCCAATGGCCCTCCAGCGGCGAGACGGCGACGCCGAGGCGCGGCGACACGAGCGTGTCCGAAGGCCGCCCTTCGAGGTCGAGGAAGGAGCGCTGCACGCCGGCCTGCGCCTCGAACCGGTCCGAGGGGCGCCAGAAGAGGTCGGCATAGAGCCTGTCGGCCCTGAAGTCGGCCTCGGTGCGGTCTCCCGTGTCCGCCGAAGCGCTCTCCATCGAGAGGGCGTTCGCCGCGACGCCGCGCCCGAAAGCGCTGGCGAAGCTGCGCCCGAACTGACCCTCGTACCCGTAGCGGAGGGTGAGGTCGCCGAAGCCGACCGCGTGGTTGACCGCCGCGACCATGCCCTCGGTCCGCCCGCTCGTCCATTGCCGCTGGCCGATGACGAGGGGAAACAGTTCGGTGTTCACGGACTCGAAGAACCTGCGGTCGAGCCCGCGATTGGCATAGACGGCGGCGGTCAGCACGTTCCGGTCGGCGAAGCTGTGGCTCCAGCCCGCGCCCGCCTGCATGGAGGTGAGATCCTGGTCGGCGGCGTAGAACCGGGTCGGCCGGTTGACGCTCAACAGGGGCGGCTCCGCCTTCGCGGCCGAGCCGAAGACCAGGAAGCGGTCCGCCGCCGAGGGCGCCATGCCGACGAAGAAGGAGGCGGTGTCGGCGGCCTCCTTGTCCGGCGTCTCCCGGGCGTCGATCCGTGTCCGGCCCGCGGAGAGCGAGAACGACGTGGGCGCAGGTTCGTTCGAGAAGCCCTGGACGGTGGCGTCCGCTCCCCAGCCGACCCGGCCGTCATGCACGAAGAGGCTGCCGCCGACCTCCGTGTCGAGGAAGGGGCGGCGCAGGAGATCCTGCCGCCCGACGCGGCCGGAGACCGCCAGCGGATCGAAGAAGAGGCCCTGGACGGACAGGTTGAAGGCGGTCAGGTCCACGTCCTCGCCGAGGATGGAGGAGACGTTCGGCCGCGTCGTGAGGAGGCGGGGCCGCCGCGCGACCGCCTGGTCGAAATAGCTCGAGGCGGTGAAGGGATCGAAGACCCGGTCGCCGTAGAAGCGCGCCCATTCGTTCAGGTCGATGAAGCGATAGGCCTGGGCCGGGTAGGAACCCGCCTGCCGGTTCACCGCGAGGCCCGCGAAATCGCCTCCCCGCTGCCGGAACCGGCGCACGGCTTCCCGGGCGCTCAGGATCGCCTCGTCGGCCCGGTACCGGTCGAGGGCGATCGCCGTGCGGGCGATGGACACGATGGGATCGTTCGGGTCGAGCCGGTCCGCGTTGTCGAGCGCCTGAAGGGCGAGCTCGTCGTCGCCGTTCTGGTAATAGGCGATGGCGGTCGCGAGCAGCCCCTGGGAATAGGCCGGGTTGGCGGTCGATCCGGCGAGGATCGCCTCGATCCCCCTGGCGGTCTGCCCGGTCTGGAGCAGGTAGCGCCCCAGGGCGATGTAGCCGGTGCTGAAGGCGGGATCGAGGGAGAGCGCCTTGTCGATGAGCGCCTTCGCCTCCTCGACCCGGCTCTGGTCGAGGAGCAGGATCGCCAGGTTGGCATAGGGGACGGGATTGTCCGGGTCCGCCGCGACGGCCCGGCGCAGGGCCTCCTCCGCGGCGAGCGGCGCATCCCGCGTCGATTCGAAGAGGCCGATGGTGTTCCAGAGGTCCGAATGGCCCGGCGCGGCGGCCGCGGCCTTGCGCAGCGCGCCTACGGCGGCGGCGTATTCGCCGTCGATCTCGCCGCGGATGCCGCTGTCGGCGAGGATCACGTCGGGATCGTCCGGGTCGATGGCCTTCGCGCGGGCGATGGAGGCCCGCATCTCCTCGCGCCGGTTCAGGGCGAAGGCGATGCGCGCCGCCGTGACGGCGATGCGGGTGTCGTTGGGAAAGCGCTTTTCCGCGGCCCGGACGACCTCCGCGGCGGCGGTCAGGTCCTGCTTGAACGCGACCACATAGGCATGGGCGAGGGCGGCGACCGGGTCGTTCCCGGCGGCGCGCGGCTCGGCATAGGCGGTCTTCGGGTTCGCGAGGGAGAGGGCGATGTAGCGCCCGTACGCGGCGAGGGTCCTCCGCTTCGCATCGAGGCCCCGCTCCGCCCGCGCGAAGTGGCCCGCCGCGTCCTGCCAGCGCCGCTGGAGGCCGGCGAGCATGCCCTCGACCAGCTCGGCGCGGGCGCGCTGCGCGCCGGTGAGGCCGCGGCTGCGGGCCTCGGCGAGGGCCTGCTCCGCCACGGCGCGGCCGTCGAGGGAGAGGGCGATCTCGGCGAGGCTGAGCCAGTCCTCCGCCCGGCGCGCCTGCGGCGGAACCGCCGCGATGCGGGCCCGCTCCGCGCGCAGCGCGGGTCCGGTCAGGTTCGACGTGGTCTGCGCGGAGAACGCATCGCGCAGCGTCATGTAGAACAGCATCTGCTCGCGGTCGTTGGAATTGACGAGGACGTACTTCGTCGGCGCCTGTCCGATGGCGGCGACGGCCCCCTCGCCCTGCCGCACGGTGACGGACCCCTGCGCATTGCGCAGCTCCACCACGCCCTCCAGCACCACGAGGGCGGTCTTGCCGGCGCCGTCCACGGACAGCGACCAGTCCGTGCCGCGGATCGCCGCCACCGCCGCCGGCGTCTTCACGTCCACGCCGGAGCCGCCGCGCGCGGCCCGGGCCCAGATGGCGCCCGACTGGAGGCCGAGCTCGGTCGTGCCGTCGGCGCCGTTCGCCACCGCATTGACGGTCAGGATGGAGTTGCGGCCGACGCGGATCTGGGTCCGGTCGGCGAACAGGATCGCCAGGTTGCCGATGGCGTTGGTGCGCAGCACGTCGCCGGCGATCACGTCCTGCCGGATCTCGGCGTTGCGCCAGCCGTCCTCGCGCACGAAGCGCAGCTCCTCGCCGCCCTTCGCCGCGACGATGGAGCCCGCGATGGGCGTGGGCCGCGGCACCGGCGACTGGGCGTGAGCGCCGGTCAGACCGAGCGCAAGGGTGCTCGTCGCCGTCAGGAGGCGCAGGAGGCGGGATCGCATCGGGAATTCGCCAAAAATGTTACTGTATGCCCAGGAATTTAAGGCAAAGCTTACCCTGGGATAACGTAACTGGAAAGCGCAGCAGGCAAATCTTGGCCGTGTTTTCCCGCACATCCTGAACGGACGGGCGGCCCGGAATGAATCGATGCAGCCCTCAGGCCACGGCGCTCCGGGCGAGCAGCAGCTTCTGCTTGAGGTCGTTCTGCGCGAAGGGCTTCTGCAGCACGGGACGGTTGCGGAAGGCGTCGCGGATGCCGGCGCTGCCGTAGCCGGTGGAGAACACGAAGGGGATGGAGCGTTGCGCGAGGGCTTCGGCGACGGGATAGATCGGCTCCCCCGCCACGTTCACGTCGAGGATGGCGATGTCGACCTGCTCGTTCGCCACCGCGTCGAGAGCCGCCGAAAGGCGCGCCGCCGGGCCGATGACTTCGCAGCCGAAGTCGAGCAGCATGTCCTCGAGCAGCAGGGAAATTGCGGCTTCGTCCTCCACGACCAGGACACGCAGGCCGTTCAGATCGCCGCTGCTCGTCAGGCTTTCGGTCACAGCTTTACTTTCTTTTTCTGGCTGGCGCCCCCGGCAGGCAGGGACGCCGGAACACATGCTTCCCGAATGTCACCGACGCTACAACGTCACCGACATTGCCGAGAATCAGTAGCATGTACCACCATACAGTCCAGCGCCAAAGCATGCTTCGGCGCATGGAAGCCCTCCGAGCGGCGAAGCTCCCCCTCCGAAAGTCGCATGCCGGGTGCCGAGCTTGGCAATACCAGCCATTTTGATGGGAATAGCTCTGCGATTTCAAGATCTTTCCTTCACGAATCCCGTTCCGTCGATCTGCCGTTGGGGCATGCTCGGCCGTGGCTGTGACACTTTCGCCGGGCGGCTCGGCCAGGGTAGCCTGACCGTGCCGCGACCGCTTGCAGAGAAACCGCCCCGCCTCGAATATCCCGCCATGTCCTTCATGTCCCATCTTCGCGCGTTCTTCGGCCCGGCCGCCGTTCCGGAAGGAGCGGTCGAGCACGGGGAGCGGTTCACCGTGGCCGCGCTTCTCGCTCTCGTCACCCATGCGGACGGCCGCCGCCTCGCGGTCGAGGAGGCGGAGATGCGCAGCCTCCTGCAGGCCCGTTTCGGTCTCACGATCGAGGAGGCCGAAAGCCTCGTCGCGCGGGCCCGCGGCGGCGCCGCGATGCTCGATCCCGCCACGTCCCTCATCGACCGGATCGTCCGGGACATCCCGCCCGCGGAGCGGCCGGGCCTGCTGGCCCTCGCCTACCGCATCGCGGCCTCCGACGGCGTCGTGCACGCGTTCGAGGACGATCTCATCTGGCGCACGGGGCGCCTCCTCGGCCTTACCGAGGCGGAGTTCTCCGCCGTCAGGCGCGAGGCCCTCGCACCGCACGCCTCCGGTGACCGTCATGGCTGAGCCGTCCCTGCGCGCACCCGTCCTCATCGTCCTTCACCAGGAGCATTCGACGCCCGGCCGGGTCGGGCGGCTGCTCCAGGAGCGGGGGCACGCCCTCGACATCCGCCGCCCCCGCTACGGCGACCCTCTGCCCGAGACCCTGGCCGGCCATGCGGGCGCGATCATCTTCGGCGGGCCGATGAGCGCCAACGACGGCGACGGCTTCGTCAAGGCGGAGATCGACTGGATCCGCATTCCCCTGCGCGAGAACAAGCCCTTTCTCGGCCTGTGCCTCGGCGCGCAGATGCTGGCCAAGCATCTCGGCGCCCGGGTCTGGGAGCATCCCGACGGGCGCGCCGAGATCGGCTATTATCCCCTCGTCCCCACGCCGGCCGGAGCCGCGCTGAGCGAGGCATGGAAGGTGCCCTGGCCGAGCCACGTCTATCACTGGCACCGGGAGGGGTTCGACTGCCCCTCGGGCGCCGACATGCTCGCCACGGGAGACGACTTTCCCACCCAGGCCATCCGCGCCGGGGCGGCGGCCTACGGCCTCCAGTTCCATCCGGAGGTCACGCACGCCATGATCTGCCGCTGGACCGTGCGCGCGGCGGAGCGCCTCGCCATGCCGGGGGCGCAGGACCGCGCCCGGCAGATCGAGGGGCGCTTCCTCTACGATCCGCAGGTGTCGCTGTGGCTCGACCGCTTCCTCGACCATTGGCTCGGCGTATCGAGGCCCGGAACATCAGTCGCGAAGAGGTCGCTCTGAGCATGGCAGGGCCGGTCAGCCGATTTCGGTGTGCGGCCCGACCAATATTCTGTAGCCGCGAAGCCGTGCGATGGGCGAGAGCGCCGCGAACAGTAGCTTCTGCAACCAAATAGGCGGCCCGGCCACATAGAAGTGGTCTTTGAACGTGTGCAGGGTGAGCGCCATCAGCAGGAGAGGGGGCTCCCCCTTGGCGCTGAACCATTCAGGGTGCGTCACCGTGGCAGTTGAGAAATTCAGAAAGAAGCGAAGCTGCTTCTGGGCCGGCGTGAACCGGACGACGATCTCCGTGTCGCCTTCATGAGCGTTGACGAAGAAATGCGGTGCGCCGCGCGGTACGGTGATGCTCTCGCCCGACTCGAGCGTATTCATGACACCGTTGATCGAAACGCCCAAGCGGCCCGAACGAACCGTGAAGGTCTCGTCGGTCGCCGGGTGAACATGCGAGATGGCGTTGCCGCCGCCCGAGCCGCCAGGCTCAAGATGGACCTCGAATTCGGCATATTCCGGCTTTTCGGGCTTCGTGAAGATGAAGGTCTCGCGATTGAACGCGTTTACCACGACCATGCCTGGCGTGAAGGAGAAGGTGTTCATGACCGGTGCCTTGGCTTGGCAGGGAAGGCGGCAGAGCGGCCGCCACGCCGCACAGCGCTCCAGAACGATATGTCGTTTCGGTGAATAGTCGAGGATGGGACGCGAGAAAAGCGAAAACTGCGCCTGATCCGGTCGGGTCGCATCTGGGCCGGTTACGCCGGATCGAACTCGAAGGGCGACACCCCGCGCCGCATCTCGTCCACGATCAGGGCATGCATCAGGGGCGGCGCGGCGCGCTGCGGGCAGGCCACCCGCTCGCACAGGCGGCAGTTGATGCCGATGGGGGTCGGGTCCGGCGCGGAAAGGTCGAGCCCGCGGGCATAGACGAGGCGGGGGGCGTATTTCAGCTCGCAGCCGAGACCCACCGCGAACTGCGGGTCGGGCGTCCCCCAGGCGGTCGAGGCGCGCCTGACCGTGCGGGCCACCGAGAACCACCGCGACATGTCGGGCAGTTCGACGATCTGCGTCACGATCTGTCCCGGCGCCTTGAAGGTCGCATGCACGTTCCAGAGGGGGCAGGTGCCGCCGTACTGGGAGAAGGGGAAGCGCCCGGACGAGAAGCGCTTCGACACGTTGCCGGCCGAATCCACCCGCACCAGGAAGAACGGGATGCCGCGCGCTCCCGGGCGGGCGAGGGTCGTCAGCCGGTGGGCGACCTGCTCGAAGCTCGCGCCGAAGCGCGCGCCGAGCACCTCCACGTCGTAGCCGAGGGCCTCGGCGGCGGCGTGGAACTTGCCGTAGGGCATCATCAGGGCGCCGGCGAAGTAGTTGGCGAGGGAGACCCTCAGCAGCCGCCGGGCGGGGCCCTCGGCGGGCTCCAGCCGCGCCGCAAGGTCGTCGACGGTCTGGCGCATCTCGGCGAAGGCGAGCTGGTAGGCCGCCTGGAAGGTGCGGCCGGACGGATCGACCATCTCGGAGATGAGCAGCTGGCGGCGGTGATGGTCGTAGCGCCGGAGCGAATCGGACATCACGTCGACGGGCATGACGCGCACGCGGATCCCGTGCCTGACGCGCAGCCGCTCGGCGATGGCGAAGAAGGGCTCGTGCCCGGTCGCCTGCAGGTCGGCGGCGAGGGCCTCCGCCGCCTCGTCGAGCTCCGGAAAGTAGTTCCGCGCCTCCTGGATGAGGTGCCGCACCCGGTCGACCGGGTTGTCCTGCGGCGCGCCCTCCGCCCGGTCCCTGTCGCCGACCTCGGGCGCCTGCGCCTCGCGCGCGCTGCGCAGGGCCACGTAGGCCCGGTAGAGCCGGTTCACCGCGTCGACGAGGCCGGGGGCCGCCTCGACGGTCTCGCGCAGCTCCAGGCGGGGCACGGGGGTGCTGCGGAACAGGGGGTCGGCGAAGACCTCCTCCAGCTCGGAGGCGGTCCGCTCCGCGTCGTCGCTGGCGAATTCGCGCGGGTCGAGGGAATAGGTGTGGGCGAGCCGGATCAGCACCTGGGCCGTGATCGGCCGCTGGTTGCGCTCCATCAGGTTGAGATAGCTCGGCGAGAGCCCGAGCTCCTCGGCCATGCTGGCCTGGCTGAGGTTCAGCTCGCGGCGCAGGCGCTTCAGGCGGGGGCCGACGAAGAGTTTCTTGGAATCGTCCATCTGTAAATTTCTTTACCGGTTTACTCCGCCTGCCGTGTCGAGATTTTACAAGTCCACTTTTCTTCCGAAAACAGGCGTTGAAACGAATTCGTCCTTGGCCGTTACTGATGTGCAGAGCCTGCCGCTCCAGAGGATTGTGGATGGCGGGCAGGAATTGTCAACATTTGTAAATGGAAGGACGCCCGATGACCGCTCCCCAGAACCCGGCCTCGTTCGACGAGCTGTTCGCCTCCGCCCCCGCGGGGCGCTTCGACGGCATCCGCCGTCCCTATTCGCTCGATGACGTGCTGCGGCTGCGCGGTTCGGTTCCGATCGCCTACACCCTCGCCGAGCGCGGCGCGCAGCGCCTGTGGCGGCTGCTCCAGGAGCGCCCCTACGTCCACTCCCTCGGCGCCATGACCGGCAACCAGGCCATGCAGATGGCCCGCGCCGGGCTCGAGGCGATCTACCTGTCGGGCTGGCAGGTCGCGGCGGACGCCAACGTGGCCGGCGCCATGTATCCGGACCAGTCGCTCTATCCGGCGAATTCGGGCCCGGAGCTGTGCCGGCGCATCAACCGCACGCTCCAGCGGGCCGACCAGATCGAGCACGCGGAGGGCGGGGCGAAGCGGGACTGGTTCCTGCCCATCGTGGCCGACGCGGAGGCGGGCTTCGGCGGGCCGCTCAACACCTTCGAGATCATGAAGGCCTACATCGAGGCCGGCGCGGCGGGCGTGCACTTCGAGGACCAGCTGGCCTCCGAGAAGAAGTGCGGCCATCTCGGCGGCAAGGTCCTGATCCCCACCTCCGCCCACGAGCGCAACCTCGTCGCGGCCCGGCTCGCCGCCGACGTCATGGGCACCTCCACCCTCATCATGGCCCGCACCGACGCGGAGTCCGCCCGCCTCATCACCTCCGACGTGGACGAGCGCGACCGTCCCTTCATCGAGCCGGACAGCCGCACGCCGGAGGGCTTCTACCGCCTGAAGGAGGGCACGGGCCTCGACCACTGCATCGCCCGCGGCCTGGCCTATGCGGAGTTCGCCGACCTGCTGTGGTGGGAGACCTCCCATCCGGATCTCGACGACGCGCGGAAGTTCGCCGAGGCCATCCACAGGCGCTATCCCGGCAAGCTCCTGGCCTACAACTGCTCGCCGTCCTTCAACTGGAAGAAGAAGCTCGACGACGCCACCATCGCCAAGTTCCAGCGCGAGCTGGGGGCCATGGGCTACAAGTTCCAGTTCGTGACGCTCGCCGGCTTCCACCAGCTCAACTACGGCATGTTCGATCTGGCGCGCGGCTACCGGGAGCGCGGCATGGGCGCCTATTCCGAGCTCCAGGCCCGCGAGTTCGCGGCGGAGGCCGACGGCTACACCGCGACCCGCCACCAGCGCGAGGTGGGCACCGGCTACTTCGACCAGGTCTCCCTCGCCATCACCGGCGGCAAGTCCTCGACGACCGCCATGGGCGATTCCACGGAGACCGCCCAGTTCCAGTCCGCATCCGCCCTCCAGGCGGCCGAATGACCCCGAACCGACGGAGAACAGCCATGCAGAAGATTCGCTACTGGGTGGTGGGGGGCGAATACACCTCCACCGACTTCGAGACCCTGATCGAGGGCACCGAGCGGGTGGTCGGCCCGTTCGAGAGCCGCAGCGACGCCGAGCGCACCTGGCGCTACCTTTCCGAGGACCACCGTCCCCAGGCCCAGGTCCGCTTCACCATCGCCCAGGAGCCGCAGGGCACGATGACCGCCTGAGGCGGGCACCCCGCCCGAAGGCGCCGCCGGTCCCGCATCGGGTCGATGCGGGACCGCGTCCGTTAGCCTTAACGGAAGAGGTCCTCCGGAATCGCGGCGGTCGGGTCTGTCGGCCTCCGGAACGGGCCCTAAATGAGGAATGCCGGTTTCCGGCGCCTCCGAAGGAACCGTTCCATGAAAGCCGTTCTGAAATCCCTCGCCGCGCTCGTCGCCCTGAGCCTCTCCGCCCTCGCCGCCCGGGCGGACGTGGTGGTCTCCTCCAAGATCGACACGGAGGGCTCCGTCCTCGGCAACATCATCCTGCAGGTGCTCAGCGCCAACGGCATCAAGACCCAGGACCGGATCCAGCTCGGCGCGACCCCCGTGGTGCGCAAGGCCATCGCCGCGGGCGAGATCGACATCTATCCCGAATACACGGGCAATGCGGGCTTCTTCTTCAACAAGGCCGACGACCCGGTCTGGAAGGACGCCGCCAAGGGTTACGAAGCGGCGAAGAAGCTCGATTACGATGCCAACAGGATCGTCTGGCTCGCGCCTTCGCCCGCCAACAACACCTGGGCGATCGCCGTCCGCAAGGACGTGGCCGGCCCCAACAAGCTCGCCAGCATGTCCGACTTCGGCCGGTGGGTCTCCGGCGGCGGCAAGGTGATCCTCGCGGCCTCCGCCGAATTCGTGAACTCCGCCGCCGCCCTGCCGGCCTTCCAGAAGGCCTACGACTTCAAGATGAAGCCCGAGCAGCTCATCGTCCTGTCCGGCGGCGACACGGCCGCCACCATCAAGGCCGCCGCCGAGCAGACCAACGGAGCCAACGCCGCCATGGTCTACGGCACCGACGGCGGCATCGCCCCCTCCGGCCTCGTGGTGATGGCGGACGACAAGAACGTGCAGCCGGTCTACGCGCCCGCCCCCATCGTCCGCGAGGCGGTTCTCAAGGAGAACCCGAAGATCGCCGATCTCCTCAAGCCGGTGTTCGAATCGCTCGACCTCAACACCCTCCAGACGCTCAACGCCCGCGTCCAGGTGGGCGGCGAGGCGGCGAAGACGGTTGCGGCCGACTACCTGAAGTCCAAGGGCTTCATCAAATAGGCGCCGCGTGGACGTCCGGAGTTGAAAGCTTGGATGCGAGAGGGACCGATTCCGCCCTGAGCGCGCTCGCCGTCCAGGCGGGAAACGCGCGCGCCGGCGCGAGGATCTCGTTCGACCGGCTCGGGACGGTGGTGGCGGTTCTCGCGGCCGCCGCCCTGTTCGCGCTGCCCTTCGTGACCTACCGCGCCAACCGCATCGTCTCGGGCGAGCCGCGCCTCCTCCTGCACGCCCTGCCGCTTGCGGCCGCCTGGCTCGTCGCCGGGCTCGTCGCCGCCGCCGCATCCGTTGCCGTCCTGGTCCGCAGGCCCGTCCTCCGGCTCGCGGCGGCGGGGGTCGGCCTCGGCGTCGTCGTGCCCGCCGTCGGGCTCGCGGCCCGCTTCGTGACGCCGGAGGGCAACGGCTTCGCCCGCGTCTCGCCGGGGGCGGGGTTCTGGGTGCTCGTCCTGGCGCTCGGCCTGCTCGCGGCCGATTCCCTCACGCGCCTGCGCTTCGGCCCCTTCGCCCGGCTCTGCGCCCTCGCCGTCGCCGCCGGGGCGGTCGCGGCGCTCCTCCTTTCCGGCGCCTGGCAGGACGTGTCGGTCCTGAAGGAATATGCCGTCCGCGCCGACAGCTTCTGGCGGGAGGGCGAGCGCCATCTCGCCCTCGCGCTCGGCTCGGTCGCGGCGGCCGCGGCCGTCGGCCTGCCCCTCGGGGCCCTGTGCCACCGCCGGGCGGCCCTGCGCGGGCCGGTGCTCCAGGTGCTCAACATCGTGCAGACGATCCCGAGCATCGCCCTGTTCGGCATGCTCATGGTGCCCCTCGGCATTCTCGCCGCGAAGGTGCCGCTCGCGGCCGCCCTGGGGATCCGCGGCATCGGCGCCGCGCCCGCCTTCGTGGCGCTGTTCCTCTACGCGCTCCTGCCCATCGTCGCCAACACGGTCGTGGGCCTCGACCAGGTGCCGCCGCTCGTGGTGGACGCGGCGCGCGGAATGGGCATGTCGCGGCGCCAGCGCCTGATGCAGGTGAAGCTGCCGCTCGCCCTGCCCATCGTCCTGACCGGGATCCGGATCGTCCTGGTGCAGAACATCGGCCTCGCGACGGTGGCCGCGCTGATCGGCGGCGGGGGCTTCGGGACCTTCGTGTTCCAGGGCGTCGGGCAGACGGCGATGGATCTCGTCCTCCTCGGCGCCATTCCGACCGTCGCCATCGCCTTCGCCGCCGCCGTCGTTCTCGATGCCGTCATCGACCTCGCGGGGAGGGCGCGCCCGTGATCGAGATCGAGAACCTCACCAAGCGCTACGGCGACACCACGGTCGTCGACGACGTCACCATGACGGTGGAGGAGGGTGCGATCGCCGTGATCGTCGGCACCTCCGGCGCCGGCAAGTCGACCCTGCTGCGCATGATCAACCGCCTCGTCGAGCCGACCTCGGGGCGCGTGCTCATCGACGGGCAGGACACGCGGTCGATCCCCGAGGACGCGCTGCGGCACCGCATCGGCTACGTCATCCAGGGGCACGGCCTGTTCCCGCACCGCACGGTGGCGGGCAACATCGCCACCGTGCCGCGCCTGCTCGGCTGGGACGCGAAGCGGATCGCGCAGCGCGTCGACGAGCTCCTGAACCTGTTCCAGCTCGACCCGGCGGAGTTCGCCGGGAAATACCCCCACGAGCTTTCGGGCGGCCAGCAGCAGCGGGTGGGCGTGGCGCGGGCGCTCGCCGCGCGGCCCGCGCTCCTCCTCATGGACGAGCCCTTCGGCGCCCTCGATCCCGTGATCCGCAGCAAGGCGCAGGACGACCTTCTCGCCATCCAGCGCCGCCTCGGCACCACCATCGTCCTCGTCACCCACGACATGGAGGAGGCCTTCCACCTCGGCGACAGGATCGCCGTGATGGACGGCGCCCGCCTCCTGCAGTACGGCACCGCCGCCGAGCTCCTGGCCCGCCCGGCGGAGGGCTTCGTCGAGCGTCTCGTCGGCACGGCCGAGCGGCCCTTCCGGCTCCTGTCCCTCGCGAGCGTGCGCGACGCCCTCGAGCCCGGGCCCGCCGAGGGCGAGCCGGTCCCGGTTTCGGCGAGCCTGCGCGACGCGCTGTCGAAGCTGATCTGGACGGGGCGCGACGCGCTTCCCGTCGCCGACGAGGCGGGCGCGGTCATCGGACGGATCGGGATCGGCGGCATTCTCCTGCGGGGGCGGCGGCCGTCATGAGAACCGGGCCCGCGCTCCTGCGCCTCGCCGCGCTCGCCCTGCTGATCGCCTTCGTGGCGGCGCCGCAGCTCTTCGCCTTCGCCTTCGCGCCGCTCACGGAGAACGACGCGCCCGCCATCTACAACCAGGGCAGCCTGCTCGCCCTGACGCTCTCCCACCTGCGCACGGTCTTCGCCGCCGTCGCCGCGAGCGCCGTCGTGGCGGTGCTGCTCGGCATCTTCGTGACCCGGCCGTCCGGCATGGAGTTCCTGCCCCTCTCGCGCAGCCTCGTGAACATGGGCCAGACCTTTCCGCCCGTCGCCGTACTGGCGGTCGCGGTGCCTCTCGTCGGCTTCGGCGAGGCGCCGACCCTCATCGCGCTGTTCCTCTACGGCCTTCTGCCCATCTTCGAGAACACCCTCGGGGGCCTCACGCAGGTGCCGCAGCTGGTTCTCGACGCGGCCAAGGGCATGGGCCTCTCGCCCCGGCAGCGCCTGCTCCAGGTGGAGCTGCCGCTGGCCCTCCCGGTCATCCTCGCGGGGATACGCCTCTCGGCGATCATCAACCTCGGAACCGCCACCATCGGCTCGACGGTCGCCGCGAAAGGGCTCGGCGAGGTCATCATCGCGGGCCTGCAGTCGAACAACGTGGCGTTCGTGCTCCAGGGCGGGCTCGTCGTCGCGGTGCTCGCGGCACTCGTTCACGATGGGTTGATGATCCTGGAAAGACGTGTTGCCGCCCGGCTCGGGCGGTCCATGTGAGACATGAGCCGAGGTATGAGCCGAGACGCAGGCCCGGCGGTTGCGGCGACATTCCGGGGCGCAAGAGACGGCACGAGACGCAGGTAATACAAGCATTCCTCATGACCCTCCTCGAACGTTTGAAGGCCGAAACCCGGGCGGAGCACGACCGCATCGAGCGGACGGTCGACCTCGACCGTCTCACCGCGACGCTCGCCGGCTATCGCGCCATGCTCGTGCGCCTCCACGGCTTCCACAGCGCCTGGGAGGCGAAGGCCGCGGAGGTCGTCGGCGGGGACGACCTCTTCCGCCGCCGCCGCAAGGCCCGCCTGATCGCGAAGGATCTCGCGAGGCTCGGCATGGACGAGGAGGAGATCGCGCGGCTGCCCCGCTGTCACCCGCTCATGCCGCTCTCGAACGAGGCGGAGGCGATGGGCAGCCTGTACGTGGTGGAGGGCTCGACCCTGGGCGGAGCCGTGATCGCCCGGGCGGCGGAGCGCCGTCTCGGCCTCACCGCGGAGACCGGCTGCGGGTTCTTCCGCAGCTACGGTCGCGAAACCGCCGCGATGTGGCGGTCCTTCGGAACGAGGCTCCTCGAGCTGTCCTCGCCCGCCGTCGACGGCATCGTCGTCGCCTCGGCGAAGCGGACGTTCGAGGTGATGCGGATTTGGCTGAGCGAGGCGAGATGAACGTTCGAACGACCGGACAGGGGATCGACCTCACCGCCTGCGACCGGGAGCCCATTCACATCCCCGGCAGCATCCAGCCCTACGGCCTCCTCCTCGCCATGTCTCCCGAGGAGCGGATCCTGACCTATGTCAGCGCCAATGCCGCGCCGGCCTTCGGCCTCGACCGGGGCGCGCTCCTCGGCCGTCCCATCCGCGAGGCCCTGCCGCGGCTCGAGGCGCTCCTCGGCCCCGATCTCGGGCGCGCGGACGCGCCGTCCGGTCCCGGATTCGCGCGGACCGTCAGCCTCGACACCGCCGCCGGGCCGCGCCGCTTCGACGCGGTGGTCCACAGGAGCGAGAGGGCGACGATCCTCGAGCTGGAGGAATGCGTGCCCGGCGAGGAAGCGACGCTGGACACGCTCTATCCCGGCATGCGCCGCTTCGTGGAACGGCTCCAGGCCGCGGCCACGACGGACGATCTGTGCCGCCTCGTCGCGCAGGACGTACGGGCGATCACCGGGTTCGACCGCGTGCTCGTCTACCGCTTCGATGCGCAATGGAACGGCAACGTCGTCGCCGAGGACCGCAACGACGCGCTCCCCTCCTATCTCGGCCTGCGCTTTCCCGCCTCCGACATTCCGGCCCAGGCGCGCGAGCTCTACCGCCGCAACCGGCTGCGCATCGTCCCCGATGCGAACTACGTGCCGGTTCCCATCGAGGCGCTCGGCCCGGAGCCGCTCGACCTGAGCGACGCGGTGCTGCGCAGCGTCTCGCCGGTCCATCTGGAGTACATGCGCAACATGGGGACCATGGCCTCCATGTCCGTCTCGATCCTGCGGGACGGCGTCCTGTGGGGCCTGATCTCCTGCCACAACAAGGAGCCGCGCCGGGTGCCCCTGCAGGTTCGCAATGCCTGCGATTTCCTGGCGCAGATCTTTTCCATGCAGCTCGACGCGCGGGAGCGCGCCGCGCGCGCGGAAGACCGCATGCGACTGGGGTCCGTGCAGGCGCGGCTTCTCGGATACATGGCCGCCGAGGACGTCTTCATCGACGGGCTCGTGAAGCACCCCGGCGAGCTGATGGAGCTCGCCGGCGCGCAAGGCGCAGCCATCGTCAGCGACGATTACTGCCTCCGCTTCGGCCGGACGCCGGACGAGGCGCAGGTGAAGGACCTGTTCGCCTGGCTCTCCCGCCATCACCGGGAGGACGTCTTCGTCACCGACGCCCTTCCGGCGCATCATCCCGCCGCCGCGGCGTACGCGGCGCGCGCGAGCGGCCTCGTCGCCATCGCCATCTCGAAGGTCCATCGCAGCTACGTGCTCTGGTTCCGCCCCGAGGCGGTGCAGACGGTGGAATGGGGCGGCGATCCCCGCAAGCCGGCCCGGAGAGAGGCGGGGGCGGAGCGGCTGCATCCGCGGAACTCCTTCGAGGTCTGGAAGGAAACCGTGCGCGGCCGCTCCGAGCCGTGGAGCCCGGGCGAGATCGACGCGGTGAAGGAGTTGCGCAACGCCATCGTCGGCATCGTCCTGCGCCGCGCGGAGGAGCTTGCCTCCCTCGCCGACGAGCTGCGCCGCAGCAACCGCGAGCTCGAAGCCTTCTCCTACTCGGTCTCGCACGACCTGCGCGCCCCGTTCCGCCACATCGTCGGCTATGCGGAGCTCCTGAAGAAGCAGGAGATGGAACGCCTGTCCGAACGCGGCCGGCGCTACGTGGACGTCATCATCGAATCCGCCTACACGGCCGGGACCCTGGTGGACAACCTCCTGAACTTCTCGCACATGGGCCGGACGGCCCTGAAGCCCCGCCGCGTCGAGACGAGGACCCTGGTGGACGAGGTCCGCCAGAGGCTCGCCCTCGATACGGCGGACCGGCGCATCGTGTGGACGATCGGCGATTTGCCCCCCGTCCATGCCGATCCCGTCATGTTGCGGCTGGTCTTCGAGAACCTCCTCTCGAACGCCGTGAAATACACCCGCCCCCGGGAGGAGGCCGTCATCGAGATCGGCTCCTACCGCGAGGACGGGAGCACCGTCTTCTTCGTGCGCGACAACGGCGTGGGTTTCGACATGGCCTATGTCGGAAAGCTCTTCGGGGTGTTCCAGCGCCTTCACCGCATGGAGGATTTCGAAGGGACCGGCATCGGCCTCGCCAACGTGCGCCGGATCGTCGAGCGCCATGGCGGAAGGACATGGGCCGAGGGGGCGGTGGACCGCGGCGCCACCTTCTTCTTTGCCCTGCCGGACAGCGAAGGAGCATCCTGAATGCCGGAGCTGAAACCCATTCTCCTGGTCGAGGACAATCCCAAGGACGTCGAGCTCACCCTGGCCGCCCTGGAGCAGAGCCAGCTCGCCAACGAGGTGATCGTGGTTCGCGACGGGGCCGAGGCGCTGGACTTCCTCTATCGCCGCGGCGCTCACGGGAGCCGCAACACCGCCGATCCGGCCGTCGTGCTGCTCGACCTGAAGCTCCCCAAGGTGGACGGCCTCGAGGTGCTCGCCCAGGTGAAGGCCGATCCCGGCATGCGCCACATGCCCGTCGTTATGCTGACCTCCTCCCGCGAGGAGAGCGACCTGGTGCGGAGCTACGAGCTCGGCGTCAATGCCTTCGTCGTGAAGCCGGTGGGCTTCCGGGAGTTCTTCGACGCGATCCAGGATCTCGGCGTGTTCTGGGGCATCCTCAACGAGCCGCCGCCCGGCAACGGCAGGACGAGCGCGCGATGAGCCCGACGCCGAACCCGCTCCCCGAGGCCCCGCTGCGCATCCTCCTGCTCGAGGACAGCGCCCTCGACGCCGAACTCGTCGCGGAGATCCTGGCGGAAGCGGGCATGACGCACCGCATCACGCGCGTCGTCTCCGCGCAGGAATTCCTGCAGGCGGTCGGGCAGGAGGAGTGGGACCTCATCCTCGCCGACTACGTTCTGCCGGGCTTCGACGGGCTGGCGGCGCTCGCCATGGCGCGCGAGCGCCGCCCGCAGACTCCGTTCATCTTCGTCTCCGGCGCCCTGGGCGAGGAGATCGCCGTGGAGGCGCTCAAGCTCGGCGCCACGGATTTCGTCGTCAAGCAGCGGCTGGAGCGCCTTCCTGCCACCCTGCTGCGGGCGCTGTCGGAGGCGTCAGAGCGCCGGCAGAGGCAGCAGGCGCAGGCCGAGCTCCACCGGCTCCTGGCGGAGCGGACCGCGCTCCTTCACGAGCTGGACCACCGGGTCAAGAACAACCTCCAGCTCCTCGTGTCGCTCGTCGGCATGGAGATGAGGCAGGCGGAGTCGGAAGAGGCACGCCGCACCCTGTGGCGGATGAGGGAGCGCCTCCAGGCCCTCGGGATGGCCCACCGCGATCTCTACGACGGGCAGGGCGCGCGGCTCTTCGATGCGGCGAGCTTCGCGCGCGATCTGTGCATGGAGCTGACCGCGGCGCCGGAGGCGGCCGGCATCACGCCGGAATTCGCGCTCGAAGCGGTCGGGATCGGGGCCGCCAAGGCCGCCCCGCTCGCGCTTCTGTTCAACGAAATCGTCTTCAACGCCCTCGCCCACGCCTACGCGGGCCGCAAGGGCAAGCTGAAGCTGCGCATGACGAAGCAGGACGGCCGGCTCGTCTTCGCCATCGCGGACGATGCGTTCAGTCCCGGCGAGAAGGAGGCCGCGCGGCGCTGCAGCACCGGCAAGATTCTCAGGGCCCTCGCACTCCAGCTCGATGCGACGGTCGAGTGGCCGGAGGAGGATCCGCAGGTGCTGGTCCGCGTGAGCCTGCCGGCGGGCGGAGAGGAGATTTGAAGCCTCTCCCGTGCGAGGAGGCGGCGCGCGAGAATCCGGCCGCGCCTCGCCCTATTGCGGCGCGTAGTCCCGCAGGGGCTCCTCGTAGATCGCCGTCCGCAGGACGCCGTCCGCGCGCACGACGCCGCGATACATGCCCGAGCAGTTGAAGGGCAGGGAGACGGATCCGTCGCGGGCCACCGCGACGACCCCGCCGGAGCCGCCGGCCGGCGCGAGCATGTCCATCACCACCTTGCGCGCCGCCTCGTCGAGGCTGCGGCCCGCATAGCGCATGAGCGAGGCGATCTCGTGCCCCGCGGCATAGCGGATGAAGATCTCCCCGTGGCCGGTGGCCGAGACGGCGCAGGTCCCGTTGTCCGCCCAGGTGCCGGCGCCGATGACCGGGCTGTCGCCGACGCGGCCGGGCGATTTCGCCGTCATGCCGCCGGTGGAGGTCGCCGCCGCGAGGTTCCCGTGCCGGTCCTTCGCCACGGCGCCCACGGTGCCGTGCCTGCGCGACTCGTCCCGGTCCTCCGCTCCCGCCCGGCGCATGGCCAGGGTTTCCTGCAGGGCGTCCCAGCGCTGCTGCGTGAAGAAATAGGACGGCTCCTCGAAGGCGAGGCCCTGCGCCCGGCAGAATTCCAGGGCGCTCTCGCCGATCAGGAACACATGGTCCGTCTTTTCCATCACCGCCCGCGCCGCGAGGACCGGGTTGCGGGGGCCGCAGATGCCGGCCACCGCTCCCGCCGCGCGGTCGCGCCCGTCCATGACCGCCGCGTCCATCTCCTGGCGCCCGGCGGCGGTGTAGACCGCGCCGCGGCCCGCGTTGAACAGGGGCTCGTCCTCCAGGGCCATCACGGCGGCGGTCACCGCGTCGAGGGCGAGGCCGCCGTCGGCCAGCACCGCGCGGCCCGCCTCCAGCGCCCGGCGCAGGCCCGCGTGGTAGGCGGCCTCCCGCTCCGGAGTCATTTTGCTGCGCAGGATCGTGCCCGCGCCGCCGTGGATGGCGAGGACGAAGTCGTTGTCGTGTGACGCGTTCATGGGTGTCATGCCTTCGGTGAGGGGTCGTGGTTCAGGGCGTCGCGGAGGCTCGGGCGCGAATGGCCGTCCCGGCCCGTCATCGGGTCCGCGGCGACGAGAGCGTCGAGGACCGCCTCCTGGGTGGCGTCGGCCATGGCCTCGAACAGCAGGTCGATCCTGTTCTCGTTGAGAACGCCCTGGGTCGCCAGGGCGGCGGTCCCGTCGTGATGCACGAGGTTGGCCGTGGTGAAGCCGACGGCGATGTCGCCGCTGCCGTGGCCCCAGAAGGCCCCGAGCCGCGCCAGTCCCACGCCGGAGCGGCGCACGACGCGCTTGAGCTGCCTGTCGCTCAGGGGAATGTCGGTGGCCGCGACGACGATGACGGAGCCCTTCTCCGCCGTGGCCCTGCCGCGGCCGCCGCCCGGCGCGACGAGGCGCCCGTCGGGGAGGCGCAGGTCGCCGGAGCGGCCGAAGTTGGACAGGACGAGGACGCCGAGATGGAAATCCGTCCCGTCGAGGTTCAGGCGCCGGGAGGCGGTTCCGATGCCGCCCTTGAAGCCGAAGGTGCTCATGCCGCACCCGGCCCCCACCGCGCCGACCGCGAAGTCGGGGGAGGCGCTCTCGATGGCGAGGCGCGCGTCGTCCTCCGTGACCGCGAGGGCCTGGATGTCGCTGAGCCAGCCGTCGTTGCATTCGAGCACGACGGGATTCACCGTGGCGGTCTCGCGGCCGATGTCGGGGTTGCCGGCGACGGCGTGCCGCACCAGGGCCGTCGCGCAGGTACCGACGGACAGGGTGTTGGTGAGAAGGAGCGGCGTCTCGAGGGTGCCGAGCTCCTCCACCTGGACGAGACCGATGCTCTTGCCGAAACCGTTGAGCACGTGCGCGGCCGCGACGGGCTTCTCGCGGTAGACGTTGCGGCCGTGGGGCAGGACGGCGGTCACGCCGGTGCGGACGTTCCCCTCGATCAGGGTCCGGTGCCCGACGCCGACGCCGGGCACGTCGCCGATGCCGTTCCTCGCGCCCGTCGGCAGGCGCCCGCAGGCGAGGCCCATGGCGCGGGCGCGGACGCCGAGGTTCATCGGGGGCACTCCGCCTTCACGTAGGCGGCGATCTCCGCATGGGTGGCGATCCAGACGTCGGGCCGCTGCGAAATCTCGGCGAGGAGCTTTTCGAGAATCCAGATGCGCGACCGGTACCCCGTCACGTGCGGGTGCATGGTGAGCAGGAACAGGCCGCCCTCCTCGTAGGCGCGCTCGAACTCCCGGAAGAAGATGTCGTAGACGGCGGTGGGCGGCGTGTGCGGGCGCAGGCCGCTGAACCGGTGCATGTTGAAGTAGACCGCGTCGTCGCGGATCCACTCCACCGGCAGTTCGACGATGCCCGTGGGCTCGCCCTTCTCCAGGAGCTCGTAGGGGTCGTCGTCCGCCATCAGGGACGAATCGTAGAGAAGGCCGAGCTCGCGCTCGATACGCAGGGTATCGGCGCTGAAATCCCAGGAGGGCGTGCGAAGCCCGACGGGGCGCACGCCGGTGATGCGCTCCAGGGTGTCCGCCGCGCGGAAC
Source organism: Microvirga thermotolerans (assembly GCF_009363855.1). Taxonomy (GTDB): domain Bacteria; phylum Pseudomonadota; class Alphaproteobacteria; order Rhizobiales; family Beijerinckiaceae; genus Microvirga; species Microvirga thermotolerans. The sequence continues at coordinate 482,354 of NZ_CP045423.1, forward strand.
ATCAGGTCCCGCTCGACCTCGTAGGGCAGCTGGCTGTTGAGCTCGTGGATCCAGCCGTGGATCCCGATCTCGTGCCCTTCCGCAACGACCCGGCGCTGCTCGTCCTCGTAGAGCAGGGCGGCCACGGCCGGGACGAAGAAGGTCGCCTTCGCGTCGTACCTGCGGAGGGCGTCGAGGATGCGCGGCACCCCCTGGCGGTTGCCGTACTGGCCCTGGGACATGCGCCCGATGGACTTGCCGCCGTCGCGCAGTTCGTTGGTCTCGTGGTCGGAGTCGAAGGAGAAGGCGACCGCGCAGCGCGCTCCGTTCTTCCAGCGGGCGGGCTTCATCGGCCGGCCGGCGCGGACGTGCTCCACCTTGCGGCGCCACGTCTCTTCCGTCCAGGTCCAGGGCTGGGTGCCGATATCGTCCATGGGCGTTCCTCAACGTTCGTGCTGTCTGCCGCGGCCGGAGGCCCGGCCGCGGGTTTTTGAAGTCCTGCTCCCGGCCTCAGGAACGTCCGCCGTCCACGGACAGGATCTGTCCGGAGATCCAGCCCGCCGCGTCCGAGGACAGGAACATCACCGCGTCCGCGATGTCCTCAGGCCTTCCGAGGCGGCGGGTGTGGATGCTCTCCACGAGCCGTGCCTGGCCCTCGGGGCCGTAGCTCTCCCACTGGCGAAGGGTGGCGGGATTGGAGAGGACGAAGCCCGGCGCGACGCTGTTGACCGTGACGCCGAAGGGGCCGAGCTCGAAGCTGAGCTGCTTCGTGAGCCCGACGAGGGCGTGCTTCGCCGCCGTGTAGCCCTGGATCCCCGTGAGGCTCGGGCGCAGGCCGGCGCCGGACGAGATGTTGACGATCCGCCCGAAGCCGCCGCGCTTCATGTGCGGCGCCACCGCCTGCGAGCACCAGAAGGCCCCGTGCACGTTGGCTTCGAAGAGGACGAGCCATTCCCGCTCGCTCACCTCCTCGACGGGTTTCACCACCTGGCCGCGCACGCCGCCGGCGCAGTTGACCAGGATGTCGATGCCGCCGAGCGCCTCCGCCATGTCCCCCATCGCGGCGGCGACGGCGGAGCGGTCCGAGAGGTCGAGGGTGCGCGTGGCGCTCGCCCCCGCCTCCGCGGCGACCTTCAGGCCTTCTCCGTCGAGGTCGAGCGCCCAGACGCGGGCGCCCTCGCGGGCGAAGGACTGGACGATGGCGCGGCCGATGCCCTGAGCCGCGCCCGTGACGACGACGCGGCGGTCGGTGAAGTCGAGTTTCATGATTCGAGCAGCCGGTCGAGGGTGGCCCAGGATTGCTCGCGACGGTTCTCCTCGATGTCGTGGATCAGCGTGACGAGCCTGTCGATGGTCGGCGTGGGAATGCCGGCCTCCGCGCCGAGACGGGAGATGATCGCGATCTGCGCGTCGACCTCGGTCTTGCGCTTGCGCACGGCGAGGTCGCGCCAGATGCCCGAATGGGTCTTGGCGGTGTGCCGGTTGAACTCCGCCATGGCGGCGACGGAGCGGCGCGCGGCGGCCTCGTCCGCGCCGGGCATGAAGGCGTCCGGGTCGAACCCGTTGAAGCCGAGGGGCTTCACGCCGCGGGCGAGGGCCACCGCCATCACCTCGCGGCCGAGGCGGTGGAAGACCGGAAAGTGCCTTTCGGAGGCGAGGTTCTCCGCCATTGACGCCGGCGTGAGCGCGGTCGCGAACAGCATGGCGCCGTAACCGAGCTTGCCCCACAGGTAGCCCCAGATGTTGTCCGTCAGCACGGCGTCGGGCTCGAAGATGGAGAGCAGCCGGTGATAGTCCCTGACGCGCGGCGTGACGCTGCCGTCGATCTCGCCGACGGCGACGGTCGCGCGGTTGCCGAACAGGATGCGTCCCGGCTCCAGCCAGTCCGCCCCGAAATTCACGAAGCAGCCGACCGTCCGCTCCGCCCCGATCTCCTCGGCGATGACGAGCTCGTTGAGCCCGTTCTGCGCCGAGAGCACGGAGCCGTCGGGCGCGAGATGCGGCATGAGGGCGCGCACCGCCTCGCGGGTGTGGTGGGCCTTCACGGCGAGGATGACGCGCTTGTACCGCCCCTCGACCGCCTCCGGCGTCGCGGCCTTCACCTTCTGCCGGAAGGTCTCCACGGGCCCCTCGATGGCGAGGCCTTCCGCGTTCATCGCCTCCACATGCGGCGCGACGATGTCGACGAGGAGGACGTCCTCGCCCGCGCGGGCGAGATAGGCGCCGAGGGTGCCGCCGATGGCGCCGGCGCCCCAGATGAGAATCGGACCTTCGCTCATCACCAGTTCTCGATCAGTTCGCGGGTTTCGGCCAGGGCGACGGACCAGATGGCGTTCATCTCCTCGTCGGAGCGCTGGTAGCGCCCGCCGAAATTGCCGTCGCCGAGGATCTCGCGGACGCCCTCGGGCCCGAAGGTGCGCATGCGCTCCAGGTCGACCATCGGCTTCTGACGGTCGGGCTGGACGACGCCCTCGAGCCGGGTCCAGGGGAAGTTCTCCATCCAGGAGGCGTGGGAGGCGACGGGGTCGATCTCCTTCACCTTGGCGAAGGTGCGTGGGGCGTTCCACCAGTTGTGGAAGCGCACGCGGCAGTCCGGGTTGGCGTTCATCCACTCGATGCACGCGGTCTGGCCGGGCGTGTTGCCGCCGTGGCCGTTCACGAACAGGATGCGCCGGAAGCCCGTGCGGCGCAGGGAATCGAGAATGTCCGCGATCAGGCGCAGATAGGTCTCGGCCTTCAGCGACACCGTGCCGGGATAGGCCATGAAGTAGGGCGTGATGCCATAGGCCTGCACAGGGAAGACCGGCACGCCGAGCGGGGCGGCGGCCTCCACGGCGACGCGCTCGGCCAGGATGCTGTCCACCGAAAGGCTCAGATAGGCATGCTGCTCGGTGCAGCCGAGCGGGACCACGGCGCGGTCGTCCGTCTTCAGGTACTCCTCGACCTGAAGCCAGTTCATATCGCTGATTTTCATTCAGACGCTTCCTCTTTGGCGGGGGATGCCGAACGCAGGCGTTCGATCTCCGGCAGGAGAACCTGCCGGACGGCATGGGGATCGGGGTCGTAGCGGAATTCGATGGCCTGGCGGCCTTCGGGGAAATCCCTGAGGATCGGCTCCGCGCCGCTGGCGTAGACGAGCACGTCGAGCGTCTTCAGGAAGTCCTTGAGGTCGGGCTCCGTGATGAGGCGCACCTCCACGTCGGAGACATGGGGCGTGAAGCGCAGCACGCCCGGCTTCATCAGGGCCATGAACTCGGGAAAGATCGAGACGATCCCGATGCGGGCCATGGGATCGATCACCGCGAGCTTCGCACGCGTCTCCTCGGCGGGGATGAAGCTGAGATTGGCCATCGGCGTGCCGGGCGGAACGAGGCTTTCCACGTCGCTCCTGCGGTGGGGAAAGGTGACGCACAGGTCGCAGGGCTGCGGCAGGGGCTCCCCCGCCTGCAGCGCCGAGAGGGTCGTGACGGCGATGGAATCGGCGGGGCCCAGATGCTCGCGGATCCGGTCCGCGTATTGCTGTGTGGTGTCGAGGAAGTGGCCGACGATCACGATGTGCACGGGCCGGGGCTGGCTGCGTCCCCGCGCCGCGCGCGCGTTCACGAGGGAGGCCACCACCGTGGGCGACAGGCCGAGCTCCTCCGCCTCGTTGAACAGGGCGTCGATCCGCCGCTGGATCTTGCGCATGGCGGTCGAGCGCAGGCCGTCGCGGGAATGCCCGTCGCTCACGTAGGTGCCGGCCCCCGGCTTCGCCTCGATCAGCCCCGACCGGCGAAGCTCCCGATAGACGCCCGCCACGGTCATGGGGGCGATGCCCGCCCGCTCCGCCAGCTCGCGCACGGAGGGAAGCCTCTGCCCGGGCTGCAGCTCGCCGAGGCCGATCCCGAACTCGATCAGCCCCCGGAGCTGGACGCCGAGCGGCACGGGCAGGGTGCGGTCCAGGGCGGCCGCCAGATTGGCGAGAATCCGCTCCTGGGCATCCTGTTCTATCCGGGTGGAACGGTCGCCCGCTGCAACAATGGAACTTTTCCGCATGGCCTGTACGATTTTGTTGACTTGGGGCCGGTCGGCGACCTACCGTTATATTCGGCAAGTACACCTTGAACGAAAAGTCTGGTTCTTAGCAAGAGGGGGACTTCAGGTGAAACTAAATTCCAAGCTTGGCGGTATGGTGGCGGCGGCGCTCCTGGCGGGGACCATGCTCGGGGGCGCAGCCTCCGCGCAGACCCTCACCATGGGCCTTCGCGCCGGACCGGATTCCATCGATCCGCACTGGTCCACCCTCGGCAGCCAGGCCGAGGCGCTGCGCCACATCTTCGATACGATCGTCATGGCCGATGAGAACCTGCAGCTGAAGCCGGGTCTCGCCACCTCCTGGAAGCCGGTCGACGACACCACGTGGGAGTTCAAGATCCGCGAGGGCGTGAAATTCCACGACGGCTCCGAGCTCACCGCCGAGGACGTGAAGTTCTCCATCGACCGCATCCCGGTGGTGACGGGTCCGATGAGCATGACGATCTACACGAAGCAGGTGAAGGAGACGAAGGTCGTCGACAAGTACACCCTGCACGTGATCACCAAGGCCCCCGCGCCGACCCTGCCGAACGACTTCATCCGCCTCTTCGTGGTGCCGAAGTCCATCGGCATGGAGGCCCGCAACGAGCAGTTCAACTCCGGCAAGGCCGCCATCGGCACCGGGCCCTACAAGTTCGTGTCGTGGGAGCCCAAGGGCGATCTGGTGCTCGAGCGCTTCGACGGCTACTGGGGCCAGAAGCCCCACTGGCAGAAGGTGATCCGCAAGGAGATCCCGAACGATCCGGCGCGCATGGCCGCCCTGAAGTCGGGCCAGGTCGATCTCGTCAACTACGTCCCCGCGACGGACTACGCGGCGATGCAGAAGGACAAGTCGGTCGACACCTTCATCGCCGACACGGTCTACTTCTTCAACATCACGCCGAACGTGAAGGAGACCCTGCCGAAGCCGGTGAAGGTCGACGGCAAGGAGATCGCCGAGAACCCGCTGCGCGATGCCCGGGTGCGCGAGGCGCTCGATCTCGCCATCGACCGCAAGACTCTGGTGCGCGTCGTGCTGGAGGGTCTCGGCAAGCCCGCGAACCAGCTGATGCCCGCCAGCTTCTTCGGCGGCAACAAGAACCTGCCGGAGCGTCCCTACAACGTCGCGAAGGCCAAGGAGCTGCTCGCCGCGGCAGGCTACCCGAAGGGCTTCGAGATCGACTTCTTCTGCACCAACAACCGCCTGCCGGGCGACGCCGCCGTGTGCGAGGCCCTGTCCCAGATGTGGGCGCGCGCAGGCCTCAAGGTGAACGCCAACGCCCTCAACGGCACGGTGTTCTTCCCGGCGCAGCAGAAGGGCGAGTTCCCCCTGTGGATGAGCGGCTGGGGCACGCTGACGGGCGAGGCGAGCTACACCTACGGCTCGCTGGTGCACACCGCCGATCCGAAGACGGGCCTCGGCGCCTTCAACAAGCAGGGCTACTCCAACCCCGAGGTGGACGCGCTTCTCCAGGAAGGCGCCCGCACCATGGACGATGCGAAGCGCCGCGCCCTGTTCGAGAAGGTCACCGAGATCTCCATGAACGACCGCGCGCTGATCCCGACCGTGCAGCTCCAGACCGTCTGGGCGGCGAAGAAGGGCACCATGGTGATCCCGCCGCGCGTCGACCAGGAGACCCTGGCCTACGAGATCAAGCCGAAGAGCTGATTCGCGACATCGGCCCGGCCGGGAAATTCCCGGCCGGCTCAGTTCCCGGGGCGGCTTCGGAACACTGAAGCCGCTTCGCTTTTCGCGTTGCGTGACGATTTCCCGTTCCGTTTCCAACCCATGCACGAGCGAGCATGATCGGTTTTCTCATCCAGCGCGTTCTTCAGGCGCTCCTGGTCATCGTCGCCATGTCGATCATCGTGTTCCTCGGCGTCTACGCCATCGGGAACCCGATCGACGTCATGATCGACCCCGCCTCTGACCAGGCGCTGCGCGAGGCGCTGATCCGCCGCTACGGGCTCGACCTGCCGCTGTTCCAGCAGTACTTCGTGTTCGTGAACAACATGCTGCACGGGGACCTGGGCGAGTCCTTCATCTACCGGCTGCCGGTGCTCAGCCTGATCTTCTCGCGCTTCCCGGCGACGCTGGAGCTGGCCCTGTGCGCCATGCTCATCGCCACCTGCCTCGGCATTCCCCTGGGACTCTGGGCCGGCTACAAGCCCGATGCGCTCTCGTCCAAGGCGATCATGGCCTTCTCGGTGCTGGGCTTCAGCGTTCCCACCTTCTGGGTCGGGCTCCTGCTGATCATGACCTTCGCCGTGGAGCTCGGCTGGCTGCCCTCCGGCGGGCGCGGGCCGACGACGAACGTGCTCGGCATGAACCTGTCGATCACCTCCCTGGAGGGCCTCAGCTACATCGTCCTGCCGGCCCTCAACCTCGCCCTGTTCAAGCTCGGCCTCCTCATTCGCCTCACCCGCGCCGGCACGGTCGAGGTCATGAGCTCCGACTACGTGCGCTTCGCCCGGGCGCAGGGCCTGTCCGAGGGAAAGGTCGTCGGCCTGCACGTCCTCAAGAACATCTCGATCCCGATCGTCACCGTCTTCGGGCTCGAGCTCGGCTCCACGCTCGCCTTCGCCGTCGTCACGGAGACGGTGTTCAACTGGCCCGGCATGGGCAAGCTCATCATCGATTCCATCACGGTGCTCGACCGTCCCGTGATGGTCGCATACCTCATCCTGGTGGTGTTCCTGTTCGTCCTGATCAATCTCGTCGTCGATCTGGTCTACGGGCAGCTCGACCCCCGCATCCGCGTCAAGGCTTCCTCATGAGCGCTCCCGTCGAGAATCGCTGGAGCCGGCTTTCGAACTTCTGGTCGGATTTCCGGCAGAGCCCCGTGGCGGTGGCGGCCCTCGTCGTCATCGTCTCGGTCGTCCTCATGGCCGTCCTCGCGCCCGTGGTGGCGCCGCAGGATCCCTACAACCAGGAGGCGCTCGACCTCTTCGATGCGCGCCTCGAGCCCGGGGAGGTCGGCTCGGGCGGCTACGTCCACTGGCTCGGCACGGACGCCGCCGGGCGCGACGTGTTCTCCGCGATCCTCTACGGGCTGCGCACCAGCCTCATCGTCGGCGTGATGGCGGGCACCTTCGCCCTGGTCCTCGGGGCCGTCGTCGGGCTCGTCGCCGCCTATTACGGCGGGCGGGTGGAGGCGCTCATCATGCGCGTCATCGACCTGCAGCTCTCGCTGCCCGCCATCCTGCTCGCCCTCGTGCTGGTCGCCCTGCTCGGACAGGGGCTTCCGCAGCTCGTGGCGGCTCTGGTCGCGGCGCAATACGCCTATTTCGCCCGCACCACCCACGGGGCGGCGAGCGCCGAGCGGCGCAAGGACTACATCGAGGCGGCGCTCTCCACGCCCATCCCGGCGCGGCAGGTGCTGTTCCGGCACCTCCTGCCGAACGCGCTGCCGCCGCTGATCGTGGTGGCGACGGTGCAGGTGGCCAATTCCATCGCCCTGGAGGCGACCCTGTCCTTCCTCGGCCTCGGCCTGCCCATCACCCAGCCGTCGCTCGGCTCGCTGATCTCCAACGGCTTCCAGTTCCTGCTCTCCGGCCGCTACTGGATCTCGATCTATCCGGGCATCGCGCTGATGCTGACCGTGGTGGCGATCAACCTGGTGGGCGATCAGGTCCGCAACGTCCTGAATCCGAGGCGCAGCCGATGAGCGAACCCGTCCTCAGCGTCCGCAACCTCCGGACCCAGTTCAAGACCCGCGCCGGAACCCTCAACGCCGTCGACGGCGTCAGCTTCGAGGTCGGCCGGGGCCGCATCCTCGGCCTCGTCGGCGAATCCGGCTCGGGAAAGAGCGTCACCGGCTATTCGATCCTCGGCCTCATCGAGCCGCCGGGCATGATCGCCGACGGCGAGGTGCTGCTCAACGGCCGCGACCTCACGCGCCTGAAGGGGGACGAGCTGCGCCGCGTCCGCGGGGCGCAGCTCGCCATGGTGTTCCAGGATCCGATGATGACCCTGAACCCGGTCCTCAAGATCGGCACCCAGATGATCGCGGCCGTCCGCGCGCACGACAACGTGTCGCGCAGGGCGGCGCGGGTGCGGGCGCGCGAGGCGCTCGCCAAGGTCGGCATTCCGAGCCCCGAGGAGCGGCTCGACGCCTATCCGCATCAGCTCTCGGGCGGCATGCGCCAGCGCGTGGCCATCGCCATCGCGCTCCTGCACCGGCCCGCGGTGATCATCGCGGACGAGCCGACGACCGCCCTCGACGTGTCGATCCAGGGCCAGATCCTGGCGGAGGTGCGCCGCCTCGCCGACGAGACCGGCACCGCTTTCGTCTGGGTCACGCACGACCTCGCCGTGGTGTCGAGCCTCGCCGACGACATCTGCGTCATGTACGCGGGGCGAGTGGTCGAGACCGGGCCTGCCGCGGAGGTGATCGCCGCGCCGCGGCACCCTTACACGGCGGGCCTCCTCGCCTCCGTCCCCGCCGAGCACGAGCCGGGCGAGAGGCTGCCCCAGGTTCCGGGCTCGGCGCCCTCGCTCGCGAACCTTCCGCCCGGCTGCGCCTTCGCCCCCCGCTGCTTCAGGGCCGGCCCCGCCTGTACGGCGACGCCGCCCGTTCAGCGCTTCGCGGACGGACGCTCCGCCCTCTGCCATTATCCGATCGAGACCGATTCATGTCAGCCGCCCTCCTCGACGTCGACCACGTTTCGAAGCGCTTCGTAAAGCAGCCGAGCCTCGGCGAGCGCATCGCGGGCGCCCTCGGCGCCGGCCGCGGCACGGAGGTCGTGCGCGCCGTGAGCGACGTGAGCCTCTCCGTCCGCAAGGGGGAGGTGGTCGGCCTCGTCGGCGAATCCGGCTGCGGCAAGTCCACGCTCGGGCGCATCGTCGCCGGGATCTACGCGCCGACCGAAGGCAAGGTGCTGTTCGACGGCAAGCCCGTCGCGAAGCAGCAGGGCCGCCGCACCAGCAAGCTGACCACCCGCATCCAGATGGTGCACCAGGACCCCTTCGCCAGCCTCAACCCGCGCATGCGCATCGGGGACACGGTGGCCGAAGGCCCCGTCACCCATCGCATCGTCAAGGCGCGGGAGGCGGATTCCTACGTGGCCGACCTCCTGGGGCGCGTCGGGCTCGATCCCAGCTACCGCCGGCGCTTCCCGCACCAGTTCTCGGGCGGCCAGCGCCAGCGCATCGCCATCGCCCGCGCGCTTGCCATGAAACCGGACCTGCTGGTGCTCGACGAGCCCGTCGCATCCCTCGACGTGTCGATCCAGGCGCAGGTGCTCAACCTCTTCATGGACCTGCGGCGGGACCTCGACCTGACGGCGATCTTCATCAGCCACGACCTCGGCGTGGTGCGCCATGTCTCCGACCGGGTCGCGATCATGTATCTCGGCCGCATCGTGGAGCTGGCCCCGACGGCGGAGCTCTACGCCGCCCCCAACCACCCCTATACCAGGGCCCTGTTCGAGAGCGTCCCGCGGATCGGCGTCGGCCGCAGGAGCTTCCATCCCATCGCCGGGGAGATCCCGTCCCCGCTCCATCCGCCGAGCGGATGCCACTTCCATCCGCGCTGTCCCCTCGCCGGGCCGCGCTGCAGGGCCGAGGCGCCGGCGCTGACCGCGATCGCCCCCGGACGCTTCTCGGCCTGCCATCTCAACACCGGCGGAACCGCCTGAACCCCGAAGCTCCAGCGACACCATGGCCACGAACGACTCCCTCGCCGCGCTCAACGAGCGCATCGCCGCCGTCAACGATGTCCTGAACGCGGCATCCGTGCTCACCTGGGATTCGCGCACCATGATGCCGCCGGGCGGCGCGGAGACCCGCGGGCACCAGATCGCGACCCTGACCCGCCTCGCCCGCGACCTCCTGCTCGCGCCCGAGACCGCGGCGGCCCTCGACGCCGCGGAGCGCGCGGTCGCGGATCTGCCCGAGGATTCCCCCGAGCGCAGGATCGTGGCGCAGACGCGTCACGCGGTGATCCACCACGGCCGCGTGCCGGCCTCGCTCATCCAGGAGCGCGCGGCCCTTCGCACCGTCGCGCAGGCGGCCTGGATCGAGGCGAGGGCGAAGAGCGACTTCGCGATCTTCGCCCCGCACCTGGAAAAGACCCTCGCGCTCTCCCGCGCCTATGCGGACTGCATCGGCTGGAGCGAGCATCCCTACGACGCGATGGTCTCCATCTACGAGCCGGGAGAGACCGCCCGCAGCCTGAAGGCGCTGTTCTCGACCCTTCGCGCGGGTCTCCTGCCGATCCTCGATGCGGCCCGCTCCCGGCCGGCGCCGCGCTCGGACTTCCTGTTCCGCGACTTCCCGGAGGAGGGGCAGAAGGCGTTCGGCCTCGCCCTGGCGCAGAAGCTCGGCTACGACCTCTCGCGCGGGCGTCTCGACACCACGGTGCATCCCTTCGAGGTGTCCTTCACCCGCAACGACGTGCGCATCACCACCCGCTACAACCGCAACTACCTGCCGGCCTCCATCTTCGGCACCGCGCACGAAACGGGACACGGCCTCTACGAGCAGGGCGTCGACCCCGCCTATACCCGCACGGCCCTCGCCACGGATCTCGTCGGCCTCTACGCGGTGGGCGGCACCAGCTTCGGCGCGCACGAGTCCCAGTCGCGCCTGTGGGAGAACCACGTGGTCCGCAGCCGGACCTTCTGGCACCTCCACTTCCCCGAGCTCCGGTGCCACTTCCCGCAGCAGCTGGCCGATGTCAGCGCCGAGGGGTTCTACCGCGCCGTCACCCGCGTCGAGCCCGGCTTCATCCGCGTGGAGGCGGACGAGCTGACCTACGACTTCCACATCATGCTGCGCGTCGAGATCGAGTGCGCCCTCATGGACGGGTCGCTCGAGGTGGCCGACCTGCCCGGCGCCTGGAACGCCGCGATCGCCCGCGACCTCGGCCTCACGGTCCCGGACGACGCCAGGGGCGTCCTCCAGGACGTGCACTGGTCGACCGGCTATATCGGCTCGTTCCCCACCTATACGATCGGCAACGTGATGGCCGCGCAGATCATGGAGACCCTGCGGCGGAACGACCCCTCCCTGGAGGATGCGGTCGAAGCGGGCGAGTACGCGGGGCTCGCGGAGGCGCTGCGCGCGAAGGTGTGGCAGCACGGCCGCCGCTTCCGGCGGGAGGAGCTGCTCGTCCGCGAGACGGGGCGCGGCCTCGATCCCACGCCCTACCTCTCCTATCTCGCGGAGAAGTACGCCGCCTGATCCGCTCAGGCCGGCGCCTCGCCGCCGCGGGCCTTCCGGGCGAGAGCGACGAGCGCGGGGCGCAGCTCCGCGCTCCGCGACAGGCGCTGCGGAAAGGAAAGCCGCACGACCTCGTCGCCGCAGGCGAGCTGGGCTCCCTCCGGGTCGAGCCCCGTCAGCCGCCAGGCGCCCGGGCGCGCGCCGCACAGCCGCTCGGCATAGAGCGCGACCGTGTCCGCATGATCCTCGTTCATGTGCGCCACGGCCTCCGCCTCGAGATCCGCGAAATCCTCCAGCCCCGCCAGGTCGGTGAGCAGGTCGGCGGCCTCCATGCGGTAGGCGCGGCCGAAGCCCGCGTTCAGGCTCGCCCCCTGGACGGCGAGGCGCCAGAACGAGAAGTCCGGAAAATCGACATAGAGCGCGGCCTTCGGGTGATGGGCGAGGTAGCGGCGCCTGAGCGCGCCATGTTCGGCCGACATGCGCTCCACGCGCTGCGCGAGCGCCCGGATCGTCAGGCGCGGGTGGGCGAGGGGATCCCCCTTGCCGATGTCGGAGAGAAGAAGCGAGCAGCGGGGCTCCCGCTCCATCAGCCGCGTATGGATCGAGAGCTGCGAGGTGAGGAGGACGGGCGTGCCGTCGCAGGCGGTCGCAACCCCCACGAGGCTCGCGAAGGGAAAGCCGCCCTCCGGGTCCACCGTCGCCAGGGCGCCCGAGCGCGAGGTTCGCAGAAGGCGCTTGGCCGTGGCGCGCGCCTCCTCGTCGACGGGCAGGGTGGGGTCGTGGCTCATGGCGTATCCTCGGCCTCTGGGGATGTGCGGCGCGCCGCGCCATGATAGCCGAAGGCACGGGCGGCCGCACGGCCTGCGCCCGTTGTGGAAAACCGTTCCCGCTCCGCCGCAGAAGGATCCAGACCCGAGCCATGAAACCCGTACGCGCCATTCTCTTCGACCTGGACGGCACTCTCGTCGACAGCGCCCGCGACCTTCGGGAGGCGGTCAACCTCCTTTTGGCGGAGGAGGGGCTGCGGCCGCTGAGCCTCGACGAGGTGAAGGGCATGGTCGGGGACGGCGTGGCCAGGCTCGTCGAGCGGGCGCTGCGCGCCACGGGAGGCGACGCGGCGCGGCTCGACGCGCAGGTCCCGCGGTTCATGGATCTCTACGGGGCCCGCGCAACCCGGCACACGGTGCCCTATCCGGGCGTTCCGGAGGTCCTGGCGCATCTCCAGGGACGGGGCCTGCGCCTCGGCGTGGTGACGAACAAGCCGCGTCGCGCGACCCTCGAGATCCTGAACGCCCTCGGCCTCGCCGGCTTCTTCGGATCGGTCGTGGCGGGCGATACCCTGCCCGAGCGCAAGCCGGACCCCGCGCCCCTGCGGCACGCGCTCGCCGAGCTCTGCGCGGCGCCGGAGGAGGCGCTCATGGTCGGCGACAACCACCACGACGTGCAGGACGCCCGTGCCGCGGGCCTGCGGGCGGTCGCCGTCACCTACGGCTACAGCCACAGGCCCCACGGCGAACTCGGCGCGGACGCCCTGATCGACGCCATGCCCGAACTGGTGGCGTGGCTCGGCCTGGAATGACGGCATGGAGTGACGGGCCTGCCGACCTGCGGCGTCCGGAAGGCGGCACGATCCGCCGTCGCTCAGATCCGCTCCCCGCGCATGTCGCGGACGGTGCGGCCGATCATCCCGTATTTCGTCCGGGTCACCTTCAGGTCCCGGAACCAGTTGACCAGATCGCCCCAGGGGTCGTTGATCTGCCCGAGCCCGGCGATGAAGGCGACGACCGTCCCGACCTCCGTCCGGCCCCGCACCACGAAGTAGCCGGTCGCCCGGATCAGCCCGGCGAGGCGTGGCGGCGTCCGGGGGAGAAGGTGCCGGAATCGCCTCTGGCGGGTGAAGCGCCCCGAAGGGGCCGCGAGGCGTCCATGGCCGTGTCACCGTCCTTCGGTCGCGGGCGATTCCGAAGGATAGCTCCGGGGCGCCGGTCCGGGATTGCGGCAGATCAATCGCCGACGGGATTCGTCCGGGTGCCGGTTCCGCCCCGCGTCCGTGAGGAGGAGGCCGAACGGGCATCCGATGCGGCCGCGAGCGAAGGGCTCGGTTCACAACATGTGCGGGAGAGGACCGACCGGCCCTGGATCGCCGCCCGCGCGGTATGCCGGGAGGTGCGGGAACTTGGTGGAGCTGAGGGGATTCGTCGGCGGGCATGATCGACTCGCGTAGTTCTCGTACGAGGAGGCTGGGGCTGCGCGGATTTATGGTCAAGCTGGCCTGGGAAGCTCTCCCAGGCCATGAAGTTCGAGACTACTGCCGGGCCGTCGAAACAGCGCGAGGCCCGCCGATCACAATGAAGTTCGAGAAAGACTGGCCGAAGTTCACAGCCAACCCTGCTCGCTCCGCTTCCAGATGTATTGGCTCAGATGCGAGCGCACCTCAGATTTGCGCTGATCTTCAAGGTTGGCGAAGACAAGCACGATCTTCCGGCCATCCCGCCACATGGCCCATTTGGAGCCTTGCTCGCCGAAGTATTTAACGTGATCTTCGAGAATAACGTCGTGAATAGCCTTCGGCTTCCGTGAAGGCTTAATAGTATAAGTGTAGGGCAAATTGCTCATAATAACCTCAGATAATTATATATTGAGATTACCTGAGCGGCTCATAATCGTCATTATTCTTTATAAATTGACGCCAATTCGTACGATATGCTTTAATAAATACAGATGCGAGGCGCTTCTAGCCTGCATCAGATATATCGCTCAGGAGTGTACAGGGGCCGCCTCCGCCCCAGCAACGGCATCCGGGACCACCTGACCGGCGCACCGTAGGCAGAGCGACCCACGAGACGGACATCCCGCCCTGAGATGGTAGGGAGTAACGGCTGCTCGGCGGACAGGAGTTCCGCGAAAGGCATTCCAGAAAAGAGGAGAAGTGTGTCGTGCTCGATTTGACACCTCTCCGCGTACGGCCTGATCCCTCAACAGTCGGGCGTACGAGCTTCCAATCTTCAGATTGAATAACCGTCACGGTCATAACGTTCGCCGGAGTCGCAAGGTCCGGTCGGGTGAAAAAGGCTTTTAGAGCGCACCCGCCGGGGAACCCCCACACTCACGAGTAGGCGGAGCGGACCGGAGAAAGGGCCGTCATGTGCTGGTCTCGGGTGACCGCCAGCCGCCGGATAACACCGGCAAGCGGCTGTTGAGCGTCCACGACTCAGGGTGTGAACGTGCTGTCTCTCTTCTGCTTGCTCAATTCGAGCAGGCAGGGGGGAGAAAGCGTGTGATCTTGGGTGTGAACCAGAAGATAGATTATTCGAGACAGGTTTGGATCATCACAGCAGATCACTGCTGATGCCTGGAGCGCGAGCGATCACGAGCCTGCGAGTGATCGAGAACAGCGACAGGCATCAGCGGATCAGGGGTGCGCAGCAGCCCTGCCTCCATGAGCTTCTTCTCGTACGACTGATCCAAGAGCCCATCTCGTGATGGCCGAAGTTCGTGATGAGCCCGAGTTCTCCATGAAAATATCGACGGGAAAGAGCCCACTCCGGTAGGTTCTGATTATCGGCCTTGAGCGCCGTTGATTAATTTTAGGAGCTATTTTTTATGTCATTTGGACATCATCATACAATCATGACGACGGGCCTTAGCTCGTACGACATGGCCGAAACCGCGTACGAACTTGCTCTCATCACATCCGGACTGCTTGGCCCTGAGGGCAAGACTTGGGTTCTCGACATCGAGACGGACATGATCACCTTCCGCTTCCAGGAGCAGGGCGATCTTCATCGCCTGCGCCAGCGCCTCGACGAGCTTCTGCCGCCCTCCGTTAATCCCGAGCCATGCACCGATGAGACAATCATGGATGAGGAGGTCCGCGATTATGCACACTGATCACTCCTTCACGCATATCGTCTCTGAGGGAGACATCTGGCTGAAAGCCAAGGACCTGAAGGCTCGCATGGAGAGCACGGGGCTCGACACCGAGGGGCTGTACTTCGAGGACCTCGCGCATCAGGTCATGGTGCGCGATCTGCGGGACCGGGCGTATGAGATGGAACTCGACGATCCCGAGATCGCCTGGGACTTCAACCACCTCACAGGCGAACTGGAGGTCGAGTGCTCCTTCGCAACTGTGACCGACATGGTGGCGTTCAAGCGCGCTATTGCCTGATATCGTGATGGCCTGGGGGATCGCCTCCAGGCCACTTCTCATGTAGCCACGGTGTTCGTACGGCTTCTCGACCGTCCTGGAACCGTGTTCGATCAAGGAACTTCCGGATCAGGCAGCCTCAATGACGAGGTCCTTGGCTTGCAGCCGCCCGGCCCTCAATGCGCTGTAGTAGCTCGACCTGGAGATGCCGAGGATACGGCAGGTCTCGGGCACTGTGGTGGCCGGGTCATCATGGGCGAGCAGCACCTGCCGGATCAGCGAGGGCGTGAGCTTCGGAGTTCGCCCGAACTTCACGCCCCTCTCGCGGGCCAGGGCCACGCCTGCCTTGGTCCGCTCCATGATGAGCTCACGTTCCATGGCCGAGAGGCTTCCCAGGATTCCTGTAAAAAATTTGCCCAGGGCCGATGACGTGTCGATGTTCTCGCGCAGGCTGATCAGCTTCGCGCCCTTCTTCTCGATCTCCTCGACGATCTGGAGCAGGTGAAGCTGGGACCGGGCCAATCGGTCGAGCGCGTAAACGTAGAGCCGGTCGTCGGGGCGCAGCAGGTCAAGCACGCGGCGGAGTTCCGTACGATCCCGCTTCACGCCGCTCGCCTTCTCCCGATACACATCGCGGTCATCAACCCCGGCCCTGGCGAGGGCATCAAGCTGAATCGCCCAGTCCTGGCTCGATGTTGAACACCGCGAATACCCGTAGCTACGTCTCATTCGTCCAAAAACTCCCGTGCAGATGATCTCCATTTTTGCACGGATTTTTTAGACCACAAGGAAATGGCCCCACGAACTTCAGGCCGAAGTGCGTACACTCAAGACTTCTTGGACTTGGTGGATGCAGGACGAAGCAGTCGGGCAGAAGGATGTTCGTACAGGATGCCGCTTAATCTCGAATGTTCGTGCGATCCCAGTGAGCCTCGGCTGGAGCGAAGTTCGTACGCGAAGTTCGAGGGTTTTTAGAACAGTCCCAATGGACCATTGAAGCGTGTACGAGGCCATTAAGGGCGAGATCGCGTTACTTGGTAGGAAGGTGGGGCGCTCCGACCCCACCCATCGACCAGCTTACAGCCCGAGGTGGACCCGCATCCGCTCAATCCGCTTCAACTTTTCGCGGATGAGTTCGCGGGCATACGCGCGGCCACGCCAATGCGACAGAGTCGGGTTTTCGTAGGTGGCACGTTCGTCACGCTCATGTGCTTCGAGAATTGCCCAGGCGTCTTGCCAAGGCATGGCTTCAAGTTGTTTCAGAGTAGGAAGGCGCATCGCGCTTCTCCTTGTAATGAGGAAAAGTGAAGTAGCCTGAGAGAATCTCAGGATGCCGCCCATGCGATGCGTTGAAGGCGGCTCGTAGCAGAGCGGGTATGAAAGCTGTTATCTCCAGCAAGCGTTCCATTCCGACGATGAGCGGCGCTTCGCCGTCCTGATCGACTCTGTTTACGAGAAGGATGTCCTCCGCTGGGTCAAACCGGGGCGCAACCAGTTCGTGATCGACTACCGGCGGGGTGAGCGGTACGAACCCGACTTCGTGGTCGAGACGACGACCGAGAAGCTCATCTGCGAGATCAAGGCCCGCAACGAGTTGGACGATCCCACGGTGCAGGCCAAGGCGAAGGCGGCACGTACGTGGGTGAGCTACGCCAATGAACATGCTCGCAGCAATGGCGGCAAGCCGTGGCGTTACGTCCTGATTCCCGGCGATGCCGTGACGGAGAGTGCCTCGCTCACGGGACTCGTCTCGAAGTACGAATTGCAAGAGATCAAGGGGTTAGCCGTTGCGGCGTGACGGACGCCGCATTTTCTTGCCTGCATTTCGTTGACGAAAAACCGATCTGTGAGAGCTTCGAGGAATCGAGGCTTTCACGGAGCAGCGTTTGGAACTTCCGGCTCGCAGAACATTTGCACCCCGTGCATATGGGGACTTCTACCTTCAGGTCGCTTCGAGGCTGGACACCGCTTGTCCGGGCTTCCTGAACGCTACCTTTTTCATGTCGGCCCTCAAGCGGCAGGCCATTTTCGCCTGCTTCGCGGAGGCTGACTGGGAGAATCCAGGAGAAATTGCCTCCCGCCTGCGAGCCGTTGCCCCAGCCGAATGCGTCTCACATTTTGATCCCCTGGCCCAGATCGCCCGGTCGCTCGCCACGTCTCGGGCACGGGAGATCGTCCTCGCCACGTATGGCGAAGTTCCCGATGGCCTGCTTGGGGCTCTGGCCCGCGTGGGTGACGAGCCGCTGCCTGCGCCCAATTATCGTCTGTTGTTCAGCTTCTTCGCCGATCCGAACCTGCGGCGGAAAGGGCGCGTTCTCCGACATATCGGCGAGATCGACGTTCGGGTGCTTCAGGTCATCGAGGTTGTTGATGATGCCGAGTTGCTGAGCCCTGCGATTATTTCCTTGTTGGCAAGCCAGCACCATGCGCTCGACTTCGCCAGGACGGTTCGCTGGCTCAAAGGGTTGGACCACGTAGACAACGACGCTCTTGATGAAGCCATTCGTGGGGCCTCGACAAAACGCGGTCTTGGACGGGCATTGCAGTACTGGATCGAGCGCACGGAGCAGCTTCCGGATCAGCCCATTATCGACGATCCGGAGTTCCAGGTCCTCTCCAACGTCTCGATGTTGCGGGCGAAGGGGATCGAATATCGCGTTTGTCTGCACACCTCTGACCCCATTCGAGAGGCGGTGCTCGGCCTTGTCGCTTTTGCCGAATGGCGGCCCTCACCCGACGAGCTTGGGGCCATCGTCGAACTTCTCCCTCTCGTGCGGAAAGGTTCTAGCGAGCGGCACTGGATGATTGTCTCGATCAATGCGGCGGACAACGCACCCCTGCCTCGTTCGATCAGGAAACGAGTGAATGCTAGGCTCGGTGCCCTCGGATTCTTCGTTCCTGTGCGCCCAACCGGAGACGATACGGTGGCCTGTGTTAGCCGATTGATGCGCCGCCTCGGTGGAGATTGGCTCGCCGATTACGAGACTGCTTGATCAAAGGGGGCTACATTGAGCATTCACACGATGCCCTCACGTGCCAAGAGCGAAATTTCGTACGGCTCATCGGCATATGGAAAATATCACTACCTGCGCTCGCAGGGATTTCCCGCGCAGGAGGCGTGGCGACAGGTCCAAGCTCAGTTTCCAGAAACTTCGATCCAGCCTGAGCGGACTGCGGTTCATCCATCCCCTTCGCAGTCTAAGGCGGTGACCAAGCCAGTCCAAGTCTACCAGGACGACTGGGCCACACTCTGGGAGCAGGTCGAACTCGGCCCAGTCATCCTCGTCACGATCTGGTGGTTGGTCCAGCAGCTTTTCTGGATCGCGCTCTGGATGATTGGCTTTACGGCGCGGGTATTGGTGGGGCTGCTATGGTTCACCCTTGGCTTCGTTGTGGGGTTCCGCGTGTTTTCCAGTCGGTGACACGCTGTCGTGACCAATTCTAACCCCAAAAGCGACCTACTAGACTGCCGGGCCGAACTCCTCATCGAAAACAGCCCGATCCTCGATCCCCCAGAACCAGACACCGGCAATCTCGAACCGCTGGACACGCGCCTCCATACCCATACGACGGATGGCGCTCTCAACATCCGCCTGTTGGCTCGGGAGAACCATGAATGCCATGCCGTCCGATATGATGCTGCCCTCGACCCCCAGGCGGGCCACGGCGAGATCACTCATCGTTGAAAAGCGGAAACCGTAAATGATGACGGGTTCGCAGCAACGAAGGCGGCGGCGACACATAAGGTCCGTGATGTCGTCGAGCGTACGATTATAGAAGACGAGTTTGGAGGTGCAATTTTTCATGAATTCCTTTCGTTAGATTAGGATCGGCATGGGTTCGACGTAGGAGGCGAGCGGACGGGAGGCGGAAAGCGAGGACGTTTTGACGCGATGCTGCGGCCATATCGAAAACTTCACATGCTGATAACGCCCGTGTGATGACGGCGGCGCTGCAATCACCGTAGGGTCAATGACGGCAGTGATTTCCCCTCGTAGGTCAGCCGGGCTGATCGAACAGAGAGTTGTCGGCCAACGAGCATCGAACGCGGCGAGGACCTCGGCAGGGATCAACGAGCCGAGCCCAACTACCCCTCGTACGTGACCGTCAGCAGAGAGCCACACACTCATGCAGATGTCACGCCACCAGCGATCCCCTCGGCGGCGGTAGTCTACGAAGTTCCGGACTTCGACACGCCATGCCCAAAACTCCGTATACCCGGACGGGGCAAGGTCAATCTCGATCATATGCAGGCTGCCGGTCGCCGTGGTGAGCAAGCGGCGCGCCATATGACCTGCATACCGGCGAGCAGGGCTCGCAGGTGATCTGTTCACACCGGTTCCGAGAGCAGCACTTGGACCTCATACCATAATTTATTACCGGAGTGGACCGGTCGGATGCAGCACTTGGGCACCTTGGTATCCATCAGGACGACAGATAGCAGCAATGAGGATCAGCGAAAGCGCTAGGCTGTCGCCGATCCTCTTCAAGCTGTCCTGCGCGGGTAGAAGGTGCCACAGTTAAACAACGACGACTGTTCTGGGAAGGCAACAGATCACGTTGCGGTCGAACCAGCAAATAAACTGCCGGAGTTGGTCTCAGCGGGCGATCTTCGCCCCTATACTTTCGAGCGCTTCATTAGCATCGACCGACTTGCCCCCGTATGCGGACCAGTAACGGTCCACAACCTCGACAATCGCGGTTTTTTGCCCATAAGTCATTGCTTTCAGGCGATTACAGAAGTCGTCTCCGTCGATGTTCCAGCACTTATCCAATTGGTCCAGCGCAATGGCATCAGAAATATCATGCTCAAGGCACTGGATGGTGGAGGCATCTCGAAGCGTGCCGTTGAGGCAGTCAAGCAGGGCTACCCACTCGTTAAGCGAGAGCGTAGGCATGTCGAAGCGTACTAGTTCCAGGTAGCGCTCGCAAATCTCGTTGATTCGGTTTGAGCTATCGCCGAAAGTGCGTGTCTTGAGCACTTTTTGTACCGGCTCGCTGACAAAAACCTCAACCTGATTAAAAACTTCTTCAGTCATGGTAAGACCTTTCCATTGCCGCACAGCAACCCGTACGGACAGGCTAGTTGATGGGCATCACCACACGCGTGGTGATGCTTCGGATTGTTGAGTAAATTTCCGATGCGCTAAGACCAAGCCTTTGATCCAACGCGTACACTGCTCAAGAAGCGAGCAGCCATCAAATAAGGTCTCAAATATCAGGCCGCACCGCGCGTGCGGAGAAGCCAGCGCTTGTTGGCGAACACTACAAGCGCGGTGCGAATAGCCTCCGCCAGTAACTCATGTCAAGTGGTACGTGCTGCGTCTTTCTATCCATGTTGGTACTCCGAGCCTTGTGATCCAGAGGTGCCTCATCTGGATGTCGAGCTTAATCAGAACGATCCATGCCCAGCCTTCTCCGCCAGCCCCAGTATCCTGTACCAACAACATCCCTGAACTTCTTACCTGATCGTGTCCCCAACCCAGGCTCGCCGAGTTCGTACGAACATTCGAGATTAAGCGGCATCCTGTACGAACATCCTTCTGCCCGACTGCTTCGTCCTGCATCCACCAAGTCCAAGAAGTCTTGAGTGTACGCACTTCGGCCTGAAGTTCGTGGGGCCATTTCCTTGTGGTCTAAAAAATCCGTGCAAAAATGGAGATCATCTGCACGGGAGTTTTTGGACGAATGAGACGTAGCTACGGGTATTCGCGGTGTTCAACATCGAGCCAGGACTGGGCGATTCAGCTTGATGCCCTCGCCAGGGCCGGGGTTGATGACCGCGATGTGTATCGGGAGAAGGCGAGCGGCGTGAAGCGGGATCGTACGGAACTCCGCCGCGTGCTTGACCTGCTGCGCCCCGACGACCGGCTCTACGTTTACGCGCTCGACCGATTGGCCCGGTCCCAGCTTCACCTGCTCCAGATCGTCGAGGAGATCGAGAAGAAGGGCGCGAAGCTGATCAGCCTGCGCGAGAACATCGACACGTCATCGGCCCTGGGCAAATTTTTTACAGGAATCCTGGGAAGCCTCTCGGCCATGGAACGTGAGCTCATCATGGAGCGGACCAAGGCAGGCGTGGCCCTGGCCCGCGAGAGGGGCGTGAAGTTCGGGCGAACTCCGAAGCTCACGCCCTCGCTGATCCGGCAGGTGCTGCTCGCCCATGATGACCCGGCCACCACAGTGCCCGAGACCTGCCGTATCCTCGGCATCTCCAGGTCGAGCTACTACAGCGCATTGAGGGCCGGGCGGCTGCAAGCCAAGGACCTCGTCATTGAGGCTGCCTGATCCGGAAGTTCCTTGATCGAACACGGTTCCAGGACGGTCGAGAAGCCGTACGAACACCGTGGCTACATGAGAAGTGGCCTGGAGGCGATCCCCCAGGCCATCACGATATCAGGCAATAGCGCGCTTGAACGCCACCATGTCGGTCACAGTTGCGAAGGAGCACTCGACCTCCAGTTCGCCTGTGAGGTGGTTGAAGTCCCAGGCGATCTCGGGATCGTCGAGTTCCATCTCATACGCCCGGTCCCGCAGATCGCGCACCATGACCTGATGCGCGAGGTCCTCGAAGTACAGCCCCTCGGTGTCGAGCCCCGTGCTCTCCATGCGAGCCTTCAGGTCCTTGGCTTTCAGCCAGATGTCTCCCTCAGAGACGATATGCGTGAAGGAGTGATCAGTGTGCATAATCGCGGACCTCCTCATCCATGATTGTCTCATCGGTGCATGGCTCGGGATTAACGGAGGGCGGCAGAAGCTCGTCGAGGCGCTGGCGCAGGCGATGAAGATCGCCCTGCTCCTGGAAGCGGAAGGTGATCATGTCCGTCTCGATGTCGAGAACCCAAGTCTTGCCCTCAGGGCCAAGCAGTCCGGATGTGATGAGAGCAAGTTCGTACGCGGTTTCGGCCATGTCGTACGAGCTAAGGCCCGTCGTCATGATTGTATGATGATGTCCAAATGACATAAAAAATAGCTCCTAAAATTAATCAACGGCGCTCAAGGCCGATAATCAGAACCTACCGGAGTGGGCTCTTTCCCGTCGATATTTTCATGGAGAACTCGGGCTCATCACGAACTTCGGCCATCACGAGATGGGCTCTTGGATCAGTCGTACGAGAAGAAGCTCATGGAGGCAGGGCTGCTGCGCACCCCTGATCCGCTGATGCCTGTCGCTGTTCTCGATCACTCGCAGGCTCGTGATCGCTCGCGCTCCAGGCATCAGCAGTGATCTGCTGTGATGATCCAAACCTGTCTCGAATAATCTATCTTCTGGTTCACACCCAAGATCACACGCTTTCTCCCCCCTGCCTGCTCGAATTGAGCAAGCAGAAGAGAGACAGCACGTTCACACCCTGAGTCGTGGACGCTCAACAGCCGCTTGCCGGTGTTATCCGGCGGCTGGCGGTCACCCGAGACCAGCACATGACGGCCCTTTCTCCGGTCCGCTCCGCCTACTCGTGAGTGTGGGGGTTCCCCGGCGGGTGCGCTCTAAAAGCCTTTTTCACCCGACCGGACCTTGCGACTCCGGCGAACGTTATGACCGTGACGGTTATTCAATCTGAAGATTGGAAGCTCGTACGCCCGACTGTTGAGGGATCAGGCCGTACGCGGAGAGGTGTCAAATCGAGCACGACACACTTCTCCTCTTTTCTGGAATGCCTTTCGCGGAACTCCTGTCCGCCGAGCAGCCGTTACTCCCTACCATCTCAGGGCGGGATGTCCGTCTCGTGGGTCGCTCTGCCTACGGTGCGCCGGTCAGGTGGTCCCGGATGCCGTTGCTGGGGCGGAGGCGGCCCCTGTACACTCCTGAGCGATATATCTGATGCAGGCTAGAAGCGCCTCGCATCTGTATTTATTAAAGCATATCGTACGAATTGGCGTCAATTTATAAAGAATAATGACGATTATGAGCCGCTCAGGTAATCTCAATATATAATTATCTGAGGTTATTATGAGCAATTTGCCCTACACTTATACTATTAAGCCTTCACGGAAGCCGAAGGCTATTCACGACGTTATTCTCGAAGATCACGTTAAATACTTCGGCGAGCAAGGCTCCAAATGGGCCATGTGGCGGGATGGCCGGAAGATCGTGCTTGTCTTCGCCAACCTTGAAGATCAGCGCAAATCTGAGGTGCGCTCGCATCTGAGCCAATACATCTGGAAGCGGAGCGAGCAGGGTTGGCTGTGAACTTCGGCCAGTCTTTCTCGAACTTCATTGTGATCGGCGGGCCTCGCGCTGTTTCGACGGCCCGGCAGTAGTCTCGAACT
The DNA here is from genome assembly GCF_009363855.1 of Microvirga thermotolerans. Lineage (GTDB taxonomy): Bacteria > Pseudomonadota > Alphaproteobacteria > Rhizobiales > Beijerinckiaceae > Microvirga > Microvirga thermotolerans. Next base: position 505,972 of record NZ_CP045423.1, read on the forward strand.
TCATGGCCTGGGAGAGCTTCCCAGGCCAGCTTGACCATAAATCCGCGCAGCCCCAGCCTCCTCGTACGAGAACTACGCGAGTCGATCATGCCCGCCGACGAATCCCCTCAGCTCCACCAAGCCTTTGAAAATCAAGAGCAATTTGCGTTTTTCGGCCTAAACTGTCGCACAACGGTGTCGTACACGCTCGCCGCTGACGCGGCCCTAAGCGCTTGGAACCGTTCGGAAAATGGCCGCCGCGACTGTCGCACATCACCGTCGCACAAACCGTCCCGAGACCGTCCGAGACGGCGTCCAAAACAGCGCCCGACCGGGCTCTGGTTGCGCGGAACCGTCTGGCAGTATCGGGCAAGAGTGCCTGCCGCCGTTGCGCGGATCATCGGGAAGACGGTTGTCAGCCAATCTCTCCGAACGTCCTCATATTCGGAGGCGATCAGGCGGGCGCGAACAATTGCGGGAGAGTGGAGGTGGGGGCAATACCGAGTGTTCCCGTAGGTCCAGGTTTTGTGCTCTGAGTCGTCGTAGCTGCAAGTTGGTGCGCTTCTAAGCGAGTTCTCAGCACGGGAGGCGTGCATCCATAGCTGTCGTCAACCGAGACGTAGCTGCGGAAGGTGAAATTAGCCTGAAGTGCGGGAGAGCGCCTCTCCTCAAACTTGTCAATCAGAAAACTTGAACGGCGGGGCTGCTTTAAGCTCCTCCTTCGTAAGTTTGATTACCGCTCGCTCTGGGTAGGATGGACCCGGCACGTTCGTCGTGCGCGTTACTGTCCCGGTCGTGCTCACAGACTCATTTGGGTTCGCCGGGGTGGTCGTCCGGTTCGTGTCTGTTGTCGAAGCGGTGGTGGAACTTCCCTGTTCTACCCACTGAAATTCATCGTAAGGCAGCGCAATGTCATGCTCGCCTAAGCCCAGGAAGCCACCGACTCCGATCACTACGGCTTCAATCTTGCCGCCGCGATCCTGTAGCACTTCCCTGATGTCGCCGATGTGCTCGTTATCGGCATTGTAAACATTCAGTCCTTTCAGCTTGAAGGTGCGCCACTTCCCCGACTCTGCCTGACTCAAGAATCTTCCGGAGGTCGCAGGGGGAGCCGTCGTACTCGACTCAGGCGGGGTCGATGTCGGGGGATTTGTCTGCGCGAATGCCGTAGCGGAGATCAGAGCCACGCCAAGTAAAGGCACTATCAGATGCTTGATTCGCATGATGCTTCTCCTGTCGGTAGAAGAGCCGTGTCATGGATGAGGAACTATATTACCATTTCGGCGGTTTTTAGGATACAAGTTGTTACGTCGTATGGAACGAAATTTGGCGGGCTTGGAACCCCCAACCTAATGTTGCCCCGTGTGGTGCAGAGCGTCCTCGACGACCCTCTGCTTCCTGCTGAACTCAATCCATCCCCTTGCCCCAGACGAAATGATCGTGTTGCACCCCGTAGTATAGGTGGCGACTGCAACAATGATTAAAGTCCTGCCAAGGCGAGATTGACGCTCTAGGTCCGGTGAAAGGGCGATCACGGGTAACTGGGAGTGGCGTCAATAAAGATTCAGACGGTCAGTAGGGTAGTGTACCGGTCGGCATCTAAGGCACGAATACGAGGAATATGAACACTGCAAAAATTACGAGATGGACGAACCCGTAGAGAATGTTTGTCCGCCCGGTGCCGAAGGTGAGAAGACTGACGATAGCGGTGAGCATGAGCAGAACAGTATCCTCGCCGTCTAAGCCCAACACGAGGTCACGCTGAAGCCAGAGGTGGAGCGCAGCGACTGCCGGAACTGTTAGGCTGATCGTAGCAAGCGAAGAACCAAGCGCCAGATTGAGGCTCTTCTGCAACTGGTCTCGGCGGGCCGCCCGGACCGCTGCAACGCTCTCCGGGGACAGGATCAGCAGCGCCACAATGACGCCCACTACGGCTTCGGGCGCATCAACGAGTGACGTGCCGATATGCACGACAGCGGCAAACATCTTTGAGAGCAAGATGACTACGCCAAGTGACAGGATGAGGATGGTGGCGCTCACGGTGACAGCGCGGTTTCGCGGGAGGTACGGGCTCGCATCTGCGCCCTCTGTATCGAGTACAAGGAAATAATCCCTGTTGCGCACGGTTTGGATGTAGAGAAACCCGCCATAGAGCGCGAGGGTGATCAGGGCCACAAAGACGAGTTGGCTTGACGAGTAGAATGGCCCAGGACGTGCCTGGATGAAATTCGGGAGAATGAGCGTGAGGGTCGCAAGTACGATGAGGACGACAAGGTATGCATTTGCACCGCTCACCCGAAAGCCTTGCTCACTATAGCGAAATCCACCGAGCAGGATACACAGGCCGACGAGCCCGTTGCCGACAATCATGATGACCGAGAACACCGTATCGCGGGCGAGCGCCGGGAGGCTCGCGCCCCCTGACGTGACGGAGACGATCAGTCCTACCTCGATAATGGTTACGGCAATAGTGAGGACGAGGGTGCCATAGGGCTCCCCGATGCGGAGCGCGATCACCTCGGCATGGTGGACTGCCGCGAACACGGTGCCGATCAGGATAGGCAGCAGAGCCGTAGCGAGGAGGAGGCCGACCGGCGAGGCGATGGAGGCATGGTTCAGGCCATAGACAGAAGCGAACCCATAGAAGATCAGCGCAACAACAGGGATCGCCAAGGTTGATCGGGGTATAACAGCCTTGAGCGTGGGCATGCATTTGTTCTCCGATCTTCAGCCGAGTCGGGGTCAATGGGGGAGCCAAGTCGATATAGGTCTCTATAGGTAACGGCGTTGCATATTCTGTTACTGCGTCCCGTTAAGAAATGCGTTGTCGGGAAGTTTGTCGAGAGAGCGGCAGTAATGACGGCGGTCATCAAAAAGCCGGTTAGTTGTTCAATGATTTTAAGATGAGCAAAGCTCCGAAGCATCCGAGCCAGCGTGACGACCTCAAGAGGTGGGACGATGAGGGTGGTGCGCCTCGTTCAGGTCATCCTTCCCATGAGTCATCCCTCGCCCCTGAGCACCGGGCGGAAACTACTCTGTACTACCTCAACCTCCGAACCGAAAGCGGCCTTGTGGACGCCCCCGAGGGGGAGAGGCATCCTAATCTTCAGACTGCGCGCGATGCGGCGCTCGCTAAAGCCCGCGAAATGATTGCTGAAGGCGATCAGAAGGGCGAGGACCGGCGAGGCTGGTGCGTCGAGATCATGGACAGAGCCAATCAACGAGTGCTGACAATCCCATTCGCCAACGCACTGGACCCCAAACCGTCGCGTTGAGCGAGAAGGCTCTCATATCCACCATGCGGCTCTGGTGTTGGACAACGAGGTTCCTATGAGCAAAGGTCGTTCTGGCACGGCTCAGAGAGTTGTGAACACCGTGTGGAAGGTGATGAGGTTCTGGGGCGGTCATCCCAGAGTGCCACCCAGGGTAAAACTCAATGGGAGGCGGGGCTATGGCGACAACGATATTGCGTCGCCGGATGGGCGCTCAGACGAGAAGTGAGCTGCCGAACCGCACCTACATGACGCCCCGCTCCAAACAGATTGGGGTGCTTCGCATTATCTCAATGTTCCTTGTTCTGCGACGAAATCAGTGACGCAGGGCCAGACCTTCGCCTTCGCCATACTGGCCGGAATGATGGCGTTGTTCATTTGGGGACGCCTGCGTTACGACCTTGTGGCTGTTCTCGCCCTTCTTGCGGCTGTGTTCACCGGCATTGTCCCCCATAAGGCGGCTTTCTCCGGATTTGGTGACGATATTGTCATCATTGTCGCAAGTGCCCTCGTCGTCAGCGCGGCGGTCGCACGCTCTGGCGTGATGGAGGCGGTCCTCCATCGAGTCTCACCTTACATCACCTCGGTGCAGGGCCAGATTGTCGTTCTTGTGACCGTGGTCACGATCCTGTCCGCCTTTGTCAAAAACATCGGCGCGCTCGCAATGATAATCCCAGTGGCGTTCCAGATGGCACGGCGCTCGAATGCCTCCCCCTCGTGCTTTCTCATGCCGATGGCCTTCGGGTCTCTGCTCGGCGGTCTGATCACCCTTGTCGGCACCTCGCCCAACATCATCGTCTCTCGCGTGCGTGAGGACCTGACGGGTCAGCCTTTCGGCATGTTCGACTTCACCCCGGTCGGCCTCGGCCTCGCGGCGGCTGGCGTGGCGTTCCTGGCCTTCGGCTACCGGCTTCTGCCCGGCGGTCGCAAAGCTGTCGCGGCCATGGACGAGGCGATCAACCTCACCGACTACATGACGGAAGCGCGCGTTGCGGAGAACTCGCCGGTCGTCGGCTTGACAGTCAGCGACTTGGCAAACGCATGTGACAACGAGGTCCTGGTCACTGGGATCGTTCGGAACAAAACCGAGCACATGGCACCCCTGCCGGATGCTGTCCTTCGCAAGGGCGATATTGTTCTCCTTGAGGGCGATCCGGAAGCGCTGGAGCGGGCGGTCGCCCGCGCTCATCTGGAACTCGAAGGCGACGACCGCCCCACGCAAGGCAGGGGTGCCGATGAGGAGATCGGAGGAATTGAGGCTGTCGTCGGACCGACCTCAATGTTGATTGGTCAAACGGCCAAACGCATGGCGTTGCACGAGCGCTTCAACATCAATCTTCTCGCCGTCAGTCGCAGCGGCGAGAGGTTCACCGAGCGCCTGCGCGACATCACCTTGCAGACTGGCGACGTTCTCGTGCTGAAGGGCGATCTCACCCGGCTTCCGGACAAGCTGAAGGAACTCGGCTGTCTGCCGCTGGCTGAGCGCGAAATCCGCCTGGGCAATATCCGGCAGGGTCTTGTCCCCGTGGTGGTCCTGGCGAGCGCCATGGGGCTCACGGCCTTTGGCCTTTTGCCCATCGCCACCGCCTTCTTCGCCGCTGCCGCCCTGATGGTCCTGCTCGGGGCACTCTCGCTCCGCGAGGCTTACGAAGCTGTCGATTGGCCCATTCTGGTGATGCTCGGGGCGCTGATCCCAGTCAGCGAGGCGATCCGCACGACCGGTGGGGCCGATCTCCTAGCTGGATGGCTCTCGCTGCTTGCCAGCACCTTGCCATCTTATGGAGCGCTCGCGCTGATCATGATGGCGGCTATGGGCGTGACGCCGTTCCTGAACAATGCGGCCACAGTGCTGGTGATGGCTCCCATCGCGGCAACCTTTGCTGGACAACTTGGCTACAAACCTGACGCCTTTCTCATGGCAGTCGCGGTGGGCGCAGCCTGCGACTTCCTCACGCCGATTGGACACCAGTGCAACACGCTCGTGATGGGACCGGGCGGATACCGGTTCGGCGACTACTGGAAGCTGGGGTTGCCGCTCTCCTTCATTGTCCTTCTGCTCGGCGTGCCGCTCATCCTGCTCGTGTGGCCGCTGACCTAGCCAGCAGGGTTGTTGCGCTCAGACGTGAGCGGAAACCGCACCTGAATCCGCGTCCTCCGATCCCCCTCAATCGCCAGGGTGCCGTTAAGACTACGAGCCATGCCTTCAATCAGGCGCATGCCCATTCCCCCCGTGCCCCGTGTGGCGGGAAGACCCACGCCGTTATCCTCGATGAAAAGGAGCACGTCCTCTCCCTGGCGGTGCAGCCCGACCCGAATGGTGCCGCGCCGCTTGTCGGGAAAGGCGTGCTTGAGCGCGTTGGTGATTGCCTCCCCCGCAATCAATGCCACATTGATGGCGCGATCAACATCCAACGTGATCTCATCGGCGTCGCTCGTGAGGTCTATGCGCTGATCCTGCGGGCTCCTGAGATGGCCGAAGTTCCGGCATAGCTCCGTCAAGTACCCTGCCATATCGACCGACTGCACATCGTTGCTGTCCTGCCGGTAGAGAAGCTCGTGAATGCGGGCGAGATGATCCAGGCGCTGGATAGCATTCTCCAGTGCTTCCGAAACGCCGGGGTTGCCCTGACGTGCCATCTGAAGGCGCAGCATCGAGATCGCCATGGCGATGCTGTTCTTGGCCCGGTGGTTGACCTCGTGCAGCAACACGTTTCTTTGGCTCAGAAGCTGATCCTTCTCGCGGATGCTTTCCGTCAAAACCGCTTCCAGAGCCCGCCTGCGGTCGAGTTCGTTCTGGAGCGTCTGGGTCCGCTCCTTGACCCTCGTCTCCAGAACTTCGTTCAGGCGCTGGGTGCGACGCTCGGCTCTGACACGGCGGGTGATATCCCAAAACGACGCAAAGTGCTGGACGATGCGCCCGTGCTCATCATGCACAGGGCTGACGAACTGGGCCGCCCAGACCTCGCGGCCATCTTTGGCGCGAAGCGACACCTCAAGGGTGAGAGGTTCGTCCGCTTTCATGGCGGCCCGGATGTGCCGTTCCACCTCAGGATCGGTGTCCGGACCGGTCAGAAAGAAGTAGTTCTGGCCCAGAATCTCCTCACGGGTATAGCCGAAAAGGTCGATGAAGGACTGGTTCACATAGACGATGGGATTGCCGTCAATGCTGGGGTCGGTCACCACCATGGGCATGCGGGTGGCCTCGACCGCTGCCACGAACGGGCCGCCGCGATGCTGAACAGCATTTATTTGCTCTTCGGCTCTTCCCTGATCGGGGTCGGCGGATTTTGGGTCAGGCTCCATTCCACGTGCTCCGGTCTACGGCCCAAATTGCGACGTTAGTTGATTTCTCGCTGGCTCGCTTGCCCTCCTAAGGCGGCTCTGATCTCACGCTTGAAGTGGCTCGGGCGTAAATGGCGAGCGCTCAACCAGCAGAATCTTGGCAGTCACCCCGACTGACCGTAGACCTTCGAGAATTCTCTGCAACTGCTCCGACGCTACGGCTTTGCGAGCATCCTCCACAGTCTGGAATTCCAGCATGGTGATCGTGTCCGGGCTGGCTCCATCAGTCGTGCGATAGGCCATAAAGGACACCGCACCAGGAATTTGCAGAAGCTGCGCAATCCAGTCCCGGACCCGCTGGTTGTAGTCGTTCCAATGATGCGAGTCGGCCGGGCGGTCATATTGAAACATGACATAGGCCATGGGATACCTCCCTGAGGGCTCGCGCTATCACAGCACACTGGAGCAATCAGTCATAGCGCTCAGAAGAATGCGCCCCGTTTCAGCCGCTTGGTCTAGCGAGAATCAGTCGGAGCGACGATTGCTCTTGAGTTCATTGGCGTTGATCACGCGGGCCAAGAGGTCTTGCAGGGTCTCGCGCTCACGCTCCGACAGGGCAGCCATCACTCGATCCCGCACCGCAAGGATCGCCGGGTATAATCTCGTGTAGAGATCAAGCCCTGCTGAGGTCAGGCTGAGAAGGCGCAACTCGTGTCCGTGTTTCCCGGGTGTCCGACAGACGAACCCTAGAAGCTCAAGGTGCCGAACCATCCTCTGGGCACTTGCGAGGTCAATGCCGATCCGCTCGGCCAGTCGCCCCTCGTTGATGTTCGGCGCATCATGGAGGGAGGCCAAAACCGCAGGCTCGACCAGTGTCAGGCCCTCTGGCTTGGTCACCTCAACCAGCGCGTGGTTCAGGATGGTGTGGAAGCGTTGAGCCAAGTTGAACTCACTGCGGCGGTGGACCGGTGGCAGCGCCCGAGATAGCGGATGATCAGACGGATGGGCCAAATAAGCCCGCATGGGCGCATCGAGGTTTTTTACGAATTGCGTCCCGAGGTCGTCGAAGGCCAGCGGCAGCACCCTGGACACGTAATCATAGGCCGCTCCTGAGAGGCAGACCAATCCAGGCTGTGCCAGCTTCTCCATGCGGGCTGCAATGTTCACCCCATCGCCAAAGATATCACCGTTGCGGACCATGACCTCCCCAACGTGGATGCCGATCCGGAAGGTCACCCGGCGTTCCTCTGGGGTTTCCTCGTTTGCCGCAGCAATCCTTTCCTGAATGCCAACCGCACATTGGACCGCATCAACGACGCTCGGGAATTCGGCGAGAATGCTGTCGCCTGCAGTGTTGGCGGTGCGACCTCCATGTTGGGTGATTTGCCGATCCATGATCTCGCGGCGGGAGTCGAGCAGGGCCAGAGTTCCGGTCTCATCCGCATTCATGAGGCGCACGTAGCCTGCCACGTCAGCGTAGAAGATCGCTGCGAGGCGGCGATGCATGACTGATGCGCGCTTGTTCATCCTCGGGTAACGCCCTTCATGGACCAGCCCAGGCCCATGTCGTGTCGGTAACGCCTCCGCTCTACAGGATAATCGGCCAGTACTGAGTGTCGTTCCTGACAGACAGGCGACACCGGCGAAATTGCAAGACCGGCCTTCCCGATCTGGGTTCTCTCACCAGTGGTAGCGGATCGCCAGCGTGAAAATGGCGAGAATGCCAGCCATCAGGAGGAGTGAAATCAGCGCCTGGGAGAGCATTACATGAACCCTAAGATCACGGCCCCGCAGAACAGGAAGGCCAGAGCCGCAGCAAAGAGCGCTTCGTTCTCGTAAGAAATATAGGACCTAATTCTCTGAATCATGCTGTCCTCCTAAATTTATCGAAGTATACGCGCTTATTCTACCTAAGTATATGACCGTCTCGAAGCGTGAATTATTCGGCGGGATCGGAGAAAAATGGCAAGACACAGACGCAGTCCAAAAGAGGAAAAACGTAGAAAACCGATCACTATGATTTTCCAATCCCCTTGGTTGCCGCGTGGATCGTGTGTATAGCGGTCCAATTCGTAGGCTTGGAAATGAAGCCGCCGCCGTCCGGTGTTTTGAAGAGTGATGCGGGTCTCAGGGTGTAATAGAAACTTTCTTGATCACCTTGGGCTACGCCATGGGCGCGAACGGCAACCCTCCTCCGGTCCCCATGGCTAGAGTAGACTGCACTCTCTGATCAGAGTGACAGAGGAGGCGCTCATGGACAACGAGGTGGCGCAACTCGCCCGGCAGTTGCTGGACAGCGGCGTAACAAGGCTGTCCGAACGCGAGCAGCGGGTCATCCTGCATATCGCCAAGCGGTTGCACATCGCCCGAAACGTGAACAGTGTTCTCGAAGAACAGCAGACCTTGGGCGAACGCCTTGCGGATCGGGTGGCTCAATTCGGCGGCTCCTGGACCTTCATCGCTGTTTTCATGGCGATGCTGATCGTCTGGGTGGCCGTGAACACCGTCGCCTTGACCCGCTTCGGTGGGGGCTTTGATCCCTATCCATTCATCTTCCTCAACCTGATCCTGTCGATGGTCGCCGCGTTCCAGGCCCCTGTGATCCTGATGTCTCAGAACCGGCAGGCCGCCAGGGACAGGTTGGCCGCGAGTCTGGACTACGAAGTCAACCTGAAGGCTGAGGTTGAGATCATGGCGCTGCATGACAAGCTTGATCGCATCCGCGTCGAGCATCTCGAAGGCTTGCTTCAGGATCAGACGCAGCGGGTTGAGGAGCTAGACAAGCTGGTGCGGGCAACCCTCGGGAAGCCGCTCTCAAGTTAATCTGACCAGAAAAAAGACACCCAGAGTACTGAAGAAGGTCGCTAAGAATTGCCCATACGCCAGAGACACCCTCGTTAGCTAAAAAGCAGCGCCAGCAGGCCCCGTCTCCTAGATGAGCGGTATCGCCACCTACCATGGGCCTATCGAATGTCACGGCTGCTCCAAATGGTGCAGATCAAGCCCCGGATAGGAAACTTTAGCTATGGCATCATATAGTGCTGCGATCCTGAAGCCTCGTCCGTAATTTTCAGCCGATGCCGACTCATCATCTGGTCCATCCCCAGCCCAACCTCCAAGTGCGTAGGCTATTTCCTTTTCGACTTTCGCCTCGCGTAAAGCATCGCGGAAGTTGTGCCTGAAACTATGAAAACTGGTACGAGGAGCCTTGGCCCCGGCCTTGGCGAGAAAATTTGCGAACCACTTTGAGAATGTATCTGAGTAGTACCCTGTGCAGGCAACCGAAAGTTCGGGAAATAGCTTCCCAGGTCTCAGCGATCCAAGTCGAGCCACATAATCGAGGAGGCTGATTTCAATCAGCTTTGGATGGATCGGCACGATGCGTTCAGCATTGCCGGTCTTCAGACGCTTATCCGTCGTTCCGCTCTGTCCGTGAGTAGTGATTACGAAGCAGTGGACCCCGTCGATCACACGCACGTCAGTGACATCGAGTTGACATATCTCGTTTAGGCGCATACCTGAGTAGAGACCGATAAGGGGTACCCAAAACCGTCCACGCTTGGGGCGGTTAGGTCCGGGCCGGGCATAACCTGTCTCGTCGTTCTGACACCCTCGGTACAACGGTGTGCCAAAGATGCGTTGCAATTGCCACGGTGCGAAAGGATGGCGCTTGTCCTTCCTCCGCACGGGGTCGATGACTTTTAGGCCCCGTGCCGGATTTCGGTCGATGTATCCCTCGTTCAGCGCCCAGTTCAGTAGGGCTGAGAGCTTTTGGATGTGACCGTTGATAGTCAACGCTCCCATGGGTGTCAGACCTTCGGCTTTTGCTCTTGCCGCTGCTTCCAGACCCGAGAGCCCACGATACCGTTTGACTGCGTTGGGTGGGAGATATCGCAACGTATCGAGTACTTCGCGGCAGACCTCCCGAGTGACCGCCCGAATGGGCGTCTCGGGGCTAATCAGTTCAATGAGGCGACCATAAGCCGACCGATACGCCAGGAGCGTCTTGGTGGAACGAACCACAGAGGGGTCATCTAGGTAGCGGTCGTAGACCTGCTGGATCGAAGGTCCGCTCTGGTCAGCCACTATTGCTATGCTCCTCTTGCCCGAAACGGCCAAGTCCTTTTCTTTGCCTATGACACTCGGCGGATCGGCCTCTGGTTTGCAAGTGATCTCTCCGGGTGCTGCGCACCTGCCCTCGGCAGATGCGGCAGCTTCAGATTTTGGGATTGGCTCCGCCGTTTCAGGGGCGGGCGTAGGGGAGGGGCTCCACACCAGTCCCTGATCTGCGGCTATCCGCCACTTTCGCTCCCACTCTCCCGCAATTGTTCGCGCTCGCCTGATCGCCTCCGAGTATGAGGACGTTCGGAGAGATTGGCTGACAACCGTCTTCCCGATGATCCGCGCAACGGCGGCAGGCACTCTTGCCCGATACTGCCAGACGGTTCCGCGCAACCAGAGCCCGGTCGGGCGCTGTTTTGGACGCCGTCTCGGACGGTCTCGGGACGGTTTGTGCGACGGTGATGTGCGACAGTCGCGGCGGCCATTTTCCGAACGGTTCCAAGCGCTTAGGGCCGCGTCAGCGGCGAGCGTGTACGACACCGTTGTGCGACAGTTTAGGCCGAAAAACGCAAATTGCTCTTGATTTTCAAAGGCTTGGTGGAGCTGAGGGGATTCGAACCCCTGACCTCTGCAGTGCGATTGCAGCGCTCTCCCATCTGAGCTACAGCCCCGGTCCGGTCGGCAGACCAAGCGGGGCGACTTTTAGGCCCGAGCGCTTCGGTCTGTCAATCGGGATCGGCGGGTCCCGGCCATCTAATTTCGGAAGAGCGGGGCCGGGGGATTCGCCGGGTTGTTCCGCCGCGCCGGGGACGCTACATGACGAACGCCCGATCCTGACGAGTTTCCCATGCGATCCCTGGTCGAAGTCATCCTCCTGGCCCTCCAGCTCTATACCTACCTCATCATCGCCTCGGCGATCCTGAGCTGGCTCGTGGCCTTCAACGTGGTCAACACCCGAAACGACGTGGTTCGGGCCATCTGGAACTTCCTCGACGCGGTCACGGAGCCGGCCTTGCGGCCGATCCGGCGGATCCTGCCCAATCTGGGCGGCATCGACATCTCGCCCGTGATCCTGATCCTCCTCATCATCTTCCTGCAGAACCTGCTCGTGCGGGTGATGCAGCAGTACATTCCCCCGACCCTTCTCTAACGCCCCATGCCCGGCCGGACCCGCAGCGACGGAATCGAGATCCGGGTCCGCGCGACGCCCCGGGGCGGGCGGGACGCCGTCGAGGGAATCGAGGCCCTGTCCGACGGGAGCCGGGTGCTGAAGGTCCGGGTCCGGGCGGTTCCCGAGGGAGGGGCGGCCAACGAGGCCGTCCGGCGTCTCCTCGCCGGGGCCTTCGGGGTTCCGGCCTCGGCCGTCGCCCTGACCGCCGGGGGCACCGCCCGGCTGAAGACATTTTTCATCGAGGGCGATGCCGCGGCCCTTGCGGCCCGGCTCGCCGCCATGACGGGACAGGATTCATGAGCGCGACCATCATCGACGGGAAAGCCTACGCCGCCGGCCTGCGGGGCCGGATCGCGGGGGCGGTGGCGGATCTGGGCCGGCAGGGCATCCGGCCCGGCCTCGCCGTCGTCCTCGTGGGGGAGGACCCGGCGAGCCAGATCTACGTCCGCAGCAAGGCCAGGCTCACGGTCGAGGTCGGCATGGCCTCCTTCGAGCACGTGCTCCCGGCGACGGCGAGCGAGGCCGAGCTCCTCGCCCTCGTGGCGAGGCTCAACGCGGATCCGACGGTCGACGGCATCCTCGTGCAGCTGCCCCTGCCCAAGCAGATCGACGCGCAGAAGGTGATCGAGGCCATCGATCCCGCCAAGGACGTGGACGGCTTCCACCCGGTCAATGCCGGACGGCTGATGACCGGCGTGCCCGGCTTCGTCTCCTGCACGCCGCTCGGCTGCCTGCTCCTGATCCAGTCCGTCCGGCGGGACCTCGCAGGGCTCGACGCGGTCGTCATCGGACGCTCCAACATCGTCGGCAAGCCGATGGCGCAGCTCCTCCTCGCCCAGAGCTGCACGGTCACCGTCGCCCATTCCCGGACCCGCGACCTGCCGGAGGTCTGCCGCAGGGCGGACATCCTGGTCGCCGCCGTGGGGCGCCCGGAGATGGTGCGGGGTGGCTGGATCAAGCCCGGCGCCGTCGTCATCGACGTGGGCATCAACCGGGTGCCGGATCCGGCGGCGGGGGAGGGCAGGACCAGGATCGTCGGGGACGTGGCCTACGGGGAGGCCGCCGCGGTGGCGTCCGCCATCACGCCGGTCCCGGGCGGCGTCGGCCCCATGACCATCGCCTGCCTCTTGCGCAACACCCTCGAGGCCGCCTGCCGCCGCCGCGGCGTTCCGATGCCGACGGTCGATTGATCCGGCCGCTCCGGTCAGTTCGTCGCGAAGCAGTAGAACAGGCCCGCGCCGCCGGTGCTCTTCAGGGCGTCCTGGCTGCAGCCGCCCCTGGAGGGATGGGACGCGTTCCAGGACTTCGCCGGCGGCGTGTCGTCCAGGCCCATGCGGTCGTGGTGCCCGAGCATGACGGCGCCCTCCGTTCCGCTCTTCGTCCAGTTGCCGCAGGTCCGGTCCTCGCCCGGCGGGAAGGCCGTGCCGTCCGCCTGGGTCCCGGTGAGCATGTCGTGCGTGTTCGGCGTGTCGCCCCGGCCCTTCACGGTCTCGCCCTTCTCGGTCAGGGCCGTTTCCTTGGTCAGGTTGTTGGCCCCGTGCAGCTCGGCGACGTCCTTGGCGATGACGACGCCCTTGGCGTTCTGCCAGGGGCCTCGGCCGATCCGGTCGCGGGCGTTGATGGCGGGCGTGCCTCCGGCCGCCTGGGTCGAGAGATAGGCGCGCCAGGTCTTTCCGCCGGCGCCGGCGGCCTGCGCGAGGGACTGGCAGTGCCGGTCCGCGCCGTCGAGGCCGCCGAGATCCGCGCCTTTCCCCGACCCGACGCTGGTCACGAAGAACGTCATATCCGCCGCTCCGCCGGCGCTCTGGGCCTGTGCCGGGCCGGCCGGGGCCAGGACGAGAACGGCCATCGAGGCCGCAAGCCAAAGGCTACCTGTTCCGCGCATGCGTTTTCCTCCGCTTCCTCCGGTGACGCCCCGTCGTGCGGGCGATGACGGGAGGCTAGCACGGGCCGGCGGCGGCCGGGCTGAAAACTCCGTGAGGACCGCACCCCGGCGCTCGGGTTTCGGCAGGGCCGGGAGCCCTCCGGCCGCCTGGAGCATCGAGCGCAAAAGTGGGAACCGGTTTTGCGCGAAAAGATGCTCCAGATCAGAAACTTGGAGCATCGAGCGCAAAAGTGGGAACCGGTCTTGCGCGAGAAGAGGCTCTAGGCGCCTTTCCGCAGGTGCTCCACCAGCTGCCGGGCGGAGGGGGCGAGGGCGTCCATGGCGCGGATGCACAGGGTCAGGTCCCGGGCGGCCCAGGAATCCTCGAGCCCGACCACGGCGATGTCCATGGTGCGGGCGGCCCGGCGGGCGGTGGTCTCGGGCACGATGCCGAGGCCGACCCCGGCCTCCACCATGCGGCAGACCGCGTCGAAGCTGCGCAGCTGCACCCTGAGGCGCAGGGGCCGGCCGATCCGGCTCGCCTTGTCGGCGAGGAAGCGCTGGAGGGCGCTCGCCCGGTCGAGGCCGACGAGGTCGAACCCCAGCACCTCCGCGAAGGACACCGTGCGGCTCGCGGCGAGGGGATGGGCGCTCGCCACCACGAGGGCGAAGCGGTCGCTCCGGAAGGGGAAGGTCTGGAGCCGGCCCGTGTCGACGGTCCCGGCCACGATCCCGATGTCGCCCACGCCCTCCGCGATCATCCCGACGATCTCGTCGGACAGGCGCTCCTCCAGGTCGATGGAGACCTGGGGATGCCCGGCGAGGAAGGCGCCGAGCGCCTCGGGGAGAAACTCGGTCAGGGCGTTGGTGTTGGACAGGATCCGGATCTGCCCCGCGAGCCCGCCCATATAGGCGCCGAGGTCCTCCTTGAGCCGGTCCGCCTGGGCGAGCATCGCCCTCGCGTGCTGGAGCAGGGTGCGCCCGGCCGGGGTCGGCACCACCCCCTGCCGGTTGCGCAGGAGAAGCGGCGCGCCGAGGGACTTTTCCATGTTGCGGATGCGGGTGCTGGCGGCGGCGAGGGCCAGGTGGGCGCGCTCCGCCCCGTGGGTGATGCTGCCCGCCTCCACCACATGGCGGAAGAGGCTCAGGTCCGTCAGGTCGAACTGCATGGCTTCCTTCGTCGTTCGCGAAGGCAGATTAGAATAATGACAAATTGCGCAAGAGGCGAGCCTGAAGCAAATTTCGCCGCTGACGAAGTTTGCGCCCTGTCGTCGGTTGTGCGGAAGATGCATTGCGATGCTTCCGCGCTTCAGATACGAACCGTTCCAAATTGAGTGCGGCAAACACGTCGTCGATCAGGAGCGAACGCATGGCTGAGGTGAAGGCGGCCCCCAGGCCCTTGTCCCCGCATCTGCAGATCTACCGTTGGACCTGGACCATGGCCATGTCCATCTTCCACCGCGCCACGGGCGCGGCCCTCTATGTGGGCATCGTCCTCTTCGCGGTGTGGCTCGTGGCGCTGGCCACGGGGCCGCGTGCCTTCGAGGCGGTGCAGTGGTTCTTCGGCTCCCCCCTCGGGATCCTGATCCTGTTCGGCTATACCTGGGTGCTGATGCACCACATGCTCGGCGGCGTCCGCCACCTGGTCTGGGACTTCGGCCACGGCATGGAGCCCGGCACCCGGATCAACATGGCCCGCTTCACCCTCATCGGCTCGGTCGTCCTGACGGTCCTGATCTGGGCCGTCGCCCTGCTGCTGTTCTGACGGAGACGAACCCATGGCCGACAACAGGGCTGACACCCGCGTTTCCATGCGCACCCCGCTTGCCCGCGTGAAGGGCCTCGGCGCCTCCGGGCACGGGGTGGAGCACTGGTGGCTCCACCGGGTCACGGCGGTGTCGAACATCCCGCTCATCATTGCCTTCGTCATCATCGTGGCGGCCCTTGCGGGCAGCGGCTACGAGGAGGCGGTTTCCATCGTCTCGCACCCGCTCGTGGCGATCGTCCTCATCCTCGCGGTCGTCTCCGTGACGAACCACATGCGGATGGGCATGCAGATCATCATCGAGGACTACGTCCACGACAAAGGCCTGAAGATCGCCGCGGTGATCGCCAACAACTTCTACGCCGTGATCGTCGCCGTCGCGTGCCTCTACGCGATCCTGAAGGTCAGCCTCGGCCGGATCCTGATCTAAAGGAGTTCACCCATGGCCCAAGCAACGAACATCAACGGCAAGGCCTACACCATCGTCGACCACACCTTCGACGTGGTGATCGTCGGCGCGGGCGGCGCGGGGCTGCGCGCCACCGTCGGCTGCTCGCAGGCGGGCCTGCGCACCGCCTGCATCACCAAGGTCTTCCCGACCCGCTCGCACACCGTGGCGGCGCAGGGGGGCATCTCCGCCTCCCTCGGCAACATGGGGCCGGACGACTGGCGCTGGCACATGTACGATACCGTCAAGGGGTCGGACTGGCTCGGCGACCAGGACGCCATCGAGTATCTCTGCCGCAACGCGCCCGCGGCCGTCTACGAGCTGGAGCACTGGGGCGTGCCCTTCTCCCGCACGGAGGAAGGCAAGATCTACCAGCGCCCCTTCGGCGGCATGACCACCAACTACGGCAAGGGCACGGCGCAGCGCACCTGCGCCGCCGCCGACCGGACGGGCCATGCCATCCTGCACACCCTCTACGGGCAGGCAGTGAAGAACCAGACGAACTTCTTCATCGAATACTTCGCCCTCGACCTGATGATGAACGACGAGGGCCGCTGCATCGGCGTCGTCGCCCTCAATCAGTCCACCGGCGAGATCCACCGCTTCCGCGCCCACATGACGATCCTCGCCACCGGCGGCTACGGGCGCGCCTATTTCTCGGCCACCTCCGCCCATACCTGCACGGGCGACGGCAACGCGATGGTGCTGCGCGCGGGCCTGCCGCTGCAGGACATGGAATTCGTGCAGTTCCATCCCACCGGCATCTACGGCGCGGGCTGCCTCATCACCGAGGGCGCGCGCGGCGAGGGCGGCTATCTCACCAACTCCGAGGGCGAGCGCTTCATGGAGCGCTACGCGCCCTCCGCCAAGGATCTCGCCTCCCGCGACGTGGTCTCCCGCGCGATGACCATGGAGATCCGCGCCGGCCGCGGCGTGGGCAAGAACAAGGACCACATCTACCTGCACCTGGACCACCTCGACCCGAAGATCCTGCACGAGCGCCTGCCCGGCATCTCGGAGAGCGCCAAGATCTTCGCCGGCGTCGACGTGACGAAGGAGCCGATCCCGGTCCTGCCGACCGTCCACTACAACATGGGCGGCATCCCCACGAACTATCACGGCGAGGTCCTGACCCTGAAGGACGGCAACCCGGACACGGTGGTGCCGGGCCTCATGGCGCTGGGCGAGGCGGCCTGCGTGTCGGTGCACGGGGCGAACCGCCTCGGCTCCAACTCGCTCATCGACCTCGTGGTGTTCGGCCGCGCGGCCGGCCTGCGCTGCGCCGAGATCCTCACCCCCAACGAGAAGCACCCCGACCTGCCCAAGGGCGCGGACGAGCTCGCCCTGTCGCGCCTCGACCGCTTCCGCCACGCCAACGGCTCGACCCCGACGGCGGAGCTGCGCCTCGAGATGCAGAAGACCATGCAGAACAACTGCGCGGTGTTCCGCACCGGCGAGGTCCTCGCGGAAGGCAAGGAGCTCATCCACAAGGTCTGGAACGCAGCCTCCGACATCAAGGTCACCGACCGCTCCCTGATCTGGAACACGGACCTGATCGAGACGCTCGAGTTCGACAACCTGATCGGCCAGGCCGTGGTGACCATGGAGAGCGCCGCCAACCGCACCGAGTCCCGCGGCGCCCACGCCCGCGAGGACTTCCCCGACCGCAACGACAGGGACTGGATGAAGCATACCCTGAGCTGGCTCGACGACACCACCCACAAGGTGACCATCGATTACCGGCCGGTGCACACCTACACCATGTCGAACGAGATCCAGTACATCGAGCCGAAGGCTCGCGTGTATTGATGATCACGCGTGCCCTGGGAGGGAGTTTAGCAGTAATGCTAGGAGCAAACATGTCACTGATGGCTGCTCCTAGCTTCTCTGAGCATAACCTCGCAGGATGCTGGACGAGAGAAGAAAAGAACGAGAGGAGTAGAACCGTCTATATCCTCTGCTTCGGGAAGAGAAATCTTATGAGCAGTACGCAGTACTGGCTTGGACGCTATCCCGAAGGTTTTGCAACAGATGGTCGCTACTCTGTGAGACGCAATGTCCTGACTATGCGTGGTAAGAGAGGAGAGGCTTGGATTGGTGAGGATGTAGAAGTCTGCACCTTTGATATCGAAGCACAATCTGATCGTCTCGTTCTATCAAATTGTTCCGCCAGTGGGATGTATGAGCAGCAATGCCAAACCCCACAGGTCTCGAAAAATTCCGATGTTCTGGAGTGTCCTCAATGAGTTCACAAGTACCAGAAACCAACCAATGCCTCATCTGACGAGACATCTGAGATGGCCCAGTTCACCCTCCCGAAAAACTCCCAGTACACCGAAGGCAAGAAGTGGCCGAAGCCCGCGGGCGGCCGGGTGCAGGAGTTCCGCATCTACCGCTGGAATCCCGACGACGGCGCGAATCCGCGCATCGACACCTACTACGTCGACCGGGACGATTGCGGCCCGATGGTGCTCGACGCCCTGCTGTGGATCAAGAACAAGGTCGATCCGACCCTGACCTTCCGCCGCTCCTGCCGCGAGGGCATCTGCGGCTCCTGCGCCATGAACATCATGGGGCAGAACACGCTCGCCTGCACGCTCGGCATCGACGACTGCCAGTCCGACAGCATCAAGATCTACCCCCTGCCGCACATGCCGGTGCTGAAGGACCTGGTGCCGGACCTCACGAGCTTCTTCGCCCAGCACGCCTCCATCGAGCCCTGGCTCCAGACCCAGACGCCGGAGCCGGAGACCGAATGGCGCCAGACCCCCGAGGAGCGCTCCAAGCTCGACGGGCTCTACGAGTGCATCCTGTGCGCCTGCTGCACCACCTCGTGCCCGAGCTACTGGTGGAACGGCGACCGCTTCCTCGGCCCCGCCGCCCTGCTCCAGGCCTATCGCTGGCTCATCGACAGCCGCGACGAGAGCACGGGCGAGCGGCTCGACAACCTGCACGACCCGTTCCGGCTCTACCGCTGCCACACGATCATGAACTGCGCCAACACCTGCCCCAAGGGCCTCAACCCGGCCAAGGCCATCGCCGAGATCAAGAAGATGATGGTGGCGCGGGTGGTGTGACGCTTGCCTGCAACACCTCGACGAAAAGGCGCCTCGTGCGCCTTTTTTTGTCGGCGGCCGCGCCCTACTCTGCGGACGAGCCTTCGGACCGACCTCAGGCAGGCCGCCCCGGAACGGGCAACGGCCGAATGCAGTGTGTCTCGGGAATACGGCCAAGCATGGTGAGGACCAAGATGAGAAGCTCCCTCTGGATCGTGACGGCGACGGTCGCCGCCGCGCTGTCGCTCGGCGCATGCTCCTCCGCCCGGTTCGGCGGCGCGCCGATCCGCAGCGCCGCCGCCGCTCCCGCGAACCCGCCTCCCGTCGAGGCGGTGCCCTCCGGTCCCGTCACCTCGGCGCCCCTGCCGCCGCTGGAGGGCCAGCCGCTCCCGCCGGTCGCGGGCGCGCCGATGTCGGGCATGCCCGGGGCCGCCGCGCCCGGCACCGAGGTCGCGGGGCTTCCGCCGGCCGCCGCTCCCGCTCCCGCCGCGACCCCGGCGCCCGCGAGCCGCACGGCCATGGTCGGCAACTGGACGGCGACGGTCGCGGGCGGCAGCTGCAAGGTGCAGCTCACCAGCTCGCCCTCCCTCGATCTCTACCGCGCCTCCGCCACCGGATGCCCGAGCCAGGACCTTTCCAGGATCTATGCCTGGGACTACCGGGACGGGGAGGTCTATCTCTACCAGACGGGCGGCGCGGTCGCCGCGCGCCTGCGCGGCTCGCCGGGTTCCCTGAGCGGCGTCCTCGCCAAGTCGGGCGCGCCCATCAGCCTGTCGCGATAGGCCGTTTGCGCTCGCGGCGGGAGAAGGGTATCGGTCTCGCGTGCCCCACGATCGTTCCCTTCCGCCCAAGACCCTGGCCAAGACCCTGGCCAAGACCCTGGCCGCCCGCTACGACGCTCTCGTCCGCTCGGGAGCCATCGAATCCGACCCGGCCCAGGTCCGGCTGGTCGCCCGTCTCGACGCGCTCGCCGGGAGCCTGAGCGGCTTCCGCCTGGCGCGGAAGAACAGCGCCCTCGGGTGGCTCTTCGGCAAGCGCAACCCCGCTCCCCCGAAGGGCCTCTACGTCTGGGGCTCGGTCGGGCGCGGCAAGACCATGCTCATGGACCTGTTCTATGAGGCGCTCCCCGTCCGGCGCAAACGCCGGGTCCATTTCCACGCCTTCATGGCCGACGTGCACGGGCGGATCCACGCCTTCCGCCAGAAGCTGAAGGCCGGGCAGGCGAAGGGCGACGACCCCATCGGCCCCGTGGCGGAGGAGCTGGCCCACGAGGCCTGGGTCCTGTGCTTCGACGAGTTCACGGTGACGGACATCGCGGATGCGATGATCCTCGGGCGTCTGTTCACGGCACTGTTCGCCCACGGGGTGGTGGTGGTCGCCACCTCCAACGTGGAGCCCGACCGGCTCTACGAAGGCGGGCTGAACCGCACGCTCTTCCTGCCGTTCATCGACCTCCTCAAGCAGCGGATGGACATCCTCAAGCTCGAGGCGCGCACCGATTTCCGCCTGGAGAAGCTCGCCGGCAGCCCCGTGTTCTACACGCCCGCGGACGCCGAGGCCCACGCGGCCCTGAGCCGGGCCTTCCGGAGCCTGACCGGACGCAGCCGCGGCGAGCCCGTCACGCTGACCGTGAAGGGCCATCCCGTCGCGATCCCCGAGGCCGCGGGAGGCGTCGCGCGGGCAAGGTTCGCCGATCTCTGCTCCGTCCCCCTCGGGGCGGCCGACTATCTCGCCATCGCCGAGGAGTTCCATACCCTCGTGCTGGAGGACATCCCGCGGATGGACTTCGAGCGCCGCAACGAGGCCAAGCGGTTCATCATGCTGATCGACGCGCTCTACGACGCGCACGTGAAGCTCCTCGCCTCCGCCGAGGCGGAGGCCCACGAGCTCTACCGGGCGGAGACGGGGCGCGAGGCGTTCGAGTTCGACCGGACCGTGTCGCGCCTCATCGAGATGCGCTCCGGGGAATACCTCGCCCTGCCGCACGGGCGCGCCGACTCGGCCGGCTCCGGGCAGTCGACGGGGCTGGTGGAGACATGAAGCGGGCGCGCGGCGGCGCCCTTCGCTCCGCGGAGGCTCCCGCCGACACGCGGCTCCTCGCCATCGCCGCCGACCACCTGCGGCGCCTGGGGCCGCGCCGGATCACCGTGGTCGGAATCGCCGAGGCGGCGGGCATGACCCATGCCAATGTCTACCGCTACTTTCCCTCGAAGGCCGCCCTGATCGATGCGGTGGCCGGGCAATGGCTCCGGTCCCTGGAGACCCTGATCGCCGAGATCGCGGATGCGCCCGATCCCGCCGACGACAAGCTGGAGCGGCTGATCCAGGCCTCCGCGCGGACCCATCGGGAACTGCTCAAGGAGGACCGGCACCTCTTCGACGTCCTCTGCGCCGCGACGGAGACCTCCCGCCCGCTGATCCGGAAGCACAGGGCCCGCATGCGGCAATTGACCGAGCGGGTCCTGGACGAGGGGATCGCCACGGGCAAGTTCGACCCCCGCGACCGGGAGCGCGCCCTCGCCCTCGTCACGGATCTCTCCTACCGGTTCATCAACCCCCTGACCGTCCGTCTCGACGCGGAGGTGCCCCAGGAGGTGCTCGACCAGCGCCTTGCGGCCGTGACGCGGGTCATGCTCCGGGCCCTCTCGTTCGGTATGGTGTAACGCAAGTTACAATTCGGGAAAACTGTAACGACTTATTGCCCGCCCGCCGCTTGCCACTAAGTCACTGAAGAATTGCGCTTTTTGGTCGGCGATGAGAACGTTAGCCGGCAATTTAACCCTCAAACCCTTGCGGATTAACCTTTTGCTGGCTTGAAGCGGCCCCATTTCTCGTGTCAAACAGCGCCACCTTCTAAAGGCTCGCGCCTCCATACAATCCAAGGATACATCCATGGCTCGTTCCAAGATCGCGCTCATCGGCGCCGGCCAGATCGGCGGCACGCTCGCCCATCTGGCAGGCTTGAAGGAACTCGGCGACGTCGTCCTCTTCGACATCGCGGACGGCATTCCTCAGGGCAAGGGTCTCGACATCGCCGAGTCCGCCCCGGTCGATGGGTTCGACGCCAGCTATGCGGGCGCCAACGACTACGCCGCCATCGAGGGCGCGGACGTCGTGATCGTGACCGCCGGCGTGCCGCGCAAGCCGGGCATGAGCCGCGACGATCTTCTCGGCATCAACCTGAAGGTCATGGAAGCGGTCGGCAACGGCATCAAGCAGTACGCCCCGAACGCCTTCGTCATCTGCATCACGAACCCGCTCGACGCCATGGTCTGGGCGCTGCAGAAGTTCTCGGGCGTGAAGCCCGAAAAGATCGTCGGCATGGCCGGCGTGCTCGATTCCGCCCGCTTCCGCCACTTCCTGGCGGAGGAGTTCAACGTGTCGGTGAAGGACGTCACCGCCTTCGTGCTCGGCGGCCACGGCGACGACATGGTGCCGCTCGTGCGCTACTCCACCGTCGCCGGCATTCCGCTCCCCGACCTGGTGAAGATGGGCTGGACGAGCCAAGAGAAGCTCGACGCCATGGTCGAGCGCACCCGCAAGGGCGGCGGCGAGATCGTCAACCTGCTCAAGACCGGCTCCGCCTTCTATGCTCCGGCCGCGTCGGCCATCGCCATGGCCGAGAGCTACCTCAAGGACAAGAAGCGCGTCCTGCCCTGCGCCGCCTACCTGACCGGCCAGTACGGGGTGAAGGACATGTTCGTCGGCGTGCCGATCGTGATCGGCGCGAAGGGCGTCGAGCGCATCGTCGAGGTCGAGTTCACCGGCGAGGAGAAGGCGATGTTCGCCAAGTCCGTCGCTTCGGTGCAGGGCCTCGTGGATGCCTGCAAGCAGATCAATCCGGCGTTGAAGTGAGGCGGATGGTGAGTGGGGCGTGGACAGGTCCCCTGCTTCGCGATCCCGCTCCCCTTTCCCCTTCGCCACGACCCATTCGCCTTAAAGGTGCGAACACATGAACATCCATGAATATCAGGCCAAGGCCATCCTGAAGGAGTTCGGCCTCCCCGTGTCCCGGGGCAAGGCCATCTTCTCCCCCGACGAGGCCGAGGCGGCCGCGAAGGAGCTCGGCGGCCCGCTCTGGGTCGTCAAGTCCCAGATCCACGCGGGCGGCCGCGGCAAGGGCAGGTTCAAGGAGGCCGCCGCCGGCGAGAAGGGCGGCGTGCGCCTCGCCAAGTCCGTCGACGAGGTGAAGGAATTCGCGCGTCAGATGCTCGGCAACACCCTCGTCACCGTGCAGACGGGCGAGGCCGGCAAGCAGGTCAACCGTCTCTACATCGAGGACGGCTCCGACATCGAGACCGAATTCTACCTCTCCATGCTGGTCGACCGCGCCACGAGCCGCATCGCCTTCGTCGTCTCGACGGAAGGGGGCATGGACATCGAGCAGGTGGCGCACGACACCCCTGAGAAGATCCTCACCTTCTCGGTCGATCCCGCGACGGGCGTGATGCCGTTCCACGGCCTCAAGGTCGCCAAGGCGCTCGGTCTCAAGGGGCCGCTCGCCAAGGAGGCCCAGGACCTCGTGACGAAGCTCTACGCGGCCTTCGTCGCGAAGGACATGTCGATGCTCGAGATCAACCCGCTGATCGTCACCAAGGACGGCCACCTCAGGTGCCTCGACGCGAAGGTCTCCTTCGATTCCAACGCGCTCTACCGCCATCCCGAGGTCATGGAGCTGCGCGACCTGACGGAGGAGGACGAGAAGGAGATCGAGGCCTCCAAGTACGACCTCGCCTACATCGCGCTCGACGGCACCATCGGCTGCATGGTCAACGGCGCGGGCCTCGCCATGGCGACGCTCGACATCATCAAGCTCTACGGCGAGGAGCCGGCGAACTTCCTCGACGTCGGCGGCGGCGCTTCGGAAGAGAAGGTGACGGCGGCGTTCAAGATCATCACCGCCGACCCGAACGTGAAGGGCATCCTCGTCAACATCTTCGGCGGCATCATGAAGTGCGACGTGATCGCCCGCGGCGTCCTGGCGGCGGTGAAGGCGGTGGGTCTGCAGGTTCCGCTGGTGGTGCGCCTCGAGGGCACCAACGTGGAAGAGGGCAAGACCATCATCCGCGAATCCGGCCTCAACGTCATCCCGGCGGACGACCTCGACGACGCCGCCCAGAAGATCGTGAACGCCGTGCGCGGCGGGAAGTAAGGTTACGCCCGATGTCCATCCTCATCGACAAGAACACCAAGGTCATCTGCCAGGGCTTCACCGGCAAGAACGGCACCTTCCATTCCGAGCAGGCCATCGCCTACGGCACCAAGATGGTCGGCGGCACCTCGCCGGGCAAGGGCGGCTCGACCCATCTGGGCCTGCCCGTCTTCGACACGGTCATGGAAGCGCGCGAGAAGACCGGCGCCGATGCGTCGGTGATCTACGTGCCGCCTCCGGGCGCGGCGGATGCGATCTGCGAGGCGATCGACGCCGAGATCCCGCTCATCGTCTGCATCACGGAGGGCATTCCGGTGCTCGACATGGTGCGCGTGAAGCGCGCGCTGGAGGGCTCCAGGTCGCGCCTCATCGGCCCGAACTGCCCCGGCATCGTGACGGCGGGCGAGTCGAAGATCGGCATCATGCCGGCCAACATCTTCAAGCCGGGCTCGGTCGGCATCGTCTCCCGCTCCGGCACGCTCACCTACGAAGCCGTGTTCCAGACCACCAACGAGGGCCTCGGCCAGACCACCGCCGTCGGCATCGGCGGCGACCCGGTGAAGGGCACCGAGTTCATCGAGGTGCTCGACATGTTCCTCTCCGATCCGAAGACCGAATCGATCGTCATGATCGGCGAGATCGGCGGCTCGGCCGAGGAGGAGGCCGCCGAATTCATCGCCCGCGAGGCGAAGAAGGGCCGCAAGAAGCCCATGGTCGGGTTCATCGCCGGCCGCACGGCCCCGCCCGGGCGCCGCATGGGCCATGCGGGCGCCATCATCTCGGGCGGCAAGGGCGGCGCCGAGGACAAGATCGCGGCCATGGAGGCGGCGGGCATCCGCGTGTCGCCTTCGCCCGCGCGCCTTGGAAAAACCTTGGTTGAGGTTCTGAAAGGCCGATAAAGCCGCCGGCCGCCCCGGAAGGCTGGGGCGGCCCTTCGCATCGTTTGATCGAGTATTGCCATGGCACGCCAGGACGCCAACGAGACTTTCCTCAACACCGCCTTCCTCTACGGGGCGAACGCGCCCTACATCGAGGAGCTCTACGCCCGCTACCAGAACGATCCCGCCTCGGTGGATCAGGAGTGGCAGGCCTTCTTCGGGGCGCTCAAGGACGACCGGCAGGCGGTCGCCCAGAATGCCCGCGGTGCGTCCTGGAAGAAGCCGAACTGGCCGCTCGCCGCCAACGGGGAGCTGATCTCCGCCCTCGACGGCAACTGGGCCCAGGTCGAGAAGGCGGTCGGCGACAAGATCAAGGCCAAGGCGGCCGAGAAGGGCGCCGAGATGAGCCAGGAGCAGGTGCTCCAGGCGACCCGCGACTCGGTTCGCGCGATCATGCTGATCCGCGCCTACCGGGTGCGCGGCCATCTCCACGCGAAGCTGGACCCGCTCGGCATCAACCCCCGCCCGAACGACCAGGAGCTGCACCCCTCCCACTACGGCTTCACCGAGGCCGACTGGGACCGCAGGATCTTCCTCGACAACGTTCTCGGGCTCGAATTCGCGACGATCCGCGAGATCGTGGCGATCCTGGAGCGCACCTACTGCCAGACCCTCGGCGTCGAGTTCATGCACATTTCCGATCCCGCCGAGAAGGCGTGGATCCAGGAGCGCATCGAGGGGCCGGACAAGGAGATCACCTTTACCCGCGAGGGCAAGCGGGCGATCCTCAACAAGCTCGTCGAGGCGGAGGGCTTCGAGAAGTTCCTCGACCTGAAGTACACCGGCACCAAGCGCTTCGGCCTCGACGGCGGCGAGTCGCTGATCCCGGCGCTTGAGCAGATCATCAAGCGCGGCGGCAACCTCGGCGTGAAGGAGATCGTGCTCGGCATGGCCCACCGCGGCCGCCTGAACGTGCTCACCCAGGTCATGGGCAAGCCGCACCGGGCGCTCTTCCACGAGTTCAAGGGCGGCTCCTTCGCGCCCGACGACGTGGAGGGATCCGGCGACGTGAAGTACCATCTCGGCGCGTCGTCCGACCGGTCCTTCGACGGCAACAACGTGCATCTCTCGCTCACCGCCAACCCGTCGCATCTCGAGATCGTCGATCCGGTGGTGCTCGGAAAGGTGCGCGCCAAGCAGGACCAGCACGGCTGCACGCCGGACAACCGCACCGCCGTCATGCCGCTCCTCATCCACGGCGACGCGGCCTTCGCGGGCCAGGGCGTGGTGGCGGAGTGCTTCGGCCTCTCGGGCCTGCGCGGCCACCGCACCGGCGGCTCGATCCACTTCATCATCAACAACCAGATCGGCTTCACCACCGATCCGCGCTTCTCGCGCTCCTCGCCCTATCCGTCCGACGTGGCGAAGATGGTCGAGGCGCCGATCTTCCACGTGAACGGGGACGATCCGGAAGCGGTGGTCTTCGCGGCGAAGGTCGCCACCGAGTACCGCCAGAAGTTCCAGAAGCCGGTCGTCATCGACATGTTCTGCTACCGGCGCTTCGGTCACAACGAGGGCGACGAGCCTTCCTTCACCCAGCCGCTGATGTACCGGAAGATCCGGTCCCATCCGACCATCGTCGAGCTCTACACCAAGAAGCTCCTGGCGGAAGGCGCCGTGACCGAGGCCGAGGTCGAGGAGATGAAGAGCGCCTGGCGCTCGAAGCTCGAGGCCGAGTTCGACATCGCCCAGAACTACAAGCCCAACAAGGCCGACTGGCTCGACGGCCGCTGGGCGGGCCTCAAGGCCGTGCGCGAGGACCATGACGATCCGCGGCGCGGCCAGACCGGCGTCCCGGTCGAGACCCTCAAGGACATCGCGAAGGCACTGACGACCATCCCGGAGGGCTTCCACGTCCACCGCACGATCCAGCGCTTCCTCGACAACCGCAAGAAGATGATCGAGACCGGCGAGGGCATCGACTGGGCGACCGCGGAGGCGCTCGCCTTCGGCTCGCTCCTGCTCGAAGGCCACCGCGTGCGCCTCTCCGGCCAGGACGTCGAGCGCGGCACCTTCTCGCAGCGCCATTCGGTGCTGGTCGACCAGGAGAACGAGGAGCGCTACACGCCCCTCAACCACATCCGCGAGGACCAGGCCCGCTACGAGGTCATCAACTCGATGCTCTCGGAGGAGGCGGTGCTCGGCTTCGAGTACGGCTATTCCCTCTCCGAGCCGAACGCGCTGGTGCTCTGGGAGGCCCAGTTCGGCGACTTCGCGAACGGCGCGCAGGTGGTGTTCGACCAGTTCATCTCCTCCGGCGAGCGCAAGTGGCTGCGCATGTCGGGCCTCGTCTGCCTGCTGCCGCACGGCTACGAGGGGCAGGGGCCCGAGCACTCCTCCGCCCGCCTCGAGCGCTATCTGCAGATGTGCGCCGAGGACAACATGCAGGTGGCGTACTGCTCGACCCCGTCGAACTACTTCCACATCCTGCGCCGGCAGCTGAAGCGCGACTTCCGCAAGCCGCTGATCCTCATGACGCCCAAGTCGCTGCTGCGCCACAAGCGGGCCGTGTCGTCCTTGAGTGCGATCTCCGAGGGCACCTCGTTCCATCGCGTCCTGCAGGACGACGCCCAGCGCCTTTCCGACGGCGTCAAGCTCGTCAAGGACGACAAGATCCGGCGGGTGGTGATCTGCACCGGCAAGGTCTACTACGACCTCTACGAGGAGCGGGAGAAGCGCGGGATCGACGACGTCTACCTGATGCGCGTGGAGCAGCTCTATCCGTTCCCGGCCAAGTCCCTCGCGGCGGAGCTCGCCCGCTTCAAGAAGGCCGACGTGGTGTGGTGCCAGGAGGAGCCCAAGAACATGGGGTCCTGGACCTTCGTCGAGCCCTATCTGGAATGGGTGCTCAAGACCGCCGGCTCCAAGGTGGACCGCCCGCGCTACGTGGGCCGCGCCGCCTCCGCCGCCACCGCCACCGGCCTGATGTCCAAGCATCTGGCGCAGCTGCAGGCTTTCCTCGACGAGGCTTTCGCGGCTTGAATGCCGCGAGAGACCTCATCCCCTTTCCCACGGGCCGAGCGGCCCTGAAACGACAAGACGACCATGGCAACCGAAATCCGCGTACCCACCCTCGGTGAATCCGTTTCAGAGGCCACCATCGGCCGCTGGTTCAAGAAGCCCGGCGATCCGGTGAAGGCCGACGAGCCCGTGCTGGAGCTCGAGACGGACAAGGTGACCCTCGAGGTCAACGCCCCCGTCAGCGGCACGCTCGGCGACATCCTCGCCAAGGACGGCGAGACGGTCACCCCCGGCGCGGTGCTCGGCTCGGTGATCGAGGGCGCCGCCGCCGCCGCGCCCGCGCCCAAGGCGGAGGCCCCGAAGGCCGAGGCTCCGAAGGCTGCTCCGGCTCCCGCCGCCGCGCCGGCTGCCGCGCCCGGCGCCGCCAAGGACCACGGTCCCGCCGTCGCCCGCCTCGCCGCCGAGAGCGGCGTGAGCCCCGCCGCCGTCGCCGGCACGGGCAAGGACGGCCGCGTCACGAAGGGCGACATGCTCGCCGCGATCGCCACCGGCGCCGCCGCCGCGCCCGCCCCGGCCCCGGTGCAGGTGCGCGCTCCCTCCGCGCCCGACGATGCCGCGCGCGAGGAGCGCGTGCGCATGACCAAGCTGCGCCAGACCATCGCGCGCCGCCTGAAGGACGCCCAGAACACCGCCGCCATGCTCACCACGTTCAACGACGTGGACATGAGCGCGGTCATGGCGCTGCGCAGCCAGTACAAGGACGTGTTCGAGAAGAAGCACGGCACGAAGCTCGGCTTCATGGGCTTCTTCACCAAGGCGGTGATCCAGGCCCTCAAGGACGTCCCGGCCGTGAATGCCGAGATCGACGGCCAGGACATCGTCTACAAGAACTACTACCACATCGGCATCGCGGTCGGCACCGACAAGGGGCTCGTGGTGCCGGTGGTGCGCGACGCGGACCTCCTGTCGGTCGCCGGGATCGAGAAGAAGATCGCCGATTTCGGCCGCCGCGCCCGCGACGGCAAGCTCTCCATCGAGGAGATGCAGGGCGGCACCTTCACCATCACCAACGGCGGCATCTACGGCTCGCTCATGTCGACGCCGATCCTCAACGCGCCGCAATCGGGCATCCTCGGCATGCACCGCATCGAGGAGCGCCCGGTCGTGCGCAACGGCCAGATCGTGGCGCGGCCGATGATGTATCTCGCGCTCTCCTACGACCACCGAATCGTCGACGGCAAGGAAGCCGTGACCTTCCTCGTGCGGGTCAAGGAGGCCCTGGAGGATCCGGCGCGCCTCGTTCTCGATCTGTAAGAAACGCCGTCAATTCAGCGTCACGGCCGGGCCCGTCCCGGCCATCCACGCCTTCAAGCCTTCGGACAAGCCGTGGATGCCCGGATCGGGTCCGGGCATGGCGTTAAGCGGAGACAAGACATGTCCTACGATCTCATCGTCATCGGCACCGGCCCCGGCGGCTATGTGTGCGCCATCCGCGCCGCGCAGCTCGGCCTCAAGACGGCCGTGGTGGAGAAGCGCAAGACCCATGGCGGCACCTGCCTCAACGTGGGCTGCATTCCCTCCAAGGCGCTGCTCCACGCCTCGCACATGTTCGAGGAAGCGCGCGATCATTTCGAGCATCTCGGTATCGGCGTTTCCGCGCCGAAGCTCGATCTGAAGAAGATGCAGGCCTTCAAGCAGGAGGGCGTCGACGGCAACACCAAGGGCGTGGAGTTCCTGCTCAAGAAGAACAAGATCGATGCCTTCCACGGCACCGCGCGGATCGCCGCCGCGGGCCAGGTGGAGGTGACCGGGGAGGACGGCTCCAACCAGATCCTCCAGACCCGGAACATCGTCATCGCGACGGGATCCGACGTCACGCGCCTGCCCGGCATCGAGATCGACGAGAAGACGGTCGTCTCCTCGACCGGCGCGCTCGAGCTCGCGAGCGTGCCGAAGCGCCTCGTGGTGATCGGCGCCGGCGTGATCGGCCTCGAACTCGGCTCGGTCTGGCGGCGTCTCGGCTCGGAAGTGACGGTGGTGGAGTATCTCGACCGGATCCTGCCCGGCATGGACGGCGAGGTCGCCAAGAACTTCCAGCGCATCCTTTCCAAGCAGGGCTTCCAGTTCAAGCTCGGCGCCAAGGTCACGAAGGTCGAGAAGGGTCCGAAGGGCGCAACCCTCACCTTCGAGCCGGCCGCCGGCGGCGCCGCGGAGACCCTCGAGGCCGACGTGGTGCTCGTCGCCGTCGGCCGCGTTCCCTACACGCAGGGCCTCGGCCTCGAGGAGCTGGGCGTGCAGAAGGACGCCCGGGGGCGCATCCTCACCGACGCGCACTTCTCCACCAACGTCACCGGCATCTATGCCATCGGCGACGTGATCGCGGGCCCCATGCTCGCCCACAAGGCCGAGGACGAGGGCGTCGCGGTGGCCGAGATCCTCGCCGGCAAGGCGGGCCACGTGAACTACGACGTGATCCCGAGCGTCGTCTACACGTTCCCGGAGGTCGCTTCCGTCGGCAAGACGGAGGAGGAGCTCAAGGCGGCGGGTATCGCCTACAATGCCGGCAAGTTCCCCTTCACCGCGAACGGCCGCGCCAAGGTGAACCGCACCACGGACGGCTTCGTGAAGATCCTGGCCGACGCCGCGACCGACAAGGTGCTCGGCGTGCACATCATCGGGCCGGAGGCGGGCAACCTCATCCACGAGGCCGCCATCGCCATGGAGTTCGGCGCCTCCTCCGAGGACATCGCCCGCACCTGCCATGCGCACCCGACGCTCGCGGAAGCTGTGAAGGAAGCGGCTCTCGCAGTGGAGAAGCGCGCCATTCACATGTAGTCTCGGGGCATGGCGAAGCTCCATTTCATCTACTCTGTGATGAACGCGGGAAAGACCACGCATCTCCTGCAGGTTCGTCACAACTACATCGAGAACGGCGGCCACGTGCTGCTGTTCACGAGCCTGATCGACGACCGCTTCGGCGTCGGCAAGGTGAGATCCCGCATCGGCCTCGAGGCCGATGCGATCCCCGTGAGGAAGACGGACGACATCGCCGCCATCGTGGCGGCCGAACATGCCGAAAAGCCCGTGACGGCCGTGCTGATCGACGAGGTTCAGTTCATGACCGCCGATCAGGTCCGTCAGCTCGCCTGGATCGTCGACGAGCTGAACGTGCCGGTCATGGCCTATGGACTCAAGAACAACGTCTACGGCACGCTCTTCAGCGATGCGATCGCGACGATCATGGCGCTGGCCCAGGACTTTCAGGAAATCAAGCAGCTCTGCCATTGCGGCCGCAAGGCGACGATGATCCTGAAATTCGATCCCAACGGCGAGGCCGTGCGCTTCGGCCCCGTGATCGAGATCGGCGGCGAGAACCGCTACGTGTCCGTGTGCCGCCCGCACTGGACCGCCGGCGACATCGGCCCGGCCGCACGTCAGCTGCTGGGGCGGATCGCGGCGGAGTAGCCGGAAGCCAGCGTATCGCGCGCAAAAGAGCGCAGGAAATCCGTCGCCTTTCCGCCGCTCCCATCGTCATTCCGGGGCGCCGCAGGCGAGCCCGGAAGCCATAACCGCCGGCGTTGCAGAGCGGAAAACCATGACCGCCACTGCGGCTCGTCCTGCTCCGTCAGCGGCGGTGGGTTCCGGGTTCCGCTTCGCGGCCCCGGAAGGACGAGAACGCGGTCGCGGAATGGAGCATTTTCAGGAGAAGTGGGCACCGGTTCTCCGTCCGAAAATGCGGCAAACCAAGAGCTTCTGAGCGGAGTGCGATTCCATCGAAGCGCAATCCGCTCTAGTGCGGAGGCGCTGCGCCTCCCGTTCCCGTCCCCTGTCTCCGATCTGCGCATGAGACATGAGAGAAGCGGATCGGGGATGTTCCCGGGATCCGTGGGGGAAGGGAACACGCCACCCTGTGCCTGCGGCGCGCGACCTCTCTGCGGGAGGAAGGAGCGGAACGGAGGCGCAAAGGCTCCCGGGTCTATTTCGTCCTTGCCCTTGGATGCGCCGCGTCGAAGGCGTCCATCAATCGTGCCGCGTCCACCTTGGTGTAGAGCTGCGTGGTCGAGAGCGAGGCGTGCCCGAGCAACTCCTGGATGCCGCGCAGGTCGCCGCCCTTGGCGAGGAGGTGGGTGGCGAAGGAGTGGCGCAGGGCGTGGGGCGTCGCGCTCTCCGGCAGGCCTAAGGAACCGCGCAGCTCCTCGACCGCCAGCTGGACGATGCGCGGCGACAGCGGGCCGCCCCGGGCCCCGACGAAGAGCGGGCCTTCCGGCGGCACCGCGTAGGGGCACAGGCGCAGGTAGTCCTCCACGGCGCGCTGGATCGGCGGAATCACCGGAACGCTGCGCATCTTGCCGCCCTTGCCGATCACCGTGACCGAATCGATGCCGTTCACCGGCGCGTCCCGGCGCCGGAGGCCGAGGGCCTCCGAGATGCGCAGGCCCGCCCCGTAGAGGAGCGAGAGCACCGCCGCGTCCCGCGCCAGGATCCAGGGCTTCCGGTCGCTCCCCGCCCGCGTCTCGGTGTCCGTCACCGCCACGGCGGCGGAGGCCGATAGGGGGCGCGGCAGGTTCCGGTCCACCTTCGGCGTGCGGATCGCCGCGAAGGCGGAGGCGGTGCCGTGGCCCTCCCGCTCGAGATGCCGCGCGAAGGAGCGGAGCGCCGCGAGCTGGCGCATGAGCGAGCGGCTCTGCACCGCGCCCATGCGCCGGGCGGCCAGGAAGGAGCGGATGTCGAGGGGCTTCAGCGCCAGGATCGCCCCGACGGAGGGCGGCTCCCCGAGATGGCCGGTGAGGAAGGTCAGGAACTGCCGCAGGTCGCGGCCATAGGCCTCGACCGTCTTCGGCGAGAGCCGGCGCTCCTTCGCCAGGGAGGCGAGCCACTGCAGCGCCTCCCGGCGCGTGTCGGCGGCGCCGGGGAATGCAGGATCGGGGGACGTCCGGGAATCGCTGCTTGACATGGTCCCGCTTTGTGCAAGGCAGACAGGATCGCAGGGACAGGTTAATCCGATCCGAATGACGAGCCATATCGCCGATGTCCTCATTCCCCTGGCACTGGACACGGCCTACAGCTACGCGGTGCCCGACGGGCTCCCCCTCCGGGAGGGGGACGTGGTGCAGGTGCCGCTCGGCACCCGCGAGGTGGCCGGCGTGGTCTGGAGCCTCCGGCCGGGCTCGGGCGCCAACTTCAAGTCCGTCGCGGGAAGGATCGAGGCTCCCCCCCTGTCGCCGCAGATGCGCCGGTTCCTCGACTGGGTGGCCTGGTACACCCTCGCCCCCAAGGGGTCGGCCCTCGCCATGGGCCTCAAGCTGGCGGACGGGGAGCGGCCCGAGGCGGTCCGGGTCGGCGTCCGCCTCGCCGGCGCGCCGCCCAGGCGCATGACCCCCGCCCGGCAGCGGGTCGTCGCGCTGGCGGGGGACGGGCTCGTGCGCCTCAAGCGGGAGCTGGCCCAGGAGGCCGGCGTCAGCATCGGCGTCGTCGACGGGCTGATCGACGAGGGAACGCTGGAGACCGTGGCCCTCCTCGCGGAGCCGGTGGCCGAGAGCCCCGACCCGGACTTTTCCCGCAATCATCTCTCGGAGGACCAGCGGGCCGCGGCCGAAGCCCTGGCGGGCACGCTCTCCGAGACGCCGGCGCCCGTGACGCTCCTCGAGGGCGTCACCGGCTCGGGCAAGACCGAGGTCTATTTCGAGGCGGTGGCCGAGGCCGTCCGGCAGGGGCGCCAGGCCCTGATCCTGATGCCGGAGATCGCCCTCACGGCCCAGTTCCTCGACCGGTTCGCGGCCCGGTTCGGCGTGAAGCCCGCCACCTGGCATTCGGGCGTGACGGGCCGCAAGCGCGAGAGGCTCTATGCGGGCATCGCCTCCGGCGAGGTGAAGGTGGTGGCGGGCGCCCGCTCGGCCCTGTTCCTGCCCTATGCCAGGCTCGGCCTCATCGTCGTCGACGAGGAGCACGAGACCGCCTACAAGCAGGAGGACGGGGTCCACTACCATGCCCGCGACATGGCGGTGGTACGCGGGCGGATCGAGAACGCCGCCGTCGTCCTGGCCTCCGCGACCCCCTCCATCGAGACCCGGGTCAATGCCGCGCGCGGCCGCTACCGCCATGTGCGGCTGCCCGAGCGATTCGGCGGGCGGCAGCTTCCGCGCATCCGCGCCGTCGACCTGCGGCGGGAGCAGATCCCGCGCGGGCGGTGGCTCTCGCCCTCCCTGATCGCGGCCATGGAGGAGAGCCTGGGGCAGGGGGAGCAGGTGCTCCTGTTCCTCAACCGGCGGGGCTATGCGCCGCTCACCCTCTGCCGGGCCTGCGCCCATCGCTACGAATGCCCCAACTGCTCCGCCTGGCTCGTGGAGCACCGCTTCCGCCGCTCCCTCGTCTGCCATCATTGCGGCCATGTGGAACGCACGCCGCAGGCCTGCATCGCCTGCGGCAGCGTCGATTCGCTGGTCTCCTGCGGCCCGGGGGTGGAGCGGATCGCCGAGGAGGTGGCGGAGCTGTTCCCGGAGAAGCGCGGCATCGTGCTCTCCAGCGACTTCCCCGGCGGCACGGAGCGCCTGCGGCGGGAACTCGCCGCCATCGCGGCGGGGGAGTTCGACATCGTCATCGGCACCCAGCTGGTGGCCAAGGGGCACAATTTCCCGCTCATGACCCTCGTGGGCGTGCTCGACGCCGATATCGGCCTGACCTCCGGCGATCCCCGGGCCGCGGAGCGGACCTTCCAGCTCCTCCAGCAGGTGACGGGCCGCGCCGGGCGCGGGGAGAAGCCCGGCCGCGCCCTGGTCCAGACCTGGCAGCCGGACCATCCGGTCATCGCGGCGCTCGTCTCGGGCGATGCGGAGCGGTTCTACCGGGAGGAGACCCGGGTGCGCGAAATGGCGGGCCTGCCCCCCTTCGGCCGCCTGGCCTCCCTCATCGTGTCCGCCGCCGAGCGGGAGGCGGCGGAAGCCCATGCCCGCGCCATGGCCAAGGTGGCCGAGCCGCCTCCGGGCGTGACGGTCCTCGGCCCCGCCGAGGCGCCGCTTGCGCTGATCCGGGGCCGTTACCGCTTCCGCCTTCTCGTGAAGACCGAGCGGGAGGTGGACCTTCAGGGCTACCTGCGCGCCTGGATGGCGCGCTGCCCGAAGGTCAGGGGGAACACCCGCGTCGCCATCGACGTGGACCCGCAGAGCTTTTTGTGATCCATCGTCCCAGACGCCCGGGAGAAGCCATGCCGAAGATCGTCCACTGCATCCGCCACGGCCAGTCCACCTTCAACGCCCATTTCGCCGAGACCGGCTGCGACCCCATGCACCCCGACGCCCCCCTGACGGAGCTGGGCCGCCGGCAGGCGGCCGAGCGGGCGGCGGAGCTCAGGCAGCATCCCTATGAGCTGGTGGTCACCTCGCCCCTGACGCGCGCCATCCAGACGGCCCTGGGCCTGTTCGGGAATCACCCCGCGGCGCCGCCGATCCTGGTGGAGGGCCTGCACCGGGAGTTCCTGGAGAGCAGCTGCGACGTCGGCCGCCCGCCGACGCTCCTGGCCCAGGACTTTCCGCACCTCTCGTTCGACCATCTGGACGAGGTCTGGTGGCACAACGACGGGGAGCCGGACGAGCGCGGCTTCGTCTGCGAGCCGGCCGAGACCCTGGCGGACCGGGTCCGCCGCTTCCGCGGCTGGCTCGCGGCCCGGCCGGAGCGGTTCATCGCCGTCGTCGGCCACGGAACGTTCTTCTATCACCTGACCGGACGGCAGC
The DNA here is from genome assembly GCF_009363855.1 of Microvirga thermotolerans. Lineage (GTDB taxonomy): Bacteria > Pseudomonadota > Alphaproteobacteria > Rhizobiales > Beijerinckiaceae > Microvirga > Microvirga thermotolerans. The sequence continues at coordinate 541,649 of NZ_CP045423.1, forward strand.
TGCAGAACTGCGAGGTGGCGACCCTCACGCTCTAGCCTGGAAGCCCGTTCCGCCCTCCGCGGCGGACCGGCCGCGGCTCGCGGCCCGCCTCGCCTTGCGCCTGCGGAAAACCCATGCTAGTGCACCGCTGCCTGACGGGCGGAGCGACGTCCCCTCTGGCTCATTTCCACCGACCTGACGGGTTTCCCGAGAGAGCCTCCCCAGCGGCTCGGCCGGTTCGAAGCCCGTAAGACTTGAGAGAGACGATTTAAGTGGCGCACAGCGGTTCGCAAGAAGGACCCCTCCTGTCGGGCGTTGCCATGCGCTACGCCTCGGCGCTGTTCGAACTCGCTCAGGAAGCGAATGCCGTGGACGCCGTGGCCGGCGACCTCGGCCGTTTCGAACGGCTGATCCAGGAAAGCGCGGATCTGCAGCGCCTGATCCGCAATCCCATCTTCACGGCGGAAGAGCAGGCGGCCGCCATCGGCGCCATCCTCGACCGGACCGGCATTTCCGGCCTCGCGGGCAACTTCATCCGGCTCGTGGCGTCCAAGCGCCGCCTTTTCGCCCTGCCGGACATGATCCGCGCCTACGGCAACCTGGTGGCCGATGCCAAGGGCATCGTCCGCGCCCAGGTCGTCCTGGCGGAGGAGCCCTCCGACAAGGTCATGAACGACATCAAGGCGGCGCTGCGCGACGTCGCTAAGGCTGACGTCGCCCTCGACGTCAAGATCGACCCGAGCCTCATCGGCGGGCTGATCGTGAAGATCGGCTCCCGCATGGTGGACGCCTCGGTGCGCACCAAACTCAATTCCATTCGTCTAGCGATGAAAGAGGTCCGCTGATGGACATTCGAGCCGCTGAGATCTCCGCGATCCTCAAAGAGCAGATCAAGAACTTCGGCACCGAGGCCGAGGTCACCGAAGTCGGTCAGGTCCTGTCCGTCGGCGACGGCATCGCCCGCTGCTACGGCCTCGACAAGGTTCAGGCCGGCGAAATGGTCGAATTCGAGAGCGGCGTGCGCGGCATGGCGCTCAACCTCGAGTCCGACAACGTCGGCGTCGTGATCTTCGGCTCGGACCGCGAGATCGCCGAAGGCCAGACCGTGAAGCGCACGGGCGCCATCGTGGACGTGCCGGTCGGCAAGGGCCTCCTCGGCCGCGTCGTCGACGCCCTCGGCAACCCCATCGACGGCAAGGGTCCGATCCAGGCGACCGAGCGCCGTCGCGTGGACGTGAAGGCCCCGGGCATCATTCCGCGCAAGTCCGTGCACGAGCCGATGGCGACGGGCCTGAAGGCGATCGACGCCCTCATCCCGGTCGGCCGCGGCCAGCGCGAGCTCATCATCGGCGACCGCCAGACCGGCAAGACCGCCATCGCCCTCGACACGATCCTGAACCAGAAGCCCCTCAACCAGGGCAACGACGAGTCGCAGAAGCTCTACTGCGTCTACGTCGCGATCGGCCAGAAGCGGTCGACCGTCGCCCAGTTCGTGAAGGTCCTGGAGGAGAACGGCGCGCTCGAGTACTCCATCGTCGTGGCCGCCACCGCGTCCGACCCGGCGCCGATGCAGTTCCTGGCGCCCTTCGCCGGCTGCGCCATGGGCGAGTACTTCCGCGACAACGGCATGCATGCGGTGATCGTGTACGACGACCTGTCGAAGCAGGCCGTCGCCTACCGCCAGATGTCGCTGCTCCTGCGCCGTCCGCCGGGTCGCGAGGCCTATCCGGGCGACGTGTTCTACCTGCACTCCCGCCTGCTGGAGCGCGCCGCGAAGCTCAACGACGAGCACGGCGCCGGCTCGCTGACCGCCCTCCCGGTCATCGAGACCCAGGCGAACGACGTGTCCGCCTACATTCCGACCAACGTGATCTCGATCACCGACGGCCAGATCTTCCTCGAGACGGACCTGTTCTACCAGGGCATCCGCCCGGCGGTGAACGTCGGCCTCTCCGTGTCGCGCGTGGGCTCCTCGGCCCAGACGAAGGCGATGAAGAAGGTCGCCGGCAAGATCAAGGGCGAGCTCGCCCAGTATCGCGAGATGGCGGCCTTCGCCCAGTTCGGCTCCGACCTCGACGCCACGACGCAGCGCCTGCTCAACCGCGGCTCGCGCCTCACCGAGCTCCTGAAGCAGCCGCAGTTCTCGCCGCTGAAGATGGAGGAGCAGGTGGCGGTGATCTACGCCGGCGTGAACGGCTACCTCGACTCGCTGCCCCTGAACCGGGTCCGCGCCTTCGAGGACGGGCTGCTTGGCACGCTGCGCAGCAAGCACGCCGACATCCTGGAAGCGATCCGGACCAGCAGGGACCTGACCAGCGAGACCGAGGCGAAGCTCAAGGACGCCGTCCAGGCCTTCGCCAAGACCTTCTCGTAAGGACCTTCTCGTAAGCTTCAACCGGGTCTCCGGAGAGGATAGGGCCGCTCGATGCCGAGCTTGAAAGACCTTCGCAACCGCATCGCCTCCGTGAAGGCGACGCAGAAGATCACCAAGGCCATGCAGATGGTGGCCGCCGCGAAGCTGCGCCGCGCGCAGAGCGCGGCGGAGGCCGCGCGTCCCTACGCGGAGCGCATGGCCGCGGTCCTCGGCAACCTCGCGTCCGGCATCACCGTCGGGCCCGAGACGCCGCGGCTCCTGGCCGGCACGGGCTCCGACCGGGTGCATCTCCTGATCGTCTGCACGGCCGAGCGCGGCCTGTGCGGCGCCTTCAACTCCTCCATCGCGCGCCTTGCCCGCGAGCATGCCAACCGGCTGATGGCGGAGGGGAAGACGGTCAAGATCATCTGCGTGGGCAAGAAGGGCTACGACATCCTGCGTCGCCAGTTCGGGCAGCAGATCATCGAGTTCGTCGACCTGCGCGCCGTGCGCCAGATCGGGTTCGAGCAGGCCGAGCAGATCGCCCAGAAGGTGCTCGCGCTCTTCGAGCAGGGCGAGTTCGACGTCGCGACGCTGTTCTACTCGCGCTTCCGCTCGGTGATCGCCCAGATCCCGACGGCGCAGCAGATCGTTCCGGCGCAGATCGAGTCCGGCAGCCGCTCCACGGACGCGGTCTACGACTACGAGCCCGACGAGGGCGAGATCCTGGCCACGCTCCTGCCGCGGAACCTCACGGTGCAGATCTTCCGCGCGCTCCTGGAGAATGCCGCCTCCGAGCAGGGCGCGCGGATGAGCGCCATGGACAACGCGACCCGCAACGCGGGCGAGATGATCAGGAAGCAGACGATGACCTACAACCGGTCGCGTCAGGCGATGATCACCAAGGAACTGATCGAAATCATTTCGGGCGCCGAGGCGCTCTGACGACATCCGAGAGGAGCCAATCATGGCCAATACCGCCAATACTGCCGGCAAGCCGACCGGACGCATCACCCAGGTCATCGGCGCCGTCGTCGACGTCCAGTTCGACGGCCACCTGCCCGAAATCCTGAACGCCCTCGAGACCGAGAACCAGGGCAACCGCCTCGTGCTCGAGGTGGCGCAGCAGCTCGGCGAGAACACCGTCCGCTGCATCGCCATGGACACCTCCGAGGGCCTCGTGCGCGGCCAGGAGGTCGTGGACACCGGCGCGCCGATCTCTGTGCCCGTCGGCGACGCCACCCTGGGCCGCATCATGAACGTGATCGGCGAGCCTGTGGACGAGGCCGGCCCCATCGTCGGCGAGTCCATGCGCGCCATCCACCAGCCCGCTCCGTCCTATGCCGAGCAGGCGACCGAGGCGCAGATCCTCGTCACCGGCATCAAGGTCGTGGACCTGCTGGCGCCTTATGCCAAGGGCGGCAAGATCGGCCTCTTCGGCGGCGCCGGCGTCGGCAAGACCGTGCTGATCATGGAGCTCATCAACAACGTGGCGAAGGCCCACGGCGGCTACTCCGTGTTCGCCGGCGTCGGCGAGCGCACCCGCGAGGGCAACGACCTCTATCACGAGATGATCGAGTCCCGCGTGAACGTCGATCCCCGCGAGAAGGGCTCCGCCGCCGGCTCCAAGTGCGCCCTGGTCTACGGCCAGATGAACGAGCCTCCGGGCGCCCGCGCCCGTGTCGCGCTGACCGGCCTCACCGTCGCCGAGCACTTCCGCGACCAGGGCCAGGACGTGCTGTTCTTCGTGGACAACATCTTCCGCTTCACCCAGGCGGGCTCCGAGGTGTCGGCGCTTCTCGGCCGCATCCCCTCGGCGGTGGGCTACCAGCCGACCCTCGCCACCGACATGGGCGCCCTGCAGGAGCGCATCACCACGACGACCAAGGGCTCGATCACCTCGGTGCAGGCCATCTACGTGCCGGCCGACGACCTGACCGACCCGGCCCCGGCGACCTCCTTCGCCCACCTCGACGCCACGACCGTGCTCTCGCGCTCCATCGCCGAGAAGGGCATCTACCCGGCGGTGGACCCGCTCGACTCCACCTCGCGCATGCTCTCGGCCGCCATCGTCGGCGAGGAGCACTACACCGTCGCCCGCCAGGTGCAGCAGGTGCTCCAGCGCTACAAGGCGCTGCAGGACATCATCGCGATCCTGGGCATGGACGAGCTCTCCGAAGAGGACAAGCTCACCGTCGCCCGCGCGCGCAAGATCGAGCGCTTCCTCAGCCAGCCGTTCCACGTGGCGGAAGTGTTCACCGGCTCGCCCGGCAAGCTCGTCGCCCTCGAGGACACCATCAAGGGCTTCAAGGGCCTGGTGAACGGCGACTACGACCACCTGCCGGAGGCCGCCTTCTACATGGTCGGCACCATCGAGGAGGCCGTCGAGAAGGCGCAGCGCCTCGCGGCCGAGGCGGCCTGAGCCGTCCGAAACGATCCCTCCGGGCAGGTTCCCCTGCCCGGAGAACCTGACGCATCTCCACCAGAACGTTCTCCGGCTTCCGCTTCGTGCGGCCGGGTGACGAGGGGCTGACATGGCGACCTTCACCTTCGAACTCGTCTCTCCCGAGCGCGTGCTGTTCTCAGGGCCCGTCGACGCGGTCGTGCTGCCGGCCATCGAGGGCGACATGACGGTTCTCGCCGGCCACGCGCCGATGATGACGGCCCTCAAGACCGGCTTCCTCGTCGTCACCGACTCGCCCGGCAACGGCAAGCGCATCCTCATCCGTGGCGGCTTCGCCGACATCAACCGGAACGGCCTCACCGTGCTGGCGGAAAAGGCTCTCCCTGCCGAGGAGCTGACCCAGGAGGTGCTCGACCGGGAGATCCTGCAGGCGGAAATGCAGTACGACGCCACCAACGACCTCGCCGCCAAGCACGCCGCGGAGGCCGCGGTGGCGCAGCTCAGGGAAGCCAAGGCGGCTCTCAACTACTGATCCACCGACAACCCGGCCCCGAGCCGGGTTTTTCTTTTCAGGAACCCGCCCGCATCCGGGAACCGCCACCCGAAGACAGGGCCGTCGCGCGCGCTCCCCTGCGCATCCCGACACTCCCCCTTTCGCGGGTCCCGAATCCGCCCGGGCCGCGCCACCGCACCGGCCGTGTCCCGGCGCCTCCCGGTAAGCGCCGCCGCACCCTCTCCCTCCCTTGCGGGGGAGAGCTGGAGGGGGGGGTGCGGGCGCCTCGCTCCGGAATCGTGGCGCCGGCCCCCACCCTGGCCCTTCCCCTCGCAAGCCGGGTGCTCCCGACTTGCGCATTGAGAGAGCCGATCCCGGGAACACCCGGGACCGGCGGGGAGGGAATGCGCCCCTCTTCCCTCGCCCTCCGTCATTCCGGGGCGCCGCAGGCGAGCCCGGAAGCCATCACCCCTGCGGTGCGGGGCGAAGACGCCGCGGCGGCCGCCGTCCGGACAGGCGGGCCCCTCGAAGCGTGCCCCGCGACGGCAACGGCTCTCCCGCTGCGCGTCCCGGCAGGGTGCGTCCGCGATAATGTTCCGCTTTCGTTCTTGACAGCGGCACCAAGCTCGGCTATATCGTAACCCATCCCGTCCCGCCGAGGGGCGCGCTCGCGAGGCGTCGCCGAATGCGGGGACGGGACCGGTCCCGCGCCCGCGCGCCACGCACGCGCCGGCCGCGGGCGGCCCCGGCACCGCCGGGGCTCCGGGCCGTCCGGCGCCGCCGGCGTTCGTCAACGCCGCCCCGCGTCCGGGCCATCCCCGGAGCCTCCGCCGCCGGTCCGCCGGAAAAGAACCGGGCGCGATGACGCTGCGGCTCATTGCCTTCACCCCTTCCTTCCCCCGAGCCGGAGCGATCCTCGTGCCCCCTCGACCCCGCCGCCCCTCCGGGCCCACGCGCCCGGAGGACGCGGCGGCGTGCGTGCTTCTCGCGTCTCTCCTTCCGGCGGCATGGCCGGGCCGGTCCGGTCGGACGGCGGTGCGCGGGAGGCGCGGCGCGTTCCCTTCCCCTTGCGGGGCGGCTTGCGGGGAGGGATTAAGGGTGAGGGTGGCAGCGCCAGCCTCTCGAGCGAGGCGCCCACACCCCCTTCTCCAACTCTCCCCCGCAAGGGGGAGAGGGCGCGATGGCGCCGCCCGTGCACTCCGCGATCCGGGGAGGAGGAGAGGGCGCGGGAGGCGGCTTCCCGGAAGCGTCGGCGAACCGCGCGCGTGAGAGGAAGGCCTGCGCCTATTCTCCCATGGCGATGAGAGTCGCGTTCCCGCCGGCCGCCGCCGTGTTGACGGTGACGGTCTGTTCCGTGGCGAAGCGCAGGAGGTAGTGGGGGCCGCCCGCCTTCGGGCCGGTGCCGGACAGTCCATGGCCGCCGAAGGGCTGAACGCCGACGACCGCGCCGATCATGTTCCGGTTCACGTAGACGTTGCCGACCGAGAGGCGGTCGGCGATCCGCTGCACGGTGGCGTCGATGCGGGAGTGGATGCCCAGCGTCAGGCCATAGCCGGTAGCCTCGATGGCGCGGAGCATGTCGTCCAGCCGGTCCGCCCGGTAGCGGACCACGTGCAGGATCGGCCCGAACACCTCCTCCGCCAGGGCCTCCGGCCGGTCGAGCTCGAAGATGTGCGGCGCCACATAGGTCCCGGCCGCGGGCGCCTCGCCCGCATAGCGGACCTTGGCGGAGCGGGTCATCGCCCGCACATGGGCCTCGAGCCGCTCCTTCGCCTCCGCGTCGATCACGGGGCCGATATGGGTCGAGACCTCGCGCGGATCGCCGAGCTTCAGCTCCCGCGCGCTGCCGGCGATCATCTCGATCATGCGGTCCGCCACGTCGTCCTGCACGAAGAGGAGGCGGAGGGCCGAGCAGCGCTGGCCTGCGGAGCGGAAGGCCGACATGACCACGTCGTCCGCCACCTGCTCCGGCAGGGCGGTGGCGTCCACGATCATCCCGTTGATGCCCCCCGTCTCCGCGATCAGCGGGACGATGGCGCTGTCCTTGGCGGCGAGGGTGCGGTTGATGATGCGCGCCACCTCCGTCGAGCCGGTGAACACCACCCCGGCGGCAAGGGGGCTCTCCACGAGCCGCGCGCCGACGCGCCCGTCGCCGGGCACAAGGTGGAGGGCCGAGGCGGGAACGCCCGCCTCGTGCAGGATCCGCACGGCGAGGGCCGCGATCAGGGGCGTCTGCTCGGCCGGCTTCGCCACGACCGCGTTGCCCGCCACGAGGGCCGCGGTCACCTGGCCGAGGAAGATGGCGAGCGGGAAGTTCCAGGGGGAGATGGCCACGAAGACCCCGCGCCCCCTGAGCCGCAGCACGTTGCTCTCGCCGGTGGGCCCGGGCATCGGCTCGCCCTCGCCGAAGAGCGTCCTGCCCTGGGCGGCGTAGTAGCGGCAGAAATCCACCGCCTCCCGCACCTCCGAGACGGCGTCGTCGAGGGTCTTGCCCGCCTCGACCTGGAGCAGGTGGAGCAGGGCGCCGCGCCGCTCCTCCAGGAGGTCGGCGGCGCGGAGCAGGGCCTTGGCCCGGGTCTCGGCGGGCGTGCGGCTCCAGGCGGAGAAGCCCGCCTGCGCGGCGGCCATGGCCCGGTCGGCCGTCTCGGGCGAGGCCTCCGTCACCTCGCCGACGAGGGTGGTGCCGTCGATGGGGCTGAGGAGGGTGCGCTTCTGCCCGGCGCCGGGCCTTCCGTCGACCAGCGGCTCGGCGCGGCAGGCCTGCCGGGCCCCCTGCGCGATCTCCGCGAGGAGCCCTTCGAGAGAGGCGCGGTGGCCGAACTCCACGCCCCGGGAATTGGCGCGGCCCGGCCCGTAGAGGTCCCGGGGGAGGGGAAGCTTGGGATGGCGCGCCCTGTCGGGGGAAACGACGATGTCGGCCGGGCGCTTGAGGAGGACCTCCACCGGAACGTTCTCGTCCGCGGCCACGGAGACGAAGGAGGAGTTCGCGCCGTTCTCGAGGAGGCGCCGGACGAGATAGGCGAGGAGGTCGCGGTGGCCTCCCACCGGGGCATAGGTCCGGCAGGCGAGGCCCGGCTCGTCCTCCAGCAGGCGCGCATAGAGCGCCTCGCCCATGCCGTGCAGGCGCTGGAACTCGTAGCCCTCCGTCCCGCCGGCGCGCTCGATGATCGAGGCGACGGTGAGCGCGTTGTGCGTCGCGAACTGCGGATAGATCCGGGGGCGCAGCTTCAGCAGCTTCTCGGCGCAGGCCATGTAGTTGAGGTCCGTCATCGCCTTGCGGGTGAAGACGGGATAGTCGTCGAGGCCGCGCTCCTGGGCGCGCTTGATCTCCGTGTCCCAGTAGGCGCCCTTGACGAGGCGCACCATCATGCGCCGGTCGTAGCGCTCCGCCATGGCGGCGATGGCGTCGATCACCGCGCCGGCGCGCTTCTGGTAGCCCTGGATGGCGAGGCCGAAGCCGCTCCAGTCGGCGAGCGACGGATCGGCCAGGACCGCCTCGATCACCTCGAGCGAGAGCTCGAGCCGGTCCGCCTCCTCCGCGTCCACCGTGAAGTTGAGATCGTAGGCCTTGGCCTTCTGCGCCAGCTCGATCACCAGGGGCACCAGCTCGCGCATCACGCGCTCCCGGCTCGTCGCCTCGTAGCGCGGGTGCAGGGCGGACAGCTTGACCGAGATGCCCGGCCGGTTCGGCAGCGGCTCGTTGCCGGCGGAGCGGCCGATGGCGTCGATGGCGGAGGCGTAGGATTCGAAGTAGCGGCGGGCGTCCTTCGCCGTGCGGGCGCCCTCGCCCAGCATGTCGAAGGAATAGCGGTAGAGCCGGCCCTTGCCGGAGCCCGCCCGCTTCAGGGCCTCGTCGATGGTCTGGCCCAGGACGAAGTGGTTGCCCATCACCCGCATGGCCTGGCGGGTCGCGGTCCGCACGGCGGGAAGGCCGAGGCGCTTGGTGAGCTGGCGGAGGATGCCCTCCGGGGTCTCGCCGGGCTGGATGATCCGGGCCGTGATGCCGAGCGCCCAGGCCGAGGCCGAGACGAGGAAGGCGTCGGACTTGGCCTCGTGGCCGGCGAAGTCGGCCTGGCCCAGCTTGTCCTCGATGAGCCGGTCGGCGGTCGCCGCATCGGGCACCCGAAGCAACGCTTCCGCCAGGACCATCAGGGCGAGCCCCTCCTTGGTGGAGAGCGCGTATTCCCGCAGCATCTCCTCCACGCCCCCGAGACCGCCGCCCTTGGCCCGGATCGCCTCGATCAGGCGCCGGGCCCGCCGGTCGATCTGCCGCTCCCGCTCCGGCGACAGGCGCGCATCCGCCAGGAGCCGGGCAGCGATGGCCTTGTCATCCTCCGCGTAAGGGGGGGTGAAGGACGTGGCGATGGGGGCTTGGTGCATGGCGTTCTCCCTGAGGACGGCGGATCATAGGAGAGAGGCGGCCGGGTTTCGATGGCAATTTGTCGCCCCGTGCCTTAAGAAAGCAGGCCAAAGGGCGGAGTCGGCGTGAGAATGGCGGAAATCGACCGGATCGATCGAAGGATCCTGAAGCTTCTCCAGAGCGACGGCCGGATCGCGACCGTCGAGCTGGCCGAGAAGGTCGGCCTCTCCCCCACCTCCACGGGCGAGCGGGTGAAGCGGCTCCAGCGGGAGGGCTACATCGCAGGCTTCGGCGCGCGCCTCGATCCCCGCCGCCTCGGGCTCGAGCTCCTGGTCTTCGTGGAGGTCTCCCTCGACAAGACCACCCCCGACGTCTTCGAGAGGTTCGCCGACGCGGTGCGCCGCGCGCCCGAGGTGCTGGAGTGCCACATGGTCGCCGGGGGCTTCGACTACCTGGTCAAGACCCGCGTCGCGGACATGGCCGCCTACCGGCGCTTCCTGGGCGAGATCCTCCTGGCCCTCCCGGGGGTCAAGGAGACCCGGACCTATGCGGTGATGGAGGAGGTGAAGAGCGACGGGCTGCTGCCGGTCTGACGGAGCCTGCCGCCTGCGTCCGGGAGGGCCGGGCGGGCCCTCCCGGTTTCCTCCGTCAGCGCTGCATCGGCCCGGCCGCCGCCGGTTCGCCGCGCGTCTTCCAGAGGCTCCATGCCACGCCCGCGGCGAGGATGCCGAAGGTGACGCCGAGGGACACCGCCGCCGGGAGCTTGTCGAGCCCGAAGGCGTCGGCCAGGAAGATCTTGGCGCCGATGAAGATCAGCACCAGGGCGAGGGCGTACTTGAGATAGTGGAAGCGGTGGACCATCGCCGCCAGGGCGAAGTAGAGCGCGCGCAGCCCGAGGATCGCGAAGATGTTCGACGTGTAGACGATGAACGGGTCGGTGGTGATGGCGAAGATGGCGGGCACCGAGTCCACCGCGAACACCACGTCCGCGATCTCGATGAGGACCAGGGCCAGGAACAGCGGCGTCATGAACCAGGCGGGCCTGCCCGTCCTCGGATGCGGCTTCCTCACGAAGAAGTGTTCGCCGTGCTGCTCGTCCGTCACGTTGAAGTGCCGGCGCATGAAGCGCAGCACCGGATTCCTGGCGATGTCGTATTCCTTGTCCGAGAACGCGATCATCTTCACGCCGGTGGCGATCAAGAACGCCGCGAAGATGTAGAGCACCCACGAGAACTGCGAGATCACGGCCGCGCCGAAGCCGATCATGACGGCGCGCAGCACGATGACCCCGAGGATGCCCCAGAACAGCACCCGGTGCTGGTAGATCCGCGGCACGGCGAAGAAGCCGAAGATCATGGCGATGACGAAGACGTTGTCCATCGCCAGCGCCTTCTCGACCGCGAAGCCGGTCAGGTAGTTGAGGCCCGCTTCCGGGCCGAGCGACCACCAGACGAAGCCGCCGAAGAGCAGGCCGAGCGCGATGTAGAAGGTGCTGAGGAGCAGGCTCTCGCGCACGCCGATTTCCCGGCTGGTGCGATGAAACACGCCCAGATCGAGGGCGAGGAGCGAAAGGACGATTCCGATGAAGGCAAGCCACATCCAGAGGGGCTTGCCGAGCCAGACGGCGAGCAGGATTTCGAGCATGACCGAACCCGTGTGTTGAACCCGTCGGTTCCGACATCGCGGATGCGTCCCGCATCCGCCAGAGGGGCCCGGCCACCGACGCCTCCCACATGGGTAGGACTTCCGCCCGGATCAAGGGCGGGGAGCGCTCACGAGGATGAAACCAAAGGCCGCGAGGACGCTTGACGCCCCGAGCCGTTCTGATTGCATGGACGGATAACCGAAAAAGACAGGCCAGGACCGGTCCGGGCATGAATGCGGCCCGGAAACCATGAAGGCCGACAACGCTGGAGGAAGAGTCGCCATGTCCCGGAAGGGTACTGCCGCGCTGAGAGGATGGTTCGCAGGCCTTGCCGCAGGACTCGTCGCGCTTTTCGCCTCGGCCGCCTCGGCGCAGACGCCGGTCCGGCTCAGCCTCGACTGGCGCTGGGAGGGGCCGGCGGCGCCCTTCGCCGTGGCGCTGGAGAAGGGCTACTTCAAGGCCGAGGGCCTCGACGTGACCGTCGAGTCCGCGAACGGCTCGCGCGAGGCGCTCACGCGCGTGACGGCCGAGAACTACGAGGCCGCGCTCGCCGACGTGAACGGCCTCGCGCGGCTGCTGCACGACAAGCCCGAGACCGGCGCCGTCGCCGTCATGATGATCCACGACCGTCCCGCCTACGCCATCGTCGGGCGCAAGAGCCGGGGGCTCTCGAAGGACCTCGCCAGCCTCCAGGGCAAGACCTTCGGCGCGCCGCAGGCGGATGCGGCCTATGCCATGTGGCCCGTCTTCCGGATGGTGAACGGCATCGACGATTCGGGAATGAAGTTCGAGAATGTGGGCCTGCCCGTCCGCGAGCCCATGCTGGCGCAGGGGGAGGTGGACGCGGTCTTCGGAGCCGCGACCACGTCCTACGTCAACCTGAAGTCCCGGGGCGTGCCGGTGGAGGACATCGTGACCCTCCTCATGGGCGAGCACGGGATCGAGGCCTACGGCAGCGCCATTGTGGTGTCGGAGAGGTTCGCGCAGGAGAAGCCCGAGGCCGTGAAGGCGCTCCTGCGGGCGATCGTGCGGGGGTTCCAGGACGCGGCGAAGGATCCCGCCGCCGCCGTCGAGGCGGTGCTCGCCCGCAACGATCTGGCCCGCAAGGAGGTGGAGGCCGAACGCCTGCGGATGTCGCTCGATCAGAACGTCCTCACCCCCTGGGTGAAGGAGAACGGGTTCGGCGGCATCGACAGGGACCGTTTCGCGAAGGCGCTCGACCAGATCGCAGCCGCCCTGGACTACAAGGCGAAGCCGAAGCCCGAGGACGTCTTCACCGATGCGTTCCTGCCGCCCGCGGACCAGCGCAGGATCGGGCGCTGAGGCTCCGGGCTAGCGCCGCAGGGAGAGCGGGTTGTCCGACAGGGCCGCCGCGTCGGGACGGTCGATCTGGGGCTTGCCGAGAAAGGCGTTCCAGAGGGCCTCGACGGTCTCCTTTTCCAGATCGTCGACGATGAGGACGAGGCGGCTGCGCCGGTCGTCGCTGGGCCAGCGCGGCAGGATGGCGGGCACGTGGATCACGTGCTGGACGCCGTGGATCACGACCGGGTGCTCGGGATCCTCCGCCAGGGCGACGAGCCCCTTCACGCGCAGGAGCTTCGCTCCCTGGGTCGAGCGCAGCAGGTCGAGGAACATGTCGAGGGTTCCCTGCCGGATCGGCTCCTCGCTCACGAGCGAGAAGGCGCGGATCCGCTCGTCGTGGCGGTTCACGTCATGGCGGTGGGCATGATCGGGCCCATGGTCATGCCCACGATCGTGCCCGTGTCCATGCTGGTGAGCGTGGCTGCGCCGCTCGGCCTCCTCGACGGCCTCGGTCCTGAGCCATTCGGCCACGTCCGCGATCTTTCCGCCGAGGTCGAACAGGCCGCCGGAGACGATCTCCTCGACCCGCGCGTCGGCGGGAAGGATCGCGGCGCCCGGGTTGAGGCGGCGCAGGCGCTGCCGCAGACGCTCGAGGCGATCCGCGTCCTTCACGAGGTCCGTCTTCGTGAGCACGAGGCGTTCCGCGACCGCGACCTGGCGCACCGCCTCGGGATGGGCGTCGAGGGTGGCCTCCCCGTTGACGGCATCGACCACCGTGACCACGCCTTCCACCGCGTAGCGCATGGAAAGGTAGGGGTGGTAGAGGACCGCGTGCAGGATCGGCGCAGGATCGGCAAGCCCGGTGGTCTCGATCACCACCCGCCGGAACGGCGCGATCCGTCCGTTGTCGCGCTTGCGCAGGAGGTCCTCCAGGGTCGCGATCAGGTCGCCCCGCACGGTGCAGCAGAGGCAGCCGGCGGAGAGCAGCACCATGTCCTCGTCCACCCTCTCCACGAGCAGATGGTCGAGGCCGATCTCGCCGAACTCGTTGATGATGACGACGCTGTCCTTCAGGGCCTCGTGCCGGAGCAGCCGGTTCAGCAGCGTCGTCTTGCCCGCTCCCAGGAAGCCGGTGAGGACGGTGAGCGGAATGGGCGGCGGCGGGCCGGCGGGGCGGGAATCCGACATGGCGATCAGTCCGTGGGTACGACGGGCGCGGTGCGGGAGCGCTCGCTGAGGATATTGGTGACGATGGCGGCGAGCACCAGACCGCCGCCCAGCGCCTGGACGGGACCGAGGCGCTCCCCGAGGACGAGGGCGGAGGTGGCGGCCGAGACCACCGGCTCGATGCAGTAGACGATCCCCGCCGCGACGGCGGAGATCCGGCCGAGGGCGACGATCTGGAACAGGAAGCCGATCACGTAGCCGCCGACGGTCATGGCGACGGCGAACGGCGCGAGGGCCAGGGCGGCCGGCGAGCCCGGCTGCCCGGTCGCCAGGCCGACGAGGAGCGCGGTGGGGAGCACGATCAGGTGGATCCAGAACATCTTGGCGGTGACGTTCGTCTTCCGGCAGCGGGCTGCGGCGAAGAACTGGGCGGCCGTGGCCGCGGCCGCCCCGAGGGCCAGGGCCAGGCCGCGCCAGTCGAGGTCGCCGAAGGCGGGGCCCACCACGAGGACGACCCCGGCCAGCGCCATCAGCACGACGCCGATGAGGGCGGGCGTCAGCCGCGTCCCCTCCACGAAGGGCGAGGCCAGGACGATGAAGGTCGGATAGGCGTAGAACAGGACCGCCGCCACCGTGACCGGGATGAAGGCGACCGAGGAGACGTAGCAGAGGCCGACGAAGGCGGTGGAAACGCCCAGGACCGCCATGGTGGCGCGCTCCTCCCGCGCCACGGCGAGGGAGTGGCGCAGCAGGAGGGCGGCCGCCCCGAAGAGCGCCAGCATCAGCAGGACGCGGTAGATCACGACGGTCGGTCCCGGCACGCCCTCGAGGGCCGCGACGCGGGCATAGACGATGTTCAGGCCGTAGAGGCCGGCGGAGCTCAGGGCGAAGAGGAGGCCGCTGGCGGGAGAGGTGGCGGGCATGCGGGCGATCACGATGACACGACACGGTTCGCCCGGTTCGGCCGCGATTGCAAGAGCGCTGCCGGAAGATCCTCCTCCCGAAGGGCGGAAACGCATCCGGCCGGCGGGAGAGGCCCTGCGCCGGCCGATGCGGAGCGGGTTGCTTCCGGTCAGTTCGCTTCGGGTCGGTTCTTGCCGTTCTTCGCTTTCGCGGAGGTGTCCGCCGAGGCCTGGTCCTTGCCCTTGGCCGGCTTCGGCTTGCCCTTCTGGTCGCTCACCGGCTTCATGCTGATGCTCTCGCGCGCCTTGGACTTCCCGCCCGCCTTGGGCGAGGCGCTCGCCGTGTCGGTATCCTTGGCGTCCTGCGCATCCTTTTCGCCGGCGGCCTTGTCCTTCGCGGACTTGTCCTTGGCGGCCGCCTTGGCCTGGTCCTTCTTCGCGGCTTTCTTGCTCGCCGCCTTCCTGGCCTTTTCCGCAGCCTCCTCCTTTGCGGCCTGGGCCGCGAGCTCGGCTTCGGAGGGCGGGTTGAGCCCCACCCAGACCCGCTCCGGCTGGACGGCCGCGCGGGGGCCGAGAACGGTCCGCGTCGGCTGGGAGGTCCCGGCGAAGGCCATCACGTCGGAGGAGAAGAGATTGGGAATGCCCGTACTCTCGCTGCTGGCGACGGTGGTCTGGCTGTCCTCCTCCTCCGGCATGGGGCCGCGGCGGTCGCAGATGACGGAGCGCATGTCCGGCGGCGTGCGCGCCGAGGATGCCGGCAGGGCGGCGAGGGTCGGGTTCGCCGGCCCGGCCAGACTGCTGAAGCCCCGGTCGAACAGCTCGGCGGCCTTCATGGTGCGCTCGTTGGCGGAGGGGGCGCCGAGGACGACGGTGATCAGATGCCGCCCGTTGCGGGTCGCGCTCGCCACGACGTTGAACCCGGCCGAGCAGATGAAGCCGGTCTTCATGCCGTCGGCCCCGGGATAGCGCCCGATCAGGCCGTTGGTGTTGCGCATGATCCGGCGTCCGTACTGGATGGCGCCGATGTCGAACAGGCCCTGGTACTCGGGAAACTCGTTGAACAGGGCCCGCGCCAGGATCGCCATGTCGCGGGCCGTGGTCTGGTTGCGCTCGTCGGGCAGGCCGTGCGGGTTGGCGAAATGGCTGTCGCGCATGCCGAGGGCCTGGGCCCTCTCGTTCATCATCTCGGCAAAGGCCTCGATCGAGCCGCCGAGGCCTTCGGCGATGGTGGCGGCGACGTCGTTCGCCGACTTGACCATGATGATCTTCAGGGCGTTGTCGAGGCGGATCTGGGTGCCCGGCTTGAAGCCCATCTTGGAGGGCGGCAGCGCGGCCGCCTGCTCGGAGACCGTGAGCAGCGTGTCCATCTTCGCCCGGCCGGAGCGGACCGCGTCGAGCGCCACATAGGTGGTCATCAGCTTCGTGATGGAGGCCGGATACCAGGGATCCGTCGCCCGCTCGGCATGGAGGACGCGGCCCGTATCGGCCTCCACCACCAGGGCAGGACCGCCGGCCAGGGCCGGTGCGCCCATGAGGCCGCCCATGAGGCCCCCCACGAGGGCCGCCAATGCGAAGGCTGTCACACGGAGGGCACGGCTGACGTTCATACGGAACGACTCCACAAGAAGACTGGCACGAAGAGGGTCTTGCGACGGCCCCGGTTGCAGCGGACTATTTGTAGGCCTCGAACCTGCCCTTGGCTAGGCTGTCAGGCAATAAGTCCTTCCCCACCAACCCTTCTAAGGGATTCCGTGGCAAGAGCATGGCAAGGGCCGCGCGGATTCGAGATCGAGCATGACGACCTCCTCCCTCCTGTGGATTCCGGTGACGCTGGCCGCCGCGGCGGCGCAGACGGGCCGGAACGCGACCCAGCGCCGCCTGACCGAGACCATCGGGACGGTGGGCGCGACCCAGGTCCGCTTCCTCTACGGCTTCCCGTTCGCCCTCCTGGCCCTGGGACTCGTGCGGCTCGTCCTCGGCGAGCCGGTTCCCGCGCCGGAGGGGATGTTCATGCCCTTCGTCCTTGGCGGGGCGACGGCGCAGATCCTCGCCACCGCCCTCATGCTGGCCGCCATGCGCGAGCGCTCCTTCTCCGTGGTCACGGCCTACATGAAGACGGAGCCGGTCCAGGTCGCCCTGTTCGGCGTGGCGATTCTCGGGGATCCGCTGTCGCCCGGAGTCGCCCTGGGGATCGGCGTCGCGACGGCGGGCGTCGTCCTCATGTCCCTCAAGCCCGGAGCGCGGCTGGGGGCCGCGGGTCTTCGCCCGACCGTCTACGGGATCGCCTCCGGCGCATTCTTCGCCCTGGCCGCCATCGGCTTCCGGGGCGCGATCCTCGCCCTGCCGGAAGGCTCCTTCGTGATGCGGTCCACCGCCACGCTCGCCTGGGCGCTCGGCACGCAGACGGTCCTCCTCCTGGTCTGGCTCGGCGCCTTCGACCGGAAGGCGCTGGTGGCGAGCTTCAGGGCATGGCGCCCCTCCCTGGGCGCAGGCTTTCTCGGCGCTCTCGCCTCGCAGTTCTGGTTCGTCGGCTTCTCCCTGACCACGGCCGCGAACGTGCGCACCCTGGCCCTGGTGGAGGTCCTCATGGCGCAGGCCGTCTCCCACCGCCTGCTCTCGCAGGCCACCACCCGCCGGGAGGTCCTCGGCATGGCGCTGATCCTGGCGGGGGTCGGCCTCCTCCTGCTCGCCCAGCATTGACCCCAGCATTGACGTCGGGGGCTCCGGAGACGAACGCTCCGGCAGGGACGGCCTTGCCCAGGCGAAGGCGGGGGGCCATTCTGAGGAATGAACGTTCTTGAGGAGATTCCCCCATGACAGCCTGCATCGTCGGCTGGGCCCATACCCCCTTCGGAAAGCTGGATACCGAAACCGTCGAGAGCCTGATCGTCCGTGTGACCGACGAGGCGCTGGAGCATGCCGGAATCGGCCCGGAGGACGTGGACGAGGTCGTGCTCGGCCATTTCAACGGCGGCTTCTCTCCCCAGGAATTCACCGCTTCCCTGGTCTTCCAGGCGAGCGACCGGTTCCGCTTCAAGCCGGCCACGCGGGTCGAGAACGCCTGCGCCACCGGGTCCGCCGCCGTGCACCAGGCCATCAAGACGATCGAGGCGAAGCGCGCCCGGACCGTCCTCGTCGTCGGGGTCGAGCAGATGACGACGACCCCCGGCCCGGAAATCGGAAACATCCTCCTCAAGGCCTCCTACCTGCCGGAGGACGGCGACACGAAGGGCGGCTTCGCGGGCGTTTTCGGCAAGATCGCCGGGCTCTATTTCCAGCGCTACGGCGACCAGTCGGACGCTCTTGCGATGATCGCCGCGAAGAACCACCGGAACGGGGTCGACAACCCCTACGCGCAGATGCGCAAGGACCTGGGCTTCGAGTTCTGTCGCACGGAGAGCGACAAGAACCCCTTCGTCGCAGGCCCCCTGAAGCGGACGGACTGCTCCCTCGTCTCCGACGGGGCGGCGGCCCTCGTGATCGCCGACACGGAGACGGCCCTGCGCATGAAGCGGGCGGTGGCCTTCCGGGCCACGGCGCACGCGCAGGACTTCCTGCCCATGTCCAAGCGCGACATCGTCCGGTTCGAGGGCTGCGCCGAGGCGTGGCGGCGGGCGCTCGACCAGGCGGGGATCCAGCTTTCCGACCTCTCCTTCGTCGAGACCCACGATTGCTTCACCATCGCCGAGCTCATCGAGTACGAGGCCATGGGGCTGACGCCTCCGGGCCAGGGCGCCATCGCCGTCAAGGAGGGCTGGACGCAGCGGGACGGCAAGCTGCCCGTGAACCCCTCGGGCGGGCTCAAGGCCAAGGGCCATCCCATCGGCGCCACGGGCGTCTCCATGCATGTCCTCTCGGCCATGCAGCTCTGCGAGGAAGCGGGCGGGATCCAGGTCAGGAACCCCAAGCTCGGCGGCATCTTCAACATGGGCGGCGCCGCCGTCGCGAACTACGTGAGCGTGCTCGAGCGGATCAAGTAGGCCGCTTCAGGCCCGCGGCGGGCGCGGGTCCGGCTCGCCCGGGGCCCGCGCCTCGATGGCGAGCGCATGGAGCCCGCGCTCGAACGCTCCCTTCAGGACCTCGTTCACGAGGCGGTGGCGCTCGACCCGGCTCTTGCCGGCGAAGGCGTCCGACACGATATGAAGGCGGAAGTGGGTTTCGCCGCCTTCGCGCCATCCGGCGTGACCGCGATGCTGCTCCGATTCGTCCGTGACGGCGAGATGGGTCGGCTGCAGGCGCGCCTGCAGTTCCTGCGTGATCCAGTCGGCGAGGGTCATGCTTGCGATAAACCTTTTTGAACGGGTCTGCGGCGAAAAGCGTCGAGGCCTTGGCTCCGGGCCGGAAGCCACTCATAATCCCTGCGTCATGGATCTCAACTCACCTCTCTTCGACCGCATCCGCATCAAGGCGACGTGCGACGCGCCGCGCGAGACGGAGGGGCCGGTCTGCGAACATCCCGACTGCAAGGCGCCGGGCGAGTACCGCGCGCCCAAGGGGCGGGACCGGGAGGGGCAGTACTGGCGATTCTGCCTGGAGCATGTGCGCGCGTACAACGCCTCGTACAATTATTTCGCCGGCATGCCCGACGACGCGGTGGCGGCCTACCAGAAGGACGCGGTCGTCGGCCACCGGCCGACCTGGGCCATGGGCGTGAACGCCAAGACCAAGTGCCAGGAGCGCGAGTGGGCCTATGTCGATCCCCTGGGCATCCTGCGGGGCGAGGACTTCAGGCAGGGGCGCCGGAGCAGGGCTCCCGCCGAGCCGCAGCCGCCGCGCCATACGGGACCGGTGCGGCGCGCCCTGGACGTGCTC
This sequence comes from Microvirga thermotolerans, assembly GCF_009363855.1. GTDB lineage: Bacteria > Pseudomonadota > Alphaproteobacteria > Rhizobiales > Beijerinckiaceae > Microvirga > Microvirga thermotolerans. The sequence continues at coordinate 561,066 of NZ_CP045423.1, forward strand.
GGGCTCGACGAGAATGCCGACGGCCCGGCGATCAAGGCCCAGTACAAGGCCCTGGTGAAGCGGTTCCACCCCGACGCGAACGGGGGGGACAGGTCCTACGAGGAGCGCCTGCGCGACATCATCAAGGCCCACGACACCCTCAAGAGCGCAGGAATGTGCTGAGGAGGGAGGCTTGCGCGCAGCCCCGGCATGCGAGGATCCCGTTTGCGCCCGGGGTGCATGATTGTTAAGTAACCTTGCCGTTAAGCGATCCTTGGCGCTTGTGACAACTCGACCCCTTCCGACCGAAAGGCCCTGACGATGGCGACAACCGAGACACCGACCCTCTTGCCGGACATGAAGGTTTCCGTTCGGCAGGTCTTCGGCATCGATTCGGATCTTGAGGTCCCTGCCTTCTCCCAGAGCGACGAGCACGTGCCGGACCTGGATCCCGACTACCTCTTCGACCGGGAGACGACCCTCGCCATCCTCGCGGGCTTCGCGCGCAACCGGCGCGTGATGATCACCGGCTACCACGGCACGGGCAAGTCGACCCATATCGAGCAGGTGGCGGCGCGGCTGAACTGGCCCTGCGTGCGCGTCAACCTCGACAGCCACGTCTCCCGCATCGACCTCGTCGGCAAGGACGCCATCGTTCTCCAGGACGGCAAGCAGGTCACCGCCTTCCAGGACGGCATCCTGCCCTGGGCCCTGCAGCACAACGTGGCCCTCGTCTTCGACGAGTACGATGCCGGGCGGCCCGACGTCATGTTCGTGATCCAGCGCGTCCTGGAGCAGTCGGGCAAGCTCACCCTTCTCGACCAGAAGCGGGTCATCCGGCCTCATCCGGCCTTCCGCCTCTTCGCCACGGCCAACACCGTCGGCCTCGGCGACACGTCGGGGCTCTATCACGGCACGCAGCAGATCAACCAGGGCCAGATGGACCGCTGGTCCATCGTCACGACCCTTAACTACCTGCCGCACGACAAGGAGGTGGACATCGTCCTCTCCAAGGCGAAGCACTACCAGGAGAGCCCCGAGGGCCGCGACACCGTCAACAGGATGGTCCGCGTCGCCGACCTCACCCGCAGCGCCTTCATGAACGGCGACCTTTCCACCGTCATGAGCCCGCGCACGGTCATCACCTGGGCCGAGAACGCGGACATCTTCGGGGATGTCGGCTTCGCCTTCCGCGTCACCTTCCTCAACAAGTGCGACGAGCTGGAGCGTCCCCTGGTGGCGGAGTTCTACCAGCGCTCCTTCGGCCGGGAGCTGCCGGAGAGCGCCGTGAACGTGGCGCTGTCGTAACGCGTTCTTCCGTCGCTCCGGCGCCGCGAGGCGGAGCCCGGAGACCGTGAATGCGATGGAGCCGAGCCTGCGTTCATGGATCCCCGCCTGCGCGGGGCGACGCAAACGGGAATGACAAGAGGGGTGAGATGTCCATCTCGAACCGCAGGCCGGGAGAACGGAAGGAAGCGCCGACGGAGCCGCTGAAGCGCTCCATCGCCGGCTGCATGAAGGCCATCGCGCGCAAGCAGGACCTGGAGGTGACCTTCGCCTCCGACCGGCCCGCGATGATGGGCGACAAGGTGCGCCTGCCGGATCCGCCCCGGCGGCTGACCTCCCATGACGTCGCCGTGCTGCGCGGCTATGCCGATTCCATGGCGCTCCGGCTCGCCTGCCACGACACCGCGCTGCACCGCAAGCTCGCACCGGAGGGGCAGGCGGCGCGCGCCGTCTTCGACGCGGTCGAGCAGGCCAGGGTCGAGTCCATCGGCTCCCGCCGCATGTCCGGCGTCGCCTCCAACATCTCGGCGATGCTGGAGGACCGGTATCACCGCGGCGGCAAGTACGAGGAGATCACGGACCGGGCCGACGCCCCCATCGAGGATGCCGTGGCCCTGATGGTGCGGGAGCGCCTCACCGGCCAGCGGCCGCCGGCCTCCGCGGCCAGGATCGTCGACCTGTGGCGGGACTACATCGAGGACCGGGCGGGGCGCGACCTCGACGGGCTTCTGAAGAACATCGAAAGCCAGCGCGACTTCGCCCGCTCGGTCCGGGACCTCCTGTCCTCCCTCGACATGGCCGACGAGGCCGCCCTCGATTCGGAGGACGAGGAGAACGAGGAGGAGAACGACACCGAGCAGGAGCAGCAGCAGGGCGAGGGCGAGAGCGAGCAGGAGGCCCAGGGCGACCGCGCCGAGGCCGAGATCGGCGACGAGGCCGCCGACGAGATGGAGGAGGGCGCGAGCGAGGACGCCGACGGCCCCTCCGGCGAGCTGCCGGACGAGGCCGACGAGGCGGATTCCGAGAATGCCTCCGAATCCTGGCGGCCGCCGTCCCGGCACAACGAGGGCCGGGGGCCGGACTACAAGGCCTTCACCACCCGGTTCGACGAGGTGGTCCATGCGGAGGAACTCTGCGACGCGGACGAGCTGACGCGGCTGCGCGCCTATCTCGACAAGCAGCTCGCCAACCTGCAGGGGGTGGTCGGGCGCCTCGCCAACCGGCTGCAGCGCCGGCTCCTCGCGCAGCAGAACCGGGCCTGGGAGTTCGACCTGGAGGAGGGCACCCTCGACCCGGCGCGGCTTCCCCGCGTGGTCATGGACCCGTTCCAGCCCCTGAGCTTCAAGCAGGAGCAGGACACGAACTTCCGCGACACGGTGGTGACGCTGCTCCTGGACAATTCGGGTTCCATGCGGGGGCGGCCGATCACCGTCGCCGCCACCTGCGCCGACATCCTGGCGCGCACCCTGGAGCGCTGCGGCGTGAAGGTCGAGATCCTCGGCTTCACCACCCGCGCGTGGAAGGGCGGGCAGGCGCGCGAGGCGTGGCTGCAGAGCGGCAAGCCCGCCAATCCCGGACGGCTCAACGACCTGCGCCACATCGTCTACAAGCCGGCGGACGCGCCCTGGCGCCGGGCCCGCAAGAATCTCGGGCTGATGATGCGCGAGGGCCTGCTCAAGGAGAACATCGACGGCGAGGCCCTGGACTGGGCGCACAAGCGCCTGCTCGGGCGCCCCGAGCAGCGCCGGATCCTCATGGTGATCTCGGACGGCGCTCCGGTCGACGATTCCACCCTCTCGGTCAATCCGGGCAACTACCTGGAGCGGCACCTGCGCCATGTGATCGAGGAGATCGAGACCCGCTCGCCCGTGGAGCTCATCGCCATCGGCATCGGCCACGACGTGACCCGCTACTACCGCCGCGCCGTCACCATCGTGGACGCGGAGGAACTCGGCGGAGTCATGACCGAGAAGCTCGCCGAGCTGTTCGAGGAGAGCCCGCCGCCCGCCGCGCGGGCGCCGCGCCGCCGGGCCTTCGCCTGACCGTCGCAGCTTGACGGAAGCGGCGTTCTCGGGAAGGAGTCTGATCGGCTCCCGATCCTGCCGTCCGACCTGAGGCTCCATAGGCATGAGGCTGAACCGCCGTCTGTTCCTGCTCGGCGGCGGCGCGGCCGCCGCCGCGGTCCTTGCGGAGCGCACCTTCGCCCGTCCCCGGGCGCCCGACGCCGCTCTTCCCGTGGACGTCTCCGCCCGGCCCATCGACCATCTCTCCGTCACCGACCGGGGCCGCAGCCGCTTCGGCGACCTCCTGTTCCGGGGCGGCCTGGACCTGCGTTCGCCGGACAGCCGCTTCGGCGGCTTCTCCAGCCTCTGGCGCTCCGCCGACGGCCGCCGGATCGTGTCCGTCGCCGACAACGCGCAATGGCTGACGGCCAGGGTCCAGACCGCCGACGGGCGGCTCTCCGGCCTGTCGGACGCGATGCTCGCGCCGCTGCGGGCGGCGGACGGGCGTCCCCTCGGGCGCACGAAGTACTACGACACGGAAAGCCTGGCGATCGCCGACGGTGTCGCCTTCGTCGGCATCGAGCGCAGGCATGCGGTCATGCGGTTCGCGTGGGAGGCCGACGGCGTCCAGGCCCGCGCCTGGCCGGTCCCCCTGCCCAGGGAGATTCGCGACGGGATCGAGAGCCTCCCGGACAACCACGGCCTCGAAGCCATCGGCGTCGCGCCCCGGCACTCGCCCCTGGCGGGAGCCCTGGTGGCGATCGCCGAGCGGGCGCGCAAGCACGACAGGCCCACCCGGGGCTTCATCCTCACCGGCCCGCGGAAGGGGGAGTTCTCGGTCCGCCGCACGAACGGCTACGACGTAAGCGACCTCGCCTTCCTGCCCTCGGGGGACATGCTCCTTCTGGAGCGTCAGTTCTCCCTGTTCGAGGGGTTCCGCGTCCGCCTCCGCCGCGTCGCGGCCGGGGCGGTGAAGCCCGATGTGGAAATTGACGGGGCGGTCGTCTTCGAGAGCGACGCGTCCCAGGAGATCGACAACATGGAGGGGCTCGCCGTCCACCGGGAAGACGGCACCGCCGTCCTGACCCTGATCTCGGACAACAACTTCAGCCCGCTGCAGCGGACCCTGCTGCTCGAGTTCGCGCTGAGTTGACAGGCCGTCAGATCGTCATTGCGCAACCGGTGTTGCAGCTCTCCGAACAATGCCACATGGCGGCGTGCCGGGTTTGGATGAGGGTTCGTTGCCGTGGGGGCCGATCAAGAAGCTTCTTGGCTCCTAGAGGACATTGGGATCGCTCCTCGGGGACGTCATTTTCGCGACGCCTCCGATCCAGGGGCAGACACGGCATTCGTACTTCCAATGGCGGGTAAAGAGAGGTCTCGATGGCCATTCCACCTTCTTAAGCGTGAAGAGGCTGCCTGACGCCTATGCAGGCCCCGAGGGCGCGCCACGGAACTATATCAGTTTTGATCTCGATGCTGCGGTACGCCTGAGAGCGAGCCTGGACGCCTGCATTTCGGAATGCCAGCGGCTTACGAGAACGGATTCCTGACCGGGATGAAGCCGTTCCCGGTGAAGACCCGCCCATACTCCTCGCCTCTCGAGACGAGGCGGCTTAAGCGGCTTGCGCCTCGATCGAAGCGCAGGCCGCTTCTCAGTCCTTTGCGGGCCGCATTTTCGGACAGACCCGCAGGGCCGCCTGAAGATGCTCCAACTACGCCCGCTGCGGCTGGATGCGCATGACGGCCAGGATCGCGCCGTAGGGAGCGATGGAGAAGGCCGCGAGGGCCAGTTTCACTCCATAGTCCGCCACCGCGAGGTTGACCCAGGGCAAGGCGATGCACCGGTCGGCGATACCGACGCTTCCGAGCATGTCGCTGATGGTCAGCCCGAGGCCGGGCAGGGCGCCGCAGTAGAAGGCGAAGGAGAAGAAGATTGCCGTGTCGAGGCCGGACGAGATCACCGAGGACACGAAGGGCGGTAGCCACCAAGCCCTGTCGCGCAGGCGGGCGAAGATCCGGATGTCGAGCAGCTGGGCCACGAGGAAGGCCGCTCCCGACGCCATGGCGATCCGCGGCGTGGCGAGGACAATGGACAGGGCCACGGCCAGGACGAAGCCCACATAGACGATCTGCCGCGCGCCTTTGGTGCCGAAGCGCCGGTTCGACAGGTCCGTCACCAGGAAGGAGAAGGGATAGGAGAAGGCGCCCCAGGTCAGGTAGTCACCCAGGCCCAGATGGTGAAACGGGTACTGGACCAGGATGTTCGACGAGAGCACGACGAGGGTCATCGCGAAGAGGGCGATGAGAAAGTCGCGGCGGTCGATGGAATTCATGGCCTTCATCTCGTCCCGGGCTCCTTAACGTAAACGGTCAAGCTCGTTCCGAACGCAAACGGGCGGCCCGTCGAGCCGCCCGCCGCAGAATGTCGTCAGGAGAGGCGAGCTCAGCCCGCCGCGGCGAGCTTCTTCTCGATCTCGCGCTTGATCGTGCGGGCGGTGGTGGAGAGCTCGTCCTCCTTCGCCTTGGCCAGGAAGGCGTCCAGGCCGCCCCGGTGCTCGACCGAGCGGAGGGCGTTGGCGGAGACGCGCAGGCGCACGGAGCGCTGAAGCACCTCGGATTGCAGCGTGACGTTGCAGAGGTTCGGCAGGAACTTCCGCTTCGTCTTGCGGTTCGAATGGCTCACCAGATGGCCACTCAGCACGGCCTTGCCGGTCAGTTCGCAACGGCGCGACATGGGTTCAATCCTATCGTTCACGAGGGTCACGGCCTCATCCGCTGCGGGTTTGCTTCAACGCAGATCCCACGGCTGCCGGACGCCAAAAGTCCTTGGAAGATGCGAGCCTATAGGCCGAAACGGCTCCCCGCGTCAAGAATAGCCCTCGGCCGCACCTCGATTTTTGTAATATCGTGGTCGCAATGTATTCTGATTCTCGTGAGAAGTCTCGGACGGGCCCCCGGGAACCGCCGGTAATCGCCCCAGGAAACCGCCCATGCGCATGATCGCTCCAGCCGCCCTGGCGCTGGCCGTCCTCGGGTTCGGCGCCCCAGGGAAGGCGCAGACCCTCCAGGTCGAGTACGACGTCACCCTGGCCGGCCTGACCCTCGGCAAGGCCGACCTGACCTCGACCTTCGAAGGTCCGAAATACAAGATGCAGGCGGGCGTGAAGCTCTCGGGCCTCGCCAAGCTTCTGACCGGCGGCAAGGGCGCGGCCACCGCGGCCGGCGTCATCGCCGGCGCCCAGCCGCAGCCGGCGAGCTTCGCCATCACCTCCCGGTCCTCCGACGACCAGCGCACCGTCCGCATGGGCCTCGCCTCCGGCAACGTGGAGGCCGTCGAGATCGACCCGCCTCTCGAGGAAAAACCCGACCGGGTGCCCCTGAAGGAAGCCGACAAGAAGGGCGTCGTGGATCCGATCAGCGCCCTGCTCATGCCGGCCGTCTCCTCCGGCAGCGTCAGGGACGCCGCCAACTGCAACCGGACCATCCCGGTCTTCGACGGGGCGGCCCGGTTCGACGTGGTCCTCAGCTACAGCGAGACCCGGCAGGCGGACGTGCCCGGCTACAAGGGGCCGGTCCTCGTCTGCAAGGCGCGCTATGTCCCGATCTCCGGCCACCGCGCCCTACGCCCCTCCACGAAGTTCATGGAGGAGAACAAGGACATGTCGGTCTGGCTGGTGCCCCTGGAGCGCCAGAGGCTGCTCGTGCCCCTGCGGGTCTCGGTCCGGACCATGATCGGCGTCAGCGTGGTCGAGGCCTCGAAATGGGCCTTCGACGACACCGCGAAGGGCCTGCCGGCCTCCGCCGACAACGCGGTGAAGGCCGGGGCCTTCCGATAGGCGCATGGGACGCGGGGCCGCAAGGCCCGTTCCGGTAGCAAAACGAGGAAGCCATCCCCATATGACCTGGAGAACCAGCTGCCGGGACTAAGGACCCGGACGCTTCGCGAGCGGTCCCCGGCCACCTCTTCTCCGGACGGCCGAGAGGACCTTTTCTGCTGCAACCGGGATCGTAAGCCCATCGTCTCCCATTCTGGCATGATCAGCCGTTCCCTTCCCCCGCAGGTGCGCGCACGCGGCGTGACCGCCGTGCTCGGCCCGACCAATACCGGCAAGACCCATCTCGCCATCGAGCGCATGCTCGGGCACGAATCCGGCATGATCGGCCTGCCGCTGCGGCTCCTTGCCCGGGAGGTCTACCAGCGCGTGGTGGAGAAGGCGGGGGCCCACAACGTCGCCCTGATCACCGGCGAGGAGAAGATCAAGCCCGACCGGCCGCGCTACTGGATCTCCACCGTCGAGGCCATGCCGCGGGACCTCGACCTCGCCTTCGTGGCGGTGGACGAGATCCAGCTCGCCGCCGACCTCGACCGCGGCCACGTGTTCACGGACCGCCTCCTCAACCAGCGCGGGCGCGAGGAGACCCTCCTCATCGGCTCCAACACCATGCGCCCCCTGATCGAGGCGCTGATCCCCGGCGTCCACGTGATCACCCGGCCGCGCCTGTCCCAGCTCACCTTCGCCGGCGAGAAGAAGGTGTCGCGCCTGCCCCGCCGCACGGCCATCGTCGCCTTCTCGGCCGAGGAGGTCTATGCGATCGCGGAGCTGATCCGCCGCCAGCGCGGCGGCGCGGCGGTGGTGCTGGGGGCCCTTTCCCCTCGCACCCGCAACGCCCAGGTGGAGCTCTACCAGTCGGGCGACGTGGAGTACTTGGTCGCCACCGACGCGGTGGGCATGGGGCTTAACCTGGACGTGGACCATGTCGCCTTCGCCGCCGACCGGAAGTTCGACGGGTTCCGCTTCCGCAAGCTTTACCATGCGGAATTGGCGCAGATCGCCGGCCGGGCGGGCCGCCACATGCGCGACGGCACCTTCGGCACGGCGGGGCGTTGCCCGCCTTTCGATGCGGAAACCGTCGAAGCGCTGGAGAACCATGTCTTCGACCCGGTCCGGATCGTGCAGTGGCGCAACCCGGATCTCGACTTCTCGTCCCTCGCCCGGCTGCGGGACAGCCTGTCCGAGCAGCCCCGCGAGTACGGCCTGGTGCGCGCCCCCATGGGCGAGGACGTGGCGGCGCTCGAACTCCTGGCCCGCGAGGACGACATCCAGGCCTACGGGCGGTCGAAAGTCGCGGTGGAACGCCTGTGGCAGGTGTGCCAAGTTCCCGACTACCGGAAGGTGTCCCCGCAGACCCATGCGGATCTCGTGGGCCAGCTCTACCGGTTCCTGATGAAGGAAGGAGCCGTGCCGGCGGATTGGTTTTCCCGGCATCTTCTGGCAATGGATCGGACCGATGGCGACATCGACACCCTGTCGAACCGCATCGCCCAGGTCCGGACCTGGTCCTTCGTCGCCAACCGCCCGGACTGGCTGAAGGATCCGGAGCATTGGCAGGGTGTTGCGCGTCAGGTAGAGGACAAGCTATCGGACGCGCTCCATGAACGTCTCGCCCAGCGCTTCATCGACAGGCGCACGAGCGTTCTCATGCGGCGCTTGAGAGAGAACACGATGCTCGAAGCGGAAATCACGACCACCGGCGACGTCACCGTCGAGGGTCAGCACATCGGCCACCTGCACGGATTCCAGTTCGTGCCCGACCCCCAGGCCGACACGGCGGAGGCCAAGACCCTGCGCAATGCGGCCGGCAAGGCGCTGGCGGGCGAGATCGAGGCCAGGGCCGACCGGTTCGCCGAGACGCCCGACGCCATGCTGGTGCTCTCGAACGACGGGACCGTCCGCTGGATGGGCGACCCCGTGGCGAAGCTCGAGCCCGGCGACAAGCTGTTCGAGCCGCGCCTGCGGATCCTGTCCGACGAGCAGCTGACCGGCCCGGCCCGGGACAAGGTCGACAATCGCCTGAAGGCCTGGCTCAAGGCCTACGTGGTGCGTCTCCTCGGGCCGCTGATGGAGCTGGAGCATTCCCAGGAGCTGACGGGGCTTGCCCGCGGCATCGCCTTCCAGATCGTCGAGGCCCTCGGCGTCCTGGAGCGCGCGAAGGTGCTCAACGAGGTCCGCAGCCTCGACCAGGAGGCCCGCGCGGCCCTGCGCAAGGCCGGCGTCCGTTTCGGCGCCTATCATCTCTACCTGCCGGCCCTGCTCAAGCCCGCTCCGCGCATCCTCGCGGCCCAGCTCTGGGCCCTGCAGAACGGCGGGCTCGACCAGAAGGGCATCGACGAGATCGCCCACCTGGCCCAGTCGGGTCGGACCTCGATCCCGGTGGACAAGGAGATCGCGGCGGGCCTCTACCGCGCGGCGGGCTTCCGGGTCTGCGGCGGCCGGGCGGTACGCGTCGACATTCTGGAGCGCCTGGCGGATCTCATCCGCCCGGCCATCGCCTATCGCCCCGGCGCGACCCCCGGCGAGCCCCCTCCGGGCGCGGCCGACGGGGAGGGCTTCGTGGCCACCGTCGCCATGACATCCCTGGTGGGCTGCGCGGGCGAGGATTTCGCGACGATTCTCAAATCCCTGGGATACGTCATGGAGCGCCGCCCCGGCCCGGCCATCACGGTGCCGCTGCTGGCGCCGGCGCCGCAGGCCCCCGCTGCCGCACCGGCTGCGGGGGAGGAGGGCGCGTCCGCCGCCGAGACGCCGGAAGGCGCACCCGTGGAAGCGGGCGAGCCCACCGCCGCGGCTCTCGAGAGCGTCGAGGCCTCCGCCTTCGTTCCCTCGGAGCCGGCCGGAACGGCGGAGGCTCCCGCAGGGGCCGAGGCATCCTTGCCCGAAGCCCCGGCGGAGGCGGGCGCGGAGGCGCCTGCCGAGCCGGAGATGATCGAGGTCTGGCGCCAGCACCGGCGCCACCACGACGGCGGCCATGCCCGCCACGGGCGGGGCCGTCAGGAGCGGGGCGAGCGCCGCCCGCGCCAGGGCGAGCAGCCTTCCGGCGAGCGGCCGCCCCGTCAGGAGCGCCGTCCCGAGCGCCGGGAGGCGGGCGAGGGGGGCAAGCCGCAGCATGCGCGCCCGGCGCGCGGCCCCGGCCGTCCGGATGAGCGCCGCGGGCCTCCCCGGCACGACCGGCGGTTCGAGCCGCGCCGGGACGGCGGTGCGGAGCGCCGGGAGAAGCAGCCGGATCCGGATTCGCCCTTCGCCAAGCTCATGGCCCTCAAGGCCCAGCTCGAGGACGGCAAGAAGTGAGGAGCCCGCGCCCCGTCTCCCTCGGTCCCGCCCATGGCGTCATGGGCGGGCTTCGAAGGAGGGGGCTTGCGCGAACCCGCTGCCCGGTCGCCGCTGCCCATGCGTGAGGACCGGCAGCGGATCGACAAATGGCTCTGGTTCGCGCGCTTCGCGAAGACCCGGACCCTCGCGGCGAAGCTCGTGACGAGCGGCTTCGTCAGGATCAACGGCCAGAAGATCGAGAACGCGGCCAAGCCGCTGGCGGTGGGGGACGTGGTCACCCTGGCGCTGGCCCGCACCACTCTGGTCCTGCGCGTCGAGGGTCTCGGCCACCGCCGGGGCCCTGCGCAGGAGGCAAGGCTGCTTTACGCCGACCTCAGCGGTGACGATGGGACGCTTGTCAGCAGGAGCGACAGCGGCTAGAGCATCGGACGCGAACTCGAACTCACGCCCGATGCTCCAGGCTTTTGATTTCGAGCATCTTTTCGCGCAAAACCGGTTCCCACTTTTGCGCTCGATGCTCTAGAGCGGCGTCAGTGTCTTCGCGTTCGCGCCCGAGCCGACTCCCAGAGGACCGTCCATGACCTACGTCGTCACCGAAAACTGCATCAAATGCAAATACATGGACTGCGTCGAGGTGTGTCCGGTCGACTGCTTCTACGAGGGCGAGAACATGCTCGTCATCCATCCGGACGAGTGCATCGACTGCGGAGTCTGCGAGCCGGAATGCCCCGCCGAGGCCATCAAGTCCGATGCGGAGCCGGGGCTGGAGCAGTGGCTCAAGCTGAACGCCGACATGGCCAAGACCTGGCCCAACATCACCCAGAAGAAGGATCCGCCCGCGGACGCCAAGGAATTCGACGGCGTTCCCGGCAAATATGAGAAATTCTTCTCGGCCAATCCCGGCGAGGGGGATTGAGCGAGCTGGGCCATATTCGAATCCCCTTTACGAAAATTCTGAAATATTTTTGCTTTTCGGGTGGGACTGTGATAGGGTCTCACCAATGCAGTCGCTTGCGCCCGACGTGTGCCTATTCCGCAATTCGGCGGCCTACTCGATGAAGCAATGATGGATGCACACCCGTGACTTGAGGAAGCCAGCTGCCTCGGTCATGGGAGTCGGCGCGTTTCGGCTACTGACGTACTTCAGGGAGACGGGCGGAATAGTCAAGTTCCGTGACTCGTCGATTTTTGTTCCGCCGGAGCCCTGTCCGGTGAAACGACAGCCCCTCGCCTCGAGCGCGAGGAAGCATGCAAGGAGGCCTCTCTCGCATGACCACCGCCAAGAAGTCCGCCCAGCGTCTCGGTTTCAAGACCGGCGAAGCGATCGTGTATCCCGCCCATGGCGTCGGCCGCATCACGGCCGTGGAAGAGCAGGAAATCGCGGGTTTCAAGCTGGAGCTGTTCGTGGTCTCCTTCGACAAGGACAAGATGGTGCTCCGCGTCCCGACGGCGAAGGCTGCGAGCGTCGGCATGCGCAAGCTCGCCGAGCCGGCCCTGGTCCAGAAGGCCCTGGACGTGCTGACCGGCCGCGCCCGGATCAAGCGCACCATGTGGTCGCGCCGGGCCCAGGAGTATGAAGCCAAGATCAACTCCGGCGACCTGATCGCCGTGACCGAGGTCGTCCGCGACCTGTACCGGTCCGAGGCCCAGCCCGAGCAGTCCTACAGCGAGCGCCAGCTCTACGAATCCGCTCTCGACCGCGTCGTGCGCGAGATCGCGGCGGTGAACAAGATCACCGAGACCGAGGCCCTCAAGCTCGTCGAGCAGAGCCTGGCCAAGTCGCCGCGCCGTGCCGCCAAGGGCGCCGAGGGCGAGACGGAGGTCGACGGCGACGACCTGCAGGAGGAGGCCGCCTGACCGGCCCCGTCCCGCGAGCGGCATGAGGAGCCCGGCCCGAGGCCGGGCTTTTTCTTTGCTGCATCGCTTGCTTTTGAGCGCTTGGTGCCTATTTCTGCAAACTCGTCGGTTTCGAGCTGAACTTTTTCCCGCTTCGCTCGTTGTGTCCTTGCCAAGGGAGGACGCAATGGGAGAAATCTCTGGGGTTCGTCGTCGGTTCGTCCGTGCGGCCATGAATGCTCCGTTTCTCGAGCGCGAGGAGGAGCATCGCCTGGCCGTGCGCTGGAAAGAGCAGCGGGACGAAACGGCGCTCCATCAGCTGACCGCCGCGCACATGCGCCTCGTGATCGCTCTGGCCGCCCGGTTCCGCCACTACGGTCTGCCGATGGCCGATCTGGTCCAGGAGGGCCATGTGGGCCTTCTCGAGGCGGCCGCCCGGTTCGAGCCGGAGCGGGACGTCCGCTTCTCCACCTACGCGACCTGGTGGATCCGCGCATCGATCCAGGACTACATCCTTCGCAACTGGTCCATCGTCCGCGGCGGGACGAGTTCCGCGCAGAAGGCCCTCTTCTTCAACCTGCGACGCCTGCGCGCCCGTCTGACCCGCGGGGGCGAGGAGCGGATCGCATCCGACATTCACGAGAAGATCGCCGAGGCCATCGGCGTCTCGCGGGCGGACGTGGCGCTGATGGATGCGCGGCTCTCCGCCCCCGACGCTTCGCTCAATGCGCCCGTCCTCGATGCGGATGCGTCCAGCTCCGCCGAGCGGGTCGAGTTCCTGGTCGATACCAGCCCGCTGCCCGACGAGAGCGTGAGCGAGGTGATCGACAGCGAGCGCCGCGTCCGCTGGCTGCGTCAGGCGCTGGAGGTGCTCAACGAGCGCGAACTCCGGATCCTGCGGGCCCGCCGCCTCGACGACGAGCAGGTCACCTTGGAGTTCCTGGGGGACCGCCTCGGCATCTCGAAGGAGCGCGTGCGCCAGATCGAGAACCGCGCCCTCGAAAAACTCAAGCGCGCCCTGATGGAGAGATATCCCCAGGCTTCGGGGGCCTTCGTCTGAGGAGGGTCCGTCCGCGGGGCCTTTCGGCCCGGACGGCCTTACTCGACAGCGATCTTGTACCGCTCGCCCACCTTGAGGGTGTCCCCGCGCTCGAGCCCGTTCAGCTGCAGGAAGCGGTCGAGCGGCCGGTCAACCGGCATTCTTTCTGCCAGGGTTTGCACCGTGTCGCCCGGTTGCGCCGTCACGATCCTCAGGCGCAGGGGCCGGATCGCGCGGGCCTCCTCCGGGGTGACCTGCCGCACGCTCCCCAGCGTCCTCTGGAACAGGCCGTCGAGATTGCCTGTCCCGCTGCGGGCGGCGAGGATCAGCCTGTAGGTGGTGTTGCCGATCCGGATCGCCGAAAGGCGGAACGACCATTCCTTCCCGACCGAGAGGGCCGTGGCCACCGGCAGCCCGTTGACGGTGGTGGTCGTGAGGCTTCCGGGCTCGATCGTGTCGTTCCAGGTCGAGCGCAGGACCTCCTCCAGGCTCTGCCCGGCCGGCGTATCCGCCGCGTCGAACAGGAGCCGGCGGCTGCCGTCGGCGGAGGCGCCGAGGACGGCCTGCGACGTGTTCTCCAGGGTAAAGCCCTCCGGCGCCTCGAAGGCGACGCCGAGGCGCGAATGGATGAAGCGGCGCCCCCGCACCACGCCGTCCGAGGGATCGTCCCCATAGGCGATGCCGTCGATGGCGGTAAGATATTCCGACCGGCCCGCTGCGCCGATGCCCGGGGCGCCGCTGGCGCGCCGGGCCGCCTGGAGCGCGAGCGAGATCCTGTCCCGCGTGCTGGGATGGCTCGCCATCATGTCGGCGCTGTTCTCGCCGCCCCCGGTGGCGGAGCGGCCGAGGGCGGTGAGGAAGCGCGGCGCTCCATAAGGATCGAAGCCCGCCCGCGCCAGGACCTTGACCCCGACCTGGTCGGCCTCCAGCTCCTGCCCGCGGGAGAAGCTCGCCAGGGTCGACCGCGCCTGGCTCTGGACCAGGGCGGCCTCCTCGGCATTGTTCAGCACGTTCTCGGTGACCCGCTTGATGAGCGTGGAGCGGGCCTGGAGCTCGCTCCGCTGCGAGGCGTGACGCAGGGTCACATGCGCGATCTCATGGGCCAGGACCGCGGCGATCTCCGACGTGTCGTTGGCGAGGGCCAGCAGGCCCCGGGTGACGTAGAGGCGTCCGTTCGGCAGGGCGAAGGCGTTGACGGCCGGGGAGTTCAGGATCGTCACCTGATAGGCCTCGTCGGGCCTGTCGCTGGCCTCCACCAGCTGCCGGGTGACCTCGTTGAGAAAGCGCTGGGTGTCCGGCGACCTGACCTCGCCGCCGAAGGCGGCCACCAGCCGCTCGTGATCGCGGTCGCGCGGGCGTTCGACCCCGACGACGCGCGGCGCATCGGCCGGCAGCGACACGTTGCCGTCGAAGGCGGCGCATCCCGAGAGCAAGGCCGCGAGCAGGGCGCTCCCGGCGGCCCGGATGCGAAGGGGGTGGCGTGTCCGGCTCATGCTCGCTCAGCGTGACGGGCGTGCGTTGTCGAGGCGCTCGATCATCTCAGGCACTACAACGGTAATGGCGGCGCCTTGCCAAGGCTCCAAAATGCCTCGGACCCTGATCCGCCGACCCTCCAGGGACGCGGCGGTCGCGCCGCGATCCGTCATGGTCTTCCATGTCCGCTTCGGGATGATGATCGTGAAGTCCTCCGCCCAGTGTCCTCCGAAGTTCAGGTAGACCCGTTGCCTGCGCTCGCCAACGCTTTTCACGCGCCCCTCGACGAGGACGAACGTGCCGAATCGGTCTTGCAGGCGGTCGATCCGGTTTGCGTCGAGGGGCTTATAAAGAGCATCGGCCCAGAGGCCAAGGTTTCGCTCGCGCGCCGTTTCCTCGAGCGCCAGGAGCTCGGGGCGGCAGAGGGTTTCCCCCGTGCCGGGGTCGACCATGGCCAGCCCGGATTCCACCAGCGCCTCCGCGGCATCGGTCCCGCCGGCCGGATCGGGAATGCGGATGCGGACCGGCAGACGCCCCCAGCGGTCCCGCTCCGGGCCTGTCGTTACGAGAAGCGGCCGGTCGACGAGGGTTTTGAGCCAGGCCTCGGCCTCGGGCCGGGCGGGCCCCGAATCGGGCAGGCGGATCTCGGCGAGCCTGGCGGCTCCGCCGGCGGAAAGGACGAGGTCGCCTTCCGGCGTCAGGCTCAGGAGCCGGTCGGGACCCGTCGTCCCCGCGCAGGCGGACGCGGGCCTGGCCGGCAGGCCGGCCGCCCGGACCTGAACGCATGACAGGCCGACCGCAAGGCCCGCAGCGACACAAAACCTCAAACCTGCTCCCAAGGACATCGGAGGATGATAGTCCTTTGCCGGACGCATGCACCCCAAGCTTTCGTGAACGCTTCCACGTCCCCATTTACCTGCGAGCGAATTGTGCTACTCATCCCCTTGTGCGGTCCCGTAGCTCAGCAGGACAGAGCAGCGGTTTCCTAAACCGTTGGTCGGAGGTTCGAGTCCTCCCGGGATCGCCAGTTAAATCAGTCATTTAACCCCTCCATATCGCACCTTGTCGAGCTTCCGGGGTAAACCTGGGGGTAAACATTGCGCAAGATCCACCGCGATCACTGGCCGGTGATCTTCCTGTTCTCCTGCTTCGGCTTTCTCGGCCTCCTCTTCGTGGGCTCTGCCCTGAGCGATGCCAATGCCCTTTGTGGACCCGATGAGCGAATCAACCCCGCCATCTGCGCGAGGAATTGGGTAAATGCTGCTGGGAACCTGGTCGCGGTCATCGGCGCGTTCTTGGCTGCGGCGTTCGCATATCGGCAGTACCGGGAGGCACGTCGCCAGACCGCGATTGCTCACCTGCCCATGGCTGAGGCCACCCTCCTCATAGCGCGTCAGATACACGGCACCCTTGTTGGGGCGACCATCGCCTTAAAGTCGATGCGAGACGCTGTTGAAGCAATCTTGGAGGAACTCTCGCTGGAGGAGCCTGATCTTGACCGTATCCTCATAGCGGTGAGGCATTACTCCTCGATGGGGCTTCAGATAGCCCCGCACATCAAGGCGTTTCAGGACACCTTTGCGGAGAAGGTCCTAGATAACGCCTTGAACGCTGCTATCAGGCCGAATTGGTTCGAGTTCAACGTCGTACTCCTCGAAATGGAGGAGAGAAGCACCCAGGTGCGTGCGTTGGCAGAAGACACTGGCTCCGTCGAGGAAGGAGATATTAACTTCGACGCTTTTCACGAACTTGTGGCGGATAGGGAAAACCTAGAGGGGCTTATTGCAGCCCTTAATGAGGGAATGCGGCTCTCAAAGACAATGGCTGATAGCATTTCAGTGCTTAAGCCGAGCTTTGAGGCCGCGCGGGACAGCCTTCTCGACGTCATTGGGAGATCATAGTCTCCTGGGGTGAGAAGCCTAGGAAAACGGTCGCTGACAGGCTTCAGGCTTTAGGAGGCCCTATCCTGCCCCGAGCCTTCACTTGCTCCCCTGTGCGCTTGTACCGGGCCGCCATGCGCCGGATCGTGTTAGCCATCCTCTTGGTCATCCATGGATGACGGGCCAGGAAGCCCTCTGGATCTTCCAGCGCCTCCGCCAGCTCCTTGGGGAGAGTGGTCTTACTCATTCGTCGTCTTGCCTCTCCTGCTTCGGGTCCACGATCCTGCGGACGATCCTTCTGATCTGGTTGTTGCTCCCGACATTGTTCTGGATAGCAACTACGGAGGAGGGCTCGTCCTTGAACATGCCGATGTGCTTGCCCAGAAGCTCCAGGGCCTTGTTCGCGTCCTTGGGATTGAAGCTGTCGCGATCCATGCAGCGGGCGACAACCTCCTTTAATTCCCTGATCACGTATTCCTGCGTGACCTCTGCCTTCTCGGCCATCTTCCTCTGTCCCTCCTCGATCATCGCCTTGACCTCTGGGATGGCCAGCAGGCGATTGGCTTCCGTGTGAGCCCCTGATCGCGCGTAACCTGCCCGAATGGCGGCCTGGGTCCCGTTTAGGTCGATCAGGTACTCCTGAACGAACCGCTTTCTCTTCTCATCGGCGGCCATGGCTCTCCCCCTCCCCCTTGCGGGGAGGGTCAGGATGGGGGATGGCAGCGCCAGCCTCTCGGAGCGAGGCGCCCAGAGCCCCCCTCCAGCTCTCCCCCGCAAGGGGGGGAGGGCGTGGCGGCGCGGCCCGTGAAATCTGAGATCCGCCGCAGGAAGGGGCGGTGCTCCCTGTTACGCAGCCTCGCGCCGCGCATCGGCGGCGACGTCGATCCAGCGGCCCTCGCGGGCGCTGCGGGCGATGGCGTCGACCGTGCGCTCGATGCGGATGCCGTCCTCGAACTCGATGAGATGGGCCGCCTCGCCTGCGATGCGGCGGATCAGCTCGCGGCACTCGATGACTTTCAGGTCGTTGAAGCCGAGCCCGTGCCCGGGGGCGGGAACGAACCTGTCGTAGGGCGGGTGCTGCGGCCCCGCGAGGATGGTGCGGAAGCCCTGCCTCTCCCGCGCGTCGTCGGCCGTGTAGAGCTGCAGCTCGTTCATGCGCTCCTGGTCGTAGACGACGGCGCCCTCCGATCCGAAGATCTGCACGAAGATGCGCCCCTTCCGCCCCCAGGCGGAGCGGTTGAGGGCAAGCACACCGGAAGCGCCGTTCTCGAGCTCCATGAGCACGCTCGCGATGTCGTGCGTCTCCACCGCGCGGCGGCCGCCGCCCTGCAGGGGCCGGTCCGCGTAGGGCTTCGCCATGTGGCCGCACACGCGCCGCACGCCGCCGACGAGAACGCGCAGGAGGCTCAGCGGATGGACGCCGAAATCGTCGAGCGCGCCATGGCCGGAGGAAGCTTCGCTCTTCCAGGAGAAGAACGCGTCCGGATCCGCCATGAAGTCCTCGTCCATCTCGAGGCGCACATGGTTGACCGCGCCGATCCGGCCCTCGTCGAGGATGCGGCGGACGAGGCGCACGACCGGGTTCTGGATGTAGTTGTAGCCGAGCGCCGCCACCTTGCCGGATGCGCGGGCGGCAGCCAGCATGCGCTCCGCATCCTCCAGCGTCACGGCCATCGGCTTCTCGCACCACACGTGCTTGCCCGCCTCCAGCGCGGCGATCGCCATCTCCGGGTGGAAGGCGTTGGGCGTGGCGATCGACACCACGTCGATTCCGGGATCGTCCAGGAGCGTGCGCCAATCGCCCGTCGCGCGCTCGAACCCGAGCTCCCGCGCTTTTCTCTCCGCGAGATCCTGCGAAGCCTCGGCGAGCCCCGCGAGGCGGGGGCGCGGCACGTCCCCGAACACGGGAGCGACCGCGTTCCAGGCCAGCGCGTGGCACTTGCCCATGTAGCCGGTGCCGATCAGGCCGATGCCGAGCGCCTTCATGTCACACCATGCCGCCGAGATCGGCCGAGAGGACCTGCAGCTCCTTGCCGCCGGCCATGAGGTTCTGAAGCTCGTCGATGGCGATCTCGGACTTCGTGTAGGTGCCGAGCGTCTTGCCGCGGTTGAGCACCGTGAAGCGGTCGCCGACCGCGTAAGCATGGCGCACGTTGTGGGTGATGAAGATCACCCCCAGCCCCTTGCTCCGCACCTGGTGGATGTATTTCAGCACCATGGAGGTCTGCGCCACGCCGAGCGCCGAGGTCGGCTCGTCGAGGATCAGCACCTTCGCGCCGAAATAGACCGCACGCGCGATCGCCACGCATTGGCGCTCGCCGCCGGAGAGCGTCCCCACCGCCTGGTTGGGATCGCGCACGTCGATGCCGATCCTGTGCATCTCCTCCCGCGTCACCGCGTTGCAGCGGTCGAAGTCGATGTAGCGGAACGGCCAGACGCCCTTCACCGGCTCGCGCCCCATGAAGAAGTTGCGCGTCACCGACATGAGCGGGATCATGGCGAGGTCCTGGTAGACCGTCGCGATCCCCGCATCGAGCGCGTCGCGCGGGCTCGAGAAGGAGACGTGCCGCCCCTCCACGAGGAACTCGCCGCTCGTCGGCTTGTGCACGCCGGCCAGCGTCTTGATGAGGGTCGATTTGCCGGCGCCGTTGTCGCCGAGCAGGCACATGACCTCGCCCCGGTTGACCGTGAGCGACACGCCCGAGAGCGCGATCACGGAGCCGAAATGCTTGACGAGATTGCGGATGTCGATGAGAGGGGCCGTGTCGCTCATGTCAGCGCTCTCCCGTCACTTTCCGGCGGATGAAGTTGTTGAACAGCACCGCGAGCAGCAGCATGGCGCCGAGGAACACCTGGAACCAGTCCGAGTCGAAGCGCGTGTAGGTGAGGCCGATGGAGACCATGCCGAAGATGATGGCGCCGAAGAACGCGCCGATGGCGGAGCCGTAGCCGCCGGTGAGCAGGCAGCCGCCGATCACCGCGGCGATGATGGCCTCGAACTCCTTCTGGAATCCGCGCCGGGAATCGGTCGAACCCGCATCGAGCACCGTGAGGACCGCCACGAGCGCCGCGGCGCAGGCGGTGAGCATGAAGAGCCCGGTCTTCACCCGGTCCACGGGAACGCCGGAATTGCGCGCCGCGTTGGCGTCGCCGCCCGCCGCGAAGATCCAGTTGCCGGCGCGGGTGCGCAGGAGAACCCAGGTGGCGGCCGCCGCGAACAGGACGAACCAGACGATGGAGACGGGCACGCCCGTCACGGTGGGCGTCCCGTTCGGGAACCTGGCGATGACGTCATGCGCGGCGAGCCACGCGAAGAGCCCCTCCAAGGCGTTGCCGGAGAAGATCTCGCGCACGATCCCCTCGCCCGCCCGCTCGCCGATGCCGCGCATCTGGGTCGAGCCGCCCGTCGCCCATTTCAGCCCCACGAGCGACAGCCCGCGCAGGATGAACAGGAAGGCGAGCGTGACGATGAAGGAAGGCAGCTTCGTGCGGATGACGATCTGACCGTTCAGCCCGCCGAGGAACGCGGCGACCGCGAAGGTGGCGGCGATGGCAACGAGCAGCGGCCAGCCGGTCAGGGTGAGGAAGGCGCCGAAGATGAGGCCCGCGAAGGCCACCATCGAGCCGATGGAGAGGTCGAACTCGCCGCCGATCATGAGCAGCGCCGCGGCGATGGCGAGGATGCCGAGCTGCGCCGCGGGGGCGAGGATGTTCATCAGGCCCGCCAGCGTGAACATGGACGCGTCGGCGGTCGACAGGAAGAAGAGGGTGACGAGCACGAGGCCGGCCAGCGCCCCGAGCTCGGGCCGCCGCATGATCCTGGTGAGGAGGGACACCTCCCTGAGGCGCTCGTCCCGCGCCGGCTTCGCGGCCGGACCGGGAGGCACCGGCGCCGCCGGCGCGGTCGGATGGCTGACGTCCGTCATGAAGACCTCCCTTCTGAACGATCTCGGAAACGGAAAGCCCGCGGCCGAAGCCGCGGGCTCCGGAACGGGCTTTAGCGGATGCCCTTGGCGGACAGCTCGACCACCTGGGCGGCCTTGTCCTTGGTGATCAGGTTCGGGCCGGAGGGGACGTCGCCGCCCGGGATCAGGCCGTACTTGGCGTTGAGCGCCAGGAAGACCACCGGCAGGTAGCCCTGCAGGTACTGCTGCTGGTCGATGGCGAAGGCGGCCTCGCCGGCCGAGACGGCCTTCAGGAAGTTGGCCGAGAGGTCGAAGGAGGCGACCTTCACGGAACCGGTCTTGCCCGCATCCTTCACGGCCGCGACCGTCGGCTCGCCGGCCAGCGAGGCGCCGAGCGCCATGATCGTGTCGACGGAGCCGTCGGAGGCGAGCGCCGCCTTGACCTTCGCGCGGATGTCGGCCGGATCGTTGGAGACCGGCAGCACCGTCACCTTGCCGCCGAAGCCCTCGGCGAAGCCCTTGCAGCGCAGGTCGAGCGACACGTTGCCGACCTCGTGGTTGACGCACAGCCCGACCTTGCCGCCCATCTCCTTGAGCTTGGCGCCGGCGGCCTTGCCGGCGTCGAGCTCGTCCTGGCCCACATGGAGCAGGGCGCCGAGCTTCTTCGACACGTCGGAGCCGGAGTTCATCGAGATGACCGGGATCCCGGCGGCGACCGCCTTCTGGATCGACGGGCCGAGGGCCGAGGCGTCGGGAATCGAGACGATGAGGCCCGCGGGCTTCTGGTTGACGGCCGCGTCGATGAGCTGGCTCATGGCGACCATGTCGAAGGTCTCGGGCGCCCGGTAGTCCACCTGGACCTTCATGTCCTGCCCGGCGGCGGCGACGCCGTTCTTGACCACCGACCAGAACGGGTCGTTGGCCTGCCCGTGGCTGACCACGATGATGCGGGCGTTCTGCTGCGCCGCGGCCGGCGCCGCGGCGGCGAGGGTCAGGGCTGCCGCGGCAGCGAGACCGGTGATGAACGACTTCATGGATCTTCCTCCCAGAAGGGCTTGTTGCTGGCCGCGACACCGGGCGCTGCCCGGAGACGCGGATGACGGCTCAGGCGCCGCGCCATGGAGTTCCGCAGAAGGCGACCAAACGATTCGAGGGAGCGAATCTTTCGCAAGCGCGGCGTTTCCTCTGCCAGTCGGACCGTTCAAACGGAACGATCAAACCTTTTGTTGGTTTTTGTAGAATTTTTATTCCATTTTTGGCGGATCGGTGTCAAGGTCCCTTCCATCGGGAGACCTAGAGCGCGGGAGGATCGGAGGAAGAATGGAGGCCCCAACGCAGACGGCGCCCGCCGCTCCGGAAGACTACGAGAGCCTCAAGCTCCTCCTGCTCAGCCGGCGGGAAACCCTGCCGAAGCGCCTGAAGCAGCTGGCGGCCTTCGCCCTGGAGCATCCGGAGGAGATGGCCTTCGGCACGGTGGCGGGGATCGCCGAGCATGCGGGCGTGCAGCCCTCCACCCTGATCCGCTTCGCCAAGAACCTGGGCTACGACGGCTTCTCCCACCTGCAGCAGATCTTCCGCGACCGTTTGAGGGAGCGCTTCCCGGACTATCGGGAGCGGCTCAGGGGGCTGCGCGCCTCCGAGGGCCACCATGTCCAGGCGACGGCGCTCCTGGACGGCTTCGCCGAGGCCGCGGCCATCTCGCTCGACCGGATGCGCCGCTCGGTGAGCCCCGAGGCGTTCTCCCGCGCGGTCGCGACCCTCGCGAAGGCGGACACGATCTACCTGCTCGGCGCGAGGCGCGTCTTTCCCGTCGCGGTCTATTGCGCCTATGCCTTCGGGAAGCTCGGCGTCCGCTCCATCCTGATCGACCACATCGCCCAGCTCGGGCCGGAGCAGCTGGCCACCGCGAGCGGGAAGGACGCGGTGCTCGCCATCAGCTTCACGCCTTACGCCCCGATCACCCTGGATCTCGCCGCGACGGCGGCGCGGCGCAACATCCCGGTCGTCGCCGTCACCGATTCCGCCTTCTCGCCGCTGGCGAGCAGCGCCGATGTCTGGCTCGAGGTCGCGGAGGCCGATTTCGGCGCGTTCCGCTCCCTGTCCGCCTCGTTCGCCCTGGCCATGGCCCTCGTGGTGGCGGTCGCGGAGAAGCGCGCGGAGGGGTAGAGGGCAACACCTGCGAGAAAGGCCGGGACGCACCCGGCCCTGGACGTTCGCGGCCCGCCTCAGAGCCGCACGGGCTTCCCGGTCTGCGCCGATTCCGTTGCCGCGTCGGCGAGGCGCTGGGCCTTCAGGCCGTCATGCCCCGTCGGGTCGCAGGCGGTGCCCGCCTTCACGGCGGCGAGGAAGGCGCCGAGCTCCGCCCTGTAGGCTTCCGCATAGCGCTCCAGGAAGAAGTCCTGCACCGGGTCGGCCGCGATGCCGGCGGCGGTCGCCACCTCCACCGTGGTGCGGTGGACGTTGCCCGCGCGGATCATGCCCTTCGAGCCGTGCACCTCGATGCGCTGGTCGTAGCCGTAGGTCGCGCGGCGGGAATTGGAGATCTGCACGATGCGGCCCCTGGCGGTCTTCAGGAGCACGGCGGCCGTGTCCACGTCGCCCGCCTGGCCGATCGCCGGATCGACGAGGGAGGAGCCGACCGCATGCACCTCCACCGGCTCGTCGCCGAGCAGGAGGAAGCGCGCCATGTCGAGGTCGTGGATCATCATGTCGCGGAACAGGCCGCCGGAGGTGGCGATGTAGCTCACCGGCGGCGGTGCGGGATCGCGGGAGAGGATCGTCACCAGCTCCACCTCGCCGACCTCGCCCTCCGCAAGGCGGCGGCGCAGGCTCGCGAAGTTCGGGTCGAAGCGGCGGTTGAAGCCGATCATCAGCGGCGTTCCCGCCTTCTCGACGGTGGCGAGGCAGCTCTCGATGCGCTCGCTCGAAAGGTCCACGGGCTTCTCGCAGAACACCGCCTTGCCGGCGCGCGCGCCGCGCTCGATGAGGTCGGCATGGGTGGTGGTGGGCGTGCAGACGAGGATGGCGTCCACGTCCGGCCGCTCCACCACCGAATCGAGGGAGGCCACCTCCGCCCCCGTCGCCGCCGCGAGCTCCTGCGCGGAGGGCGCGTGGGGATCCGCCACCGCCACGAGGCGGGCGTCCGGATGGTTGGCGGCGTTGCGGCCGTGAATGCGGCCGATGCGGCCCGCGCCCAGAACGGCGATCCTGATCATGATGTCCCCGAGATGGTTTGCCAGCTTAGAAGCAAGTTTGGAATTGATGTTCCAGACCAAGCTGGTAATAGAATAAACGTTCCATTGCCGCAAGGGTCCCGTCCCGGAGGCCTGTGCCCGGCCCCCGGAGCCGGCTCGGGAGACGTATCATGAAGCCTCTTCTGGATGTCATCGCCATCGGCCGCGCCTCGGTCGACCTCTACGGCCAGCAGGTCGGCGGCCGGCTGGAGGACATGGCGTCCTTCTCCAAGGCGGTGGGCGGCTGCCCGGCCAACATCGCCATCGGCACGGCGCGGCTGGGCCTGAAGTCGGGCCTCGTGACCCGCGTGGGCGACGAGGCCATGGGCCGCTTCATCCGCGAGCAGATGGAGCGCGAGGGCGTCTCGACCCGCGGCATCGCCACCGACCGGGAGCGCCTGACCGCCCTCGTGATCCTCGGCGTGCGCGACGCGGAATCCTTCCCGCTCATCTTCTACCGGGACAACTGCGCCGACATGGCGCTGAGCGAGGAGGACATCGACGAGGACTTCATCGCCTCCGCCGCCGCCATCGTGGTGACGGGCACCCATTTCTCCCGCGAGAACACCGCGGCCGCGCAGAGAAAGGCGATCCGCATCGCGAAGGCGAACGGCCGCAAGGTGGTCTTCGACGTGGACTACCGCCCGAACCTCTGGGGCCTCCTCGGCCACGGGGCGGGCGAATCCCGCTACGTGCGCTCGGAGGCGGTGACGGAGCACCTGAGGCCGATCCTCCCCGACTGCGACCTGATCGTCGGCACCGAGGAGGAGCTGCACATCGCGGGCGGCTCCGAGGACACCCTCGAGGCGATCCGCAGCATCCGCGCCGTCTCGGCGGCGACCATCGTCTGCAAGCGCGGTCCGATGGGCTGCGTGGTCTTTCCCGGCGCGATCCCCGCTTCCCTGGACGAAGGCGTGAAGGGGCCGGGCTTCCCGGTCGAGGTCTACAACGTGCTCGGCGCGGGCGACGCCTTCCTGTCCGGCTTCCTGCGCGGCTGGCTCAAGGCCGAGCCCCTGGAAACCTGCTGCGCCTACGCCAATGCGAGCGGGGCCTTCGCCGTCTCGCGCCTTCTCTGCTCGCCGGAGATCCCGAGCTTCCCGGAGCTGCAGCACTTCCTGAAGAACGGCAGCCGCCACAGGGCCCTGCGCCTCGACGAGAGCCTCAACCACATCCACTGGGCGACGACCCGCCGCCCCGGGCCCGGGACGCTCATGGCGTTCGCCATCGACCACCGCATGCAGCTCGAGGCGATGGCGAAGGAGGCGGGCGCCCCGGTCGAGAGGATCGGCGCCTTCAAGGTGCTCGCCGTGCAGGCCGCCGCGCGCGTCGCGGACGGGCGGCCCGGCTTCGGCATGCTGCTCGACGGCACCTATGGCCGCGAGGCCCTGTTCCGTGCCGCGGACCATCCGTTCTGGATCGGCCGGCCGGTGGAGCGGCCCGGCTCGCGCCCCCTCGATTTCGAGAACGGCGGCAGCCTCGGGGCGCAGCTCGTCGAATGGCCGGTGGGACACACCATCAAGTGCCTGTGCTTCTACCATCCGGACGACCCGCCGGAGCTCAAGGCGCGCCAGGAACGCGAGCTGCTGCGCCTCCACGACGCGGCGCGGCGCATCGGCCGCGAGCTCCTGGTGGAGATCATCGCCGGGAAGAACGGCCCCCTGCGGGCGAGCACCATCCCCACCGTGCTCCAGCGCCTCTACGACCTCAACATCAGGCCCGACTGGTGGAAGCTCGAGCCGCAGACGGACGCCGCGGCCTGGCAGGCCATCGGCGAGACCGTCTCCCGGAACGACCCCTATTGCCGCGGCATCGTGCTCCTCGGCCTCGAGGCGCCGGAGGACGAGCTGGAAGCGGCCTTCGCCGCGGCGGCGAAGGAACCGTGGGTGAAGGGCTTCGCCGTGGGCCGGACCATCTTCAACGATGCGGCCCGCCGCTGGCTCGCCGGCGAGATCGGCGATGCGGAGGCGGTCGCCGACATGGCGGCGCGCTTCCAGCGCCTCGCCGACGCCTGGCAGCGGGTCTCCGCGCGGGCGAAGGCGGCCTGACGGCCGAAGATCGTTCCAGACTCCGCGCCGCCCGAGCCATTCCGATGACGAACGACCCGACGCCTTCCCGATTCGAACAGGAGCTTGCATGAGCACGATCCGCCTCACCATGGCCCAGGCCCTCGCCCGCTTCCTCGCGGCGCAGAAGGCAGACATCGACGGCGAGATTCTCCCCCTCTTCGCCGGCGTCTGGGCGATCTTCGGCCACGGCAACGTGGCGGGCCTGGGAGAGGCCCTCTACGGGGTGCGCGACAGGCTCCCCACCTACCGCGCCCACAACGAGCAGGGCATGGCCCACGCGGCCATCGCCTTCGCCAAGGCCTCGCGCCGCCGGCGCATGATGGCCTGCACCACCTCCATCGGCCCGGGCGCCACCAACATGGTGACGGCCGCCGCCGTCGCCCATGTGAACCGCCTGCCCGTCCTGCTCCTGCCGGGCGACGTCTTCGCCAACCGCCGTCCGGACCCGGTGTTGCAGCAGATCGAGGATTTCTCGGACGGAACGGTCTCGGCCAACGACTGCTTCCGGCCCGTATCCCGCTATTTCGACCGCATCGCGCGGCCGGAGCAGATCGTTCCCGCCCTCCAGCGCGCCATGGCCGTGCTGACGGACCCGGCCGAATGCGGGCCGGTGACGCTCGCCCTGTGCCAGGACACGCAGGCCGAAGCCTACGACTATCCGGAATCGTTCTTCGCGGAGAAGGTCTGGACGCCGCGCCGGCTCCGCCCGGACCGGACGGAGCTCGCGGAGGCGGCGCGGATCCTGAAGGGCGCGAAGAAGCCCTTCGTCGTCGCCGGCGGCGGCGTGCTCTATTCCGGCGCGGAGAAGACCCTGTCCGACTTCGCGGCCCGGCACGGGCTCCCCGTCGGGGAGACGCAGGCGGGCAAGTCGAGCCTCGCCCACGACGACGCGGCCAATCTCGGCGCCATCGGCGTGACCGGCACGGGCGCGGCCAACGCGCTGGCGGAGGACGCGGACGTGATCCTCGCGGTCGGCACCCGCCTGCAGGATTTCACCACGGGCTCCTGGGCCCTGTTCAAGAACCCGGGCCGGCGCATCGTGGCGCTGAACGTCCAGCCCTTCGACGCGACGAAGCATGGCGCGGCTTCCCTGGTGGCGGATGCGAGAACCGGCCTGGAGGAGCTCGGGGAGGCGCTCGGCACTTGGAAGGCGCCGGAGGCATGGACGGCGAAGGCCCGGGACGGGAAGGCGCGCTGGTTCGAGGAGGCGGCGCGGTTCACCGACCCGACCAACGCCGCGCTGCCCTCCGACGCGCAGGTGATCGGCGCGGTGCAGCGCAACGCCCGGCCGACCGACGTGGTGGTCTGCGCCGCGGGCGGCCTCCCCGGCGAGCTGCACAAGCACTGGAAGGCCGCCCAGGCCGGCGGCTACCACATGGAATACGGCTATTCCTGCATGGGCTACGAGATCGCCGGCGGGCTCGGCGTGAAGATGGCGGACCCGGGCCGCGACGTCACCGTCATGGTGGGCGACGGCTCCTACCTGATGATGAACTCCGAGCTGGCGACCTCGGTGATGCTCGGCCTGAAGCTCACGGTCGTCCTCCTGGACAACCGCGGCTACGGCTGCATCAACCGACTGCAGCGGGCGACCGGGGGCGAGAGCTTCAACAATCTGCTGCGGCATGCCCGCCACGTGACGCTGCCCGACATCGATTTCGCCGCGCATGCCGCGAGCCTCGGCGCGAAGGCGATCAAGGTGAAGGGAATCGGCGAACTGGAGAGCGCGCTGAAGGAGGCCCGGAAGGCGGAGCGCACCACGGTGATCGTCATCGACACCGACCCCCTCGCCTCCACCGACGCGGGCGGGCACTGGTGGGACGTGGCCGTGCCCGAGGTGTCGGCGCGGCCCCAGGTGAACGAGGCCCGCCGGGCCTACGAGAAGGCCCTCGCCGCGCAGCGGGTGGGCGACTGAACCGACGAACGAAAGAGAACGAACATGACGATCCGTATCGGGGCGAATCCCATTGGCTGGTCGAACGACGACATGCCGGAACTCGGCGGCGAGACGCCTCTCGAAGTGTGCCTGGCCGAGGCGAAGGAAGCGGGCTTCGAGGGCATGGAGCTCGGCAACAAGTTCCCGCGCGAGCCGGAGGCGCTGAAGAAGGCGCTCGCGCCCTTCGGCCTCGCCTGCGTGTCGGGCTGGTACTCGGCAGAGCTGCTCATCCGCGACGCGGACGCGGAGATGAAGGCGCTGCGCCCGCATCTCGACCTGCTCAAGGCGATGGGCTCGAACGTCCTCGTCTTCGCGGAAACCTCGAACGCCATCCACGGCGACCGCTCCAAGCCCCTGTCGCAGCGCCCGGTGATGAAGCCGGGCGACTGGGCGGAGTTCGGCCGCCGGGTGACGCAGGTCGCCGAGCGGACCCTTCAGGAGGGCGTCCGCCTCGTCTACCATCACCACATGGGCACCATCGTGGAATCGGAGGCCGACATCGACGCCTTCATGGCCGCGACCGGCGAGGCTGCCCATCTCCTCCTCGACACCGGCCACGCCACCTGGGGCGGCGCGGACCCCGCCGCCCTGGCCCGCCGCTACCGCAGCCGCATCAGCCACGTGCACACCAAGGACGTGCGCAAGAGCGTGATGGAGAAGTCGCGGGCCGAGAACTGGAGCTTCCTCGATTCGGTGATCGAGGGCGTCTACACCGTTCCCGGCGACGGCATGGTGGACTTCGTCTCCGTGTTCCGGGAGCTGCCGGGCTACAGCGGCTGGGTGGTGATCGAGGCGGAGCAGGACCCCAAGAAGGCCCATCCCCTCACCTATGCCAAGATGGGCTATGCCAACCTCACCCGCTTCCTGAAGGAAGCCGGGCTACGGTAGAGGAGACACACGATGCCGAACCTCCTGGTCAAGCCGTCGCGGCCCGACGCGGACGGGCGGATCCATGCGGTCACGCCGGAAACCGCCGGGTGGACCTATGTGGGCTTCGAGGTCTTCCGCCTGAAGGCGGGGCAGAGCCTGCACCGGGAAACGCACAGGCGCGAGGCCTGCATCGTCATGCTCTCCGGGCGCGCCCGCGCCTCGGCGGCGGGCCAGGATTTCGGCACCATCGGCGGACGCTCCTCCCCGTTCGAGCCGGACCCGTGGTCCCTCTACGTGCCCGCGCGCTCGGAATGGACGCTGACGGCGGACGGCGACTGCGAGATCGCCGTCTGCACCGCGCCCGCCGAAGGCCGGCTGCCGGCGCGCGTCATCCGTCCCGAGCGGGTCGGGCAGGAGACGCGCGGCAAGGGCACCAACACCCGGCACGTGCGCAACATCCTGCCCGAGACGGAGCCCGCGGAAAGCCTGCTGGTGGTGGAGGTCATCACGCCGCCCGGCCACTGGTCGAGCTATCCGCCCCACAAGCACGACCGCGACGCGCTGCCGGACGAGTCCCTCCTGGAGGAGACCTATTACCACCGCCTCAACCCGCCGACCGGCTTCGCCCTGCAGCGGGTCTACACGGACGACCGCTCCCTCGACGAGACGCTCGCGGCGAGCGACGGCGACGTGGTGCTCGTGCCCAGGGGCTACCACCCCGTCGGCGCGCCGCACGGCTACGAGCTCTACTACCTCAACGTGATGGCCGGCCCGAAGCGGATCTGGAAGTTCCACAACGACCCGGCGCACGAGTGGATGCTGGCGAAGGCGTGACCGGCGGTTTTCCGCACGGGCGCCGACAGGCGGCGGGAGGGGCCGGTTCAAAATGTGCCCACATTCCCATGTGATTCCCCTGTGACGGTCCGCAGGACCGTCACAGGGAGAGTGCACATGACCCGTCCGGGATGGATCGCCGCCGGTCTCCTCGCGCTGCTCGTGGGCGGCTGCGCCGTCTACGGCTCGGCCGAGACGGCGACATTCCAGATCGAGGGCGACACGGCGCGCGTCACGGCCGACCGCTGGGAAGGCGGCATCGCCTGCGGGCCGGGCGTGGCTGCCGGTCCCTGCGCCGCGGGCTCCGTCCGCGAGGGAATCCGCTGAAGGCGGTCAGGAAAAGATCCGGTCGCCCTGCTCGTCGATGATCTGCCGGGCCTTCGTGACCGCGAACGCGGCGGCGTCCTCCCGGCTCGCATGGGTCTCGGCCCGCACGAAGCGGTGTTCCTTCACGCCTTCCGGAAAATCCTTCTCGATGATCCCGGCCGTCTGGAACTGGCCCCGCGCCGGATAGGGGGCGGGCCGGATGCGGTAGCCCTTGTACGCAACGGCCTCGGCGGGAGGCTCCTCGCGGCTCTCGGAGCGGCCCTTGCCGGCGAGGCGGGACAGGAGATCGGATAGGAAGGATGCCATGGACAGCGCTGAACTCCTGCGACGACCGGACGGTCATAGCATGTCCGGCCGCCGCGCCGTCAATGCGGCCGGTCAGGAAATCAGCTCCACGTAGCGCCGCACGGAGCGCTCCACCACGGCCTTGGCGTCGGCCTTCACGTCCTTCCCCGAAAACGCGCCGTAGATCCGGTCGAAGCGGAGCGGCGCGAGTCTCTCCCCGATCCGCAGCACCTCCCGCGCGGGCAGCGGCATCATGTTGGGATAGCTCCACAGGAAGCTGACGCGGCGCACGTCCGCCGCCACCTGGACGATGTCGCCGGACAGGAGCACTCCGGCCCCGTCCCCGGCCCCCTTCCAGTGCAGGACCGTCCCGCCGGGAAAGTGGCCGCCGAGCCGGATCAGCGTCGCGTCCGGCAGGATGTCGAGGGAATCGCCCTCCCAGAAGCGGATGGCTTCGGAGGGGCGCATCGCCCATTCGCGGTCGGCCGCATGGAGATAGACAGGCACGTCGCCGAAGGCGCGGCTCCAGTCCTGGACGGTGGTGTAGTAGTGCGGGTGCGAGACGGCGATGGCCGCGAGGCCGCCCAGCGCCCGGACGATGGCGACGGTCGCCTCGTCGAGAAGGGCGATGCAGTCCCACAGGACGTTCCCCGCCGCCGTGCGGACCAGGAAGGCGCGCTGGTTGATGGCGAAGGCCGGCACGGTCTGGAGGCTGTAGAGGTCCGGCTCGTGCAGCTTCCAGGCATTGGCATGGGATGCGGCGAGCCTCTCCCGCGTGGTCCAGCCCTGCCCGGAGGCCGGAACGTATTGCCGCTCGTCGTCGCAGACAGGGCAGGCCGCGGGCGGCGTTTCGGCAGGCGGGTACGAGGTCCCGCAGGCGGAGCAGAGGAAGGTCGGCATGGCTCGGATGTTCCCTTACAGGACGTGCAACCTAGCCGTTCGCCTTCTCGGATCAAGGTCGCGGGCGGGTTTTACATCGCGAATCCGATTCCCTAGGATCCCCCGACGTCATTCGCATGCGGCGAGGAGGGTGTGATGAGCGCTGAGAAGAGCACGGCGGATCGCGATGCGTCGTCGCCCGGCACGGAGGGCATCCATACCGACTTCTCGGGCGGCATGAGCTATGGCGACTACCTGCACCTGGACACCCTGCTCTCGGCGCAGGTGCCCCTGACCGGCGAGCACGACGAGCTGCTCTTCATCGTCATCCACCAGGTGAAGGAACTGTGGCTGAAGCTCTTCAACCGCGAGCTCGACACCGCCCTCGTGCACATCCGCGCGGACGAGCTGCAGCCGGCCTTCAAGTGCTGCGCCCGCATCAACCGCATCCAGGAGCAGCTGATCCAGGCCTGGACGGTGCTCTCCACCATGACGCCGTCCGACTACCTGCGCTTCCGCCCGGCCCTGGGGCGCTCCTCCGGCTTCCAGTCCTGGCAGTACCGTCTGGTGGAGTTCAAGCTCGGCGCGAAGGACGCCCTGAAGATCGCGCCCCACCGCCACAGGCCGGAGATCGCCGCGATGCTGGACGAGGCCTACCGCGCCCCCGGCCTCTACGACGAGGCCCTGCGCCTGCTGGCGCGGCGCGGATACCCGGTGCCTCCGGAAGTCCTCGAGCGGGACGTGACGCAGCCCTACGCCGCGCATCCCGGCGTCGAGGCGGTGTGGGAGGAGATCTACCGCCACTCGGACGAGCATTTCGACCTCTACGAGCTCGCGGAGGAGCTGGTCGATCTGGAGGACGCGTTCCAGCAATGGCGCTTCCGGCACATGAAGACGGTGGAGCGCATCATCGGCATGCGCCGCGGCACCGGCGGCAGCGCCGGCGTCGCCTATCTCAAGCAGGCCCTCGACCGCTCGTTCTTTCCGGAACTCTGGTCGGTGAGAACCAAGCTCTGACGGAACGGAGACCGCCATGCTCGACCTGCGCGCCCATTTCTCCCGCTTTCTGAACGCGGATCCCGACCGGCTGCACTTCGCCGCGCACAGCCACCACCCCTGGCCCGACGTGACGCGCAACGCGCAGGCGGAGGCATGGGACGACGCGGCGCGCCTCATGGACGACAAGTGGGAGCGCATCCTGGGACCCGTGCTGGAGGAGTTCCAGCACCATGTGGCGGGGCACCTGCGCCTGCCGGACCCGGCGACCGTCGCCGTCGCCCCGAACACCCACGAATTCCTGCGGCGGATCCTGTCCTGCTTCCCCGCGCGAAGCCCGGTCCGGATCCTGACGTCGGACGGCGAGTTCCACTCCTTCGCGCGCCAGGTCGCGCGGCTGGAGGAGGACGGCCTCGTCGTCGCGACGCGCGTTCCGGCCGAACCCTTCGCC
Source organism: Microvirga thermotolerans (assembly GCF_009363855.1). GTDB lineage: Bacteria > Pseudomonadota > Alphaproteobacteria > Rhizobiales > Beijerinckiaceae > Microvirga > Microvirga thermotolerans. Next base: position 593,457 of record NZ_CP045423.1, read on the forward strand.
ACCTTCGACGACCGCTTCCGCGCCGCCATGCGCGAGGGGCACGATCTCGTCTTCGTCAGCCAGGTCTTCTTCAATTCGGGCTTCGCCGTCGACATCGACGCCCTCGCCGAGGGCGCCGGCGACGCCATGCTCGTCATCGACGGCTACCACGGCTTCATGGCGCGCCCGACGGACCTGTCCCGCCTCGCCGGTCGCGCTTTCTACATCGCGGGCGGCTACAAGTATGCCATGGCCGGGGAAGGCGCATGCTTCATGCACTGCCCGCCGGGCTGGGGAATGCGGCCCCGCGACACCGGCTGGTATGCGGCCTTCGGCAATCTCGCCAGGGCGCAGGAGGGCAAGGTCGCCTACAGCGAGGACGGGTGGCGCTTCATGGGCTCGACCTTCGACCCTTCGGGGCTCTACCGCTTCAACGCCGTCATGCGCTGGCTGTCGCAGCAGGCGGGGATCGCCGTCGCGGCCATTCACGATCACGCCCTTGCCCTTCAGAGGCGCTTCCTCGACGGCCTCGGCCCGGCATCGGGCCTCTCTCCCGACGCCCTCGTGGTGCCGGCGGACGAGACGCGCCGCGGCAACTTCCTCACCTTCGACATGCCGGACGCGCAGCCGACCTACGCGCGGCTGAAGGCCCTGAACGTGGTGACCGACGTGCGCGGAAACCGCCTGCGCCTCGGCTTCGGCATCTACCAGACCCCCGAAGAAGTGGACGCCCTCCTCCGCCGCCTCGACGGCGCCGCCGCCGGCGGCAGGCAACCGGCGGCGGGTTGACGGACCTGCTTGGGAGTGGAGACACTGAGCAGTTGTTTAGGCCGTGTGGACGGATTTGATGAGGATGAAGCTGAGAGCAGGGGCGACGAAGGAGCCGTAGTTCTTTTCGGTCTCCTCGCAGCGTAAAGCAAAGCGCTTGAAGCGCTTGAGTTGGTTCAAGGTCTGCTCAATGCTAACCCGTCCGCGGTCGAGCAGCCTCTCAAAGTGCGGACTGTCGCTGTTCAGACAATAGTCCAATGGGCCGCCGTCCCGGTCGGCCTTGTGGATCTTGGTCGAGAAGCCACGCCGGGAGCGGCCGGGGCCTGGCGGCTCTGGCTCCGTTTGCGCCAGCGGCCGAGACATGGTCCGCACGATGGTGGAGGCGAACACCTGCACCGGATGCGCCGTGCATCGCTCGACCCAATCCGTCCACACAGACTGGACATTCCAAATGCAGAAGGGCGCTATCACGCGCCCTTCTGCTGCGATTATCGATGCATGTCTACTTCGCAGCAGCGCGCCAGCGGGAACTGAACTTCGAACCGACCTGCCAACGCCGTACAGCTTCCTCAGAATCATCGCATGATACGGTAATCGGATCCCTCAGGTGGTCGAACTCAGCATCAACCACTACGCCAAGGAAAAAGCAGACAGCATCCCTCCGGCCTAGGGGCTTGTTCTGCAGCAGCAGTTCGGTACGGACAATGACTGCTTCCACTTTGCGGTTGTTCCAGTCAGCGTCCCCGAAGTCCACTACGGCATAGGACTTGCTCTCGAGTTCCCAGCGGTCCCGGGTCAATTGCTTGACAACGCGGGCGAAGCCGGGAAAGAGCTCTGCCGTCTTGCCGAACACGCCGTCCCCGCGCTTGTCCCCGCTGGCCTTCACCTCGGCCAGGAAGGTATCGATCATGCCAGAGATTCGGTCCTGTGCTGCGCGGGCGAAGGAACGGTTGCGCGCCTGCAAATCCCGCTCGATGTTTTCGCGTTTAACCGCCTCGTCGAGTGCTCGCTGCTTTAAGATGGCTTCCTCCTGCTGGAGAGCCTTGCGTGCCGCCTCTTCCCTGGCCATGAGGTTGGCCATTTCAGAAGCCTCGGCCTGTATAACAGCCCTGATATCAAGCGGATCAATCCACATAGGCGCCACGACATAGTCGAGACGCTCTCGCTTCATTGCCTTTATGACGTCGGCAAGATCCTTGGCTGAAGCGTAGATCGCGTTGCACTTGCGTGTCTGAAAATCGGCAAAGGCGTTGTCGAGGGACGTCTTGGTAAAGACAATATCGCTGGTCGAGACATTAAAGACTGTACCTGTCCTCCTCGTAACCGCGATCTGGTGCGCCTCAGAATCCTCAGAAACCGTATGGCAGATCCGTCCCTGGCTTGGGTTCGTGAAAACAAGACCAAAGCCCGAGCTCTTGCCATTGAGGATTTGGGCCTCAAGAGCCGCTGAACTCTCCACCTCGTTTTGAAACGCCTTCATCACCTCTGCGCCGGGGATGGACGCCAACAGACTGAAGTTGGTCTCCACCCGCCGCACGACTGACGAGACATAGGCTAGGGGCTGCGACAGAAGTCCAGCGCGCTGGAAGACGAGGATATCGTAGCCTTCCATGCCATCGATGGGACACGCAGACTGTGAGATCCTGACGCTTTCGACGTCTAGCTCCTGCCTCTGGATCTGAGCCATGGCCAAGCGCTCGAGGTCTCTGATCCGATCGATGCTCCTGTCCTGCGCAAAGCAGATCGTCGGCTTGCGATCCTTGAAAACCAGATCGCCACGCAGGCTCTTAACGATGCGGCCGGATGCGGTGTTGTAAAGGAAGACCAGCTCTTCCTTCTCACCGTCGACAAGAAAACGCGTGCGGTCTGTGATGCCGAGATTTCGAGCGAGCGCCGATTGAGGATCCTCCGATGTTTTGGGCGTGTTCTTCTCTGTCCATGCCAACATGGCGGAGTTGTAATCGTCGGTCAGACTCTTCTCCCGAACGAAGCGGGAAAAATCTCCATTGACGCGGTTGAGCCCGCTCAGGGAGCGCTCCTTAAGTGCTTTAGCGAGTTGCTCACCGAATTTCGTTAGATCCGCCGTGTGCTGGGACAGGATATTGGCTGCGACATAGAACTGGATAAAGGCAATGTTCTTGTCGGCTTCCAGGGCCGCTTCGGATATACGCCGGTCGAGAACCTGCTGCCGCTCGTCGGCAAAGCGCCTCATGAAGATCGCAAAACCTGGATCCTCCTTAAACATCGCTTCGAGGCGGCGCTGTCCGTTCTGTGCTTCCTTTAAGTTCTGGGATTCGACAGCGGCTTTGGTAGAGACTGCGGCCTTCGCAATTTCTGCGAGGTTTACCGGGCTGCCGCTCGCCGCAACCTGCTTCATGTACTGGGAGAGGTCGTTCAGAAAATCAGCGATTTCCTGCAGTTCCTTGCTGCGGCCTGACCCGCCTGCCGCGGCATCCGCCTCCGCCTGCTTGAAACGATTGTAGAACTCGGGAGGCACACGCTGCCAATTCGCTGAGGCCGACGTTTTACAATAATGGTTGCCGTTGTCGGCACGCGCGCAGGTGCGGAAGCCGTCGAGGGAAAATTCCTGGGCTTGGGAAGTCGAGAGGAGTCCATAAAGGCCTCCTCCGACGAGAGCGGCTGCCGCGAGACAGCGGTGGAGGCTCAGGCGCATTCTGTGCGTTCCTCGGTAGAAGGTTTGCCCTGGAAGGTGATTGTCTCCTGGATTGTCCGGCAGACCTTGCCATCGGGCATCTTGTCAACCTTGGCGACCTTGATCGAACCAGTTGCTTCCTTGCTCTTCCAGGTAGTGGTTGAGCCTGCGGGCTTGCGCTTGGCAGTCGTGACCGCCTTCTGACGCTGGGTTTTCGACTGGGCGTCCATATTGGCAAGAATTTGCCCGAGAACTGCACCGACGAGCGCACCGGCGATTACGGCTCCGGGCTTACCCCTGCCCATGGCAGCGCCGACAGCGGCACCTCCAGCCCCGCCTAGCAGCGCGCCAAAGGGATTCTGCTGTGCATGTCCGGGAACAACGCTCCCAAGAAGCAACGAGCCAACGACAGTGGCCGTCGTCAGGAATTTATACATAAAAGCCCCCATTCCTTTTCTATTTGCCTTAAAAAAGCCTACATCTAGCCTGTTTGCGGACACAATAGGACTTAAGGGAACCTCACCGTTTTTATTGAACTTCGTTTCGGCATTAGATGCCCAGTTGAGGCATCCACTTCAGGCCAAGCCCATGATCGTACGCAAATCCGAATAACAAGGAGCGGCTTGCCTTCGGTCGCCCCCAGCAAAGGACCTGGAGCACCGTTAACCTCACAACATTCTTCGGCAGAGTGTCCTTTCTGGAAGCTCCGCAAGGCGGTCGATACGTTGTTAGAGCCTGTTTGAGAAATCAGGGATGAGCGTTTCTTGGTATGAGATTTCCGCCCATTGCGACGAGGATCATGGCGTGTGAGACGTCGATGCGGCGCTCGTAGTCGCGCACGAGCCGTCGCCAGCGGATCATCCAGCCGAAGGTCCGCTCCACGACCCAGCGGCGTGGCAGGATCTCGAAGCCCTGAGCGCCGTCACGTCGGCGGACGATCTCGACGATGAAGTCGAGATAGGCAGCCTTGTCCATCAGCTTGAGCCTGTCATAGGCGCCGTCGGCGAACAGGTGCTTCACCCAGGGCCAGCGCTTGCGGATGGCGTCGAGGATGGCTTGCGCACCGGCGCAGTCGGAGATGTCGGCCGGGGTCAGGTTGACCATCAGGAGGCGCCCGTCGGTATCGACCGCGATGTGGCGCTTGCGGCCGACGATCTTGCGGCATGGGGAGCCTTGACCGACTGGCCGTCGATCACGGCCGCCGTCGGGCTTGCCTCGCGTCCGGACCGCTCACGATCCAGCATCAGCTCGACATCGTGGATGGTTTGGAACAGGAAGCGGCGGGCCAGTTCGCAGAACCAGCCATAGACCGTGCGCCGGTGCCCGAAATGGATCGGCAGCATCCGCCAGCCGCAGCCTGAGCGCACCAGATAGCGCACCGCGTTGATCGCCTCCCGGAACTCCACCTCACGCGGCCGGCCACGCCGACCCGGTTTGGGCATGAGCGGCGCGATCCGCGCCCATTCCTCATCCGTCAAATCGGACGGATAACGCTTTGTCTTCCGGGCGATCTTGGCCATCCGGCCCCGCTGCTCTGGTGTCCACATCCAGAGCCTGAATCACAGCCAGCGCCCAACAGGAATCCCCTCAGCGCGATTTCCCAAACACGCTCTTAGACGCAGCGGCCGCCGCCGTCCGGACAGGCGGGCCCTGAACAGCGCCCCGCGACGGCAACGGCTCTCCCGCTGCGCGTCCCGGCAAGGCGCGCCCGCAGCAATGTTCCGCTTTCGTTCTTGACAGCGACACCAAGCTCGGCTATATCGTAACGCATCCCGTCCCGCCGAGGGGCGCGCTCGCGAGGCGTCGCCGAATGCGGGGACGGGACCGGTCCCGCGCCCGCGCGCCACGCACGCGCCGGCCGCGGGCGGCCCCGGCAGTGCCGGGGCTCCGGGCCGTCCGGCGCCGCCGGCGTTCGTCAACGCCGCCCCGCGTCCGGGCCATCCCCGGAGCCTCCGCCGCCGGTCCGCCGGAAAAGAACCGGGCGCGATGACGCTGCGGCTCATTGCCTTCACCCCTTCCTTCCCCCGAGCCGGAGCGATCCTCGTGCCCCCTCGACCCCGCCGCCCCTCCGGGCCCACGCGCCCGGAGGACGCGGCGGCGTGCGTGCTTCTCACGGCTCAACTCCGGCGGCATGGCCGGGCCGGTCCGGGAGGACGGCGGTGCGCGGGAAGCGCGACGCGTTCCCTTCCCCGCCGATCACGCGTCGCCCCGGGACCGGCTCTTCCGGTGCGCAAGCCGGGACCACCCGGCTTGCGCTGGGGAGGGGGAGAGGGCGCGGCGGCGCGGCCCGCGCAATCCGCGACCCGGGGAGGGAGAGAGCAAGAATCGAACAGCAGCCGACCCGATGACGGGGTGCGGGTGGAACGACGGGGTGCGACAGGCCGAGGACCGGGCTTCAGCCGGCGTGCTCGCGGATGACGGCGAGGAACGCGTCCCCGTAGCGGTCGAGCTTCGCCTGGCCGACGCCGTGGATCTCGCCGAAGGCGCGCAGGTTCGCGGGTCTCTGCGCCGCCATGTCGACGAGGCTGCGGTCCGAGAAGATCACGTAGGCGGGCACGCCCTCCTCCTTGGCGAGGCGGGTGCGCAGGGCCTTGAGGGCGACGAGGAGGGGATCGTCCCCCGGCACCGCCGCGTGCGCCTCGAAGGCGGCGCGCCGGCGCCGGCGCTCGCGGGGCTTCATCAGCACGTCGGAGCGCAGCTCGATCCGCTCCTGGCCCTTCAGCACCGCGACGCCCTTCTCGGTGAGGGTCCAGCGCCCGTACTCGGTCAGCTCCAGGCTCACGAGCCCGGCGGCATAGATCTGGCGCAGGAGCGAGCGCCATTCGGCCTTCGAGCGGTCGGCGCCCACGCCGAAGGTCCTGAGCTGCGCATGGCCGAAGCGGCGGACCGCCTCCGTCTCCTCGCCGACGAGGATGCTGATCAGGTGCTCCGTGCCGAACCGCTCGCCGGTGCGCACGATGGCCGAGAGGAGCTTCTGCGCCTCCACCGTGCCGTCGAACGACATGACGCCGTCGATGCACAGGTCGCAGTTGCCGCAGGGCTCCGCGCTCTCGCCGAAATAGGCCAGCAGGGTCTGGCGGCGGCAGCGCGGCGCCTCGCACAGGGCGACCAGCGCGTTGAGCCGCTGGCGCTCGACGCGCTTCT